>DASZRG010000030.1:0-14600 GCA_035549295.1 Patescibacteria group bacterium
AGTCCGTGGATCAAATTTTAAAAACTGGGGAAATACTATTGTATCTCAGAATACAGACTACAATCAGCTTGTCGCAATTTTTTACAACACAGAAGACCCTGAGTTATCAGACAAAAAATTAAGAGAGGCACTTTCATATGCCATACCTCCAAAGTTTAGCGAGGGGGTGAGAGCCTATTCACCAATTAGAGCAAATTCTATCTACTTTGCACAAAGCCCAAATTATGGAATCTCAGACATTTCTATATCAAATGACTTACTCTCAGACAAGAGTGATTCAAAGAAAAAGACATATGAAATAGAT
Source organism: Patescibacteria group bacterium (assembly GCA_035549295.1). Taxonomy (GTDB): domain Bacteria; phylum Patescibacteriota; class Microgenomatia; order Levybacterales; family GWA1-39-11; genus GWA1-39-11. Next base: position 305 of record DASZRG010000030.1, read on the forward strand.
ACGACAGACGATCTAATGCCAGTTGCAAAAGTAGTTTCAGACTCCTGGAAAAAGATTGGAATTAAAACAAAGATAAAAACAGTCGACTCCATTCCTCACAATTTTCAAATGTTAATTTACCCTATAAAACTGCCTCTCGATCCTGATCAGTATACCTTGTGGCATTCAAAGGGCGAGAACAATATCAGTAATTTCCACAAAAATCAGAGAATCGATAAATTGCTTGAGGATGGGCGTTCGACAAATGATACCGAGAAAAGAATTTTAATCTATTCTGATTTTCAAAAATATCTAATTGATGAGGCGCCTGCGACGTTTCTTTATTACCCACAGACCTATTCAGTTAAGAAAAAATAGACTTATTTTTTCTTAACTTGCTGTGCCTTTTCGATCTTAGCAAAAGCAATGAAGTCTCCGGATTCGAATAACTCCTTATAGCGCGCATCCTTTTTTAGCCTCGCCGCAAGTTTTTTTTGCTCATCAAGCGATGGCTGCGCAAAGCTATCGTTGAGTAACAGGACAACAACATCTGCCTGGTCGATGCCATTTGGGATAGTGTATATTTTCTCTCTATGCGAAAGATGGCTCCCAATATTGTTTGACGCAGCGACGCTTAAGTTCTGAGGAATGCGCGATAAGTATTCTTCAATTATTCCACTATTGGGAAGCTTATCGTTATATATTTCAAGCGAAGGACTTTTTGCGCCTGGTAGAGTGCCGTAGAAATACGCGGAGACAAATGAGAAGACAAGAATAAAAATTGAAACATTCCGAACTGTTGCATATTTGTTCTTAAGACTAAGAACCATCTTAGCTCCATAGATCGATGAAATATAAATGAATGGTATGATCGTCGCAGCGTAATGAAATGTAAGCGAGCGGAAATTATCATTTTTTGATAATAAATTTATTGCGATGTCTGGCGCACCGAGTATGAAATATAAAGGGGCAAGCAGAGACAGAAAACCAGTTGGAAGTAAGAGCTTGAAAATATATTCAAGATTTGCTGCAGTGAGTAAAGCAGCTGAAGTTTTAGCTGGGTTGAAAAGTATATTTTTAACTATTTCGGGAGGAGTGTCGCCAAAATCTTGAAAGTATTCTGTTGCAAAGTGCTGTCCGCCACGCGCATCAGGTATAAATTTTGTAAGGAGTAGATAAAAGCCGATAAATGAAGCGATGGACAATACAAACCAAAATACTTTACGGCTTCGAGTTCCAATAAATGCAAACATAATTCCTGCTACCGCGAAAGCCTCCTCTTTAGTAATTGCTGACAGAATAATAAATAGAGTAGCCGGTAGATATTTTTTTTTGATAACAAAATAAAATGCAGCAAGTAGAAATGTCGTTGCAAGCGTGACAGCGTGGAAGTCAAAAAGATTTTGTTTTTGAACAAATGGATCAAGCAGGTATGAAACACCAAAAACGAGCGCTATATATTTATGTCTTAATACGTTTTCAGCAATCTTATATACAAAATACGCTCCCAGTGCTATTACTACAGTTTGAATAAGAAGCAGCATCCTTGGGTCTTCCCAGAGAGCATAGAAAGGCGCAAGTAGTATGAGTAGGAAGTCGGAATGAAACGCAAGTCTTGAGGTAATTTCCACACCGTCAGGGTTGGTCAGTTCAAAAATTCTGCCATGTAGTGTGTTCCACACCGTCTGATCCATGTTTCCAAGATCAAAGCGGCCCGTGAAGAAATTTGTATAACGCATGAATGAGACGTAAGTGAAGTAAAGAATATACGAAGTTATGGAAATAAAAAGAACAAGTGGTGCAGCATCGGGCTTGGGATTGAGCTTTATTAATCTATGAAGAATATACGCAATAATTAGAAAGATTAATTCTGTAAAAACAAATGCTAGCCTTGAAATTATTGAGAGCGCGGCGGCAATTCCGAGCGGTGTCGTGAAGGATAGGGCGTAAGTCAAAAACCCCTCCCTTACTCCAAGTCCAAGTGGTGCAATAACTACTATATATCCTACAAACCATGACAAGACAAAGAAAGAAGACGTACTGATAATGTTTGCAGGATTTAGATAGTGAAATGATGAAAGAATAAGAAAATTGCCGAGTCCAAAGAATAGCCATGCAATACACATCAAAATAAATGCGTTTAAATATTTTCTAAAACTTATTGAAAGTCTTTTTATTTTCTTTTGAAGAACTCGATATGCGACCCCTAACACAAATAAAGTTAAAATTCCTATTCCTGTTGATGTCCATGTGTTTGTGCCATTTCTTGACGCAAGATCAAGGATTCCGGGAATGGATAGTATTATGCTTGTTATGACGAAGAGTACACTTTCGTAAAATACCATTCGGACAACAGTTTTACTTGGTATTTTTAAATTGTTAAAATTGCTGATTCTTCCTGCTATGGCAAGTACGCTTCCGGGAATATATCTTTTAAGTTCACTTGATGCTAAAAGATAGGTTGATTCGAGCGTAGATGTTTTGTACCCTTCCTGATGCAATACTGATTTCCATAGCATGGATCTGAAAAAGAAAAAAGCCAAAAGACAAATGGTTCCTGCTGCAACACCAAGTGGATCAACATGCGTAAAATTGTGAACCAGTTGTGTTCTACTTCTGTAAATAAATGATGCAATGAAATAGAGCGCAACAATGGTTAGCGGAACCCCAAAAACAAATTTTATAACTCCTTTAATTTTTTGAAATTTTGACCCCGAATTAATCATGAACCCAAGTTCTGATATTTTTGTAGGAATTTTAGGTAGTTTCATTCGGATTAGCCTTGGGTCGCCTCAGATGAATACTTGATTGGGAATTCTTCTGCTCCTTTTGTCTGAAAATTTACAACAAGGTCGGCGATAAGTCCTGTAAATATAGTCTGGATACCAGCCAGGACAAAGAGTGCCCCAAAGATAAGAAGCGGTCTATTACCGATTCTATGTCCCTCGAAGTGGAGTATTGAGAGATACCCAAGCATAATGAGCCCTATTAAAAAACTTACCCCTCCGATTTTACCGAAAAAGTGAAGAGGGCGCCTGTTGTATTTGGTTATAAAGTATATTGTTACAAGATCCGGAATATCTGTAAAAATCTTTGAAAATTTATATTTTGAGACACCATATTTTCGTTCGTGATGAACTGTAGCATATTCTGAGACTTTGTAGCCCATCTCTGAGAGTATTAATGGAATAAATCTATGCATACCTCCATATATTTTTAATTCTTTTGCTGCTTCCGCGTTATAAATCTTAAGACCGCTGTTGAGATCGTTTAGATGTGTGCCGAATAATATCGAAACAAGGCCGTTAAAGATTTTAGAAGAAATTCTCTTTATTGATCCATCTTTTCGGTCCTTTCGCCAGCCGGTTACAAGATCGAAATTTCCCTTCGTTAATGCATGATGGAGAGCCGTGATGTTGACGGGGTCGTCTTGCAGGTCGCCATCAAGCGTTACTATATATTTACCCGATGCTTTTTCAAATCCTAGCATCAATGCAGGTGATTTGCCTAGATTTTTTCGAAAAGAATATATCTTTATTTCGCGGTTATCCCGCTTGAGAAGCTTGAGTACTTCAAGAGTTTTGTCGGTTGAGCCGTCATCGACAAAAATTATCTCGTATGTTTTTTTAATTCTTGCGAATGACTGTTTGATTTTCTGGACGAGCTCGCGAACACTTTCTTCCTCATTTAGTACAGGAATGACAATCGAAAAGTCTTTTTGCATAAGTTCAGGCAGAGGCTATATTATATCAGCCTTGTTTAAATTTATAAAGAATTGCTGAGAGTAGGCTTTAAATAAATCTGTGAGCCGTCAGGGTCTCGAACCCTGAACCTAATCCTTAAGAGGGATTTGCTCTACCAATTGAGCTAACGGCCCTGAAAAGTTTGCAAAAGGGTAGGTTAGTTTATCATAAAACTTTTCAGGGCAAGCCCGAAATTTAAGAAAAACTATTTACCTTGATTTGCAGTTTCTATCAATTTTAATTTATATTTCCTATGCCAACTTTTAATCTCTCTTTCACGAGCTGCTGCGGCAATCTGATTATTATACAACTCCTGATAAACAAGTTTAACGGGTAATTTACCACGAATTGCCTTAGCTCCCAGCCCCAGATTGTGCTTCTTAAGTCTAGCATTGACATCCGGCGATATACCGGTATACAAACTTTCATCGGAACACTGAACAATATAAACATACCATTTTTTAGATGATTTCATCGCATGTTTATTGGGATTTGAGCGTATGTGTTTACGCAGCACACGAAGTGATGCTGCGCCTAAGCGTTCCTTGCTGGAACACAATTTTGATAGCTTGATTGGCGTTTCAAGAAGCTGCAAGAGCTTAAAACTATCGACGACTCGTATTATACCTTAAAATTACCTACAAACGCAAAGAAAGGAAGTTCAAAAAATGAATAACTCCAGTCTGTTTGACAAAAAAACTTTTATCAAAAACTTATCCAAGATATATATAATTGTCGTGAGGAAATTATTATCGAAAGTTCATCTCTACAAGCGTCAGAGCTAAATAAGAAATATTACTAAATTCTTTTTAATATCTGAATCTGTCTGCCCAGCTGAAAACCTGCGAAAATATTATTGACACCTATTATTCGTCTCTGTACTATTAAAATTAATGATTAAGCATAAATATTTTTGGCCTTTAATCCTCGTAGCCATAACTATTTGCATCTATTTATATACTGCTGCTCCATTCTCGTTGTGGGAAGATGCTCCAAATTTTCTCGCAGCAATTATTTCCTTTGGTATTGCTCGACCTGTTGATCCCGTATACATGTTCTTAGCGCATTGGTTTATTTATTTACCATTCGGATCAGTTATTTTTCGAATTCAATTTTTTTCTGCTATTCTTGCCGGTGGCTCGCTAATATTATTATATAGACTCGTATATGAACTGACTACAAATCTTATAGAGAATCCTCTTTCTTTAGCTTATTCAAACAGACAACTAAAAAAGATGCATCAAGCGGCACATAGTACAGGTTTAGATAAGAGTATTAGTCTTAAAAATGAAAAAATTGTTATATCTACAGGTCTTTTTAGTATGCTCGCATTAGCATTTTCATATCAGTTTTGGTCTCAATCGCAAAATGTTGAAGTATTTATTCTTGATTGTTTTATAACGTTAGTCGTGTTCAATTTATTACTCGTGGGCTTGACTGCGAAAAATGTATTCAAAAGATTTATTGTTACAACAATTGCTTGCGGTATTGCTACTGGAACAGATCTACCAGTAATTGCTTGCATATTCCCATCAGTTCTTTTAATGTTTTGGAGATGGAGAGAGGAATTATCGGTCGGACGTTTGTTTTTACTCTTTCTCTTGGGGCTTTTAGGAATAAGCATAGCATGGTCATATTTACCATTAGTAGAATTAAATAAACCCTTTATTAATGATGTAAACGGATCAACTCTCGATGGGTTCTGGACAGTTATCTCTAATCAAGGAGGAAGTAGTTCAGTCACGGGATTAACATGGTCGTCTACAATCATGATTTCAAGCATTGGGCGTTATTTTTTGATGATTTGGAAATATTTCACACCGTTTCTTATACCATTCATAATTACAGGTGCGTTTTATTTATGGAATAAGCAGCGACATTCATTTATTTTCTTTTTCTTGATAGCGTTGACAAATTTTGTTTTTTCTACAATATACTTATCTGGAAATCAGGAATCATGGTATTTACAATCCGATATTATCTTTGCTGTTTTTGCCGGGGCAGGGTTTTTATGGATAGGAGAACACATAACAAAATATTTAAAAAATGGGTATTCAGGTATTGTTTATGCCGGATTGTTTTTATTTACTTTAATACCTTTAGTTTTGGGATGGAAAGTACTTGACAGACACAGTTATTCTCTCACCCAAGAATATATGGATAGTCTTTATAAACCTATCCAAACCCCCGCAATCATCATAGGTTGGGGAGACTTATATACAGGAGTATCTCATTTAGCCTACGTAACAAATTACAAATTAAATGTTATTCCGGTAACAGCAGGTGGCGGTTTACTTCTCCCTTGGCAACGAGAGACGCTTTCTAAGAAAACAGGTATTAATATACCTGACACTACTCAGTTTAATGCGCATCCCACTGATGCAGAATATAGTAAAATCATGAATGAATTTTTTGCTGACAACATTAAGAAATATCACATTTACATAACTGAAGATGCGTTACAAGCTAGTATTTTACATGGCGAAAACCATGCCACTCTTCAGATCAATTCAAATAAGTATGATTTAATTCCACACGGAATGTTACAAGAAGTTACATTAAAAAATACTAAATCTACGTTTAATTTAGACGATTTTACTTATAATTTTAAAAATGATTTTCCACAGAAGAAACCATATTTTTTCGAACAAACTTATAAAGATGAAGTAGACGAAATAACCTATAGCATAGCACTTTCATATGATAACGCAGCTAACTATCTCATGTATCAAGAAGAGTTTAGCAAAGCTGAATCATATTATAAGAAAGCATATAAGTTGGCGCCAAACAATACGCGCATTCTCGAAGATTTAGGGTTATTTTATGCAAAACAAGATCAACCGTCAAAAGCATTGGAATATTATAATAAGTTGAATCAGATTCAGCCTAACAATGTTAATAATCTGTACTACATGGCACAGATAGAAGGACAATTAGGTAAGATTGATGATGAAAAAAGAATTCTTAAGAGTATTCTTGATAACCAACAACTTAACGCAACATACAAAAAATTAATTTCTGAGCAATTAAATAATCTAACACAACAAACTAAAAATTCTGATTCAATTGATATGCACCAAAAATTATCAGTGCCTACAGGATGGAAGTTATTTACTAATAAGATTATGAATATTGCGTTCATTTATCCACAAACACTGACATTAGCCCAAGTCGCACCTCAACTTATATCGCTTTCATCTCAATCGCTTCCTGACTCTGATCAAGAAGCTAAATTGTTTATATATTCAAATACTGTTAATTCAAATGCCGAAATTCCATTTTCGTCTCCAGGCAAATTTGAAAAATCCCTCCCTATGCAAATTAATGGATACAAAGCAGTTATGAATTTATTTAACGATTCAGGACAACAAAGACATGTACTACTTTTACAACAAGGGGATCAGCTTAGGGCAGTTAAATATCCACGACAGTATGATAACGAAAGTAAAACAATAGACACGATTATACAATCAATTTCTCCAACAAAATAAAGTCTTGTAGTTATCAACTTTAATTTGCCTATTGACAAGTATTTATAAGTGTTGCAATCATATAATATGATGAATAAATTTAGAATTTTATCAGTATTTTTTCTAGGTATTACCGTAGGAGTAACTGTACTATTATTTCTAGGCATAATCAGTCGGAATAATTTTGTTAAACTTTCTCAAGCAGCTGCTCTTCCTACCCCACCAGTTTTATGTCCACATTGTGGTTTTGGCTCTGACTTGGGAAATAGACTTACCGGGGTAGACTTAAAAAATGCCTATCTTACGTCATTTTCTTCAAGTGGGAATGATTTCACTGGCACGAATTTCAAAAAAGCTACGCTAAACAACGCCTCCTCAAACAGTGATAACTTTACGGGCGCTAAATTTATTAACGCTAGCATCGTCCATGGCCAAATCGTAGACGATAATTTTACAGGAGCAGACTTTACTGGAGCGATAATGACAAATTGGCCTAGTAGTGGAAATAATGATTTTACAAATGCTAATTTTACAAATGCTGATTTAACAGGTAGTGATTTCGTTGCTGGCGGAGGAAATGTATTTACGGGAGCAATTTGGTCAAATACGACTTGTCCAGATGGAACGAATAGTGACAGTGATGGAAACACCTGTAGTGGACATGGCACTCCTTAGGTAATAAAGCCTCTTTATTTAGCTGGATTTTTTTGAAAAAGTTTTAAATTCAATTTTACTTATATATTACCGCCCCCCACAATTCCGTCATGGATAAAACTCTTTTTCTCTTCAACGTCTGGAGAGATACCTGTGTATAAGCTATTATCTGAACAGCGAACGATATATAGATACCACTGCACAATACATAAAATTTTAACACAGAGCCACCCGTATCTGTGGGCTGAAAAGTTGCGAAGCAATCTTTTTAGTGCGCGCCCGAAGGGAGTCGAACCCCCAACCGCCTGATCCGAAGTCAAGTGCTCTATCCATTGAGCTACGGGCGCATTCGTCAATTTTACCAAATGAATGAGCCTGCAACAAGGTAAGCTGGCATTTCAAGCGAAAGCTCGTTATCTTGTAATCGTTTTTTCGTAGAGGTTTTTGAGGCGGTGGTCAGGGTCATATTTTGCTTTAAGCTTGTCATAGTAAGCTTTGTCAGTATTCTTCCAGAAATCCTTTTCCTCATAAAAGACGTCAGAATAGAGTGACTTGACACCTTTTTCCTCTCGAGTTTTGCTCTCAACGAGCTTATTCCAGTATCCTGGGTCGCTTGCTTTAAGCGGTCTTGCCGACCAGAACCCAAAATCAACATACATATTCTTCTTTGTTGGGAATAACTTAAAGCTTGGCACAGCATCGACTGCGCAAAGCCAAATCGGGAAAATTTGTATTTTGGTTATCAAGAATTTAAGGTATTCAGACAGATTTTCCTTTGGGATGAGGATGTCTTGAATCAAACTCTCAAGTTTGTCTGGCCAAATCATGGGAAACTTTTCTCGTATTTTATATTTCTGTTCAAGTCTCAAATATTTCATGTAGTTTGCAGAATTAAGAAGCCATTTTCCGAAAATAAGTCTAAAAGGAGCAAATCCAAATATATTTCCTTTTGACCCCCAGAACCAGTCAGGATCCCAGCGGAATATAAAATGTCCTGTTTCAAGGTAATCTTCGTTTCTCTCTTCAACTGACTTGTAATACGACTTCATATGAGTGTAATCGTTTGAGTAGGGTGCTTCATCAACAAATGTGCCGATCGACACAACAAAAGATTTAGGTGAGTAGACAAGGCCTTCTATAAAGTCATGTTTTTGTTTGGAGTCTGAGAGTTCCTTGTAGTCAGTCAAAAACTTATCCTGTCTGTTGTAATGAAGATATTCAAGATGTACATACTTTTTAACTTTTTTAAGTTTTATTTTAAGTCTTAGGATATATCCAAGTGTTCCGTATGAGTTCGGAATACCATAAAAAAGATCAGAGTTTTTAGTAGGCGTGCAAACGATAACCTCGCCTTTTGGAGTAAGTATTTCCATCTCGGTAACGTTTTGATGGAAAAGGCCGTATTTGAACGAAGATGATTCTATTCCTACGCCGCAGGTTGCGCCGCCAACTGTAATATGCTTCAATTCCATCGAAACCCGTGGCATGTATCCGTATTTTAAGGTTTCTGTTACGGTTTGCTCAATGCTTGCCATGCCTTCAACGTCAACAACCCCGTCTTTTACTGAGAGAACGTCACAGAAGTCCTCTACTTGGAGTCTATGGGCTGTTTTTTCAAGCGGGCGAAATAAATGAGATGTTTTCTTGGCGAGAGATACGCTTCCTTTGGCTCGTTTAAAATCGGCTACTAGACGTTTAACCTTTGCATTATGTGTCATTTCCACATTTTACATTATGAGTCGTGCATGTCAAGAAGAAATGGATCCGGAGAAAGATATCTGTAATAACCAATTGACCAATTCACCACTTCACTTCGTTCAGTGCGAGCAATTTTCAAACCAATTAACAATTTAAAATTTTAAATTGAGAAAACTACTTATTACTTTTAAGAATTGCGGAAAATATTTTAGTTAATTCTGTTGCTTCCTGTATTAATTTTTTCTTTTCGGCTTCTTGATCGGGATTGGGTTCAGATAATCTAAGCCACAGTCTACTTTCTTTTGTTTCTTTCTTAACGATTTTTATTCTCATGTAGAAATCTTTCTTAGAAAGAGCCTCGTTAGCTTCTATGTAATTTGCTGCTGAGGAACCTGAGGATCTTATCCCTTGATCTGCATACTTTAGATTGGAAAGCGTCTTAGGTAGTTTATTGAAATAGTCTCGACTATCTTCTGCAAATTTCGCTGTTCTCTCTTCTAAATCGAATTCTATTTTAGTCATTCTTTAATTTAACATTTAAAATTGGTTTGGTTAATTGGAATTTGGTTATTGGTAATTATCCCCTGATAGATTTCTCAGCTGATTGCGTTGCCAGCGGTCGGCCATAAAGCCATTGGGTTTTGTGTGAAGCTTGGGAGTATCTACTACGTAGCCGCTGCGGATAGTATGGTGCCCAAATTTATCATTTACTTGATCAACAAGGGCTGCAATTGCGCGTCTTTGTGGGGATTCAAAGAGAGAAGGGGTGACGTACTGTTCTTCAACGAGATTTGACATGTATACGCTGACCTGTCTGATATATTCAGGTCTCCATTTATTAAAAAACCTTTCGCAGACATCAAATAAGTCTTTTCCAGAGCTTGTATACTTTGCAAGTGTTAGTCTTTGTCCAAATCCTTCGTTGCCGTGTAGATACAGCCCTATTGTTCTGCCTTGCATGCCAAGTCTTCTGAGCTTTATAGCTATCTCTTCGCAGAGTTCATAAATTGTTTTTAATATCTTTGCATGGTCGTATTCATTTTTGGGAAGACAATAATTGCGGCCAACGGATTTTGTTTCAACGCTCTCTGTGTAAGAAATGACAGGAGTATCATCTATGCCCATGGAAAGCGCTTTCAAGTGCTGTGAGGCAACATTTCCAAATTCATGGCGCAAACGTGGGAGAGGGTATTTTTCAAGATCGGCAAAAGTAAATATACCGAGCATATTGAGTCGTCTTTTATATCTTCCACCGATTCCCATAATATCTGTTAGTTCAAGGCTTGAAAAAATCTTCTTTTTATTTTTACTATCAATCTCTGCATATCCATCGGGTTTGTTGAGGTTAGTGGCAAGTTTGGCAAGAATTTTGTTGTAAGATGCGCCTGCTGAGACAGTTATAGTTGTGCCAACTTCTTCTCTCAGCCTTTTTTTAAAATCCTCAACAACTCGCATAGGAGATGGATAGAGATTGGTAACAGGAGTCAAATCCATAAAGACTTCATCCAGTGAAAAAAGTTCGATAACTGGTGAATATGTAGTTGCTATTGAGAGTAATTTTTTTGTGATCTCAAGGTATCTTTCGAAGTCTGCCTTTACAAAAACAATTTCTGGACAAATCCGTTTTGCTTCCCAGGTGGTATTTGGGCTTTTGACCCCTTTTTTCTTTGCTTCACGAGAGGCGGCTATAACGGCATTCCTTCCATTTTCAGCAGTGATGCCTATAGGTTTGTGTCGTAAGTTGGGATTAAAATGCTGTTCGCAGGAAGCGAAAAAAGAATCAAAGTCGATGTGTAATATAGTGCGCCTCATAGTAACATTTGACAGTTAACATTTAACAATTGACTTTTAAAAACATGGTCAATTGTCACAGGTCACATGTCAATTGTGTTCTAGAGTAGGATCCAATATGCGTACATTTTTATTACTTTCTTGAAAATGTTTAACATAGATCTATAATAGTCGAATTTTACTGAAAAATAAACTGAAATAAATACGAACAATGTCTATCAAAATATAGCAATTTTTGGCATTTTCCACGTGGTTGACTTTTCACAAATTATTGTTCTATTATTAAATTAACCCTTAAAATGAAAAATAAGGTATTATTTGTATTTAGAAATATACTCGTTATTATTGTGCTCTTCTTGGGTTCTTCATTAGTCTCCAAAAATATCACTGTTGCCCCAGCATTTGCGCAAACTGCTCCTACCCAAGTTCAGAATGTACTTTTGACATTCCCGTACAATAATAATGGACAGGTCAACTTCACGCAGGCAAATTGTACATGGGACGCGCTTGCGGGAGCTTCAAACTATCAAGTAACTATTACTAACGCCACTACAAATTCTCAAGTATTGAGTCAGCAGGTTGCGGGTACCGTAACGTCTCAGGTGTTTAATGTTCAGGATAACAATACGTATACATGTTCTGTTGCAGCAATCAATTCCAGTGGTACTTCTGGTCCTTCAAATTCATACAGTCTTCTGTGTAAAGTAGATGCTGCGGTTGATACGCCACCACCGGGTGATACAGCTGCTCCAACACCTGTCCCAACTGTTCCGGCGACCGGGATTATAGGTAATACTATAATGCTGAGTATCGGAACGGCTATATTTATCTCCGGAGGACTGGTTTTACTTCTACTTTAAGCGATGGATAATCAAAATCTCGAAAAAGTTTCAAGCGCAACAGAAATTCCGATCTCCGACCTTAAAAGATCGGCAAATTCTTCAAAAATACCTTTTGATATTTCAAAGGTTCGGGTAAAAACAGCAGCGATAGGACTAATCGTTGTTTTAGCGGTTTTAGGTGGAATATTTGTGGTATCAAAATTTTTCGCAAAGAGCACTAAAAAGACCGTTATAAACGCGCAGCAGGCAACGTATGAAGGTAAATATACTGATGCAAAAAAACTTTATCAAGAAGAATTGACTAAAAAAAAGAACGATCCTGAGGCATTGGCCGGTCTAATCAATACTATTTCTCTTGACGGAAATCAAAGCGGAACAGAGAAAAAAGCTCTGGCTGAGTCTCAGCAGTATATAAATACCGCGCTTTCAACGTCTCCTAACAACGTAAATGTATTGATTGCTGCCGGTTATGCTTATGAGACAGCCGGCGATTATCAGAAAGCGTATGAATATTACAGTAAAGCGACATCGGTCAACCCCAAATCATCAGACGCGTGGTTCCATTTAGGGCATGCGTCCCAGTTCCTCGGTAAAGATGATGAAGCCAAAAAGGACTTCGACACAGCCTATTCTCTGGATAAGAATAATCCTGCAGTTCTCATGGAGCTTGCAAATGAATCTTATTCGGCAAATAAGCTAGAAGATGCTTTTCAGTATTTTAAAAAAGCGTCTGAGATCCCAAGTCAAACTCTCCAGTCCAAAACAGAAGCGCTAGTCGGTGCAGCAACAGTTCGGGGACTACAAGATAATTATCAGCACATTGACGAATCTGTTTCACTTGCCGAGCTAGCGGTTCGGCTTAACCCGACTTACTCACCGGCGTTAGCCATTTATGGGTATGATCTATACTTGATAGGTAACAAAGCTGATGGGGTAAAATATCTTAAACGCGCAACTGTTCTGAATCCTCGAGTATCAAAAACATACTACATATTGGGTTTGATTTATAGAAAAACAAACGATAATTCAAATGCTATTGATTCTTTTAAGAAAGCTGTTGCAACCGCGGACGATGACAATACAATGTACACTGTTCAAGATCGCAATACCATGAAGGGGTATTATGAATACGATTTGGCAAGGACTTATGATCTTGTTGGCGTGAAAGACGGAGTCGTAGATCTTATATCAGATTCTGTTCGTATAAACCCAACGATAAAGCCTTTGGTTGCTGAGGACGTAAATCAAAAAGGATATTTCAAAAATCTTACATCTGATTTGAAAACCAAAAGTCTTTTATAAATTATGATTAAAAAAATCAATTTAGTATTGTTTTTATTATTAGTAATTATTGGATCAAATTTATTTTTAAACTCTGAAGCTTACGCAGCAGGTTGTACTGGTCATTGTGTAAATTCATCAACAAACGCGCAGATGGCGGCTGCTGATCCTCATGCAGTTACTACTATTACGGGGTATTATGGTGGAGTGTATAAATCTCAGACAGTATGTATAAATAGCCTGCCTAGTACGCCTACATCTAATGCTGTCGCAGGTGGTGGAGGAGGGATGAGCTGTGCTACAGCTCCCCAATTTGATCCTGGTGGAGGAGATGTCGGTGAACCTGGGGGATACAATTTTCTGGATAATTTTGTAGCATATGCTCAGGATGATGGTTTGGCAATACCTGATGTGGGTGGAGATAGCGGTGGGTTTACCACGGTCCAGCCTGTCCCATATGATTGTACTCCTGTTACGGTAGAAGATGATAATCCGCCATATATTCCTCCTCCGCAAAACACGCCAACTCCGTTTCCTACTCCTACGTCTCAGCCTACGAGTACGCCAACTCCACCGCCGGCTTGTGGGTCTGCTTGTTCCGGTAATTATTCATGTCATAGCGCAAAAGATGGATGCACGGCGTGTATAAACAATCAATGTAGCCAGCCTTCACCTACGCCAACAGCTGCGCCTTCACCGACCCCCACCCCAATCCCTGCCTGTGGCACAGCTTGTGTGAGAGATTCAGACTGTGCAGGAGCTCTAACTTGTACGTCTTGTACGGCCGGTGTGTGTTCACCGCCTGCTACTCCAACTCCTATCCCACAGTGTGGTACTC
>DASZRG010000031.1:0-36993 GCA_035549295.1 Patescibacteria group bacterium
TATCATGGGTATCACGGGGCTTGCTGGCGATATGAAAAATTAAATAGCAAAAAGCAAATATATCTCAAGAGGAATTTATTTGATATTTTATATTTGATTTTTAATATGAAAAGGCCCCAGCAAACTTATTTCAACGTAACACGTTGACCTAAGCCGCCGGGGCTTTCACATTGATGTAGCTAACGGGGTTACTCGATGAAGAGCTCGGTGCTTGGGTTAGCGTTCAGAAGAGAGTCTTCGTGAATGCTTCCCTTTGGACCGTCTTGGTAATAGATCTCGAGAATTTTGACCGTTCGCAAGACTGGCAAGTGCGTGTCGACCACCTGGCACTTGGCGAACAAGCCATGCTCGTTCATCTGATTCCAGTAGTAGACTGTAGTACCGACGACGAGTTGCGGCGCGCCTGCGGACCTGAGAGCTTTGACGGCCTCCTCGACTTCGAGAAATGTCATGCCTGATTTGAGTTGCATGTTGTCCTCCTTGAATTGTTTTAGGGATCGATTGGCTGGAGCAGAAAGACGGGAATGCCACGTCCATACTCAGGGATATCGAGCGTCTGCTCTAGGCAATCGTATGCCCGATACCACCGGTTAGTTGAATTCGGGACGTTCTCCCCGTGAATCCAGAAGACGAGCGAACTGTTCAGGAGTACGAAGAGTTTTCCAACCGTGGGAATTTCCGAAACGGAGATAATCCCCCGTCTTTCGCCGATGGCAATTGCGACTATCTTTCGGTTCGGTCCTCCTTGCGATCGTGAGAGCCGCGGGTAATGCGACCTGTTCTGAAATTGAGATCGCTTGACGTCGTCGAGAAGTCGGATAATGCTGCGGAGGTAGTCCGGGAATGTAAGGAAACCTAATTGCTTGAATCTCCTCCTTTCTTGATCTGCCCTGCTCTGAGACCATCCAATCTCTCTGAGGAGTGTTGCTTCAACATCTACCTCGCGATATTCACTAAACTCCACTGGGCTATCCTTTCTGTCGCGGTGCGAATGAACTATTCGGATTCGACGTAGATGTGGCCGACTATTTTGTCTGTGATCGTTGATCCAGGGACATATTCCTGAGTGTCTTCGGGGTAATATACCTCCATGATTCTCATGATGAATCTGTTTCCGGCTACCAGCGTGAGTATCCCACGGCAAAATAGTTTTTCTCGGGCTGAAGGTAATGTTCGGTAGTAGACTTCATCACCTACATGTACACCTGCGGCTAGTTTTAGTTTGGCGGGAGGTTTTTTGTCCTCCGAAGGCGTTGTCATCGTTCACTCCTTTGACTTGTGAGGATGCGTTCCTCGGTGGCTATCTGGGTTCGACGAGAATGAACGCGCCATTATCGCCCCAAGCGATTGTGCCTGGGCGGATGTTGACATGCGGAAGTTCCATGAAAAGGATCTCCTCGAGCTTTAGGCCAATTGTGTGGGCTTGAAAGCTCTCGATTTTGCCTCTGGCGAAAACGCCTATGTGACCTGAATTGGTCCAATAGTAGGCATCATCTCCAATGGCGAGTGAATCGATCACGTCCCGCGCAGGAATGAGCTTACTTACGGCCTCCTCTGCTTCGGCAAGTGTCATTTTGGGTTTGAGTTCCAATGTTTTACTCCTCGAATTTTCTAGGGTCCTACGGGTCTGAGTAGATAAATTGGGATACCTTTTCCGTAGCCTGGGATATCCAGTGTCTGTTTGAGCTTGTCGTATGGGAGATAGTATCGATTGGTTGCGCTCTGTTGGCTTTCCTCGGAGATCCACAAGACGATCTCACTATCCAGGAGAAAGTAATATGTGTCAATTAAGGGAAGATTGGAGCACAAGATAATTGCTCGTTTTTCGCCAATAACGATTGCGGCTATCTTGCTATCTCGTCCGCTCTGCGAACGTGCAAGGCGAGGATATTTAGAACTCCTCTGGAACTGAGCTCTCTCGATGTCTACCAAAAGTCTTGCAAGGCTTTCAAGACATTCGATAAAAGTCTTAAAGCCTACGTGCTGAAATCTCCCCCTTTCTTGATCTACTTTGTTCTTTGACCAGCCAAGGGCTTTGATAAGGCTTGCTTCTCTCTGTGCTACAGTTGGTTCACTTGTCGATTCCATCGAATGCGATCCCTCTCAAATTTTAACCTTTGATGATTGCTACGGCGCCGGATACATGCTCGAGGTCCTGAAATAAATTCAGGACGACAAGATGCGTCAGGGGCGACAATTACTAATTTATCGTTAACTATTGTAAATGTGCGAAAAATTAAATAGCATTTTGGCAAATTCTCCAACAAGCAAAAGCTGGAGATAACCTTAAATGTGAGTGTGATTATAGCAGAGTTTGAAGCGGAAGAGAATATTATAGGATTGAGTTTGTTAACGAGTTAACGTGTTTGGCGAGTTAACGAGTTGGGGGAGGTATCAAAAGTATCACGAATAATTTTTCTGAATAAAGAATAATGAATAAGGAATTATGAAAATAATATAAACTCGTTAACCTTTTAACACATTAACTCGCAAACAATGCTTAATACTTGATACTTAATACTAAATACTTAATACTAAAATCATGTTTGCTAAGGTACTCTCTGGGGCGGTGGTGGGGCTTGATGGGGTGGCAGTGGAAGTCGAGACAGATATATTATCGGGCCTTCCGGCATTTACTATAGTCGGTCTTCCTGATAAAGCAGTCGGTGAGTCACGTGAGCGAGTCCGCTCGGCTCTCAAGAATATAAGCGCTGATTTTCCGGCAAAGAAAATAACCGTTAACCTCGCACCTGGCGATCTACCAAAAGAAGGATCTGCATTTGATCTGCCTATCGCAATCTCTATTCTTGTCGCATCAGAACAACTCAAAGCAGATCTTTCAAAAATAATGTTTCTCGGAGAGCTCTCGCTTGATGGGACTTTGCGTCAGACAAATGGAGTTTTGCCCATCGTGCTTCTCGCCAAAGAAATGAAAATGGAGAGTATTTTTATACCCGCTGACAATGCTCTTGAAGGGGCAGTTGTTGAGGGGATAGATATCTACCCCGCCCACAATCTAAAAGAAATATTCATGCACCTGTCGGGTGTGACCCCTCTGAAGCCCATTAAAAATATGTCATACAGCAAGTATTTAAAAGAAGAAGAATACGATTTTGATATGAAAGAGATCAAGGGGCAGGAATTTGTGAAGCGCGCTCTGGAAATAGCGGTTGCTGGGGGTCATAATATACTTCTCAAGGGGCCGCCCGGTAGCGGAAAGACGCTGATAGCAAAGACAATCCCTTCAATTCTTCCACCGTTGACTTTTGAGGAGGCAATTGAGGTGACTAAGCTTTATAGTATCTCGGGACTTCTAGGGAAAAACTCTCTTATGGTTGTCAGGCCATTTCGCAGCCCGCACCACGCAACTTCTCATATTGGACTGATTGGTGGGTCCACTACTCCAAAGCCAGGCGAAGTTTCTTTGGCTCATCGCGGGGTATTATTCTTGGATGAATTTCCAGAGTTTCCGCGTCATGCACTTGAAGCTCTTCGTCAGCCTCTCGAGGATGGTTATGTTGTAGTCTCGCGCGCCAAGCAAAGAATACAATTTCCAAGTCGATTTATGCTAGTCGCAGCACTTAATCCCTGTCCTTGCGGATTTTATGGTGACCCAACTCATGAATGTCAGTGTACATATCAGCAAATTTTGAGATATCAGAAAAGAGTTTCGGGTCCAATGCTTGATAGGATTGATATACACGTTGATGTGCCGGCTGTAAAGCCATCAAAAATTGTTGCGGACGACGCAGATGCCGCAGAGACATCTGAGAAAATCAGAAAAAGAGTTGTTGCAGCACGCGATATTCAAAATAAGCGGTTTAAGGCCCGCAGAATAATCACCAATTCTGAAATGTCGAATCGCGATATCAAGGAGTCGTGTATAATTGATGACGATGCGCGCGAGGTCCTAAAGCAAGCCCTAACCCGTCTTTCACTTTCTGCCAGAAGTTATCATAAGGTTATAAAAATTGCCCAAACTATAGCCGATCTTTTAAAAGATGAAAGTATAAAGCAGGACCATGTGCTTGAGGCGCTACAATTTAGGCCCAAACTGGAGACCTAAGTCTCAAGTTAATAAGCAAATAACCCAATAAGCAAATATGCAAATGAATTTCTTTATTTAAAAATTTTAAATATTTAGAATTAATTTGCTTATTTGAACTTTGCTTATTTGTTTATTTCTAGCATGGATAGATCGGCGCTTAGGAACTTTTTAATACTCACACTTGTCTACTCTATCGTGCTTCTTTTCATTGGAAGACAACTTACATTTCTTCCACATATTGACCTGTCGGTTGAGAAAAAAGTTGAAGCACCAGATCTTAGAAAAGGCGTTTTGGAAAATATTCTAAAAAAAGAACCGGGGTCATACAGCGTGTATTATAAAGATCTTAAGACGGGTACAGAATTTGGTATAGATGAGGATAAAGTTCTCACCGCCGCATCAATCAATAAGCTTCCTATAGTTGCCTATTTATACAATCAGGCATCAAATGGAAAGATAAATCCTGAGGAGACTGTAATTATTCAGAAGGAAGATATCCAGGATTATGGAACTGGAAGTATCAGATATGGTGGTGAAGGACAATCCTACTCTCTTAAAGCTCTCGCAAAGCTATCTCTTGAGCAGTCGGATAATACTGCGGCGCATGTGCTCGGCGTTCGACTCGACACTGATAGTATTCAGAAATATGTCGACGGTTTTGGTTTTGTTTCAACAAATATGATCAATAACACAACGACCGCAGCTGAGACTGGAAAGCTTCTTGAGGCAATATATACTCGAAAGGTTGCAAATGAATCACTGACTCGTGAATTATTGGATTTTATGCGAGATACAGACATTGAGGATAGAATACCTCGCGATTTACCTAAAAATGTTATCGTGTATCACAAGACTGGAGATGGAATAGGATTTATACACGATGCTGGAATAGTTGTTCCGCCTGCCGGAGGTGGTGATCCTTTCGTTCTCGCAGTTCTCACGAGTGATATAAAAGACGAGGATGGAGCAAAACAAACCATAGGTAAAATTGCCGCGTATCTGTATAAGCAAAAGTAAGAAACTTTGTATAGGTATGATTTAGTTTTGCCTGTTGACTCGGGACGTTTTTTAGACGATAAATAACATAGATATGAAGCGAACCAATCTGTCCTGGTTTTCTCCACTTGGTGCAATTTTACTTGTCGCAATCATCTTTCTTCATGGTGCATCAATAGTCCGATCTGCTGCTAACCACATCGTTATCTCTCAAATTCAGATAGGAAAAACGAGTGCACCAACTGATGAATTTGTAGAACTTTACAATCCTACGGGATCTGATGTTGATCTTTCCGTGTTGAAATTGGCTCGCAAAACAGCATCTGGAGCGGCTGCTACTGATCTCGCTTCATCGATTTCTGGAACTATCAAGTCACATGGATATTTCTTGATTGCATCTGATAACTACACTGGTTCAACCGCTGCAGATGTTACGTATACATCTTCAAACAGCTCTGTCGCGAACGACAACACTATCATTCTCGCTGATCAATCAAACACAGTTATTGATGAAGTTGGTATGGGGAGTGCAACAGTTTTTGAAGGTGCAGCAGTCGCAAATCCTGCGGTTAACAAAAGCATTGAGCGAAAAGTAGATGATACTGGCGGAAATGGTCTCGATACAGATGACAACAGCTCGGATTTTGAACAATTAGCAGTATCTAATCCAAGAAACTCAACTGTGATAATAACTCCAACGCCTACTGATACCCTGACTCCTACCGACACTCCAACTATGACGCCTATACCATCTGATACGCCCACTATGACTCCGACAGACACGCCGATGGACACGCCTACCGCAACTCCTACAGATACGCCTACCGCTACAGCGACACCGACTCCTACTGACACTCCAACACCAACGGTTACACCAACTCCAACTGATACACCTACTCCAACTCCGACAGCAACGCCTACGCCCACAGATACTCCGACACCTACTGTAACTGCGACTCCTACCGCTACCGCGACGCCAACTGCGACAGATACTCCTACGGCTACACCTACTACGTCATTGACGCCCACAGCAACACCTACTGCCACTCCTACGCCTACAATGACGCCGACTCCTACTCCGGTGATGTTCCCAGTCGCACCTCATTATGATGTGGTATGTACTAATCGTGTGATCGAAATTCCATTCATCTTCGGGAAGATAAGAGTCAGCTTCCCTGTCTGCATGCTGACGCGAGTGTAGATGTCTAAAGAGTATCAAGAGTACCACGGGTATCAAAAGTATCACGAGCTAATTTCCACCCTCACCCCCCAATACCTTCTACTTGATACTTAATACAAAATACTTCTGCTTATCTTTTTGGCTTGGTGGCGCGGTCATAGCTGTTCAGAATCCTTCGTACGATAGTTGGTCCTGTGCCTTTTGGGTCGACAATTGACCATCCAAGCTCTGCGTTTTCTTTGAGACTGTTGTCGGTCTCTTGAACGCTTTTTACCAAATCTTTTATTTCTTGACTGTTTGGATACGATGCAAGGACTATATTTTCTGCTGACTCAGACCTTGCATGAATTCCATTTGCGCATGCAAGCTGCATGGATCTGTTGATGTGCCCTCCTGAAGTTATTACTTTTACTTTGCTCATCTTATTTTGACGAACCAATTTAGCAAGTTCAGACATATTCGTTGCAGTGTTTATCGAATGATATTCGGTAAGTGTGGGGTCATCAGCTGGTAATTTGCCCTGCCAACCAAGACGTCTAAGTTGTTGTATAAGGTATGTTTTATTTGTTTCGTGGAATTCGCCTGTTTTATCTTCACCGTCAAGTAGGATTATTTTTGGCGCTACTCCTTCCATGAACGCAATGGCTGCTGCCATAAGTCGAATTTTGCCATTGGGGTTTGGTTCAAAATCATGGGTATTGCCGATCCTTTGACGCCCCGCTGATGGAATCGCCAAAGCGTCATAAGGATAGCCATCCTTATTGGTGGGTTCAATATCGTGTGAGCATTCTATCTCTCTGTTATCTACGATCTTACCAAGAACTCGTTCAGTGTTATTGGGATGGATTACGGCAGAACCCGCTATGGTTAAGCCTACAGCGAGCAATGCTTCGCTAGCTCCTAATCCAGCCTCAATGACTGCTCTTCTCGGAATTCTTCTCTCAAAATCCATCCGAGCATTATAGCAGAGCGAGTTAGATACTGGAAATTTTATTAAGAATAACGAATAAAGAATAATGATTAAGGATTAATGAGAATTCAATAGCTCGTTAACTCTTTAACGCGTTAACTCGCAAGCATTGCTTAATACTCAATACTGGATACTCAATTCTAAACGCCTAGGAGGCTTTGAAGGTGAGTGTATTTTTCGTGAGGGTTGCCGTTTCCGAAAAGATAGCTTGTTGTAACAAATCTTGTTGCGCCGGCCGCCTTTGCGCGCTCAATAGACTTATCATTGATACCTCCGTCAACCTCGATCGGAATATTTGTGAGCTTTCTGAGGTGTCTTATTTTGTCGAGCCTATCTTCCATAAGCGGTGGCCCTGAAAAGCCTACTCTGTGCGATGTATATATAAGAATGCTATCTAGATCGTCGTATGGAACTTTTATCGCTTGTATATGAGTTGGACCATCAAGCGCAAGGCCGACCTCGCCATATTTTTTGGCCGCGGCAACAAATTCTTTTTGACTACTCATGTGTTCAATATGACCCAAAAAACGTTTGAATCCAGCGCTAGCCCACGCGTCAATAATATTTATAGGTTCCTCGACCATCATATGAAGTTCAAGATTTAAAATTTCTGAGTACTTTTTAAAAGGTGTGGGGTCTAAAAATGTTTTGTTATCTACGAAAACGCCATCAATTATATCGACGTGGACTGTTCGCGAGAATGATTTGATAGTCTCGAGTTTTGTTTCAATACTCTCCCAATCTTTTTCTAATACTCCGGGGATAATCTGCAGCATGATAATAGATTAGCACAAGAGGAATGTGTGGAACCAGAGAGTAGATATTCGTAATTATAAATTCCAAAAATCAAATTCCAAGTTCCAAATAAATCTTAAATACTAAATATTTAAAATTTAAAACTTATGATTTGAAAATTATTTGGAGCTTGATGCTTGAGTTTTGGTGCTTATATCGTTACTTCTTCTCAATATCGTCGATTGCTTTTAGGCGGCGTGCGCGGCGCTCTGCGGTATCAAATTCTGTATCTATAAATGCTTTTACCATTTCGCGAGCGTTGCTGATGCTAGTCTGATTGGCAGCAATTGATAGGACATTTATGTCATCATCGCGTCTTGCAGACTCTATCTGCTCTGCGTTTATCCCGAGACCTGCTCGTATTCCATCAATTTTATTTGCGACTATATCGACTCCTACCCCACTTCCACAGATGACGATACCACGAACTATCTTGCTTTTTTCTTTGCCTGCTTCAAGAACTGCTTCTGCTACTTTTTTGGCATAGACTGGGTAATCGTCATTGGGGTCAAGAGTGTGAGCGCCAAGATCCTCGACAGAATATTCAAGTTCTTTGAGAAAGTCCTTGAGTTCTTCTTTGAGTTCAAATCCTCGATGGTCTGCCCCTATAAAAATTTTCATAATTTTTTATGTCATTCTGAATTTATTTCAGAATCTCACATTCGAGGTCCTGAAACAAGTTCAGGACGACAGGTTTTTAGTCTATCTTTGCGTGGCCGGATGAGCCAAACATATCTATTTTTTCCTCAACCACTTTCTGGACTGCTTCAATCACGGTTGGCATGAGCTTCACTATAGCATATTCGTCGGGGTTGCTCTTCAGTTGCTCTTCGAGTGCAGTTCTGAAGACGTATCTCATGTCAGAATTGATGTTAATTTTACTAACTCCTACCTGGACTGCTTGCTGAAAATACTCGGCAGGTGTGCCAGATCCACCATGAAGTGAGATAGCACAATCTATAGCGGATCTGATTGTTTTAAGTAATTCAATATCGAGCTCCTTTGGTACTGGGTATTTTCCATGGAGATTGCCTATAGCTGCTGCAAAAGTATCAATTCCAGTTGCATCGACAAATGACTTGGCACCGTCTGGTGTGCTGAATGTTTTTTTGATCTCATCATAATTTATTTCCTCCTTGTGAATGTTTGAGCTTCCACCAAAATAGTGCGGCTCACTTTCAACTAGGGCTCCTGTTTTTTTGGCATACTCCACAACTTCTCGGGTTGCTTCGATAATTTCGTCAGTCGTCGCATCTTTTTTTGCCTGGGAAAGATCAATATGAATGAATTCAAATCCTGCGTCAATTCCCGCCTTGGCTGCATCAACGCTTGGGCTGTGATCAAGATTTACATACATCTCAATTCCATACTCTTTTTTGTAGTTATCAACAAGGCTTCTAATATTGATAAGTCCCATTGCCTCTACTTCGCCGTGCGAGACTTCAACTAGAACCGGAGCATTCTTTGCTTTTGCAGCTCGAGCAACTGCAATGAGCGTTTCTTGGTTATCTATATTGAAGGCGCCGACTGCAAAATGGTCTTGTTTTGTTCTGTTCCAGAGCTCTCGAGCCTTGTCTTGATTGCTTGCCATATGTGTTTAATTTACCAAGAACCAATTAATCAATTGATCAAACCAATTAACAAATTTATAAAGTTTAATTATTAAAAACTTCTAATTTAGATTTGGTTTGGTGAATTGGAATTTGGTCATTGGTTATTGTAGTTCTTCGGCTTTTAAATTATTGCCTTCCTTAATTCGTCTGTCAAGTTCTGGCTTTCTTAACAAGCCATTTTGAGCACCTACGCGCTCCATGACTGCGTTTGCATTGTTGGCGCCCCAGACCATGGCAGTTGGAACATCCTGGCCCGACAGGCAGGCAGCAACAAATGCGGCAGCATATGCATCTCCTGCTCCTGTTTTTTCACTTGAGCTTGACGGAAGTGGGCCGAGTTTATAAGATTTATTTTCGCGATCTATTGCAAACGATCCATTCCCCCCATCTGTAATTGATACAATCTCTGGGCCGAATTCTTTGATGCCGGTTAGTAAATCTTTGATCTCGCCTCCAGCTTTTCCAAGTATTTTTTCTGCTTCTTCGCGATTTGAGAGGAAAATTTTTGTAAGGCCAAGAATATTTTTTATTGGTTTACCGACATTTTCTAACTGGTGAATCCCAGGTGAAAAAGCAACAGGAATATTGTTTTTTGAAATAAATTCATAAATTTGTTCGTATGCCTTTTCCCAATGGTCGCCAATTGAGGAGAGAAATATATAGTCAAAATTTAGCTCTTTATCATATGAAAAAGTGTAGTCTCGGACTTCATGGTGCGAGAAGATAATGCGATCATGGTCAAAGCCAAAGATAATAGATAGAGACGATGACTTTTGTTCATGTCGCTCGGCGACAAGCTCTACCCCCTCACGCGTTAGTCCCTCCTCAATCTCGCGAGACAATATGTCTCCACCAAGATACGTATAAAATGTTGTTGGAATTTCAAGTCTTGTGAGGCCTACTGAGACGTTTGCACCATTCCCGCCGAGTGTAATCTTTTTTATTTCAGATGAAATCTTGTCACCTAGGTGAAGCTTGATGTATTGGTCATCGACGGTTACGGCTTTGGGGTCAACGTCCAGGAAGAGATCTATGACAGAGGATCCGATGGCAAGAACGTGCATGATTCAATTGTAGAACAATTGAATAACAATTGACAATTAACATTTAACAAAGTGACCGTATATAAGGAGTTAATTGTTGTGTAATTCATATTGACAAAAGCAGAATATGTTGTTACTTTAATATAAATGATTCCTCCTCCAAAAGAATCTTTGATAGTCCGCGAATCAGATCCATCGCTCTCCACCCCCTTCTATAACCCTGATATATCTTATGAAGATAACTTTGAGCAAGGTCCTTTCGGCGAATTTGCCAATGGGAAAAAATATGAATATGCTGGTGTTCCAACGCATAAATTTTTAGGCAAAACTCTACATGGCGTTTTTGGTATTTCGGCAGGCCCTCTTTTGAATGCGAATTATGTAATGGCAGCGCTCGACCACGGTTATCCAATCGCCGTATACAAAACTGTTAGATCAGTTCCCTGGGCATCACAGGGTATGCCAAATATTAAAGCTCTCGAAATTGACCCGAAGGATTTTTCTTTGGATCGCGCAGTTGAAGGAATTGAGACTTCAAATAGATATAAAAGCCCATTAACTGCTACAAATTCTTTTGGTGTTCCATCGACTCATCCTGATGAGTGGCAGCCAGATATGAAAAAAGCAGTTGACTACGCAAAAGAAGGTCAGATGGTAATAGGAAGTTTTCAAGGTACAACAAGACCAGGCGCATCATTTGATGAATACGTTGAGGATTGGCAAAACACCGCCGATTTGGTAATTGAAACAGGAGCTCGTGTTATTGAGGCAAATCTCTCGTGTCCTAACCAGGGTAAAGAAGGAATAGTTTGTCTTGATATAGATGCTTCAGAGATGATAGTTCGAGCAATACGCGAACGCATTGGTGATAAAGTTAAATTTGGTATAAAAATGACTAATTTTGGTCTTGTTCCTGGCAAGCCTGATGCTCTTCGTGATTTCGTCGCACGCATCGGACCGTACGTTGATTATGTTGCAGCAATAAATACCATCCCAACCAGAACCCTAAATCCAGATGGGTCTCCGGCGTTTGGTCCTGACCGAACATCAACGGGGGCATGTGGATCCGAAATAAAACCCTATGCTCTTTCTATGGTTCAAAGATGCGCTGAATATCGCGATGAACTTGGTTTGGACTTCAGTATAATCGGAATCGGAGGAGTTGACCACCCTTCAGACTATACAGAATTTAGACTTGCAGGCGCAGATGCTGTAATGGGTGCAACCGGACCAATATTTAAACCAAGTCTTGGACGCGAAGTTCACATGTACTATCCAAATGCTGAGGATGAGACAAATTATCTTGCGCAGCTTAGGTCTAATGGCTACGTCCAAGAAGATGTTTATCTATCCTAATTCTCCTTTCTCTTTTAATCCTTCCCTGATATAATTTTTATGAATTGTGGCCACGTTCAGTTGTATGAACGTGGTAGTCTGCCCTGTTCTCTCGCCTTT
Organism: Patescibacteria group bacterium; assembly: GCA_035549295.1. Taxonomy (GTDB): domain Bacteria; phylum Patescibacteriota; class Microgenomatia; order Levybacterales; family GWA1-39-11; genus GWA1-39-11. Next base: position 12,101 of record DASZRG010000031.1, read on the forward strand.
ATGAACTTTTTGTCCGAAGCTTTTGATATCATCGTACGTTTTCTAGTTTCAATAGGTGATGTAGTAATACTTATTTTTACCTCACCTGCAAGGTTTGGGAAAAAGGGACATTCAAACGCTGAAAAAAACTACCTGAGAGGAGAATTCAGACTCTCAAGCGGAAAGCGATTTAAATTCCTTCGTTCTATCAGTCGATTCATTGTAAATGTAATTTTATTTCCGTTCAGGGCATTTATATTTATATTTTTGTTGCCCTTAAACATTGTTGTTTTTTTGTGGCGAAAAATATTTGGCCGACGAAGTAAAAAAGATGCTGACTCAAGACGGGCAGCAAAAATAAAACAAACAGGATACAGACCCTCTTTCTGGTATAAGCTCAAGTATATTTTTGTAGGATTTATTTTTTCAGCTCTTTTTATATTTATTCCGCTTGCTTCATTTATATTTGTATCTGATCTGCCAAGTCTATCCGACCTTTCTGTCAATTATGTTTCGAAGACAACAAAGATATATGACCGTAACGGTACTTTGCTTTACGAGATTTATGCGAATCAAGATAGGACTGTTGTAAAACTTGCCGATATTCCAAAAAATCTTCGCAACGCAACTGTTGCAATTGAGGACAAAGACTTTTATTCCCATCCGGGATTTGATGTCCGGGGCATGATAAGAGCGTTTGTAACGAACGTTAGAAAGCAGGGTTTCCAGGGAGGGTCGACCATCACTCAGCAGCTTATAAAGTCTGTTTTTTTGTCGCCTGACCAGACAATCGTGCGTAAAGTAAAGGAAATTGCCCTGGCCTTCTGGGCTGAGAGGCGGTATTCAAAAGATCACATTCTTGAGCTTTATCTAAATTATGTTCCATATGGTGGAACAGCTTGGGGAATAGAGTCTGCCTCAAATATCTATTTTGGTAAAAAAGTGCAGGATTTGGATCTGGCCGAATCTGCTTTTCTTGCAGGCCTTCCTCAGTCGCCATCAACATACTCTCCTCTCTTCGGAGATAATAAGCTGTGGAAACAGAGGCAGCGTGAGGTGCTTGTAGCTATGGGAAAGCAGGGATATATAACTGCAGATCAGGAAAAGCAAGCGCTTTCTGAAGAGCTCAATTTTAAGCAGCAGCAAATACCTCTCAAAGCTCCTCATTTTGTTTTTTATGTCCGAAACCTTTTGGTTGAAAAATATGGGGTATCTGAAGTTGAGCGAGGCGGACTTACCGTAAGAACCACACTTGATCTGCCGACCGAGGAGCGTGCTGAACAAATTGTTTCGAGTGAAGTTGACGCAGATGCAGGACTGAATATAGGAAACGGTGCGGCGCTTATAACAGATCCCGCAAATGGAGATATTTTGGCGATGGTTGGAAGCCGCAACTATTTCGACCAAAATTATGATGGAAATGTAAATCTCACGACTTCACTTCGTCAGCCCGGTTCGTCTATCAAGCTCATAACTTATACATATGCGCTAAGCCAAGGATATACTGAAGCGTCGATAATGGATGATACTCCACTCACGATCCCTGGGGTAAATGGTGGACCATCCTATACTCCGGTCAATTATGATGGAGCATTCCATGGGAAAATTCCACTCAGAACTGCTTTTGCTAACTCATTTAATATTCCACCAGTCAGACTCACTCAAAAATTTGGCGCATCAACAATTCATGATTATGGCTTGAAAATGGGAATATCATCATGGAGCGGAGTCACAGACTATGGTGTGTCGATCACGCTTGGTGCCGTGGATGTCAAAATGACGGATCTTGCAACTGCGTATGGTGTCATTGCAAATGGAGGCAAGAAAGTAGATCTTGATCCACTTCTTGAGGTGAAAGACGCAAATGGGTCAACTATATATAAGAAAAATCCACTTCCATCGCCAATTGTTGATCCTGGGGTGGCCTATATAATAACCGATATTTTGGCTGACAATAAGGCCCGAAGTATAGAATTTGGACTCAATACCCCACTTCGAATCGATGGGGCAAAAGTTTCAGTTAAAACTGGCACAACAGATGATAAACGAGATAACTGGACGATAGGATTTACTCCAAAATTTCTAGTCGCAACGTGGGTTGGGAATAACGACAATTCTCCCATGAATCAGGCTTTGGCATCAGGTATCACCGGTGCTGCTCCTATGTGGCATAAGTTGACGACTATGATGCTCGATCAGACTGGTACGCCAGCGGCTATGTTGCAGCCAGACGACGTAGTCAAAAAATATTGTCTTGGGATGGACCGCTATTTCATAAAAGGGACCGAGACCTCCGTATCGTGTGCGACTCCCCCGCCGACTACGCCCTCCCCATCGCCGTGATCACAGCAGAATGTATCACAGGTATCAGGAGTATCAAGAGTATCACAAGCTTGAAATCATAGAATAATGAATAAAGAAGAATGAATAATGAAAATACCAAAACTCGTTAACCCGCAAACACGTTAACTCGTTAATATATTGACTGATCACTAATTCTTTTAATCCTAATCCCTGAAGAAAATTCCTAGTTACTAATATCTAGTCACTATTTACTCTAATCCGCCTGGTATTCTATAATCTACCCGATCTATAAGTCAAAGTGGAGTTTTTGCATGCTCTACCGCGACTTTTTGATAATTTTACTATTTGCACTTTGATAAAGCCCTGTTTACCGATCGGTAATCAGGGCATGCGGAAACAAACAATTAGTTTGTGGCTCTTTGGAGACAATCCAAAAAATTGTAAACGAGGCGCCACAAACTAAAAAAAGGAGAATGATATGCCGTTGGCTTTACCGCTTGTGATACTGGGCGTAGGGATAGTGTTGGTAGTCGCGCTTTGCGTTACTTCAACCCTTCAGAACATGGCTTACAGGAGGCGCTATGGACCTATTGAATATAACATTGCGCTGGGTGTAACATCCGCGAGCGTAATACTGAAGGTCGAGAAAATACCTCACGTAGGTGACGAATTTCAAGTTCTCGAGTCGATGATCGTGCGCGGAACTGGCACGGCAAGAGAGCTGCTTCCAAATAGCATGATAAGAATCACAGGTCAGAGCAATAAATCTATCGATACCGAATTCGGCTTTATGCCGCTCTTTGGTTACGAAACAGTAAATTAGGCACGAGAAGACACAGGTCTTCGCAAGAAAGGAGTCAGCGATGCAGTCCCCACTTCCGGATGATGTTTTTCTCGCGGATTTTCTGAGGCGCATGCCAGCCGAGCTTCGCGCTCAGATCCGGGAGAAGATACTTGGTGGCACCTTTCCTGAGCTTACAGCTAGGTTTGCCTGTGAGCTGGAAGGTGCTGCGGACGGACAAGAAGTCAAGCTCACTAATCCAAGGTTCGAGTTGCTTCTGGCAGCTGACGGCGTGCTTGATCTCGTCGAGCCACCGGTCCCACCCGCCGAAATTGACGACCTTGCTGAGGTTCGTACAGAGCTGGCCGCCGCAGTCCAAGAGGCGACTGTTGTCGAACAGCCACCTGAGAAGGTGGGTTGGGCGACAGACCGAGACTGGTTGAATAATCAGGGCTTGGCCGATGAAAGCCTCTGGACTGGTGATCCCCAGATTTATTCCGAGTCTCCCCCGACTGATCGCGACAAGACTGCGGCCAGTCAAGACTGGGCGGCAACACCGACCAGTGGACTCCAGAGCGAAGATGGCGAGCATTACCATCTGACCTAGGAGAATTCCGCAAATTACAACTTAATAGAGTTCATGCTCCGATCGGAGTGCAAATTTAGCCCGGGGGCTCAAGTCAACATGTTTGTTGAAGTGGGTTTCCCGGGTTTTTTGTACCCGCAATAGGATAGGAGCAGATATTAGAAATTCCAATAATCAAATTACAAGTTCCAAATAAATATCAATGATATAAAACTCTAAGTTTCAAACAAAAAAGGCGGGAAACACGTTTTAAGTTTGTAATTTTGAAGATTAAAATTTATGTGGAGCTTGTTGCTTGAATTTTGATATTTTGGACATCCAGTATTTAGCTACCTTGATACTTCTTATAATTCTCCTGTATAAATAATTTATGGGGAAACTTAGAATCATTGATGATGTTGAGTCTTTTGCTGGCAAGCGAGTTGTTCTGCGTGTTGACTCTGATGTAGATCTTGACGAAAACCTGCCTGCCGGCAGGCAGGTAGTTGATGATACACGCCTTGCTGCAGCGCTTCCTACGCTTCAGAATCTACTTGAGAAAGGCGGGTTCGTGACTATCATCGGGCATTTGGGAAGGCCAGTTGTAGCCACGAATGATGAAGAAAGAATAAAGAATAAAGAATTATCATTAAAACCTATTGCGGAATGGTTTGCCTCAAAGATAAGCGGGAATGCGGAGCCTACAAAAATTGATTCGTTCGATGGATTTAAGATAACTGACAAGGTAAGTCTTGTAGAGAACATTCGATTTTTCCCCGAGGAAGAGAAAAATGATCCGGAATTTGCTAAAAAGCTTGCGGCACTTGGCGACGTTTTCGTAAATGATGCTTTTGCTGTTTGTCACCGCGAACACGCAAGTATTGTTGGGATTGCCACACTACTACCCTCTTATGCTGGACTTCATCTCCAGAAAGAAATTGAAGTTTTATCAAAAATTATTACAGACCCTCTTCGTCCACTCGCAGTGCTCATTGGTGGGGCAAAAATTGAGACCAAGCTTCCAATGGTTGAGAAAATGCACAAAGTCGCAGACTACGTGCTAGTAGGTGGTGAGATAGCGGCACAGGATAAAGTCCTAATTGAAGTGCAGCATGAGAAGATAGAAGGTAAAAAGTCGGCAGTTCTGGTAGCTGATCTCACATCTGATGGACTGGATATCTCACCAAAGTCGACTGAAAATATGAATCAGGTACTCGGCCTTGCTGCAACTATCGTATGGAATGGACCGGTGGGAATGATTAGGAAGAAAGAAGAAAGAATAATGAATAATGAAGATACTGAGCGGGGGACGCGAGAGATCGCGGAATTTATTGTTTCGCAGTCTGCGTACAAAGTAATAGGTGGTGGAGATACTCTATCCTATCTTCGCGAATTAGGTCTGCTTGATAAATTTGACTTCGTATCAACAGGCGGTGGCGCCATGCTCGAATTTTTATCAGGAAAAGAACTCCCCGGAATCGCAGTATTGAGAGAATGACATGCGAATTAATAGGAATCATTCGCAAAAGTAAGTTAAGAATCGTTAATCTGTTTTTTACTAATTATATTTCTTAGGTCTGCAGTAAGCGCTATATCTTCATTTCCACCAGCAATAACAAATTCTTTATCTAATATCAAAAAATCTGCAATTCTTGCATGGCTAAATTGTATTAATATATCGCTTGATGAATTTGTATACTCATACGCTGTATTACGTATGGTATATCCCAGAGCGTTTCTTTCTCGCTCGTTTATTTGAAGAGGCCATGGTTCTTTCATTTTCGCAGATACAGAATCTCTACTTAAATCTTCAAGAGCAGCCATAGACGACTCTAGTTGCGGAAACTTATCAGCAAGTGCCCATAATAGTCCTTCTTCTTCTGGCATGGGTTTAGGTTGTTTTGAGTAAGGCATTTCGGGCTTATCTGGATGCATGTCTTTTACGATTCTTGGTGTGTCTAAGATTATTGCTAACCCTATAGCATTATCAAATGGTATTTCAAAATCAATCAGTCTGTTTTCAGTAGATTCATAATCTAGAATAGCTTCTACTTCTTCCAATACTCTTTCGACTTCGCCTCTTTCGTTCATAATTATGCAATTTTACTTCTTTTAATAATATCGTCAATAGTTTTGATATCATAATCTCATGAGAATTGTTAATCCAATTGCTGTTCAGGGGGAGGATATTGCATGCGACTATATCAGGGGAAAAGGATATCAGATAATTGAGCGGAATTTTAGAAAGAAGTATGAGGAGATAGACATAATCGCTGTTCATGATAACACTCTCGTATTCATCGAAGTTAAAACCCGTACGTCAACAGCATATGGCACTCCATTTGATGGCATCTCGCCATATAAAGTCCGTCACCTGGTGCAGCTTGCGCAGTTTTATAAATTGACACACGACGGCCTTCCAGATTTTATGAGAATCGACGCGATTGGGATAGTGCTCTCAGATGGCAAAGTTAGCAGTCTCGAGCATTTAGAAAATATTTCAGGGTTTTAGTAAATTTTAATGCGCAGGTCCGTATATTCCTGTGTACTCTGTTATCTTCGGGCTACCAATAGGAGTTAATTTGGAACCCAAAAAATAATTAGCAACAATCCAGGCGCCATCTTTTAGTTGATACGGTGAATCTGTAAAGCTATAATCCTCTGCTTTGAAAACTCCTTTTCTAACTTTCACAGCATAAACTTGGTCACCGGAGTCTGTTGTGATTTCAACAGGTCCTTCGATTATTCTTAAATCTTCATATTCATTTACAGTATCCACTGATTGGCCACCAATGCCAATTGTAGCCGGGTCGTCCCAAAGGTCAATATGCGTAACTTTATCATCATCAGGTTTCATGACTTGATATACGTCTCCAGGTTTTGGATAAAATATATTTCCGTCTCCTACATACTCTTCATCTTTGAAAAACGCTTTTGCAAAATCATATCTAGCCTTCAAGCCAGCATAGGATGAGCTATCATCGAGTCTTAATTTGGTTAGTTTTCGTCTGAACTCTTCGCCATTTGTAAAATAGTATTCTATTGTTTCAGCGTAATCTTCTTTATCATCAGTGTTTGCATATTTTGATACTCGTGCTTCCTCCTTTTCTTTATCGGTTAGTCCGCTATCAAATTTTAAAACAGAACTATCAAATGTTGCTTGTTTGACTTCTCGATTCACATCTGCTTGATAATGAGCATTCTCATGGGAGATAGTAACAGAAGAAGCCTCGTTATTAATATCTATAAATCCTCCAAAAATTCTACCTACTTGAGGTAGATCTATTCTTGCATGATAATTTCCAGCCGCACTTCCCATTCTTTTGGTCGTAAAGTGAGTTTTTCCGATCGGATAATTCAGTTCTTCCATTTTCCTGTACATGCGCGCGATATTTAGAAGTAAGTCATCAGGAGGAAGTGCAAAGGCAAATTTATCAAATTTAATGGGTAATTTTTGTTTTGCGAGCCACAGTGTATTCTGTAGTCTTAAATATGCCTCCATTTGTACGGTGACAGCACTATTTTGATCCTGAACAGTCAGTGAATTTGAGATTATTCCATCAGCTAAGAATAATTGGTATGTATTGTTTAAATCAAGAGAAATATCTCCTATTTCGACGGTTTTTGAGTGTGAATCGATCCTTATTGTTTTATCGTATGGTAATCTCTGCAGTATCCCTGCGCCTTCTAAAGTTGTATTTATTCTCTGTTGTTTTACAGCGTTTCTTTCGGTTTTGGATCTAGTTGTTGGAATATTCCAATCATAAAGAGCAACTAGTGCAGTTCGTTGACTCCTATAGTCATGAATTAGTGTTTGCGTTTGTTCTTTGGAGTCCTGATTTTTATACTGGTCTAACACATACGCAGATCTAGTGACCTCAGTTGTCGGAAATGCGTCATGATATAAATCGGTGACCACGCTGGGAGCTACATGGCCAGCGCTTAATCCGAGCGCTGATGCAGCAATTATGCCGGCGCCAAAAGCCGCGTTTTCTTTAGTAACTATTCCTCGAACCATTTCGGAGACTGCCATAATAAGCCTATAATTATATCAATTTAACTTCGTGATGACAAATGTGGGTAGTAGTAATTATTTTCTGATGATTTCCTGGCGCTTTGTTTCCATGATGCCTTTGATGCGGTCGATTGTTTGGTCTAGATCGCCATTGTCATTTACGACCAAATAGTCGCAGTCGTCATACTGCTCCATTTCCCAGTGGACAAGTGGTTCATTCCAGCGGTCCTTGTCTTTTCCATTGTTGTCATTTTTAACTCGGTCTTCAAGGGTTTTGACTTCTGTTGTTGTTAAGAATACGAATACTGATCGATCGGTCATTTGCTTTACTTTGTCTTTTATATTTTTAACGCCCTTTGTCTCTATATGTAGAATGATATCTTTTCCTGAGGCGAGTGCATCTTCAAGCACTTTTTTCTCAGTTCCATATAAGTTGCTTCTGAACTCTACCCATTCAAAAAATTTGTGATCTGCTATTCTTCGCTCAAATTCTCCGCGGTCTACAAAATAATAGGGATTACCCTCTTCCTCATGTGGTCTTGGGTTTCTGCTTGTTGTTGTAACTATCCTTGCCACATTGGGAAGCTCGGCTTGAAGTCTTGCGAAAACAGTATCCTTACCAGATCCTGATGGTCCTGTCAGGACTAAGAAAACGCTTCTTGTCTTTTGGCTTGCGAGTTCTTCGCCAATAGTTATTTTCATCCTAAGAAGTCTGAGGACCTCCTGTTGGAGCAGATGGTTGAGTTGGGGCAGGCTCGCCTTGACTCGCATCAGGCGAGGCAGGAGCTTCTGGTGCGGGTGGTATTTGTTGAGTTGCGCCTGATGTTACTTGGTTGCCGAGTAAAATTGTTTCCTCAACGAGTCTGTTGGAGTATCCAAACTCATTGTCATACCAAGCGATAACTTTTACCATGTTGCCTCCCACAACTTGAGTTAGAGAAAGGTCAGCAATAGCCGAGTGAAAATTGCCAATAATATCAGATGAGACGATCGGGTCGTGAGTAACTTGCAGAATGCCTTCGAATTGTGGAAGCTTTGCTGCGTCTTCAAGCGCTTTGTTAACTTCTTCAACTGTCGTTGGTTTTTTCGTCAAGAATGTAAAGTCAGAGAGTGAGCCTGTTGGGACTGGAACACGTATTGCTAGGCCATTGAATATGCCCTGAAGTGCTGGAATAGCTCGTGCTGCTGCTTTTGTTGCGCCAGTTGAAGTTGGAATAATATTCTCAGCTGCGGCACGTGCTCGTCTGTAGTCTTTGTGGCCACCATCTTGGATGCTTTGGTCCGACGTGTATCCGTGAATTGTAGTCATCATAGCTTTTTCGATACCAAAAGTTGTTTCGATAACGTGTGCAACTGGTGTAATGCAGTTGGTTGTGCATGAAGCATTACTTACGATATTTCCCTCAATTTTTCCGCTTCCATCCTGAGGTAGGTTTACACCTATAACATATACAGATCCACTTGCCTCGTCTTTGAAAGGTGCTGAAAGAATTGCGGACTTTGCACCTGCAGTAATATGTTTTTGAAGCCCTTCCTGGGTTGTGAATGCTCCGGTTGATTCAATTACTACATCTACATTAAGATCTTTCCATGGGAGCTTTTCAGGCTCTCGCCCGGAAAAAACTGGAATGTCTTTCCCGTTTATGGTGATTGCCCCTATCAGCGGAGTTGCACTTTGAAAGGGAAGCGTTATCTCCTCTGCTTTTTTGACTCCGAGCTCCATATCTTGAAGTTGTCCGTATGTGGTGTCGTATTTGAGAAGATACATCCAGCCAGTGATATCAGTTGAGGAGCCGGCGTTGATTGCGACAATTTCAATCTCGTCCATGTGGGACAGTAGAATGACTCTATGAGCTACACGTCCAATCCTACCATAACCGTTGATCGCAACACGTACCATACATTTAGAATACCGAATCTTGGCGGAAGACGCAAGTGGAGATCCTGTAAGAGTATCAAGGGTATCAAAAGTACCACGGGTACCACGAGCTATCGAGAGGAATTAGTAACTAGTTATTAGTAAATAGGAATCTCTGCATATTCTATTGACTATTTCCTTGAGATTGCTTCGCGTCGCTGCGCTTGCTCGCAATGACAACACGAGATTATTTGTAGCAATTCGCACTATTCATATTCGTAGAATATTCGCATGATGCCTACCAGCTTGTGATACGTATAGTTTTTCGCTATAATATCTCCTATGACAGAGCTTCTTACAAAGCACAAAAAATTGAAAGGGACCCGAAAGCACGGCTTTTTGAGCAGACTTAAAAGTCGATCTGGTAAGCAAGTCATTAAAAGACGCAGGCTTAAGGGTCGAGCTAAAATTTAAATACGAATAATTCGATTTGGATTGATAAATCAAGGAGATTCGTATGTTGCCAAGACAAAACCGTTATACTTTTAAGACCAAACTACCAGGTCAAATCATAAACTCCCAATCATTTACTATAAGATACGCAACTAATAATGAAGGATTGAGAGCAGCCGTTGTAGTAAGTAAAAAGGTTGATAAAAGATCGGTTGTTCGAAATAGAATAAAAAGGCAAATAGTTGAAGCTGTCAGAAAAAGATTGCCCATTGAGTCACAGTTTTCAGTTGTCTTTTATGCAAAGCGGAACGCAATAGACAATAAAAATTTAGAGGACGAAGTCGAGCAAAGATTAAAAGAAATTAAAAATTAGTACATTATGTTTGATTTATTCACTATAGTATTCGTAAACCCCATAACAAATCTTCTCGTATTGTTCTATAAGCTCATGTATATGAGTCATATCCCTTTTGCGTTTGGGCTTTCAATCATTCTTTTGACAGCCGCAATACGACTTATACTCTACCCCTTTACATCAGCCCAGATAAAATCAGCTGCCAAAATGCAAAAAGTCACGCCACACCTCGCGGCGCTAAAGGAGAAGCATAAAGGCGACAATAAAAAGTTACAAGAAGAAACGATGAGGCTTTACAAGGAGCATGGAGTTAATCCGGCCGCGGGTTGTCTGCCGCTTGTCATACAGTTGCCAGTTATCTGGGCACTCTATCATGTCCTAACAATTGCTGTTAAGGCACAATCTTTGAAAGACCTTGCTCCGATCAACAAAGTTCTTTATTTTGATTTTCTAAAACTATCTAGCGTTTGGGATACGAGACTCTGGGGTCTTCCGATTGGGTCATCTCCTGCAAAACTACTCGCTGTCGCTCCATGGATAATACTCATTCCCGTCCTAACTGGTGTGTTGCAGTTCGTCCTAAGTAAAATGATGATGCCAGAGGAGTCACTTTTGCCCGTTACAAAGACAGAGGAGAAGAAGGAAGACGATTTTCAAGCTGCATTTCAGAAACAATCATTATTTATTTTTCCAGCCATGATAGGTTTCTTCTCTTACTCCTTGCCGCTTGGCCTTTCTTTGTACTGGAATACTTTTAGTGTTTTTGGTATACTCCAACAATATCTTTTGGTTGGACCGGGTGCTGCAAAGCATTGGTTTGATAAGATTAAGAGAAGTTAGAATTGTTAAATTGCTTTATTGATCTATTGCTATAAAGGCTATTTGGCTATTTCAACTATTGATACCATTATGGAAGAAAACGTAAAAATCATAAAAGAAGAAGCGGAGGCACTACTTGATAAGATTGGAAGTAAGGGTCGCGTCGATGTTGAGTGGGCTGATGAGTCATTTAGCGTCAAGCTCGATACCGATGAAAATGCGCTACTTATCGGCAAGCATGGCAATACTCTTTCAAGTCTCGAATTAATACTCTCGCTTATTGTTGCTAAAAAAACTGGCGAATTCAAAAGAATAGTTATCGAAGTCGGTGGTTACCGCGAAGCCCGAGAGGAATATCTTCGGGATCTAGCTCAAAGACTTCACGACGAGGTTATAGACACAGGTAACGAGAAGACAGTAAGAGGTCTCAAGCCTTGGGAGCGCCGCATAATTCACATGTATTTGTCTGAGGAAGGCGACGTTATTACCGAATCTGAAGGTGATGAGCGCGACCGCGTCCTCGTAATTAAGAAAAAGTAGTTAAAATTTCTAATTAACCTAATTAGTCTAATTGACCTAAATAATACTCCAACTGTCTGAATGCCCAATCCTTGGGTCATTGACGATTAAGAACTTATTTAGAAATTAGAACAATTAAAAATTAGAAATTAATGATACTAGAACGACTTCAAAAGCGCTTATTTTTTCTTCTCGCATTTTTAATTTCTGCGCAAATTGGTTATCATTTTTGGCCTCCATTTACCTATGTAACAGGAGTGCGAGTCGATTATCTATCTCCTACTGTTTACCTTCTCGATATTTTAATTGTATTGTGGGTCCTACTAGCTCTTTATAGGAGTAGTTTTAAACTTAATTGGGAAATAAAGAGTCCTCTTGTTCGTTCTGTGTTTTTGCTTTTTATATTTGATGTTGTAATAAACATATTCCTTTCAAAATCTCAGTTAGCCCATGTTTGGGGACTTTTTAAGTTGTTTGAAATGGGGTTATTTGGCTTTCTAGTAAGTATATACTTTAAAAAAGATTGGATTTCGTGGTTTGTCAGATCACTTGCTGCATCATCGATCATATCTGGGACTCTTGCTATGTGGCAATTTGTAGTGCAAGGGTCGATTGGTGGTCTTTGGTATTATTTGGGAGAGCGAAACTTTACAACCGATACTATTGGTATTTCTATGGTAGATTTCGGGCGAGAATATCTTCGCGCTTATGCAGCATTTCCTCACCCGAATGTTCTTGCGTTTTTTGCGCTTATGACTTTTGTGTTTGTCGCAAGATATATAAAACAAGAAAAAGAAATATTGTGGAGGATAATAATGCTTTTATCATGCTTTTTCTGTATGGCAACTCTTGGTGTTACATTCTCAAGAATTACAATATTTATGTTCGTAGTATTTGTTGGAACTCTTATTTTTGAGGTTATCAGCAGAAACGCGCGCAATTTTACTCTCGGATTCTTACAGGTGATACTTCCGGCTGTTATGCTTTTCTCAGGCTTTATGTATCCAGGATTTATTTTTCGTGGAATAGATACTCGGCAAGAACTCCTCCAACAGTCATATCAAATATTTTTGAAGAATCCTTACATTGGAATAGGGCTTAATAATTTCTTTATTAACCAGGCGCCGTTTATAAAGACTATCTCGCCAATTAATTTCCAGCCAGTGCACAACATCTTTGTATTAGCCCTTTTGTCGCTTGGAGTCTTTGGATGGTGGATATTCCCGGCAATGTTGATTGAAGCAATCCGAAGCGTACTTAGAAAGATAAAGAAATCAAAGGGAATAAGCGAGGTTCGCGAGTTCTATAAGAGTACGCTTTTTCTTCTCATTTCAGTTGTTGTTATTGGCATGTTTGATCATTTTTTTCTCACGCTTGAGCAGGGAGAGATCATGCTGGCAGTAATCCTCGGGCTGGCATTCGCAAATCTGTAAAGGGTACTCGAAGCTTAATTTCTAATTATTCTAATGGGTCTAATTGATCTAAAAAAAACCCAATTCTCTAAATTTCAAATAAGCAAATTTCAAGTAAGCAAATGAATTCAAAATGAATTAATTCTAAATATTTAGAATTAAACGATTTAAACATTCATTTGAACTTTATCATTTGCATATTTGCTCATTAGAGCCCCCGTGATACCCGTGGTACCCTTGATACTTTTGATACCTCTGATACCTTCCGATTGATCTCTAGGGATGAGGCGTGGGTGATGGAGTTGGAGACAATAGTTCAGGATGCGGACAGTCGAGACAGAAGCGGTCGCCAACTGGATCTGTTACTACCAAATGTGACTGCATTTCGGTATTGTCTGTTTGGCCAGCTTTCGCAAGATCTTGAGTTCCTTTATCGATCAAAACATTTTGTTTGCCTGGGTCAACTTGCTTTGGCTCTGTCCCTTTTATAAAGTATTCAAATCTCGTTGGGCATTTATCTGGTGATCCGTCAGCTTGTGGAATAAGACCTGAAGTCGAGCATATTATTTTTCCGACGATGTCATCGGGGCGAGTAACTGGCTCAGGTGGCTTATTCTGTATTAAATGCGCCATAATATCGTGCCAAATTGGGGCAGCACCTGTAATACCCGATACGATACCCGACATAGGCTTGTTGTTATTATTTCCGACCCAAACAGCAACGACATATGACGGTGTGTAGCCTATTGTCCAGTTATCACGAAAATCATTGGTCGTTCCTGTCTTAACCGATACTGGGTATTTTCCTATTTGAAGCGGAGAATTAGTTCCAAACTCTTGAGCGCGCGCACCGTTGTCTGACAAAATTTGCGAGATAATATATGCAACACCCGAATCAAAAATCTTCCTGCCGAATATGGGACTTGTTGGCGGTTTATACTGTTCCAAGACTTTTCCTTTTGCGTCAGTCACTTTAAGTATGGGTTGAAGTGGTATTCGATACCCGCCGTTTGCGAATACTCCGAATGCCTCACTCATTTGAGTCATCAAAACTTCTCCTCCACCAAGCGTTAGTGAGAGTCCATATCTATCAGGTGAATCAAAAGTTGTTATGCCCATTGCGCTTGCTGTTGCGATCATATCAGCGACTCCGTTAAGCTTTAGCATTTTGACAGCTGGCACGTTAAATGAATTAGCAAGCGCAAATCGCATCTGTTGTACGCCATGAAATTTATTATCGTAGTTAAGCGGACAGTAGTCAGGTTGTCCATTTACATTTGGAAAACATTTTGACTCATCGATGAATGGTGTTGCGGCAGTGTAGCCTTTTATGAGTCCTGTTGCATAATTTATAGGTTTTATAGATGAACCTGGTTGTCTTCTTGAGATTGCGACGTTCACATTGCCATCGTGTGCATCGTCAAAATAGTCACGACTTCCGACCATCGCCAAAATCTCGCCAGTCGCGGGGACTGTGACCATGGCTGCGCCATTCGTAACGGTTGCATTGTTAAGTTTGTCGAGTTCGCCTGATACGCTTGCCTGGGCCGTATTTTGAACGTCTAGATCAAGCGACGTAACTACATTTAGTCCTCCCTGTTCTACTGCGTGAGCGCCATACTTTTGAACAAGTAAATCTTTGACGTAAAAAACAAAATGCGGTGCGAGAATCTTATTTTGAATAGATGAAAATTTTAGGGTTTCTGCTGCTGCTTTTTTCTCTTGTTCTGCAGTTATATATTTTTGGTCGAGCATCGCGCGAAGTACTTCAAGCTGACGTGCGCGCCCTTCCTCTGGGTGTGAGCCGAAGGGTGAGTAAATGCTTGGCGCCTGTGGAAGGCCAGCAAGAAAAGCAGCCTCCGCAATATCAAGTTTGTCGGCGGGTTTGTCAAAATACACATTGGAAGCTGCCTGTACTCCCCATGCCGTCCCACCGTATGAGACTTGATTGAGATACATCTCAAGGATCTTATTCTTGGAATAAACGGATTCAACTATAAATGAGAGAATTATTTCCTTGATCTTGCGAGTGATTGTCTGCTCGGGGGTTAAAAGAGTTGCTTTAACAAGCTGTTGGGTGATGGTCGACCCTCCTTGGACCTGTTTTTTTAGCAAAATAGAAAATGCTGCTCGAATAATACCTCGAATATCTATCGCACCGTGCTTATAAAAATCACGATCCTCAATAGCGATTGTTGCGTTTTTAAGATTTTGAGGGATCTTGTCGAATGGTATGAATGTCTGGTTGCGCGATGAAAACACCGTATATAAAAGTTTGTTGTTTCGATCGTAAATTTTGGTGGATTGAGGGTATGAGGTGGTGCCAATTGAAGCTGTTGACGGGATGTCTTTGATAACAAAGAAATAAAGGACCACTATTATTCCGACCAAGACAAATGCGGAAAGAATTGCAAAATCAAACTTCAATGATTTAAAACGAGAGATAAACTTTTTAAACTTTTTTTGGAATGATTTCACAATATCGATTTTAAAGCGTATTTAATTATAACATGGGAGCCACAGATCTTCATGATATTATATATGTAGTATGCTTCCCGATTTTCTATCGTTCAACCCTGTTGATTGTGTGATTCTTCTGATTTTTCTGTTTTATGTCTTGGAGGACATATCTTTTGGTGCAATAGCATCTGGAATTAGTCTCGCCTCAACAGTAATTGCATTCTTTATAGGATTATCACTCTACCCTTTTGCCTCAAAATTTATTGGCCATGCGCTTGTTGCTCCAAAAGGTATTTCGGATGCAGTCTCATTCCTGGTAATTTCTATGTTGGGTTTTTTTCTTGTCACTACTCTGCTTGCCACAATTCGTCGAAAATTTATAACGGTTCATTTTCCAAAAGTGGTGGATGTCATAGGCGGGATAATATTTGGTTCAATTTCCTTTTTCTTTATAGCAGCTTTTATTATCTCTTTGCTTTTATCCTTTCCAACAACAGGATTCATAAAAGATGCTGTCCGTAATTCGGCTGCGGCAAGCTTTTTTGGGAATCGCGCTCAAGTTATAGATACACAGGTTCGTAAGATATTCGGAGGAGCAATTGGGGATACTATCAATTTTTTAACTGTTAAGCCAAATTCTGATGAATCGGTTAAACTAAATTTCAAAACTACTTCCTACATCATCGATATTAACTCCGAAGCACGTATGCTTGAGCTAGTTAATGACGAGCGTCGGAAAGCAGGTCTTGCCGAATTAACATCGGATTCAACTCTTTTGAAGCTTGCAAGGTCTCACGCCAAAGACATGCTCACTCGTGGATATTTTTCTCACTACACCCCTGAAGGATTATCTCCATTTGATCGCATGGCGCAGGTTAATGTAGATTACGAATTTGCAGGTGAGAATCTGGCTTTTGCACCAGATGTAGATATCGCTATGGATGGACTCATGAAGAGTCCGGGGCATCGAGAAAATATATTGTCATCCAAATTCGGAAAAGTTGGCATAGGAGTTTTAGATGCTGGAATTTATGGAAAGATGTTTGTCCAGGAATTTACTGACTGATAGTTCTATTGGTTTTTGAGAAGCTGTGCTTGAAATTCTCGATCGGTATTTACCTTGTCGCTTATTACGACGCTACCGCTAACAAGCTTCGCATTCTCTACCTCTTTTGGGCTAAAGCCTGCGCCATAATTGAGCGTTAAATTAAAAGGAAATTCACTTGTTCCAGGCTGCTTTATAAGAAGTAATGAGTAGGAAACTGTTGACCCACCAGGAATACTAAGGCCATTGTTGTAATCTACTTCTATTTCTTGTTTGGTGTGGGGTGCGACTTCTACTATAAAACCGAATTCTTGATGTTCATCAACTGTTGATGCATCCACTTCAAGACCGGTAGGTGCCTTAAATCCGCGAGCCTCATACGTCTGATAGTCGGTTACTGCTGCAACGATATTTTGTTTTTGACCATTTATCTTGACTGCGGTTAGACTACTTCCAGTAGGTACTAAAAATCGTATGTATGACTTGTATTGTAGCTCGCTTTGGTTATCGAGTACGTGGTTAACTTTTGAAAGTATTTTATTTGCTGAAAAATCTACTTCATAGTTAGTTTCGCGTGTCACCCCAATATTTGCTTTATTAACTCCAATATTTGCTTCATTAATTCCAAGAAAGTCATTTATTTGATCGTCAGGTGTATCACGATGATCCGCGTACTCTCCTCCAAATCCAAGACTTGAAAAAGCGCTTTGCACCGATTTCTCATTGAACGCAAATAGAATATTCTTTTCTTTTATGAGCTCCGGGATGAGTCTCGCTACTTTTATCTGAGCATTACGGTCTTCAAGCGTAAGCATGATTTTGTTAAATAGTGCCTGGAGAACGTCTTTTTTCTGAGTCGAGCCTGGGAAGAAATTGTTGTCTATTGTCTTTTCGAGAAACGTAAACGTGTTTGATTCGTCAAGTGTTTGGTTGTATGTCTCAAGTTTTATTGGTCCAATTGCGTTAATAATCTGGTTTACTGCATCGAAATTCACAGCAATTACTCCATCAACTTTTTTATTGGTTTCAAGGTCATAAAGAAGTGCTGCGGTGGATGCCGACTGCTGAAAGTCTGGATTAAAATTACTGTCTCTTAGATATAGGTGTGGTTGTAGATAGCGTCTTACTATGAAGTAGGGCTCGACGTGGGCTTTGAGTTGCCCGTCGTATTGATAGACATCTTGAAGGTTGAATGAGTCAATTTTACCCGATGTAACAGTTGCTTCACCAACTGAGCCAATAAAACCGCCAGTAGGTCTAAGTTCACCATTGTTTTGAAAAAGTACCAGATAGTGTTTTGTTCGGTCAAAACCAAGCACTTGAGGAGCAACAGACGACAGATTTAGAGCAGTAGAAATATCTGGGGTGATGAGTGATTTGATGGTTTGATTGTTTGTCTCGATAGCAAGTTGTGTAGCTTTGAAATACAAAAAGAATGCATCACCAATTTTTTGACTGAGAGTATCGCTGGTTATGCCACGACCAAGGTCTGCAATTGTCTGAAAATCAGATGACGCTATACTCGTTAAGCTAACGGTTGTCGTAAGCGTTTTGTAGGCGGCTGTTATCTCATGAAATCCAGCAACGCCTGCTAGATATACTGCGACTTCTGAAACGGGTGACGTTATATCAAAAAAAGTTTTAGCACTTCCTATGCTCTGTCCGGCTTTTGTGTACTGCCCGTTTTTAAGAGATGTGAGTGAGTCTTTGAATAATAATATACTTGAAACACCAGCCAGAATATTTACGAATATAAATAAAAAACAGGCAATGAAAAACGCTCTGTTGAAAAAGTTGATTTTTGGTTTTTGTTGAGCAACTATTTTTTGAGGCACTGCAATTATTTTTGGTTTTTCAGACTCTTTTATTGGACCTCTCGCATGAAAGTGCTTGATGCTCTTTTCAAAACCTTCAAGATATGCGGATAAGTACTTTGGCTTAGTAACTATCTTGTCTTCTATTGCACTCTCAATTGATGTAATGTCCTCAAATCTCGTTGCAACTCCTGAGTCGTTGTAGACAATCTTCAGATCGGGCTCTGCTCGCTCAATGATATGAATAGCCGAGATATAAGTCTGTGGGTGGTCGTAGAAGAGATAATAATATTTATTTTGACTTTTTGGACCAAGAAGAACTTGATTGATTCCGACGATTGCATCTTTCTCATAAATTGGAAATATGGGTTTTAGGTCATTTCCAGTGAGTGTTATCGTCCTTTTGAAAAGTGCTTCTTCAACGAGTCTGCCAACTTCTGAGTCGCGGTCGAATTCTATATCTTCTGAGTAAAGATCACCCAAGAAAAAGAAATAGAAAGATGAAACCTTTTTGATAGTAAGTGCAAGATCCAAATATTGTTCGGCGTCACGAACTGATGTGATGATAATAGTTTTTGCGTGGTCTGCTTCAAGTTTTGCAAAAACACTTTGAGCAAAGTCGCGCATGCGATCCTCAAGAAAAACGATTCCATATTCAATCTTCTCTTCAAGGTTAAGTATCAAATGTGCGTTCGTTGGGTCAATGTGATATATGTTTTCGTCAATCGGCTTTTGACTTGAAACTTGGGCTATCTTAAATGTATCGCCGTACTCTTTGACAAGTGACTTTATGAGAGGACTTTTATCTCCGACTATTAGAAGAATTGGTTTGTCGGGATCTTTTATTTCAACCTGAAGCCTGGGCATAGTATCAGTTTACAAGAAAGTATCAAAAGTATCAAAAGTATCAAGGGTATCACAAGTCAATTTGTATAAAGTGTTAAGTAGTGTTGCGAGTTAACGTGCTCACGAGTTAACGAGTTAACGAGTTTTCGCATTCTCATTATTCATTCTTCTTTATTCATTATTCATAATTTCGTCGAGGGCTAAATTCACCATGCGGTCTGCCTCTTTGTTAAATTCTCGTCTAACATGTTGATAGGAAATTGGCAAACCAATTTCTTCCTCGAGTTTTTTTACTTCATAAAAAAGCGCGCGAATTGTCTCGCTTTTTATTTTCCATTTTCCCGAAAGCTGCATAGCGCAGAGCATGGAGTCCATAAAATAATTAACAACTGACAATTGACTACTGACCCCGATTATATCGGGGCTGACAATTGACTTTTGGACCCAACGAAGAGATTCTACTATTGCCATGTATTCGGCATAATTGTTTGTTTGAATCCCCAAGTTTTTCCCTTCTTCATAAATCATTTTTTTGTTTTCATCAAAGACAACAAAACCATATGCCGCAGGCCCCGGATTACCGCGCGACCCCCCGTCTGTATAAATTATGAGCGTAGATTTATCTTTCATTTCGCGTAATTTTCATGTATTAATAAGCTAACATTGATTTCAGAAAAACCTGCGTTGATAGTCTATTTCATCTATTATATCATCGTTGAGATTTTCGCAGATAATAAAACTGATTAACTCGGATGATGCCGAGAGGTATTTCCGTCGCGAGATTTATCTGTGTAAATTAATTCTCTAATCTGTGTAAATCAAAGAAATACTTACGCGAGTTCTATGCAAGATCTTCTCGCTTGGAGTGAAGGAAGAAAAACCATTTTTCAAAGAATGCAACGAGCCCTTTAAAAGGCATTTCGATAAGCATGTCGAGTAAGAAAACAAAGATATTAACTGAGCGAACACCCTCTGCTAGGACGCGTCCTACTCGAGCAATTGGCATAAAGAAAAAGTCAACGAATGGTGTAACTATGCTGGGTTTGTCTTTTACAGTATAGAGGCTTGCCGCTTGGTTGATGCGGTATGAAAGGAACGAAACGATAGCAAAGAAGAAGATAAAAAATCCTTGGCTAACGTAATTAAATTGCAGCTTGCTGAGAACATAGATGATGATTCCAAAACTTGCGACGAATGTTCCCAGCCAAACGGTTGTAAATATAGTATCCATAAATGTTTGAGCACGTGGTTTGTGATTGAATACTAGGTCTTTTCCTAGTTGTGGTTTTTCATCAAAAAGAAGAGATTTAATTCTGGCGACAATACGGTCGGTGTTGTCCATGCCAGGCGCTTTCAAAAATAGCGAGACGATAATCATCATCGATACTGGAATGGCGATGTTGATGGCTATGACGTCCCATTTGATAAATCCATAAGTTATTCGGTCGTATGTGCCCTCGATGGTGAGCGCCAAAAATACTTTTGAAAGCAAAATAAATATAATAGATCTGACAATCGCTCGTCTGACTTTCCCTGAGATATTTGCATATCGTGCATCACATGTCTGGACGATAACATTCGTAAACTCTTCATCTTCTTTTATAAAGTCACGGAATTTGTCATCATAATTCTTCATAATGTCATCAAGAATAAGAAATGGTGGGATTTGGCGTTTTACAAATTCAAAGATTTTAAAACGGCCTGGATATTCAAGTTGCGCATCTATTACATGCTGTCCCTGGCTGAAACGCCTCATGATATCGCGGACGTTTTTATCAGTCAGAACCCCAAAATATTGAGTAAAAAGCGCGTAGCGAAGAAAGGGTAAATCCTCTTTTGCGAATGCTTTTCTGATGGCTATGAATACTTGAATATCCCGTGTTTCTTTTGTGTCATCCTTGATGTTAACTTTCTCAACTATATTATGAAATATGTACGAGATCATTGCCTCGGTCTTTCTTCCAGGACTGAGAAGGCTTTCTATATGTGACGACATAAGCTGGTATATCCACTCGTTGAGATCTGACTCGCTTATTTTGTTGTAGGTCTGAACATTGCGTCTGAGGTTAAGGTAAAGGTCAATAACAGTTTGGATTTCAGTTATCTTTTCCTCGGCAATAGAATCGTCAGTAAAGTATCTTGCCCAGATGAGCTCCCGGACAAGAGGTCCCGCTACGCTTTCGCCATTGCCACCGAGCAGAAGTCTTCTTCTCAGTATTCTTTCAATTGCTGCGCGTAAAATAACCTCCTCATCGCGATTCTCAATAGCTGTTCTAAGCTTTTCATACCAAGCAGCTAGCTCTGATGCTATTCCACCCGTGAATGAGCCGCGGTCTTTGCGCTGTCTATTATCGTCCTCATAGGTTCTTATAAGGAAGTTGGTTGCGCGTGTAACCGAGTGTTCCTCGTATGTATTCGTTGAGGCGTCGAGTTTGGTTTGCATGGCATCGGACCTATCTATGCCTCCCGACTCCGCCGGAATCGCACTATTTCTTGGATCCATTTCCATATTATATCTCCGACAGGAGATCGTAGCAAGTTAAGTGGGTCTGGTGAATTTCTTAACAATGACCAATTGATCAATTTACCAATTCATCAAACCAATTAACAAATTATCAATCCCGATTCAATCGGGATCAATGTTTAAACAATTTTAAATTTAACATTTAGATTTGGTTGGTTAATTGGGTATTTATATCAGTGTAAATTAGCTACAAATCAGCTATAATCTTCTCATGGATTCGGTGTATGATCACAAAAAGGTGGAAAATAGAATTTATGAATCTTGGGAGAAGAATGGGTACTTCAAGCCTGAGGTAAATCCAGATGGTGCACCCTACTCTATAATTCTTCCTCCCCCAAATGCTAATGCTCCACTTCACTTCGGTCACGCAATGTATGTTGTTGAGGATATCTTAATTCGCTATCACAGAATGAAAGGCTACTCTGCTCTATGGCAACCCGGCGCCGATCATGCTGGATTTGAGACACAGTTTGTTTTTGAGAAGCATTTAGCAAACGAAGGAAAATCTCGCTTTGATTATGACCGAGATACTCTTTATCAAATGATATGGGATTTCGTTCACAAAAATCGCGGCGGTATGGAGGGGCAACTTAGAAAGCTAGGATTCTCACTCGACTGGTCACGTATGAAATTTACACTTGATCCAGACATTGTAAAAATAGTCTACGCGACATTTAAAAAGATGTATGAAGATAACCTAATTTACCGTGCAAATCGCCTTGTTAACTACTGTACATATGATGGAACATCATTTTCAGATCTTGAAGTTGTTTGGGAAGAAAGACGCGATCCACTCTATTACATCAAGTATGGTCCATTGATTTTGGCGACTACTCGCCCTG
The DNA here is from genome assembly GCA_035549295.1 of Patescibacteria group bacterium. Taxonomy (GTDB): domain Bacteria; phylum Patescibacteriota; class Microgenomatia; order Levybacterales; family GWA1-39-11; genus GWA1-39-11. Next base: position 34,692 of record DASZRG010000031.1, read on the forward strand.
AGACGAAGTTTGGGGATACTGCGGTTGCGGTTAATCCAAATGACAAAAGATATACCAAATATATTAATCAGGAAATAGAAATTGAAACAGTTTTGGGAAAAGCAAAAATAAAAGTTATTGCGGATGATTACGTTGATCCAGAATTTGGAACAGGAGTGGTAAAAATAACTCCTGCTCACGACTTTAATGATTTTGAAGTTGGAAAAAGACATGACTTGCCACTGAAGCAGGTAATTGGATATGATGGGAAAATGTCAGAAGCCGCAGGGCCTTTTGCTGGGATGTATGCAAAGCAAGCAAGAAGGGCAGTCGTTGAGGAAATGCAGAAAAAAGGGCTAATTGAGAAAATTGATGATAAATACGTTCATAGAATAGGGCTTTGTTATAAATGTAAAAATGTTTTGGAACCGCTCCCAAAAGAGCAGTGGTTTATTAAAATGGATACATTGGCAAAAGCCGCAATTGATGCCGTCAAAAAAGATGAAATACAGATTTATCCTGAGTCTTTTGAGAAGTTATATTTTAAATTCCTTGAGAATATTCGCGACTGGAATATAAGTCGACAGGTTGTTTGGGGTATTAGAATTCCAGCTTGGTTTTGCGAAAAATGTTCGAATTGGGAAGTGACAGATGGAGTAGTGCCCGAAAAATGCTCGAAATGTGGTTCTAAAGCGCTAGTGCAAGACAATGACACTTTTGATACGTGGTTCTCATCTTCTCAATGGCCGTTTGCTACTTTGCAGAGTAACGAATCAAGAATCAAGAATCAAGAATCAGAGGATTTTGAGAAGTTTTATCCTACGACTGTTATGGAGACTGGGTATGACATCCTCAGATGGTGGGTTGCCCGTATGGCGATGGTTGGTATTTATAGAACGGGAAAAGTTCCATTTAAGAATGTTGTTCTTCACGGTCTCGTGAATGATCCTTTTGGGAAAAAGATGAGTAAGTCAAAGGGAAATGTTGTTAACCCCATGGAGCTTGTTGACCAGTATGGAGCAGATGCTGTCCGTTTCGCATTGGTCTATGGTACAGCACTTGGAAATGATCAGGCTCTTTCTTATCCAAAGCTTGATGCGATGAGGAAGTTTAGTAATAAGCTATGGAATATGGGTCGTTTTATCAATATGCAACAAGTGACAATTGACAATTTACAATTGACCAAAAAGTCGTCGTCAAATGTCAAAGGTCACATGTCAATTGTGGAGCTCGCAAAGTTTGCCGAACATGCGAACGACAGGGAGTGGGTGAATAGGGTAGAGCAGTTAATCAAAGATGTAACTAAAAATATTGATGGTTATCAATTTCACTTCGCAGCGGATAGACTTTATGAATTTATTTGGCATGAGTTTGCGGATAAATATATTGAAGATGTGAAGGGTAGGGTGGACGAAAATTCATTCATTGTTCTTTCTTCATTATTCCTTATTCAACTTAAATTACTCCATCCTTTCATGCCTTTTATTACCGAAGAGCTATTCCAGAAATTTATCCCCGAAAAAAGTATAATGATAGAAAGCTGGCCGAAATCCTAAGATCCTTCGCTTCGCTCAGGACGACAGCCTTTAAAACCAATAATTCGGGTTATTCGGACTAAACATTCGGATGTATTCGTGAAGTTATGAATAAGGGTATCATTAATTACCGCAAAATTACCGAACTATTACCGAAAGGGTTTCTGAAGGACGAAGTTAAGAGCCTTAAAAAGGTCGTTACAGCTGAGTATGTTAGGCGTGAGGCTACTATATTCTCGCTTTCATTTCTCCTGATCTGCTTTTGTGTTCTAGCGCTTTATACGATGGTCGTACTTCTTGACTACTCAAAGACAAAAGAGAAGTGGCTTCAGGCTCGCGATAATTTTTCATATTGGAGCGAAATTGCCACAAAACAGGCGAATTCTCCAGACGCCTATTATCAGGCTGCTATCTATGCTATCGAGCTTAGTAAGAAAGATACTGCAGAAGATTTACTTCAAAAGGCTTTGCAGCTCGACCCGAGCTTTGAGAAGGCAAGTAAATTAGCTAGTAAATTATCAAATTAAGGGTATCAAAAGTATCAAGGGTACCACGTGTATCACGAGCTAATCTCAATTATTCTTTTGGGGATTCTTCGGCTGGGGCTGCGGCTTCTTCGGTTGATTCCTTGGTTTCGCCTTCTGCTGCTTCACCTTCGGCTCCTTCTTCGCCTTCGGTTGCTGCTTCGGCTGCAGCTGCTTCATCTGCTGCTGCTTGTTCTTCCATTTCCTTTGTGACGAGTTCACCAATCTTGAATACAACTTGTGATTCCTCAGAGAGTATAGTAA
>DASZRG010000032.1:0-7425 GCA_035549295.1 Patescibacteria group bacterium
TCTGAGTGCAGGTTCTTCAAAAATAGGTCCACCAAGAACATATGCAGGATATATCATGCCATACATTTTTACACGATCAGTATAGCGATAAGACGCACCCGGTATGGTCTCGGCCGCAGCTTTTAGAACATCTCCAATACCCGAATTCTCAAGAGCTCTTGCTTGAGCATCTAAAAGATCGAAATCCCTTTCCCTCACACGGTCTTCCATGTCATCAAGGCCATAAAAAAACCCATCCGCGGGTCTTGGAGGAGAAGTAACACCTATTCTTTCTGACATGTGAAGATTTTAATAGTTTAAATTTACTTTATCAAGCAGGGCATTAAGTCATTATATTTAGCTTATATACTCCTACCTTGGAATAATAAAGTGATTTCCCTGGTGGATAAGGTCGGGATTTGCAAGATGATTGGCGCGTGCAATATCTACCCAGCGATAACCATCCCCATAAGCTCGAATGGCAATATTCCAAAGATTGTCTCCACGAACAACCGTATAGCTATTACCTGATATTTTATTTAGATTTTCGCTTGGTGTATTTACTGGATTTTGAGACGAAACAGGCTCTTGCATAATTGTAGTTGGAGTCGGTGCCGCAACTGCAGGCATCCTAAGATTAGTTCCTTGATTTATGACGTTAGGGTTTTGTATATTATTCGCTTTTGCGATTAGGTTCCATTTATATCCATCATCATAATAGTTTTGTGCAATTGACCAAAGATTATCGCCGGACTTAACGGTGTAAATATCTTTCGGCTGATTAATATCCTCAACTCTCATAGTTGAAATGCCCTCATCAGAAATTGTTCCCTTACTCTGAGACATAAAACGCAAACCTACTATCATGACTACAAACAAAATAAAAACAGTTAAAACTCCATACAAAAGGCTTTGGTATGACTTATGTGGCTGAACCAAAACTCGCTCTTGATCCTTTACTAATTTTTTTGAACTCGCTCTTCTTGGCATGTTTATGAATAAAAACTGGGGCAGTTATTCGAGGCAGAATTGATAAATAATAAGCGTTTGTGAATTTATTTGTCAATACCCTAACAATTGTTTTCGGCGCACATATTTGATAAAATTAGCTTTGTCGAAATTTTGGGGGCGTAGCTCAGTTGGTTAGAGCGCCTCCCTGTCACGGAGGAGGTCGCGGGTTCGAGTCCCGTCGCTCCCGCAAGGTACCATTCGATACCTTGCTTCGCCGATGGTACCGCAGTCAGGCACCGAATGGTGCCTGGCCCAACAGTATATCTGCAAGCAAAGTAAACATAAGATTACCTTCAATATTCCCAAAATTGACACCTCTTTTCTCCGTGCTAAAATAGTCTAAATGTCCAATCTTGAAATCGCGCAGCTTTTTAAAAACGTCGCAGCAGCTTACACGATAATTGATGAGAGAAAATACCACTTTCAAATCGTTGCATATCAAAAAGCGGCGGATGTCGTCGAACGACTATCAGTTGAGCTAAAAAGCCTTCACAAAGATAACAAGCTCGATGGAATTTCAGGAATTGGTCCTACTATAAAACAGAGGCTTGATGAACTTTTTACAACGGGAAGGGTCGCCCATTTTGACGAAGTTTTGAGCCACGTTCCATATGCAATTTTCCCACTTCTTGATATTCCATCCTTTGGTCCAAAGAAAGCATACAAACTTGTTACTACATTCAAACTTAAGTATCCTGAGACAGTAATTGAGGACGTTAAAAAACTTGCAACAGATGGACGCATCGCCGAACTTGAAGGATTTGGAGAAAAGTCAGAGAAAGATATTCTTCAAGCGCTTTCAGAATACGCAACGGGAACTACCAAAACACGCAGAATGTTGCTTCCTATCGCTTATGAGATATCAGAAAATGTACTGGCATACCTTCGAAAATCAAAAGATGTAATTGACGTCCAGCCGCTTGGAAGTCTTAGAAGAATGGCTGAAACAGTAGGAGATGTAGATATAGCAGCGACCTCCGATAATCCACAGGCAGTTATAGATTATTTCGTCGAATTCCCCCACAAAGAAAGACTTATTGAAAAAGGCCCTACAACCGCATCATTTCTAATTGGTGGAGGACGACATGTAGACCTCTTAGTTCTTCCACCTGAAATGTTTGGGTCTATGCTTCAGCATTTTACCGGAAGTAAACATCACAACGTTGCTTTGCGCGAGTATTCTCTTAAAAAAGGCTATTCACTATCTGAACGAGGAGTTAAATTTACAAAAGAGCCAGACAAACCAATGAAGACTTTTAAAACCGAGGAGTCATTTTATAAATTCCTTGGAATGGACTGGATACCACCTGAAATTCGCGACAATGTTGGAGAGATAGACCGTGCAATAAAACATACACTTCCGAAACTTGTCGAATTAAAAGATATAAAAGGTGATTTGCATATTCATTCGGATTATCAAATCGACTCGAGCCATGACTATGGAAATGCATCAATGCAACAAATGTTAACTCGAGCAAAAGAACTTAAATACGAATATCTAGGTTTTTCCGAACACAATCCGGCTGGAAAGAATAATGATGAAAAACAAATTTGTTCAATACTTGAGAAAAGAGCAAAATTCATCGAAAAGCTAAAAGAGAGTAATAAAACTATACGAATAATAAATTTACTTGAATGTGATATTCTGGCCTCGGGCAAGCTAGCTATACCCGATTCTGCAATGGATTTTGTAGATGGCTTAATTGTTTCTATTCACAGTTCATTCAATACTCCAAAGGAGAAGATGACTGAAAGAATCTTGAGCGGGTTGTCAAATAAAAAAGCTCGAATCTTTGCTCACCCAACCGGAAGACTTCTTAATTCGCGAGCAGGATACGAAGTGGAATGGGATAAATTATTTACTTTTGTCGCAAACAACAATAAAGCGCTTGAGATAAATTCTTGGCCTGAAAGACTAGATCTTCCAGATATGCTGATACGTGATGCTCTCAAGAAAAATATTAAATTCGTGATTGACACTGATAGTCATGCTCTATCCCACATGGATAATATGTTTTATGGAGTATCTGTTGCACGACGCGGCTGGTGTGAAGCAAAAGATATCTTAAACACATATTCTTATAAAGATTTCTTCTCCTGGCTCACAGACTATTAGCTCTTAGCTTTTAGAACTTGGGGGTTAGTTTTTCACCAACACCTAAATGCTAACCCCTAACAGCCAAGCTCTGTTTGACTTCCGAAATTCTTTGTGAGATACTATTTATCACTATGAACCCTGTTCTGATAATTATCATCGTGATTTTAATCATAGGCGCTTACCTATGGATGACTTACAACAACCTTATTGTCCTTCAGCAAAGGATCAAGGAAGCACTTTCTCAAATAGACGTTCTTCTAAAACGACGTTCAGATCTCATTCCAAATCTCGTTGAGACAGTAAAGGGCTATGAGAAACACGAAAAAGAAGTTTTTGAAAATGTTACGAAAGCGAGATCTAATATGGTCAAGGCTGATTCACTGTCTGACAAAGCAGAAGCAAGTGACCAACTCAGCAACGCTTTGAAGTCTGTCTTTGCAGTCGCTGAAGCTTATCCGGATCTTAAAGCAAGCGAGAACTTTAAAGAATTACAAGATGAACTGACAGATACTGAAAATAAAATAGCTTATTCACGACAATTCTATAACTCAACAGTTTTATCTTTTAACACGGCTCGAAAGCAATTCCCAGGAAATATTTTCGCAAAGCAACTTGGCTTTACAACTGACGCCGAATTCTTCACCGCAACTGATGACGAGAGAAAAGAAGTGAAAGTTAAATTCTAGGGGTTAGCTATTGGCATTTAGCAGTTAGCAAAAAAGCAAACAGCAAACCCCCAACCGCCAACCCCAAATACCATGGCCGCAAATATCTACTCACAAATAGGCAGCAATAAAACCAAAACATGGATCATAATGTTTTTGTTTATTGTATTCTTTACGTTTGTCGCGTACGTTTTTGGAGAAGCGCTTGGGTATGGCTCTGGTTGGGTTGGAATAATGCTCATTGTCTCGGGGGCATTTTCTTTTTTTTCTTATTACAATTCGGATAAGCTAGTTCTTTCGATCTCTGGAGCAAAAGAAGCAGACAGAAAAGATTATAGAACCCTTTATACAACTGTTGAAAATCTTGCAATCGGAGCAGGTATTCCGATGCCGAAAGTATACATAGTTGATGATCCATCTCCAAATGCCTTTGCAACAGGCCGCGACCCAAAGCATGCCGCAGTTTGCGTAACAAGCGGTCTTCTGCCACTCATGAACAAATCAGAACTCGAAGGAGTATTGGGCCACGAGCTTTCGCATATTGGTAATTATGATACGAGGCTAATGGGAATCGTTGCAATATTGGTTGGATCAATCGCAATTCTCGCTCAGGTCTTTTCAAGAAGTCTGTGGTGGGGAGGACTGGGCGGCCGCGATCGAGAAGAGAGAGATAATAACGGCGCTGCGATATTTATGGTTATCGCAATAATACTATCAATTCTTGCACCAATCGCCGCAACTCTAATACAACTTGCGGTCTCAAGAAGACGCGAATATCTCGCAGACGCATCTGGCGCACTTCTTACGCGATACCCTGATGAACTTGCAAACGCGTTAGAAAAAATAGCAAATAGTACAAGGCCAGTTATGCATGCTACCCCTGGCACAGCTCATCTTTATATCGAAGACCCATTCAAAGGAAAAAAGATAGCAGGTTTTGTCGCAAATCTATTCTCCACTCACCCCCCAATAGAGGACCGGATCAGGATACTGAGAGCGATGTAAGATATAAAGGGTATCATGGGTATCAAGAGTACCACGGGTATCACGAGCTAAATACTACAAATATGCAAGTTCAAATAAGCAAATGAATTATAAAAATGAGTTAATCTATAAATTTGTAACATAAAAACATTTAACATTTAAAACATTCATTTGAACTTTATCATTTGCATATTTGCTTATTAAAGGCTGTTAACGCGAGCCAGGGTCTCTTTGAGATTCTGAAATAAATTCAGAATGACGGTATAATATACTGAAGCATGAATTCGTTTTTGACTCTCATCGGTAAGCTTACATTGTGGTTTTCTAAAATACTCAATCTCGGTGCAGGATCCACTTGGCCTGGGCATATTGCAATGGAGACCAACCCAAAATTTGTTCAAAATGTTTTAAAGAAAAATCCAAATCTAAAAATTGTCCTGATTGCTGGTACTAATGGGAAAACAACGACTTCTCTTATGCTTCAGAAAATTCTTGAAGAGGAAGGACTTAAAGTTTTTAGAAATGAAGCGGGAGCCAATCTTCTAAATGGTCTGGCCTCAACAATTATTCAAAAAGGAAGTTTAACCGGAAGGTTAAATTTTGATGCGATGATTTTTGAAGTCGATGAAAACAATCTCTCCCTCGTCCTCGCAGAGTTGTCACATGTCAACGGTCATATGTCAATTGTTTTATTAAATCTCTTCCGCGATCAACTCGACCGATACGGTGAGGTCAACACGATAGCACAAAAATGGAATAAGGCTCTTCGCAAACTTCCAATTTCATCGACTATTTTTACAAATGGTGATGACCCAAAACTTGCTGATATTGCAAATGATTCAACACTTGTCCGCTATTATTTCGGCATCGATGAAAGTCTTATGAAGAAAAGTGAAGTCGGATATGACGTCGACTTTGCTTACTGTCCAAATTGTAATACCAAACTCAAATTTTCAAAAGTCGCATACTCACATCTTGGTAAATTTCACTGTCCTAATTGCGGCTATACCAATCCCGATACAATGACTTTCCCCTCACTCCCCCATCCACTCCTTGGCACATATAATATCTACAATGAAAACGCCGCAGTACTTGTCGCAAATAAAGTTTTTAATGTTTCAAAAGATACTGTTCACAAGGCACTTGTTGATTTCAAGCCAGCTTTTGGCCGACAAGAGAAAATAGTTTATAAAGATCGCGATGTAGTCTTGCTACTAGCCAAAAATCCTGCCGGCGCCAACCAAGCAATCTCGGCCATAAATGAGTATCGTCATCCTGAACTTGTTTCAGGATCTCGAAATGATAAAAAACCAAACATTCTACTGGTTCTTAATGATCGTATTCCCGACGGCCGCGACGTATCCTGGATCTGGGACGTCGATTTTGACGAACTAAAAAGTGATGTAAATAAAATATTTGTCTCAGGAGATAGAGTATTCGATATGTCCTTACGTATAAAGTATAGTCAATTGTCACATGTCAAATGTCAAATGTTCGAAAATCTACAGGAAGCAATCGATACATCAATCAGCGAAACTGCAAAAGATGAAACTTTGTTTATACTACCAACATATTCAGCCATGCTCGAAGTCAGAAAGATTCTGACAGGAAGAAGTATTCTATAAGGGGTTGGGGGTTGGCAGTTAGCGGTTTGTAATTATGAACGATATATTTAGATTCGAAAAATTAATAATTTGGAAGGATGCAATTATTTTTGCCAAAAAGGTTTATGTTTTAGCAGAAAAACTACCCAAGCATGAACTTTTCGGACTAATAAGTCAGCTGAAGCGAGCAGCTGTATCGATTTTTTCAAATATAGCTGAGGGTTCAGCAAGTACAACAGTTAATGATTTTTGTCATTTTCTCGATATTGCAATTAAATCTACAACAGAAGTAGTTGCGCAATTGAAATTTGCTGTAGAAATGGGTTATTTAGAAGACAAGGAAATTGAACCGTTATATAAAGAGTCACAAATTTTGATAAAAAAAATTCAAAGCTTTAAAAAATCTCTAAGAAAGGGAGATAATAATGGAGAAAAATAAAACCAAACGCCAACCCCTAACCGCCAACCGCTACTCGCTTACAATCGGCTGGCTCTATCCCGATCTCATGAATACATATGGGGATCGGGGGAATATAATTGTGCTTCGAAAGCGCGCCGAATGGCGGGGAATAGATGTTGAGATCAAAAAAATCTCAGTGGGAGACAGTCAATTGTCAATTGTTAACTGTCAATTGTTGTTTATGGGTGGCGCCCAAGACACTCAACAAGAAATAGTAAATGAGGATCTTCAAGACAAAAAAGGGAAAGTACTGATCGAGAAAATTGAGGATGGGACTCCTGGTCTCTATATTTGTGGCGCATATCAATTCCTGGGCAAATATTACAAAACGGCCGATGGTAAAAAACTTCCAGGCCTTGGAGTTTTCCCGCTTCATACTGAGAATCCAGGTGAATCAGCGAGGAGATTAATTGGGAATATTACTGCAGTTAGCAGTTGGGGGTTAGGGGTTAGTGAATTAACTAACAGCCAAGAGCCAAGCGCCAAGAGCCAACTGGTTGGTTTTGAAAACCATGGTGGTAGGACTTATCTTGAAGATCCTAAGTTTGCGCTTGCTACAGTCGAGAAAGGATACGGAAATAACGGAGAAGATGGAACAGAGGGCATCGCATACAAAAACTCTTT
>DASZRG010000033.1:0-72382 GCA_035549295.1 Patescibacteria group bacterium
CCTGAAGACCAATTTCCCTCTTCGTTGTCATACACAACTTTTCCAGCAAATCCTTGATGCTTCAATCTGTGATCAAGAGATCTCACCATCAGCTGACTTCCTTGATGAGGAATCACGTAATCTATCTCTTCAGGCTTCAAATTGGCTTCTTCCATCAGGTTTGATATCTCGTCCGGAACCATTGCCTCCATTGTCTTTCGAACATTGAACCCATCCTGATCAAAATACTGGGCATAAGGTATATAAATATCTTTATATGGGGCCACCATCAATGATCGGTCAACTCTCATTTTTATAAGTCCCGAAAGCTCTTCTGGTCCATCAATACTTTTAGCCGCCAGGACTTCTAGATCTTTCCCATATACTCCGGTCGCCCCAATTGATCCATCGCACATTAGGGCATCATCGAGCTTGTTGTTTGTGGTCTCTGAATATCTCTCAGACGAGCCAATGAAAAATCTCCTACCTTTCATCTTGTCCCTATCTAGATAGAAGTCAACAAACCCTTCACCAACTCCTGAGCATGCTAAATGATAATCGAGATAATCCACTTTTGAGGGATCTAGATTTAATTTCCGAACTAAACCTAAAGAATTATTTCTACCATCAGGATGACTAACCGAAACTTTCACAACATCTAGATCCCTCGCGCCTGCTAGTACTGCTGCTTGGTGGACCATCATCAAAGCAGTCTCATCTGGCCCTGCTACATATCGTCTATCCGCCCCTACAGAATGAACTATTTTATCTCTTAAGACCTCATCGCCAGCACACAGTTCATCATTAGTTACTACTCTTCTTGGGCGATAAATTCCAATACTTAAACCTTCACGAGGAATAGGTTCTAAGTTGACATCGCGAGGTCTGGGGGAAAAATCTCTTTGTTCAAGTGCCATAATTTTTTTATTCTAGAGCATGTATTGGTGGGTTGCAAGGATGATCCTGGAGATTGCTTCCCTGCACTTCACTTCGCCCACCACTGGTGTGCTCGCTTGTTTGCTCGCAATGACAACCTTCTGAACCCATATAAAAAGACCCTCCGGGTATTTCACCATGAGGGTCTTTTATGGAAACAAATGAAAATCGAGGTCCTGAAACAAGTTCAGGACGACAGTCGAATTATTTAAGTTCGACTGTGGCTCCCGCCGCTGTCAGTTTTTCTTTTGCTTCATCTGCTGTTTTTTTGTTGACTGCTGTGAGCACTTCTTTTGGTGCTGCGTCAACTAAGTCTTTTGCTTCTTTGAGACCGAGAGTAGGTGCTAACTCACGAAGAGTCTTGATAACTCCAAGTTTGTTTGCTCCTGCTGCAGCAATCCATACGTTAAATACGGTTTGCTCCTCTGCTGGTTCTCCAGAATCTGCTGCTCCTGAGGCAGGCGCTGCTGCGACTGCTACTGGTGCTGCTGCCGTTACTCCAAATTTTTCCTCAAGTGCTTTGACTAATTCGGAAAGATCAAGAACGGACATTTCTTCGATTGCTGTTAGAAGTTCTTCTTTTGATAGTTTTTTATCTGCCATATTAATTAGTCACCCCCTTTTTAGCTTTTAGCAATTAGCGTTTAGCTATTAGTTAAATACTAATAATTAAACCTTAATTACCTGCTGCTCCTTTCTTTTCCTCAATTGCTTTGAGAAGTTGTGCGAGTTTTACTATATTTGCATTAAGGCCATATACAAAGTTTGAAATCGGTGCATTGAGTGTACCAAGAAGTTTTGCGACCAAAATCTCTTTTGATGGAAGAGTTGATAACTTGCCTATCATAGCCTCATCAATAAGCTCACCTTCAAAAAGACCAAATTTGATCTTTGGAAGACCGTATTTTTTAACAAATGCTGACAATACTTTTGCTGTTGCTATTGGATCACTATATGAAAAAAGTGTTGCATGAGGTCCCTGAAGTCGCTCTTTAGCATCAACCTGCCTGCCGGCAGGCAGGCATTTTTCTAGTGCTATTGCCATAAGAGTATTTTTGACGACTGCGATCTCTGACTCGTTTTTGGCGAGTTCGCGTCGAGCCTCTTCAAGCTGTTGATGGGTAAGACCTGCGTAGTCGACAAAGAACATAGCAGTTGATTTCTCAACTTTTTGTCTTACTTCATCGAGTGATTGGATATTACGTTGTGACGGCATATTGATTTAGATACTAGTAACTAGATATTAGAAACTAGACATAAAAAAAGCACTCCCAAGGAGTGCCGTTTAAAAATTCCTAGTTACTAATTTCTAGTATCTAGTTTCTGTTTTGGCCCTCGGAGGGATTTATTCTTTCGAACCCTCTGTCTTAGGAATAAAAGTATTTTATCAGAAAACGTAAGACTTATCAATACTACTTTAGCTCCAACCCTTCTCCTGCTACTGCCTTGACGTTTTCAATAAATGGTATAAATTGCTCTTGGTATCTCAGCAGAGCTTGAAAAGCAATCATACCTATTTGCACTGGTCCATTAAACTGCGTTGGCTCATTCGGCTTAGGCTGCTCACCCATTACATGTGAGTAAGTAATCCTTGTTCTATTCCAAATTTTACTCCAATCATCCTGAGTACTTCTCACGCTTGGATGAGAAATCAATAACATCTGTACCCCAACCATACCTGATATCCACGACTCTTCCGACGCGAAACGTGATTTACCTGATTTGTCAGTCCTTTTTTTAATATCATCTATTACTTCCTTCGGAAGTGGCGGTGCACTTCTTGTATCATGTAGAACAAAACCGTAAGAACCATCGGGAGCTTCTTGTACTCGAACTACTGGGATAGCTAGTTCACCAAACTTAACATTCCCATCTGGATACTGAATACCTGCAATCGCACCCTCGAGCTTTTCCCTAGATCCATCACCTATAAAAATATTACCAGTCTCATCATCCACTTCAATATCAATATATTTGCGAAACTTTCCTTCTTTCAAAAGTGTATATTCGTTTCTGGGGACATTGTAAAAACCCTCACCTATTTTTATAATTGTGTGGCCTTTTACGTCCTTTGCTTGCCTTAAAATATTCTTATCCAATAAGTCTTCGTTATATACAGCATTTCCATCTTCATCTTTGTATAAAGTTGCACGCCTTCTTCCTGCTTCTGCCACATATGGATTAAACATCTCAAGCTCATCCGGTGACCCTTGTCCTCTTATGAGACGTGCGGCTTTATTTCTGCTGATAGATCGCCCGGACGTCTTCAGATGTCTCACTTCATCTTCTGACAACATAAAAAATCGAGTTAAAAGTGCTGGGTCAATAGGAGCTTTCCCTTCAATCATATCTTTTATAACTCTTTTTGCATCGTCTAAGTCGGGACGTTCAATCGCTGGTAAACCAGAAAGTGCGTCAATTGCATGACGAGTCTTAATAGCAAGACTAAGATTTTCCTGGTATTGTTTTATGTTCGAATTTATATATTCGTGCATTTTTCCATCTCCAAAAACCTTGGCCTGATGCTCAAGGGATCCGAAATAGGCGCCCCACACTCCAGGCATACCCTCCTCATGCCTCGCTCGTCGTTTGTGATCTGAATGCAGGATAGTGTAAATATCGGAGGAGGCATCACCAATACCTGGATCGCTATTTGAGATTTTTAACAATCTTGTATACAGCTCCACCCCATTCAACGGCGGAAAGACTATGGCATACTCTTGACCTGCGTCATGCGGTATTGAATAAACTGATACGCTATCGTGAGGAATGGGGTTTTCTCTGTCTTCAGGCTGCAGGAGCTTAACAAGAGGTACGTTATGAATAACACGAACTTGCTGCTCAGGTCTTTTTAATTCATTGTTTTGATAGTCGACTGGTTGGACCTCGGAACTCATGATTGGAGATTTTAGCACATTTTGAGGTTTATAGCTTTTGGATAATAGTTTTTTACAATAAAAAAACGCTTCTGAGAAGCACATAATGATTATACTAAACTGACTTTCTCCTCGACTAAATTTCTAGTTTAGAGTGACCCTTCACCTTCGCTCCGCTCAACCAGTTGTTTTTGGAATAAAAGTGTTTTATCAGAAACGAGAAGAGTTATCTATACTACTTTAACTCCGATCCTTCTCCTGCTACTGCCTTAACGTTATCGATAAATGGTATGAAATGTTCTGGATAGCGACTTAGTGCTTGCAATGCAATCACGCCGGATTGAACCGGACCATTTACTTGATCTTCAAAAAATTGATAATTAATCTTATGTTTTGGCGCATCTCCTGTAACATCTGCGAACGTAATTCTTTTTTTTCCCCAAATCAAACTCCAAGTGTCTTCTATTTTTCGAATAGTTGGATGAGAAGCAGTAAGCATCTGCACACCAACCATGCCTGAAATCCAACTTTTATCACTCTCGAGAATCGAACCCCCTACATCATCTGTCCAAGCAACAATATCATTCAAGACCGCTTCTGGAAGTTCAGGTGAAGTCTTTAACTCATTCAGGATAAAGCCAAAATTTCCATTATCATCTTCAAGAATTCTTACTATAGGTATAGCAAGTCTTCCATGGGGCAACGGCTTCATTTCAGGCTTTTTCAATCCTGCAAGATGAGATTCTAAAACTTGTATCGTATCGTCGTACTCAACTCTACCTTCCTCATCAACATTTATCTTAATTTTCATACCAGTCTTATCATTTAAAAATCCTTCAAGGACAACATCATGAGGAAATCCATATTTTCTTTCGTTAATTTGTATGACAGTGCAATTTCTAACGTCAGCAAAACTTGCCGTCGCCATTTTTGTCATTTGTACTTCATTGTATGAAACATCACCATTTTCATCTACAATCATTCCAGATTTAGCTTTTGCTGCGGCTACAACTGCAGGCTCAAAGTCTGCAAGCTGTTTGGGCGAACCCTTACCCCTTAAAAGTTCTGCTGCCTTTCCAATAGACAACAGTTTTTTACTTTTGTGAAATCTTCTCACTTCATCACCTTTCAGGTTAAAAAATTTTCTTAAAAACTCAACATCAGTTTCGCATCTATCCTCTAAAGCGTCCTTTGCGTCTTGTTTTAGATGTTCTATTCCTTCTGAGACTTCCTCAACCGTTGTTCCAGTGGTGCTTTTTAAAATCTCAAGAAGTCGTCTTGTTGCTTCAAAGTCATCATTATAAGCCTTGCTATCCTTCCTAAATTCATGCTGCATTATTCTATTGTTATAATTTCCATCGAAAAGAACGTCTCTCTGAAGTCTAACTGAACTAAAATATGCTCCCCATAAGAGTCCCATTCCTTGCCCATGTTCGCCTCGAAGTCGTGGTCCATTTCCACCCCGGTGTGACAAAATCATATTATAATCATCTATCACTCCTGTGAAGCCGTCCTCTTGCACGGAAACGCTGTTCTGAACATCAAGAAGTTTTATACCATCTTTCGGCGCAAAGACTACTGCATATTCCGTCCCTTCAGGACGCGGAATAGTATATATAGAAACGCGGTCTGTCGAGATGGGATTGTTTTGGTCTTTAGGCTCAAGAAGTCCTGCCAGCGGAAAATTACGCATAACCATTACTGGGGATTCAGAAGTTCTGAGTTCGGCTCTACCTGCAAAGTCCTGCGCATGTGGCTCAAATCTTTGTTCGGCTGTCATTGCCTGTGGATTATATTAACAATAGGCGCAAGTTTCAACTTTTTTAAAAGATGATTCTCACGCCGCCGAGTTCTTCGTAGTCGAATTCGTGGAAGTGGTGAATTGACCCTATGAGGATTCTATTTGTGTGGCTCTTGTACTCTTTCGCTATAGCCTTTACCGCCTGGGGACCAAATCTAAAATCCTTATAAACACAATCTATCTTAAAATGAGGAAAAGCGCCTGCCGCCTGAAGATGTGGAATAGCATTCTTTATCTCCTTGAATCTATCTCGGTCGTCTTTGTTATCGTGGTTGGCGCAATGGACGAGCGTTATATTCCATGCTGTTTCGTTGGAGTTTATATAGTGAAGTAGCGGATAGAGTCGCTCAACGTGATTGACAAATGCTATCACTCGACCGCTTGTCAGGTCTTCAAAGTGCGCCTCAATATATCTGTGTACAAAGCCAATATTTTTCGTCAGGCGCAATATTATCCTAAGGCTTAGATCCTCAAAGACTATCGACATGACAATAATAATCGCCGGTATGAAATATATCGCAAAGTAAAAAAGATTGGTTGTATCTATTTTGATATTTCCTGCAATTCCCGAGAGCGTTGCCAGGAAAGCTACGATAACAAATACAGCAGGAGCGTTATACGTGCGTTTGAGCTCAGTTCTCGTCTCGCGAAGTATCAGATTGCCCAGTGCAAACATACTCATGACTCCAAGAAATGCGATAGTATAAACACCGGCAAGTGACAAAATATTTCCACCGGTAAGAATTAATATCGATGCACATAGAAGAAAGAAAAGAATAATAATTCTTGGGTGACTTCCACTCTTGCTTCTCTTTGTCAAAAAGCCAGGAAGACATGCGTCGGATGCCATTCTGTAGATAAGCCCAGTCACACCAACAAATGATGTGAGTACTGCACCAGCAAGTACCAAAAATGCATCAATGACAATAAATATTTGAAAGTAATGACCTCCCATAACAGCTGCTTCCTGAGACAGTAAGAAGTCTTTTGCAGCGACGATTGATGACAGAGGCGAAAGACCAAGGATGATAAGTGCGATCAATGGATTGAAAATTGCGACACCTATCAACATGTTACGAAGTGTCTTTCGAAAAACTCCCTCATCCTGCTCTTCGACAAAATTGGCAGATGACTCAAATCCAGATACCCCAAGAAGTGATGCAGAGAATCCTAGGAAAAGTGCTGCTACTATACCGCCTTCTTTGTGAAGAACAGTTGTTGTGTGCAACAAATTCTGAAGAAAGAAAGTGTGATGAGTAAAAAGTGTATAGCCACCTAGTGCGACAAAGGAAACAAGACTTACTATGTGAAGTATAAAAATACCAAGCGCAAGCTTCGCCGAATCCTTAATCCCTCCTATAACAAGCAGTGCGAAGAAGAAAAGCAGAGCTATCGTTGCAGGAATGACTGGAATCTGTGGCACTATGGTATGCAAATACTCAATACTTACTTTTCCAGAAAGAACAGCTGTTGCAATATACGACAGCATTGTGAGAACTCCTGCAACTGCTGCGACTGACTTGGAAGTAGCGTTAAGCAGACAGTTGTATGCCCCACCATTTATAGGAAGCGCCTCAACGACCTCTGTATAAACAGACTTATAGAAGAAAAGAATCGCAACGATTATGACGAGTACAAGTGGTGCGTATACTCCTGCATAAATTACTGCAATTCCTGATACGTAGAGGCATGAACTTAAAATGTCATTTCCGCAGATGGCGGTTGCTGCCCATTGTCCTAATTTTTTATGTCCAGATTTTTTCTCCATTTTTACCAACAAAAAACCACCTACAGGTGGCTTGCCCTGAGCCCTAAGCTGTTTTACGCGAGGAAATCATTATAGACACGAACACATAAAAATTTCAAGTGTCCTACTAAAATTTCTTACAAATTAAACAATTTGTTCTATTCTCACTCTTGGGGTTAAGTGAACGTAGACGCCATGAACTTCAATTTTTCGATCTTCAAGTATTTCTTGCACTGTATCCACAGTCTTTTTAATATCCTCTTTTTGCTGCTCTTCGTTAACTGGATTACCGGCACAGTTTTCGTGACCATGAACTATTATTCCTGAGCTCTTATGCTTATCAGTTGAAACAAGTATCATTCCTTTTACGTCTTCGTACATTTCAGGATCTGTCTCCTTTTTTGAGAAAACTCCAACTAAACCTGCTTCCGTAACTGTATCTGCGAATTCAGCACCGAAAATAAGAGAAGCATAGCGATTAACCGCTTTCTGTACCCGTCCATCCATACATCCAACTGATGTAAAAAACGTTGCGATTGGATCTGCCATAAAGATCTATTATATAAAACTTCTCATAACTTTCAAGATCCCATAATACTTGAAAAAGTAGTAAAAAATGAGTATAATTTCGACTTGTTAAAATATGACAAACGAATCAGAACAATTCGTACCTCGAGAAGTAACTGAAGTCAGGAAAAAAGACAAAATTACTGCAGAAAGCCTCCTCTCTGATAATAGATCCGATAAAGCAAGAACAAATATTACCATCTGGCACGAAAATGCTGCTGCTGGCCTCCTAATTGAATCTGACACATGCGGCGATGCAAGGCAAGAGGTGCCAGATTTAACACGGGCTGTCATCGTGCAAAGTATTGGCACCGCCGGATCAAAAGAAGAATATCGTGGTCTTATAAATCACAGGTCAATTAAAGCTGCTGTAAATGTCGCCCATTTTGCAGGAAATACTGTTAGACCCGGAGTTGCACCAACTGGCTGCGGTGGGCTTGCCGCAAAAGAAGAAATGGTTGCCAAAGGACAACAAGGCAGCAGAGAAGGTATCGGTCATTATGTTGAAAATGATATATATCACTCAGATGTCATTGTCCAAACATGTGTTTCGGCAATTCAAATGGCCGATATGACGGACAAACCTGTACTTGCCGCAGCTCAAGATCATCTTACTGGAATAATTTTACCTCTGATTGCTTTCTGGACGAAGGGCAATACCAGATATAGCATTCACAACAGATCACTAACCATGGATGACATTCTCAGACCTGAGAAATATAGTCCTTCAAAAATCTATCGAGATGGACTTCCAATTATAGATGAGGAAGATTTGCCAGAAGTTTTCCATGAATATTTAATGGCAAACACAATTGAGACTCGCGACCTCCATGTTAAATATCCTGATTTTCGCGAGAGGCAAACCACACAAAATCCATCAACTGTTTTGTTATCAACTGATATAAGACCCCCTCGACTTAGGCTACCTGAAAGTTTTGACGAGCCTGGCTCTGTTTTCAGACTTAGCTTACCAAGGAGAAAGTTTGCCAATGGGACTGACATTTCCGTGGAGATACCTGAAAAAGACCTTGTGAGTGTCGTAAACCAAACACAATACCCAATAGAGCACTTCAGCAATGTAGAAAATCTAATTATTGAAACCAGAGATTTTCAGGTTTCACTGGATCTCATGGGCCATTTTATGGCAAAGCCATGGATGAAAGACTGGCGAGAAAAAGGTGGGAAACAAGTAATTTTAGTTGAAACACAGGGAGGACGAATAAATAGAATTGCCGACGTTAAACTCTAAATTTACCTTCAGAACTTTTCAGTATTCCAGAAAGCTCCATTTTTGATAGCATTACGGAAAGTTTTGTATTTGGAATTTTGGTCTCGCGGGAAATCTCATCAATTGTCTTTTCCTCATCCTGAACACAATAAAAAATTTTCCGCTCATCTGCGTTCAGAGATTGCTTTGTCGCTTCGCTCCTCGCAATGACATAAATACCTGATTCGTGATTCTTGATTCTTAATTCGCTTAATATGTCGTCTACTGAACTAACCAAAATCGCTCCTTGTTTTAATAATTTTAAACTTCCTTGACTCATTTGAGATGTAATCGGACCTGGTACTGCAAAAACTGTTTTGCCTTGTTTTATTGCGAACTCGGCAGTAATAAGTGAACCACTCCCCTCTGCTGCTTCCGTGATAAGAACCGATGAACTTAGACCTGAAACAATTCGGTTGCGAGCTGGAAACGAACCAACTGTTGCTGGCATACCTAGCGGATATTCTGAAATAATTAAGCCATTTTTATCGAGAATATTTTCATAAAGCTTTTCGTTTTCTCGAGGATAAGGACAATCAACTCCACATCCAAGAACAGCGATTGTTGAACCATTTGCATCAAGCGTCGCTTGATGAGCAACTCCATCTACTCCAAGCGCCATACCAGAGACGATAATAAAACCATATGAGACGAGCTGTGAGACTAATGTTTCAGTAACTTGCCTACCGTAAGAAGTAATCTTGCGCGCACCGACGACGGCGATGACGGAAGAATTTGCCTGATCCTGGTCAAGCCAGGATGACAAATTCTGTCGAGATTCTGAAACAAGTTCAGAATGACAGGATAAAAGTAGTTCTTTGTTTCCTTTTACGTAAAGGCCGATCGGTGGTGAATCGAGCTTCCTCAGACTTTCTGGATAATATTTATCTCCATAAGGGATAAAAGTCACTCGTGCTTTATTGAGCATTCCAAGATAATTTTGTATATCGAATGACTTCTTAAACTCGGCAAACTTTGCAAAATTACTTTTACCAATTCCCACCTCTTTATATTTTGCAAGAGTATCATTTTCCCATGCGTCGCGTGCTGTCCCAAACTTTTTCAATAGCTTTTGGAATCCCTTTGGACCAACACCAACCGAATTTGAAAAGGCAAGAATGAAATCTCTCTCAATCATTTGCTTAAGAATATCACATTCTTGTCGTCCTGAGACTCGCTTCAGGACCTCATCGTTGAGATTCTGAAACTAGTTCAGAATGACGTCGTATTGGGTGTGGTAAAATTGATGTATGAAAGTTAGGTTTCTTCATCTTAATATTTTTCAGGGGAAATATTTTACAAGAATAGTAAAGTTTATAAAGGAAAATGACATAGATTTGCTTCATCTGCAGGAAGTGACAGGCGGAAAACTAAGCAAAGGCGGCGGATTCTCGTATGAGCATGTGCCTGAAGCAAACGAAATGATAATCGCCCAGGATACTGTAGGAATTGATAATCTCAAAAGGCTAAAAGAAGAATTTCCCTATGACTTTCGATTTGCAAAAACGTCAGGCTTTGTTGGGGACCCTACAGCATATTACGGCAATGGAACTTTCTTCAGACCTGAGTTTAAATTGCTTGATGAAAAGATCATAGTATTACATCCGGAGAATGAAGAGACTCCTGAATTTAACAAATGGGAAGAATCAGGAAGATCAGCACTTTTTCTAAAATTTGAAATAGAAAATAAAACTTTTTGGAGCATCAATACTCATCTTGCATGGGGTAACAATCCATACGATGCAGATTACAAAACCAAACAGGCACAACTTATCATCGACGAGATTGAAAAGCTAAAAGAACCATTTATCTTGAGTGGAGACTTTAATATGGTTGCCGAGACTCAGGTTGTTGCAATGTTTGAAAAGTATGGGACCAACTGGACAAAAAAAGAAGGTATTACAAATACATTAAATGGGCATGTTCACGGTATAAAAAAACTATTTCCGCCGGGTCTTGCTGTCGACTATGTCTTCACCTCACCTGAAGTAAACGTAAAATCATATAGGCTAGTTGATGAAATTGACCTCTCTGACCACTATGGAATGCTTCTGGAGTTAGAGGTCTAGACTAACCTCTTGTCTTTTGGAATTCTTCTCTTAACTCGATGTCGATGTCATATGCGCGACGGTTTGCCTCTTCAATTTGTTCAGGTGTAAATTTAGCCTCCTCAGTCAGATCATTTTCAGCTCTCACAGCATTATTTGCCGTGAAATATGCGAAATTTGCGAGCATAACATCCCCAGCTTTTTTGTTCTCGGGTGTAAGTCCACGCGTATGAAGCCCCGTCCATGCATCGAAAACCATTGCTTTACCAGCTTCGAACCCGCCCTCTACTTTGGTTGCAGCAACACCAATATCAGCATATTTTATATTCAGAGGCGTTTTCAAGGGATGGAGATTTCGCTGATCTATAGTTCTCTGTGAAACTGGTAAGTCTGCCGATGGTTCTGGCATGATTATGTTATAGCATAGGTTTTAAAATTTTAATACTACTTTTAACCTCCGTCTTCAATTTTTGATTCAACATCTCGTTTTAAATCTACCGAATGATACGGGTTGTCACCAACACCAAAGTAAAACCGCCCGTAAGCTCCATGACCTATATGACTTGGAGTTCCATACGATCCTCCGGATCGATTCGTTGAAGTACTACTTTGTCCAGGAATATTCTGAGTCTTAGGTTGACCATCCGGATAAAATTCTTCTATAAAAGGGCGTGCAAGATCAACAAATAACGCATGGTCTCTTATCAAAATCGAATTCATAGTATAATGAGGAGCATAAGTAGCTCCCGGACCCTGAGAATAACTAGCATGAGCAACAGGAACTTTTCCTTTTAGCCTTTCTTTTAGCACTGATAAAGGCCTGCGACTGATATTTGTTCTTATATCAAATCCTTCTAAAACTGCTTTTCCTATACTCATAAATCTCGGGTCTTTTCCCCTCATGAGCTTCTGGAGAATATACCCATTTGTCAATTTGGAATCAAAAAATGCCTGTAGCTTACTGTAATTTCTCTCGGCATCAACAAACCCTACAAAATCATCAAAAGTATTTAAACCATCTAAAAAACTTAAATCTAATTCGGCCTCATCGGGGACGCCCTGTCCAATTTGATATTCAAAACTCATCTTCAAATTATAGCAAAATTGTAAAAATATATACTATGGGTTGCAAAAATGTCGTAATTATAGTTTAATACTCCGATGGCAGGAGAAAGATACCAAGGCGGATATGAAAGCCGAGGTTTTAAGCTTACAAAAACAGAAGTAGATTTGTTTAGAACGCTGACAACGATGGATAGTCAAAGCAAGCTCCATGAAGCGCACGGGATAACTTATGACAGCGCGGAACACCATATTAAAAGAGCTGCTGGAAGAAATAGACTAAATCCAAATGTAAAAAATTCTACTACCCAAGGCGCCGAAGTCAGAATCGTTGTTAATCTAATACGCGATGAGCAGATAGTATTAAAAAATCTTCCAGAGCAACTCGACTTCACAGATGATGAAACTACAGTGGTTGCCAGTTTACTTGAGGGATTTGACAGAAATGAAACCGCGGAACTAACTGGCTTCTCACTTCGTAAAGTGAGACACATTCTAGAAAGTATTTATGTAAAAACTGGATCAACAGGACGCGGTAAACGTGGAAATGTTCATGCAGCAGCCGTTATCACCGCTTGCGATGTCCGAGACATGCAAAGAAGGAGAAGGCCATACCAATCGGATACTCCAAAAGCTCGCCGAATGCCTTTCGTTTCAAGTTCTGTAAGAACTGTAAATCAAGTGCTCACCGAGAAAGCTATAGCTGAAGTTCCCGATATGGATTATCAAAAAGTTGAGGAGGCATGGTGGATATATGCCGCCAAACACAAAGAACAATTTATGGAAGCAATGCGCGAATATCCTACAGAATTGGCAGCGAATGTCGACAAGCTTGTTGACAGTCTAGATTCGGAATGAGAAAATTTGGATGAGCACCTAACCTCACCCCAACCCTCTCCTGCTAGGAGAGGGAGATCAAGGTTTTAGGTTATTACTAAAAACTATGAATATTCCGCAGATACTTGAAACTCTAACTGATCTTATACTTCATTTCTCGTTTGAGAAGGCAAAAGATCAATCAAAGCTTGTAGCAGTTGTATTTGCTCTTGTCGCACTGGTGGTAATCTTCTTCGGATTCGTCTTTTCATTAATACCACAATTCTAAGAGATTGCTTCGTCGCTTCGCTCCTCGCAATGACATTATAGTGATTAAGATTAAAAGAATTAGTGATTAGTCAATTCTCATTGGCGGGTTAACGAGTTGACTTTGGTTACAGAAAACTGAATACTGAGATTGTGGGAGAAAATAAAATCGCGAGTAAAAGTTTTTATAATAGACTTCCAAAGTCTTTGACTACCGTAACGGGCTTTTCTAAATTTATTGCACTTTGTCTTTTTATCCTCCTACCCTTCGCAGGATTTATGATAGGCGCGAGATATCAGGCAAAAATTGACTCAACTCTAATCAGTCAGACAACACGTCAAACCTCAACCAGCAATAATTCAACGACTAGTAAATTACCAGATACGCAAAACTGGAAAACATATACAAATGCAAAATTTGGATTTTCGATAAAATACCCTGCCGGTATTCCCGTCTACGTACCAGATACCCCAGTAATGCCGGACAATATTACAATACCACTGCCACAGCAAATCGCAACCGATGATACCTCAGAAAAAAATCTATTAATTATTATAAGAAAGTCAGATATGACTGCTGATCAAAACGTCCAAGAAAGAATCCATCAAGATAATCTATATAATACATCAGGAGGAAAATCTAATAGCAAAGTTTTAACTTTAGTAGGAAATAAATTCCAAATATTTATGCAAGATTTTCCAAGTTTAAAAGTTATAAAATTGGAATATTTTATTGATAGAAATGGATATCTATATCAATTCAATATCAATACATCTTATCAAAACGAATCGCAAGTTGAAGATCTTGTAAATCAAATTCTTTCAACCTTCAAATTCACAAAATAATATGGAAGCAAATAAAAATACTCAGACGGATCCTACTTTACCAGCGCAATCTGATCCGTTGCAATCAATTAATCCAGTTGCACCAAATAAATACCTAAGAATATTTATCATCTTTTTGTGTTTTTTTGTTGGTATCCCACTTATTCTCATACCTATTATTATTGCAATTTTTGTTGTACCGCAACTAATGAGTCTATATAGTCATCTAGAAATTCATAATAAACCTAGCTACTTTCTAATTTATTCTGAACTATTTATTGCTGCGGCGCTTGGTGGACTAAATCCATTTTTTGGGATAAAGCTTATAAAGCACCCGACGAATCTAAAGAAAGCCGCAACTATCGCGATCCTAACCTTTTTCATTCAGGGTGTTGTGTTGGCATTAAGCTTAATACCAATTCTTACTCCTATTTATTCACTGGTCAATCAAATCCAGGATGAGCCAACAAAAGAAAATACAAGTGTAAATCAAATAAAACCGCTCAAAACCTATACGAATACAGAATACAATTATTCTCTAAGTTATCCTTCCAACTTGAATATTATTCCTCACGATTCCACAGCATCAAATACTTTCTCATTGACGAACAAACCCAATCCTAAAAATGATCTGTATCCTGTTGATGAAGACAAAAAATATTTTGAGATTGAGGTGATGGTTAGTCCGGCCGATGGCCAGTCAATCAATGACATAGCAACAAGAATGGATAACTATAAAAATAGATCTGACTATGTAAGAACTCCCTACAAATTAGACGGAATAAATGGATATAAAGGGACAGATATTTCTGTTGACTCGTATACCATGGGGGTTGAAGTAATTAAAGACAATTACGATTATTTTATTGCTCTTAGAAAGTTTGATGACAAAAATACAGAGGGGATCAATGATTTTAATCGAATTCTATCACTATTCAAATTTACAAACTTAACCGATGAACACCTCTGGAAAACTTATTCTAATGATGCATACGGATTCTCACTTCAGTACCCGTCTAATTTGAAAATCGATCCTCCCGTATCAAGCGGGACCCTAGTTCCACCTTTTAACGGAAAGAGTCCGGAATTTAATAAAACGTTTATCGATACCGATACCTACCACTACACATCGGATGACTTTATTCAAAATATTGATACTGGATATCGCTACAATGGATTCGTAATTTTTATATCCGATAATCCCGACAATGAAGATTTTTATACTTTTGCCAAAAATAACGCAACATCTATCGCATCTGCGGTTCAACCTTACACGCATAAAACTTACACAATAAATGTTACCAAAACCGAAATAGGCGGAAGAGAAGCTTATTATTACAGTGGTTTTGAGCCACTAATATTCAACTTCTATATGGTCAGGCTTACCGATAGCAAATTCTTAATTCTTACGAATGTGGAAGAAGCGAACGGACAATTTACTCAACAATTCCAAAAAATTCTCTCAACCATTAAATTTACAAACTAAAAATGGACGACAACACACGAAACCCAGAACAGGACGATCAACCAGTGCAAGTCGCAAGAAAGCAAACAATAAATGACCTGAGATATCAAATCACCCAACTGCCATACATCTGGTACTTAAGTTTCACTCTTTATGCGCTATCTCTAGGATCATTTTCTCCGTTTTTTTCCTTAATTTCGATTATTGGAATTGTATGTATATTTCTGTCGTTATTATCGTTTGCCTCATTTGTATTTTTTATACCAAGATTTTTTAGAGTTTTTTATCTCTATGCCTTGGAAAACGGCTTCCCAGCCCTAGTCAAAGATATAAGAAGTCTCCAATTTGATAAACCTCAAAAAATTGCAATGGCTATTGTGTTTGTGTATTTCTTGATAATATTTGTAGTGTTAGTGCTGTTTGTTGCTTCAAATTTATTGCTGAACATTACAATTCGACCTTCTATTATTCTCTCTATTGCTCGATTCCCAATATGGATCATCCTGTATTTAGATGCATATCTCCTGTTAAATTACAAAACAAATATACTTAAGAAATTTTCCATCCCTCAAACAACCTTAACTAAATCTATTTTCAACTCACTCGTTGGAATTTTAGTCCTAATACCCTTCTGCCTTACATCGCTAGTTGTATACTCTGCTTTTTACTCGAGAATTCACCCAGCAAAAGTTGCGTGCACGGCTGAAGCAAAGATTTGCCCTGACGGCACAACCGTTGGTCGTTCTGGTCCAACTTGCGAATTCACAAAATGCCCACCCCAAAAAACAACCGCAACAAATAACGATGCAGAAACTGCAAGATGGAAAACTTATACAAATACAAAAATTGGCTACACAATAAAATATCCTCCTAGTTTCACTGAGCCAAATGTTCCCTGTGCTTCCTTTTGCCTTGCAAATGGCACCGAGGAGAATACTTTAATAAGTTTTTATGATAAAAACAGTAACGGCTACTCATTAACAGCATTTAAATCAATGAGCACTCTTGAACAGATAGTTAAAGAAAGGCAAACTGCTACAACATTCTCAGATATTGTTCCTCAATTTTTCCCAGACAAACCAATTAAATCTTTAAAAACAACCACCATAGATGGAATAACCACCTATTGGTATTCAACAGATCACATCAATAAAGATGGTTCAAGTGGTGTCGACATTTACTTTTTCCAGAATGGTTACGCATTTATTTTCAGGGCTGGTGAATTTTCAAAAATAAATCAAAAACAACTAGACGGAATGCTTTCAACATTCAAGTTCACAAACCAAAATCAAACTAGTGATAATTCAAATTGGAATGATGGGGTTATTGGTAATTTAACTTTTAAATATCCTTCACAATACCATGGAGGTTATGTATGCGGTAACAAGTCTGAATTTTTCATTGATACAGGTCCAATCCCTCAACAATGTCCATATGGCGATGATACTCCAGCTTTTAATTTGGGCTTTACAAAAAATGAGACTTTGGCACAGGCAAAAAAAGATTTTCTAAGTAAAACAGGACGCATTGATCAAACAACTAAGGATATTGTGATAGACGGACGCGCGTCACTTGAAACAAAAGAAGTTTGGCCACCAGGACAAGATGTGGTAAATCACAATAATTGGGCTATATATATTGCAGATGGCCAGGATTTGTATGGTTTTTATTCTTTTGACCTACATATAAAAGCCGCAGACCAAGAAAAATATTTTGATCAAATTGCCTCAACCTTCAAATTCACGAAATAATATGGAAGAAAGTAAAGTAGCTGATACAATCGAACCCGCCTTGAGTCCTACTCAAATAAATATTTCCGAAGCTGAAAAAAGAGAAACGAACAATAAAAAAAAGTTGTTTAAAAAGATCCTATTCGCGATACTTATTATTGTTGTTATTCTAGTAATTCATGCAATAGCGGATTGGCTTGGGGTATATACGCTATTTCAAAAACCCGAGAACACAGCGCTTCACGATGATATTTCGATGTGGCACAACTCACCTCAAGTGCCGTCATTCGAAACGCCAGCAAACTGGAAAACATATACAAGTACTCCCGGGGCATACAAAATATCTTATCCACCTGACTACACAATAAATACTGGCCATTCGATGGGAGTTGATGGCGTCATCACTGTAGAATCTGACAGTTACACAGAACTAATTTCAACAACCATACCTACCACAAATGAAAATATGAAAATCAGCATAGATTCGAAGCTAACAGATTACAAAACTATAGACGATGTAGCTAGCAGCGACTGTGCCGATGCAAAAAAGGGAAGAGGGGAAGTTTATGAGCGACTCGACGGGGCGCCCTCATTGATATATCGAAATATTAACTGCGGCCCGCGATCCTCGACCAAAATTTACACCATTAATAGTGGCCGTGCCTATTCAATAACTGTTGAAAGTAATATAGAAGACGAAAAAATACGGCCGATCTACAGCGACATACTTTTAACATTTAAATTTGCGCCTAGCAAAACTCTTGATACCTCAGATTGGAAAACATATACAAATGCAGAATTTGGATTCTCATTCAAATATCCGAGCAAATTTACAATCAAAGAAGTGAGATATTATGATGCTGAAGGGAACTATAGAAATAAACTATACCCCGATGTTTATTACTTAATTTCGTTTTATATAAATGAAGATGGAAAAGAAGGTTATTCAAGCTATACTTTCATCGCACAAGATTATGCTGAAAATACTATTTCGCAAGCATTTAAAGACATAAAAACGATTCCAATTACAAAACCAAATGGTGTAGATGAGGCGTCCGCAACTAGTCACCAGCTGGACAGTGGCAACTTTGACACGATCTATAGAATTGGCAATAAATACTACTATTTTGAACCTACTATTCAAGACAGTACAAGCCGTGAACACATATGGGATTATCCAATCCTGTCAACAATTAAATTCACAAAATAGTATTTTTTAATGATTAGTCGGGAATTGTTAACAGGTATATCTCTATAATTTGCGTCATGCTGAATTTATTTCAGCATCTCGCTTTCGAGGTCCTGAAACAAGTTCAGGACGACAATTCGATATCTTGTCAATTGTTAATTGTCAGTGGTCAATTGTTTTTCTTCGTGAAGTAATCAGTGAGGATTTGCTTTGCTATGGGTCCTGCGATAGATGATCCTTCTCCTCCATTTTCGACCAGAACTGTAACGGCAATTTCCGGATGGTTAAATGGCGCAAAGACTGTGATCCATGCATCGGGCGCTTTATCAGGAGAAGTCTCAGCAGTTCCAGTCTTACATGCAACTTTTACATGCACCATGTTGGCTCCGGCCGATGCATCCTGCGTATAGTCAATATTGTCGATTTTAAGCTTGGGATTTTTTACTTTAAAATCAAAAAGGGGCCATGCAACTCCGCCAGTATCGCATGCTTCAAGCATTCCTTGTCGAACCAAATTTATATTACCAGGCTTTATGAACCCTGTCTTTATAGCTTTTGTTTGGTCGGCCAAAAGATGCGGCTGCCAGAGAGTCCCACCATTGGCAAAAACTTCTGTAAATGAATTCACCTGAAGAGGTGTCGCAAGAATATATCCCTGTCCGATTCCATAATTGTAGGTATCTCCCAAATACCATTGCTCCCCGATATTTTTCTCTTTCCATTCTATAGTCGGGATTGTTCCTTCTGCTTCCGATGGCAAATCTATATTTAACTTTGACCCCATTCCAAACGTCCTTGCCCATGAGGAAATATAATCAACACCTGTTTTTTCAGCAGTCTTGTAAAAGAAAATATCATTTGAGCGCTTGATAGCACCTACTATATTTAGGTTTCCCTCCGTCCTGCCATATTGCAAATAATACCAATTACCAAATGAGAAGGTCCCGACTTTCAAAATACCTGTATCTTCTATCTCTGTGTTTTCGTCAATCGAACCTTTCTCAAGTGCTGCCGTTGCTGCGACTAGTTTAAAAGTCGACCCTGGGGGATACGCCCCACCTGTGGCACGATCAAGAAGCGGCAGACCCTGCGAGTCACTCAGAACGCTCTGAACATCTTTGTATTGTCCCTCAGGTTTGTAGCTTGCCGGATGCGTAAAAAGATTTGGGTCAAATGAAGGAGCTGAGAAAAGCGCTAAAATTCCACCATTGCGAGGATCGGAAACAACTACGGCACCGTGCTCAACCCCCTTCATAGCGGACTCGACAGACAAACCGATATCACCATCAAGCGTTGTATTTAGATTGTATCCGGGAGTTGGTGGATCCTCACCAAGTTGCCTAACGAGAACTCCACGCGAATCAACTTCATACAAAAACTTTCCATCAACCCCATGAAGATATTTTTCATATTCTTTTTCAAGTCCTGATTTACCAACAAAATCATAAGACGAATAATCGTCAAATTCTGGAAGATTTATTTCGTCCGGTGATATTTGACCAATGTATCCAACAACATGCGCAAAAGCACCTGCTTCACGATAGTCACGTAGTACATCGTTCTGGACAGGTTTGCCATCAGATATCATACGAAGCGCTTCGTCTTTTGAAAGAAGTCGTACTTTCCCGTTTTCAATTATTTTAAATGAGGGACTATTTGATACAAGCGGCTTACCATTTCTGTCAAAAATTATTCCGCGGGGAGCCGATATAGATAGTGTTCTGGTCCTATTTTGGTCTGACAAAGTTTTGTAGTAATCCCCTCTTAAAATTTGCAGATAGAAAAGTCGAGCAAGAATAATTCCAAAGAAAAGAAAAAGGAAAAATAGTGGCGCAAGCACAAGCACTTCATCAGAAATAAGATTACTTCGCGATCTAGATCTTGAGATCCTTTCACCTTTTACACTGTCAAAAAAAGCTGGACCAACCTTTATTTTAGGCATTGCTATATTTAAAAAATTTCAAATTTATAATATCAAATATCCAATTTCAAATAATTCAAACGTATTTTTTTAGAATAGGAATTTGGACTTTGAGAAGTAAGAAAATGTCACACCTGCAAGCGCAAAAATTAATAAGTAAATTATCAAGTTGGTGGTATAGCCTGAAATTAATGCGTAAAGATATGTTAGAACGAAAATCATAAGCAAGACTATTTTATATTCTTTAATTTCAAACAAACGACGAGCTGAATAAATAGATATAAAAGAAATAGATAATAGCAGTGGTGTTAAACCAACATTTGATGCTTTGATGGCATCAAGCAAAAATGCTAGAAACATAAGAATTATAATAGTCGCGGTCTCGGGTAAAAATAAATAAGTTATTATTGAAAAAATAAAAAAGATTGGAAGAGATGTCAAAACACTATCAAAAAAAAGCGAAGTGAAAACTAAAAGAAACAACAAATATCTGGAATTCATCTTAAAACTTTTCAACCACAAAGACAGTTTCGAGGCGACTAAAATCAATAGTCGTTTCGATTTTGGCTGTTTGAAATGGGAGACTCGGACTTTTGTTAACTGACACAATCTTGCCAATAACAAGCTCTGGTGGAATACCAATCCCAGAACTTCCCACGTCTCCCGCTGTCAAAAGAAACGTATTGTTGTTAATCGTGTCGTTGATGGAGACACGATCCAGCAAAATAAAATCCTGATCGCCATGAGCAACACCTGGCGCACCTGTGTCTGATGCTTTGGCAAGTGTTACAAAATCTGGATTGATAGTCAGAATAACCTCAGAAAAGACAGGCGTAACTTTGCCAAGTTTTCCGATCAAATTATTCCCCTCAACAACCGCCATTCCCGTCTTCATCCCTAGATCTGAACCATGATCTATCGTAAGCGTAATTGGTTGAAAAAAAGAACCGGTAAAACCAATAACTTTGACCGGTGAAAGTGTGTAAGATTTAGTTTCAGTAGTATCAAATTGTGAGCGAAAGGCGTCGTTATCGCGCTTAATACGATCGTAATCTAAGAGTTTTTGGGTGAGCTCCAAATTTTCTTTTTTGAGCTTTTCGGCTGGACTTCCTTTCCCTGTTAGCTCGTTGTCATCGGATCGCATACCATAAATAATAGACTTTGGAACTTTGAACGTATTTTGGGCTATTGCGGCAAGCGCGCTGAAAGGCCAAGAATTATTGTTAAGTAAAATAAGAAGTGATAAAGTAAGAAAAATAAAAAGTACAGCGAGTTGTATTTTTTTCATCCATAATATTCTAGCGCTGTGAGGCGAGAAATACAAACGTGCATGCGAATTTTATACTAATTTAACTAGTGCGAATTTATACTAATTAGTTGGTTTTAATTATTTAAATGATAAAAAGACGGAAGAAATTAACTGGGCGTAAATCATCTGCTATAATCTCTCGCACGATGTTGCAAGAGTTGGCGTTAAAAGAGGCTGTTCGAAATAATGAAAAAAGTAAGGGCCCCCACACCTCACCCAATCCAGAACATTACCCCAATGGCTATCTGTGGGACTCAAACTTTGCCGCAATAGTCTATGCAGAACTTGGTGAGCCAGACCGCGGTGCGCAAGAAGTTGAAACCGTTCTTTCATGGCAAAATAAAAAAAGTGGTTTTATACCAAATATGAAACTCGGATACGGTCGCAATCTAGATATTGAAAAATATACGTTCACCAATCCAGGACATGAAAGCAATTACTCACAGCCTCCATTTCATGCAAGAGCCGCTATGACAGTGTATAAATCGTATGTTGAAAGTGGACAAAAAACTAAAGGTGAAAGATTTTTAAAAGATAATTATGAGTCACTCGCTCTGGCATATAAATATTTTATTGACGGGCGGCAAAACTCTGAAAGCGACCCTTTGATAGGAATTATTCATCCACATGAGACAGGCCGCGACTCAGACCCTACTTTTGACTTTATTAAAAAACGCTTGCCGACAATGCCTGGCAAGACTCCAAAAGTAATAAGTCTTGCAAATACGGTCTTTGACTATGGAAGCGCTCTCAAACTAAATGTTGACCTCATGAAAGTTAATTGGAATATAAAGCGTATTCGCGAAGAAGGAATTTTTTGGGTCAATGATGTCATGTTCAATGTAGCTTATGCTGAAAACCTAAGGTATATGAGTGAAATCGCCGAGATTGTAGGGAATAAAGGTGGCGTAGAATTCTTTGGTCAAAAAGCAGATGATGTTGCGCAAAAGATAATTGGCGAAATGTGGGACGAAAAAAATCAAATGTTTTATGCAACAGATATAGATGGTGCGCCAATCAAGAAAATTTCGATTTCAAACATAACGCCCATTATGCTTCCTGGTATAAAAAATGAACAACTCTCAAGGATTTTGGATCTCTTAGATAACAAGGACTGGTTCAATACACCATATCCCATACCATCTGTTCCAGCTAAAAGTCCTAACTTTGACCCACACTATGATGAGAAAAGACTCTGGCGCGGACCGGTCTGGATGAATACCAACTGGATGATAGTCGAAGCACTTTTTATGCAGGCTGAGAAACCGGGTGTCAAAGGAACAAAACTTGCGGAAAGATGTATGAATCGAGCATTTGAAATATGCGAAAAGTCTATAGAGCTTGCAAAAGAACACGGATTCTGGGAATTTTATGATGCAATAAATGGTCAGGGACTTCGTATCAATCACTTTACCTGGTCAACCCTGGCGGGAGTTATTGAAAAACGATATTTGGAGAAGAAAACCGCCTGAGTACTAACAATTGACGATTGACCACTGACAATTGACCGCTTAATTTCCAATTACCAAATGACAGTCTCCAGTTAATTTATTAATTGATCAATTTTAAAATTAATTGGGAGCTGGAACATGCAACTGGAAATTTTCTCGTGATACCCGTGGTACCCATGATACCCTTATGATGACTTGGGTTTGGCGAAGACTAATGTACGTTTCCAGTCCGTGCCAGGCGGCCAGCAGGTTTGAAGTATCACGCGTTCTCCTTTTCCAAGCGCAGGGTCAATATATGAGACGTCCGAACTATCGACAAGCTTTGTGTCGTAGACAGTATAGTCATATCGTTTACCTTTGAAAAATAGATATACATCATCTCCTGGCACCATATCTTTAAGAAGATAAAAAACAGCATTGTAACGCCCTATATCCCAAAAATTGTCTGCAGAATGGGCAAAAAGATATGTAGTACCGTTCACTCCAGGATATGCTGTGCCCTTGGCATGTGCAATACTGTGAAGCAGCACTCTCAAGTATTCTTCTTTGTTGGATGGATCAACATTGGCCGTAATTGCCTCAGCCGCACCGATCTTTGGGACAACTATGGAGAAGTCTGTATTTGGCGGAATTAGGATCTTTTCAGTATTGTTGGCCACGATATCCGATAGACTTGGACCGTTTTGTGAAAGCGAAGTGTTTCTGTACTTGTCTGCAAGTCGTCCAAGAGCTGTCTCCTGAGGCACAACTGGCTTGTTAACCTCTGGCGCAAGGACATACTTTACGCCCCTAACTTTCGACAACTGATATGAGGCTTCGTAATATGCAGATGGCCCAAATGTCGCGAATAAACCAAAAATTGAGAAAAGAATAAGAAAATTACTGATGGTCCGAAGTATA
This sequence comes from Patescibacteria group bacterium, assembly GCA_035549295.1. Classification (GTDB taxonomy): domain Bacteria; phylum Patescibacteriota; class Microgenomatia; order Levybacterales; family GWA1-39-11; genus GWA1-39-11. Next base: position 24,157 of record DASZRG010000033.1, read on the forward strand.
AGAAAATTGATAAATTCTCGTCTCACTATAAATTTATTATATCCTTTTTGTGCACCTTTTGAAAAAAATAGCCAGTTGATATAGAATGATTGTGTTATGCCAAGTTTTGGACCTGATCAGATTGAAGCAATGGACAAAAGAAGGACACGCCGCAACTTCTTAGGCACAACAATAGCAGGCGGTGCAGCGGCGGCAATCGTAGCGGCTTTCGAATTAAAAAGCAGCAAAAAGAAAATTGTTGCCCAATCAACAATTCAGACCCCAACACCCTCGACTGAAACAGGATTGCAGCGAGTGGTTGCGCACAGTCAACCCGAAAACGCAAGTGCCGCTGAAGCTCTCACTCCAACAATGTTTATTCCCGGCGAAACAAAAATGTCTATGGCAGCAGGCCCAGATGATCTGAAATTCAGACAAGGCATTACACTACAATCTCCTGCGTTTCCATACAAATCCTCTATCAATAGCATAAATGGTGCTGATGTATATGGTTCAGCTTGGATAAGCATATTCAATGCAGAGGTTGTAAAAGCCGATGGAAAAGTATATATCAAAATTCCAAAGGTCGACACCGTCATAGGGAGAAACTCTGATGGAACTCCACACTACGATACGCAAAGGAATCTTTTTGTTGAAATTAATAATGACACATTAGAAAGCGGACAATTAAAACCTGCAGGCATGCCTATACCTATCGACAAACAAAACGGTATTACGGTTCCTCCTAAAAATGGCCATGCTTTCAGCGAAATAAAAGCTCTACAGTAGACCTCTCTCTATTTCTTTTTTATCTGGAGCATCATAAGGATGATGAGTGCGAATGCGGTAAATGACATAAGGGGAATTGTGATGTATCCAAACGACGCAACTTGCTTCAGAGCACAGTTTGCAACCTCATCAGAACATGGTAATGGAATCGGGGACATCTGAAGTATGTAGTGGTAAGTCGCAATAACAATTCCAACTATTGAAAGTGGTAAAACGTAACGCTTGATACCCCAATCATTTTTAAGATTGGCTATTCCAAGTAGTAGAACTTGCGGGTACATACAGATCCTCTGATACCAACATAGTTTGCAAGGAACAAAATGTGCAATTTCAGAGAAAAAGAGCGATCCGGACATCGCAAAAAGGGCTATAAAAAATGAAAAAATTAAAGCATTGTCTGAAAATAATTGAACAATATTATTCATCGTTTTGTTCTTTTTATTCAATTTTCTGAGGAAAAGTAGAATTGCAAAAAAAACGATAAAAATTTGTGCGATCAGTACTAAATCGGCAATGGCAGAAACAACAATACGTGCGCTTGCGTGATCCATTATTTATACTTTGCGGTAATTTCTGCGGCGATTACTTTCTTGAAATCTTCATAATTTGACGGAAGAGGTGACATCGGAACATTGTCGACAAAGAATGTTGGAGTACCTGAGACCCCCACGACTCCACCCTCGTCCATAGTCTGACTAATTTTCTTAGATGTATCTGAACTATCGATATCTATATTAAGCTTGTCAGTGCTCATACCAAGAGCTTTTGCTGCTGCAACCATTTTTGCGCGGGCATCAGTTGCTGCAAGATCTGCCCATGAATCCTGATTGTCATACAGCCAATCATGCATTTGCCAGAATTTTCCTTGATCGCCAGCGGCAACTGCTACTTTTGCTGCGAGTTCTGCATTTGGGTGGACTGTCGTGAGCGGAAAATTCTTATAAAGAAGCTTCATTTTTCCATTAAATTCTTGTGATGCTTGTCTAACAAGTGGCTCATACGCCTTACATGCAGGACATTGAAGATCACCAAATTCAACCAAGGTAACTTTGGCATTCTGATCACCTCTAACATATCCAGCACTACTGAGAACAATTGGCTTGTCTTTTTCTTTCTTGATGGAGAATATGATAAACCCGAAGAAGGCTACAAAAATAAGAACACCGAGTGAGATAATAATCCATTTCGCAGCTCCACTGCCACCTCCGGACTGACTTTTGGCCTCTTGCTTCTCGAGTCTTCGAAGCTCTTTTATCTCTTTCTTGGTCATCTTATTATCATCCATGGAGTATATGATAGGAGATATGTGAAAGTTAGTCAACCCCGATTTAATCGGGGTCTGTGACTTGCGATAATGATATAATTACCCGAGTGTCCCCGTAGCTCAATTGGATTGAGCAGGCCCGTCCTAAGGGCAAGATTGGAGGTTCAAGTCCTCTCGGGGACGCACGGGGTGTAGGTCATCGGTAGACCGCGCGATTCGGGTTCGCGAGGCAGGGAGTCCAATTCTCCCCACCCCGACATTTTATAAGTTTTCCTCGATCAACTTTAGGGTTTTTTCATCTTCTAAAATTCTAGTGTGGCCTACGACATCAACGCGAATATTTTTTGCACCTCTTAAGTACGAATGTGAGGAAGGCAAGATATGAAGATCGTATTTGGAATAGACATTTGTTATTTTTGAATTATTTTTACTCTTTCTATTAACCTCTTTTAATACTCTTGAGTCATACGACAACTCGCGCAGCGAAAATGTGGGCCAATATCCCCAGATCGTCCCCTTGTATGGCACGCTAATGCTAATGACCCTTTTAACTTTTGATGTCCTATCAAGTAAAAGTTTTGCAATAATCCCGCCCTTACTGTGCGATATTAATGTGACATTCCTCAACTTGTGACTTTCTACATATTCTTCAATCAACTCTACACTTTTATCGATTGGTAACATGCCGTGTCCAAGACTCACGGGAAAATGAATCTTGTAACCTTTTTCATTTAGAAAATTCCCAATGACAGAAAGAAAATTCCAACCTTCTGCAAAACCTGGAATGATAATTATGTTTTCTTTTTTTCCGTTAGACCAATAATTTGGCACTGAAGGCGTGATGAGACCTTCGACTTGTCTTATTATAATAAGAGCACATTCCGCAATAAATCCGGTGAAAATTTTGACGAGCATACGCTATTTTAACATCTTACATTTTTCACGTTGACAAGATAATTTTTTCCTGATAATGTATTTATAATGCCCAAAAAGAAGTCCGCTCCAAAAAAAGTCGCAAGGAAATCTGCTCCAAAAAAAGTAGCAAGAAGTAGCTCTACAAAGCGAGCAAATAACAGTAGAACATTTTCATTCTGGATTGGTGTTATAACAATTGTGGTAATTGGAATTCTAGTACTCGCCTACTCACAAGGTAACAATTATAAAAACGCCATCAGCTCCTACACCGGCGCTTCGCAGCAATAGTAATTAGTTACTAGAAATCCCCACAGAATAATTAATCTTTAAGATATGGTCAAGAGTGTTTTACCATGGCAGGGTTTTTACCATGGCAGGGTTTGACCTTGCCAAGATTAGCTTCAAAACTGGTGTTTGGCAGGGTTTGACCTTGCCATATTGACAGTAAATACTACTACTCGTATTGTAAGAGTGTGCCTGCAAAAAATAGAATTAAACCTTATATTGAAAATGGTTATTACCACATCTATAACCGCGGGGTAAACAAAAGACTTATTTTCAAAGACAAAAAGGACTGCATCGTTTTTCAAAGATTCCTAAAGCAATATCTATCTCCGAAAGATGATTTAAAAGAATTTATGAGACCGGGTGAGCGCTTGGATCGACTCATGAAGACGAATATGCATGGAGAGCTTGAGATTCTGGCTTTTGCTCTAATGCCAAATCATTTCCATCTCTTAGTACGCCAAAAGAAACCAGAAGCTATCATAAAATTCATGAGACGTCTATGTACTTCCTACTCTATGTATATAAATAGAAAATATCAACGAGTTGGACATTTATTCCAAGATGCATATAAAGGTGTTTTAGTTTTAGATGATCAATATCTGCTTCACTTATCTAGATATATACATCTCAATCCAGATGCTCTAGACTCTGGCATGATAAATTTTAGAGAGTTCAATAGTTATCCATACTACTTGGGTGAACAATCAGCGAAATGGGTTAACACAAAATACATTCTTAAGTATTTTAGAAATGAAAAAGTTGGTAACCACAATGGTTCATATGAAAATTTTATTGAAGACTATCGTAAATCCTCTACAAAAAACTTTCTTATTGGTTTAGCTCTTGATGATGACGACGTCGTTTGACCATGGCAGGGTTTGACCTTGCCAAGATTAGCTTCAAAACTGGTGTTTGGCAGGGTTTGACCTTGCCAGAAAGAGTTATTGGTCTGGGTCGTCATGGCCTTCGGGGTATTTGGGGATGGCGCGGCGCTCGTCGTCTTCTGGTTCTCGATTAGAAAAGCCCATGGACAATCCCAGAATGTGCGGTACTTTTGTCCATCCAACTTCCGGTAGTCCATTTACTGTCTCGTAGGGTTTTGAAACATCTAGAGCATCATCAAACTCTTGTCGACTAACTCGAATAGGTACAACAATTTTTTTAACGACTTCTCGCTCGAGATCTGTTTGCAATATCGTGAGCGCCAAACCTCTTTCTTCGATTTGTTGGACCCACCACTCAATATTATATTTAAATGGGGAAGACATATTCTCTGCCACCATCCATGCTCTATAGTTTTCGGGATGACTCAACATAACAGGGTTACTTAAAAAACTATACTTATGTCCACTATCCGCAAAATTCCAGTGTTCGGCAGATTGACCACCATTTCCATCTCTTGCAATCGTAAACGTAAAATCTTCTGCTTCACTGTCTATTGGTGAGAACATTCCTCCTAGAATTATTTCATCGAGCACAATATCTTGACGTTTTCTGTCGTAACTGTATGTTGCTTTTAAAAGATCTGGAAGAGTCTCGTCTGCTTCGACGGCATCATAAGGATCTGGAAGAGTCTCGTCTGCTTCGACTGTATCAAGTGATTTGTGGAAATCGACAGATAAAACTTTTTCTCCCGGTTTTAACTTATACATTGAGTTGTAGTGACCCCTTTTTACTTCTAGAGTAAATGTTTTACTTTTTACTAGAGCTTCGTCGACATGAAATGTAAACGAATTCAAATATAAAGAGCTAATTTTATTACCCGTATCTAGATCGTGAAATCTCTCAAGGTATGTCTCTATGTCAAATGGTGGCGCCAGCCGCGGCGTATAAATACTTATAAAACCGGCCCTGATATTCATTGGGCGACCAGGTGTAAACTGTTGACTTTCATCTAAAGTGATTCCCCAACTTTTAGGAATAATTGGTTGCCCGTCACGACTTGTTCCATTTTCAGCATATGACATATTATGGGATATTATACCACGAAAATAAGAAAATGAGGGGGGACTAGATGTTCTCGTCGGAGCGTTTGTAAGAGTGGATTTCCGAAGGTTCGAACCAAAGCATTTTTTCAAAGTTAGCTTCTTCAACCGAAGCTGAAATATGGACGAGATTCATAACACCACGACGCTCATCATTGGCATATGCTGCTGAGTCGGTTGAGAAATCACCGCGAATTGTACCAGCTGGCGCTGCGACTGGCATAGTTGGACCTGCCATATTTACGACATTTTCCACTGCGTGTCGACCTTCAAGAATCATAGCTAGAATTGGTCCTGACTGGACATAGTCAAATAGCCATTTGTTAACGAGTTTTCCAAGCTCAAGCGGGTCATCTGTTCCAAATTCTTTGATGGGATCTTTACCGTATTTTGTGTAGGTTGAGAGAGTCTTCTCCCCCCAGCGCTTAAGGGTTGCTTCCTTGTCTGATTGGTAGTGCTTGAGAAGTCTCTCTTCATCTGGCGCTACCATTTTCATTGCAACAATTTTGAGTCCCATTCGCTCAAAACGATGTAAAATCTCACCAATTATTCCGCGCTTGACGCCGTCTGGCTTAATGAGAACTAACGTTTGTTCCATTCAGATATTATAAGAATTTCGCAGATGTTTTACAAGGAGTGATTGGGATATGAGTATACAGTATTGAGTATCGAGTATTGAGTTAACAGGATAAAGGGTTTGCGAGTTAATGCGGAATACCACCCTCATCCCAGCTTTCACCTCTCGAGGGAGAAGGAAGAATATTTCTTGTGGATTACTATGAATTGGGAAAGAGAAATCAAGGTTTTAGACTATTACAGAAAACTAGGAGCTAACGAGTTTGATTCTCTACTATTTCAGGAGGTCTTGGAAGTGGGATTCGTCTTTGAAGTCTCCTATTATTGCGAGGTTCAGTGGACCTGAAAGATATTTTTTCGCAACTCGCAATACATCCGCATGCGTTACATCATCTATCTTTTTTACTGCCTCATCTGGCGATTCGAGCTTTTTCTCAAGCAGAAGATCTGACCCAAAGAAAATAGAGACTGACCTCGTGTCTTCAAGATCTAAAACAAAATGCCCCTTCACAAACTCTTTTGCTTTCTTGACTTCATTAGTCGTTATTTCTCCATCCTTTTGGACCTTTTGGTACTCTTCGACAACGATCTTTATAGCATCATCTATTCGCTTTGGATCAGCACCGACATACGTCGTCAGATGACCACAGTCTAGATAATTCTCAGAAGACGTCCTAACATAGTATGCAAGACCGCGCTTCTCTCGAACCTCATGGAAAAGGCGACTGGACATACCGCCACCTAATATTGCAGACAAAATATTGAGCGGATATCGATCCTCCTCAACAACTGACCCTACAGTTCTCACACCGAGCGCAAAATGAGCTTGATCTGTCTTTTTGTGCTGGATTTTAACTGCATTTTCAAGCTGACCTTCTATAACAGATAAGAATCCTTCGGTTGTGAAAGACGAAAGTCCGCCGAAATATTTCTCAGCAAGTTTCCCAATAGCCTTAACATCTACTTTTCCGGCGATAACGAGAACCATATTAGATGCTGAGTAGAATTTGTTCATGTAGTCGATAAAATCTGCTCGCTTGACTGTATTTATGACTTCTTTCCGTCCACCTATTTCCCACCCCATCGGCGTATCGCCATACAAAAGCGCCTCATAAACATCACCTATTTTACGGGTCGGAGTATCTTCGTATAGATTGATCTCTTCGTTTATAACTCCACGCTCGCGATCAATTTCATCCTGATCAAGCAGTAAATTAGAAATCATGTCAGAGAGAATATCGAGAGATAGCTCAACTCGATTGGCTGCAGACTTGATGTAGTAACCTGTGTAGTCTTTTCCTGTAAATGCGTTGCTTTCAGCACCTGCTCCATCTATGAGGGACGAAATTTCCATGGCTGTCTTGCGGTTTTTGGTGCCCTTAAATGCCATATGCTCAAGAAAATGAGAGATACCATTGTTCTCAAAAACTTCATATCGACTTCCCGCTCCAACAAGCACCAAAGTAGTTGCCGACTCCATCTCCATAATAGGCGCAACAACAAGATTTAGGCCATTTTTTAGTTTTGAATGAAAGTACTTCATACAGATCCTTATTATAAATTATTCTTGTGGGTTATTAAACACAACATCTGAATAAGATTCTAAAAAGTGATACATTGCGTTCGCACCATCTTTAATTTCGGGTTCAAATTGAGTGAATTCATCCGCGAAATCATCGATCAACGGCTTTAGATGATATTGACCTGCGGTCGTAACACCCTTTGAGTTTCTAGCTCGTCCCAGAATGGAGTTACGGGAATCAGGTTTCACTCCAAATTCATTGAACGCATTATCTATTTCGGGCTGCGGAATCGCGCGTACACTATCAACAAAAGCTTCTTGATCTGGGGCTTGAATATGATATGCCTTAAGTACAAAAGACATACCGATAGTTGTTGCATTTTTTTTGTAGACACTATCGTGTCTTTCTGGAGGATAATTTCTATCTAACCACTCATCAACACTTTCTAGAAAAACATTGTCACCTTCTGTGCTATAAAAAGCTCCAAATGTTTCCTCTGCTAAATTGGTTGCGTTTATCCACCAATACTGTGCGTAATAAGAACCATACTCGTCATCTTCTCTTACTTGATCAATTATTCCCCACATATTCTCAACAGTATCTTTACTAATAAGTGGTGCTGATACTAAAGCTGATTCATCATCTGGAGAATAATCATTTCTCCATCTTGAATAAGCTGCTCTAGCATCAGGACTAATTCCTTGTAGGTCTTCTGACTCGTTTGCCATAGATGAGCATTTTATAACTTATAGGCTTATTTGGCAAGTTAATTATTCACTTTCGCAAAGATTCTTCGCGTACGCTCAGAATGACAGTCCCATTCTTTACATTTTCTCGACCGTCTCGATGCCAAGTAGCTTGAGGCCGTTTTTTAGAGTAATGCCAACTGCCATAGTAAGATCTAGCCTGAATTGATTTTCTCCAATTTTGTGCTTTTGATAAAAGAAATTAAATTTCTGCGAAAGCGCGAATAGATACTCCGCAACAAGATTGGGGGACAGTTTTTCAGCAGCAATGCTAACCACTTCAGGATAATAGGAAATATGTCGCATTAGGTTTGCCTCTTCCGAATTTATGTCATTTTCTGCAATATCTTTTATCTTTTCTCCGGAGTCTTTCACTCCTTTTCTGAGCACAGACTGTGTCCTAACATAAGTGTACTGTATGTATGGCCCAGATGCGCCCGAAAGTGCGATAGAATCATCAAAATTAAACTCTATATTTCCGCCAATCGCACTTTTGAGAAGTGCGAATTTTATTGCTGCCATGCCGACTTTTTCGGCCGTTACATCATCCATATCAGGGAATTCTTTTTGGATACGCCCCACTGCCTCATCCATAAGCCACTCACCAGTTATGACGTCGCCCGTTCTGCTCGACATTTTTCCTGTTGGAAGACGTACTAGACCATTGGCAATATGTGAAGTTTTTGCAGCCAGATCAGGATTTATCTGAGAAAGTGCCTTTATAATAACTTTGAAATACTCCGCTTGCTCCTGACCTGTGATGATGATCGATTTGTCATATGCAAAATCTTTGTATTTAACTCCAGCAAGACCCATGTCTTTTGCTTCGTATGTCGGAAGACCAAGAGAATTTATAAAGACGCGATTGTGAAGACCAAACTTCTTACCAGGAAAAATGATCGCTCCATCTGACTCCTCAAAAATGCCTTTTTTCAGATATTCACGGACTAGATCGGTTCCGATTTTCTGGACTTCACTTTCAAAATAATAGTGTTCAAATTTCATTCCGAGCCTTTTGTAAATCGTCTCAAAATATTCAAGGCTCCATGTGCGACCTTTTCTGTAAAGATCCACAATTGATGGATCTTTTTCGTAAACTGCTTTATTTATCTTGTATATTTCCTGCTTTGTCGCGTCACTTTCTTCAAATTTAGTTGCACCGTTGGCATATGCTTTGCCAAGAAATTGAGCTTTTATATTTATGGGTGCTGAGTCTACCGGCATTTGATCATGCAAAGCCTGCATACCAAAAATCGCTTTGGCAACATGAAGCCCAACGTCTCCCTGATAACAAACGCGCTGTACGTCGCCGCCAATTGCCTCGTACATGCGACACAAAGACTCACCAACTATATTTACATATAGATGGCCTATATGAAATTCTTTAAACGGATTGGGGTCTGTAAACTCGATCATGATCTTCTCTGACTTCAAGAGATCAGTTTTACCGAATTTATCAGCATCAGCCATCACGCCTGCAATAATATTTGATAGATATTTTTTACTGAGCGTGAAGTTGATGAAGCCAGGAGGGGCGACGTCGACGCGTTGGAAAGTACCATGGGTATCAGGAGTATCAAGGGTATCAAGTGAAGACTTGATTTTGTATGCGATGTCGAGTGGCTTCTCATGTAAAACGCCTGCAATTCTCATAGCTACATTCGTATAGTAGTCGCCGTTTTCACTTTTGTCAGACAATTTGACTTCAGGCACAATTCCTGTAACCCCGAGCCCACCGAGCGCGGCCTCAAGGCTCTTTATGATAACTTCTTTTGCGTCCATAGCTTCTAATTTTAAATGCTGGCTGCTTAAATGTAAATGAAGCATGATTTTATAAAGTTTTATCTGCCAAATTACCACTCTCACCCCAACCCTCTCTCAAAGAGAGAGGGAAGATAATGTTTTTAGCCTTGGCAGGGTTTGACCTTGCCAGAATTAGCTTCAAAATCAGAGTTTGGCAGGGTTTGACCTTGCCAAAGCGAAGTACATAAATTTAAACCAAAATTCAAAATTTGCTATATAATTTAAGCAATGAGTGAAGGCGAATCAATTAAACCCGAACAACTACAGGGATCCGTTCATGAAGAACCTAGACTTGTTTTGTTTAGGAGGAAAAAAATTCCCGTTCCTTCTGTCGAACCACAAGTTCAAGGTGCACTTAATGGTAATGAAGAATCGATTAACCAACTTCTCAAATTTATTGATAAAAGCATACCGGCTCATTCTCCAACAAGAGAAGAAACAAAAGGAAAAATAATTGAAAATTTAGGAAAATTTAATCCCGACCGCGGAAATAGTAAATTATCCTACAATGAAAAACTTAGAAATTGGATAAGAATGTCTGCTCGTTCTGATGCCTCTAATTACAATGATAAAATGCAAAGACGAGAAAGAAGAGCTAATCGAGATTCAAATCTCGGAGGAACTGCTTAAATTCACCACTGATATCAGCATGCTTTAGGGCAAACTCAACGGCTGTCTTCATATACTCTAGCTTGTTTCCGGTATCGTAGTATTTGCCATTTTCTATTTCTGCCGCGATCACCTTGTGACCTTCCTCGAGCATGAGCTTGAGGGCATCATTGTAATATAGCTCTTCACCCTCTTTGAGATTTTCTGATGCGCGATCAAGATAATTGAATATCTCAGGAGTCAGAAGCGTACTGCTGACATTTGCGAGATTTGAGGGGGCATTTTCTTTGCCTGGCTTTTCAATGATAACTCCTGCGTCAATAAGCCCTGGTCGTATCTCCTCTCCCCCTGCAAATCCATATCTATCATAATCTTCATCCTTTTTGGCTCTGATTGATGAGAGAACCGAACATCCGAATTCTTCATATATATCTATCATTTGCTTGAAGCGTGACTTAGGCTCGGCTGAAATAAAGTCATCGCTAAATGTATATATGAAGGGCTCATTTCCGACTATGTGTCGGACATTCAGAAGTGGCGTACCATTTCCATACGGCCCCTTCTGCCTAACATATATAAAGTTGGCCATTGTCGAAATTTGCTCGATTTGCTCAAGAAGTGGTCTTTTTTTCTCACCACCCATACGAAGATTCTCGATAAGGTCCAGATTGGCTGCATCAAAGTGGTCTTCAATCGTCCTTTTGTGGTACCCAGTGACAAGAATGATATCAGTGATACCAGCGTCAACCAATTCCTCTACTATATATTGAATAATAGGTTTATCGACAATCGGAAGCATCTCCTTGGGCATAGCCTTGGTCTGCGGAAGAAAACGGGTCCCAAACCCTGCAGCAGGAATAACAGCTTTTCGAATTTTGCTCATATCTTTAGGTAAGAATATTATATTACAAACTTATTGTGAATGCATTAAATCAATTATGACTTTTGTAAGAAATTGCCCTCCTCATACGTCATTCTGAACTCGTTTCAGAATCTCACACTCGAGGTCCTGAAATAAATTCAGGACGACAAACAAAAAACGATGTGAGCTTTGTTGCACGTGATACTCGTGATACTTTTGATACTCGTGATACCCTTCCATAAGCTATGTATAGACAACTAGGCACGACGTATGGTAAAATCTCTGAATGTTCACGTTTCTAACCGAGGTCAGATCTGAGCTTGAGAAGGTAACGTGGCCAACCAATCAGGACGTCATAAGGCTTACGTCAATCGTAATTTTGATCTCACTGATAGTTGGAATATACCTTGGAGGAGCTGATTACTTGTTCACAGAACTCCTTGGAATATTAGTTAAATAAAAATGGACGACAATAACGCAAATAACAAAGTAGATACGAATCTTGAAGGAAAGCGCGGACGATGGTTCATCGTTCACACGTATTCTGGCCATGAAAATAAAGTTGCGAAGACTCTGATGCAAAGAGTTGACGCAATGGGCTTCAAAGAAAGAATTCTTGACGTACTCGTCCCAACCAAAGAAATAGTAAAAGTACGTGGTGGCAAAAAAGAGACTATCAAAGAGAAGATTTTTGCAGGATACATCTTCGTCAAAATGATCCTTGATGATGAAGCATGGCTTTTGGTCCGCACAACTCCAGGAGTTACGTCATTTGTAGGAACGCTCAACAAGCCTACACCTGTTCGCGACGAAGAGATTGATGCAATCTTGAAATTCACAGAAATGTCAGCACCAGTATTTAAGTCTGCATTCTCAATGGGCGAAGCTGTAAAGATAACTGACGGTCCATTCTCAGACTTTTTAGGATCAGTTGAGTCAATTGATGAGGAAAAAGGGAAAGTAAAAGTATTGGTATCTATCTTTGGTCGCGAAACACCGGTTGAACTAGATTTCTTGCAAGTAAGCAAGATTTAAGGAAGGAGAGCAGGTGCGGTCTCGCAGAATGCGAGATGAGGCTTTGTCTCAAGCACCGTCGAGAGGAAACGTAGTTGCCTCTCGAGATGAAAGTATTATGGCTAAGAAAATAAAAACACTTATAAAGTTAAATGTTACGGGAGGATCTGCTACTCCTGCACCACCTGTTGGAACAGCACTTGGTCCTCACGGACTTCCTATTATGGATTTCGTTAAAGCATTTAACGACAGAACGGCTGACCAGAAAGGTACAGTTCTTCCAGTTGTTATAACGGTCTATGAAGACAGAACATTCTCTTTTATCATCAAAAAACCACCAATTCCTGAGCTTATCAAAAAGGAACTAAAGATAGAAAAAGGTGCTGGCAAACCAGGTCGTGAAAGTGCTGGAAAAATAACCGACGCACAAGCACGACATGTTGCGGAAATAAAACTTGAGGATTTGAATACAAATGACGTTGACCAGGCAGCAAAGATAGTAAAAGGTGTCGCGAGAAGTATGGGCATCCAAAGTGAGTAACTAGATACTAGAGATTAGATATTAGAAAAACAAATTTTCTAGTAACTAGTTTCTAGTCACTAATATCTATTTTATTATGGGTAAAGTGAAACTAAAAGTCGTAGGAGACGAACAACAAGAGAAAGAACAAGTAGCTGAGCAGAAGAAAAAGCGAGAAGAAAAAGCTGCGAAAAAGGCGACTGTAAAAGACGTAGGTCTTGGAGGCGGCGAGAGAATCAATGCCATTGGAATTTCAGAGGAAGAAATCGCCAATGAGCTCGAACAAAAGCCTGTAACCACTGAGGGCACTGAGAAATCGACGAAAGACAGTGATAAAACAGTGGTTGCAAAGAAAGCTCGCAAAGTTGAGGCACGCGTAAAGGGCAAGAAGCACACTGAAAATATGTCACATGTTGCAAAAGCAACCAACTACCCTATTAAAAATGGTGTTGAAATGCTCAGAAAATTCAAACCAAGCAAGTTTGACGAAACAGTCGAACTCCACATCAATGTAAAAGAAAAAGGAATTTCAGGTCAAGTTGTCCTTCCACATGGAACAGGTAAAAAACTCAGAATCAAAATTGCAGATGATGCTATCATTGCAGAAGTTGAAAAAGGGAAAATCGACTTTGACGTACTCGTTGCTGCACCAAGCATGATGCCAAAGCTTGCAAGGGTCGCAAGAGTTCTTGGACCACGCGGTCTCATGCCAAATCCAAAAAGTGGAACAATAACTGACAACCCACAGCAAGTTATAGACAAGCTTTCAGCTGGTCAAATAAATTACAAGACAGAAAGCGCTGCTCCTATCATCCACATGAGTGTTGGAAAACTCTCTTTTGATGACAAGAAACTCGAGGAAAATATCAGCGTTGCTATCACATCAATAGGAACTAATAAAATTGACAACATCACACTCAAGTCCACAATGAGCCCCGGTATTAAGATTACTGTTTAATCACGGCAGTGTCGTCCGTGATCTAAAAACAGACTCTATGAGAACAGCAGAACAGACTGAAAACCAAGACGATTCAAGACAAAATAGTACCCGTCATTTATTCGAAGCATTTAGACATATTCCAATTAAAGGCCACGCACCTCTCTCCCCTATTAATTCTCTTGTTGCATCCTCTGCCCCTCTGGCAATAGATAATGAACCCACCCAAGACGATTTAACCCAAGAAAAATTGGACGCTGAATTAAAAGAAGCTAGACGAGTAATGAAAGCTGCCGAACGTGAAGTTCTTAAAGATGAAGCATCACGTAAGTATAGAACTAATTTTGTATCTCGAGGCATAAGTCGATGGCTCTATCATAGAGGTCTTGTTGGCATTGCGGAAAGAATTGCACCTGATGAAGCAAGAGGGAGAAGACTTGCTGATGCAACTCGAGGGCTTGAAGATGCAGCAGCGCGCGCCAGACGAGGAGTAAAAGATCAAAAATGGGCAGAACCCAGAACTACATTGGATCCAAACCCCCAAACTACTCCGAGAACTGATCCTATGCCAACATCTGAGCCAGTTGTGGAAATCAACCCGCAACAAGAACTTAGAGCTGAACTTGAAGGTGTTCTGGCACAATTACCGCTCGACCCCACACGGACACCTGAACAACAGCAAAAAATTCACAATATAGCAATAGAGGCCGCACTACAAATCGCAGAACTTGAGGACAAACGCGAGCAAGAAGCCAAAGCTCGGGCAACTGATCCGAAACCAGATGAAAAATCTATTGTGAATAGACCTACTACAAAACCACGAACTTACAATCCTCCTCCTGTTAGAGAGTATTTAGTGCGATTATCAAGCCCTGAAACTACTCCTGCTCCGGCCAATACCAGCACGCCAAAATTGTCCACAGTTGTCGAGGGATTAAAAATAGAAACAAGTTACGAAGAAGTAAAAGAACCAGTCAGCGAAACGATTAAACGATGGGATAAAATGGGTATATTTGAACATACAGATCGCGCGGCTCGACAAAGATTGGCTAATTTTTTAGAAGGAATCAGTATTACCGCTCATGTTACCCTTGAACAGATGCGAGAATTATATGGATTTGATGATCCCAATAATTCTACTCAATTACGTGCACTTGAAAACTTCGCAACTAAATTTTTTGACCTAATGCATGTTGATGACAAAATAAAACGAAGTCGACTCAACGATCCAAACAAACACTCAGCTATTCATGGAATTTCTACTATTTATTCACCTGATTCTTCCGAGATTCACGGCGTGCGTTATAGCGCAAGAAACTATAAATATAACGATCCTGCGTCAACTCATTTTGACATTCCTGGCCCTAGCCGCCGCGACAGATTTAGAGTAACTTTTTTCCCTCTTCCTTATGCTAGATACAGAGTGGGTGGACATCCCCTTCCCGCCCTGGACAACTTGAGGCCTCAAGAAGCGCGGTCTATAATGCACGCCAGATTCCCATATAGACAAGCAGAAGTGGAAGATGCAATAAATGAAGCCAAAAAAACTCTACAAATGCCTCATATTGAAATGAGTTCTTACAGAGACGGACTTCTGACCACAACACTTCGCGGAGAATTAAGCGAAGTTTTGGATGGACAAAATATTAGACATGATTTGAATATGAGCATGGCAGGATTTCCCGAAGTTAATACTGTTATAACAATTGGAAGCAAACCACAAAGAATAATTTTAGGACAAGCACCTGAAGAAGAAATAAAGTCTCCGCTTCAAAAATTGGCTGAAGATTTTGCTGGTCTAAAGAAAATCCACTTATATTAATTTTATATATTGACGGGCCTTTTGAGAAATGATATAAAGTTTCAAACTCTACATGGTCGCAGAAACCACAGGATACGAAGCATCAAAAGAAGCCGGTGTACATAGCCTCAGACAAATGGGCGCAAATCTCGCAACAGAACTCGGTCCTTTATTTCCAGACATTCCCATGCAAGGACAAGACCACAGATATATGGTGGGTGTCAAAATGAGAACAGTTGGCGACGCCTCTGAAATGCTTACATTATCTTCCGATGGACAAATAAGGTCTGTAACAACACAAATTTCAGAAGTTGGCGGTGGATGGCATACTACTTCTGAGCCATACAAATCTGGCAATTATGACGTCATTGAACACACCCCCCGACTACTTAATGCTGTCTATGAGACTGTCAGAAAACGTGCCCATCAAGATAGTGACTCTGACAGAATTCACGCGGCTATTGGCGTACTTAACAAACGAAAAGCAGTATTGACAGCTGCAAAAAACATATCGCTTGACGCGATGGAAGAAGATTCGTATGGACCTGGCGCAACTGACTATTTTGTAGAATCACATGACAAAATGACTGACGACCCAGAGATATCAACAGACATAAGCAATATGAAAAAAGTAATTGATGCTTATGATTTTAGATCGGATATAGTTGCATCTGCATCACATGACGAGTTAACTGAAGCAGTTTTAGATTTTGTTGAAGAGGTTGGAATAAATGGACACGCAATAAATATTTCAGGTGAGGTTGTTTATTTCCCACTATCTGAAGGCGGAAATGGTTCGGAAGCAAGCTCAGGACTTGCGCTTTCGAGTAGCGGTGAAGTGGTTGAAGTTGGATCACGTTTTCAGAATAGCGTGCCAACCATACGGACCGAGGATAGTCTTGAAAAAGATGAGTTGAAAAACCTAACTGATGGACTACTCCATGCGGCAGTTCACAGGGTTTACCCACAGCTTGTCTGGTAATCATACTCCGCGGCGGTATTCAGCTTTATGCTCTTTTATTTTCTCCTGATCTTCCTCAAAGAAATGCTCTTTTATAAATACCATTGTGTCAATTGGGTCCTGAGTATTTACAAATATACCTGTTGATATCTCAAATCCCCCGAGCGTCTTTGAACGTGGCAAAATCCTGAGGTACCAATCCCGGTGCGGGTAGATATAAAAATTGTAGGGGAAATCATGACCATGACGAGCCTCGAATATAAAAATTAATCTTCTTAATATATATGCAAGATTTTCAATTTCTTCATAATTTATTTCACCAAACAACTTTCCCCGATCGGCTGGAACAATCCATACCTCGTCAGGCCACTGGGAATACGGGGGACAAATAAGTTCAAAGTCTTTTACTTTTAGAAATTCTCGTTTGTAGTCAAGAAATTCCTCAAGTGATGGTACAACGACAGGTATTTCATGTGGAACAACAGCAATTTGCGAATGGGAATGATTGATAGACTCACCGGCCTCATGCCCTGAGTTTGAAAAAATTGATACAGTTCCAAATTTCAGATGAGCGTTGAAACGGTTAACATATGCTTCAATAATCAACTTGACCTGCTCGACAGAAAGCTCTGAAATGGACTGCAGGTGCTGCGGCGTATGTAAAACAACCTCATGAATTGGCGCAAACGGGAATTTATTCTTGATAACCCTAACCGACCATTTATCATCTCCATCTTCGCCACCAATCCTAAATGTCTCCACTTCTGTGTTTTGAGATACCGGACAAAACGGACATGCACGCTCTTGTGACTTTTTGTGTATATCAGGCCTTGTTGCGCGCTTCGGTGCAGAAATGATCCAGTTCTGAAGCGAGGGAATATTGACAAATTTAAAATCAGACATAAGTTCGGGCAGTCAGAAAACTCAGAAAACTCAGAAAGTCAGAGATTTAGGGATTTTCGAACCTACATATATTAAAACGGATGTAAGCAGAAAAATGCAAGAGATTTCATAAATTAACCATTGACAAAGATTGTATCGGGTGATATATTGATTTATTGAAATATTTCGATATGTCAATAAAGACTTTATAATATATAATCTATAAGTTTATGACTGACCCAACACTTAAAATTTTTAAAGCGCTTTCTGATGAAACCCGACTTCAAATCGTTCGTGACTTGATGAACGGCCATTCCGGAGTCTGCCCAGAGATTCAAAAGTCTATTTCAAAATCTCAACCCACTCTATCACATCATATTGGAAAGTTGGTTGAGGCAGATGTTTTGATAGAGTCGAAAACTGGCGTTAATTGCCACTACAAGGTGAATACTAAATTTCTGAAAGATCAAGGAATTGATATTAAAAAAGTGATAAAAATCGACTAAGACATCTGTCACCCTGGACTACGATCCGGGGTCTCGATGAGATCCTGAAACACATGAAAGCGTTGTTTCCAGTGCAAGGCAAGTTCAGGATGACTATTGCATAAATATGGATAACAAGTGGACACAAATACCAACTGACGAAGTCATCAACGCAACAATCGCGGCTCTCGATGCAAATAATATCGAAGCATTCGTTGTTGAAAACGGAGAAGATGCTAAAAAAAAGTTCTTTGAACTAGTCCCCGAGGGATCTGAGATATTCACAAATACCTCGACTACCCTCGATACTCTTGGGATAACTGAAGTTTTGAACAACTCAGGTAAATACACATCGATAAAAAACAAAGTTATGGAGCTTGCCAAAAGTGAGCCTGAAAATGCAATTCACCGCAAACAAATCGGAAGTGCCATGCCGTACGCTACCGGATCAGTCCACGCAATTACAGCTGATGGACATCTACTGATAGCATCTGGGTCCGGCAGTCAGCTCCCGGGATATGCTTATGGAGCTGATCACATAGTATGGATTGCTGGAGCACACAAGTTAGTAAAAGATGTGAATGAGGGAATCAAGAGAATTTATGAGCACTCTCTCCCGCTTGAGTCCGCACGAATGAACAAAGTATATAACACTACAACCGGAAGCAACCCAAGAAGAATACTCATATTTAATAACGAAAACGATATGAACAAGGCAAGAACAAAACTAATAATAGTCAAGGAAGTCCTTGGATTCTAGAGAAGAGATTATCACGGATTTAAAACAGATTTTCACAGATAGCCGCTGACTAGTTATTTGAATTTAAGTTCCTCATAAAAATATCGTATTCAAATACAGTTTCTGGATTTTCCCATGGAAGGATAGGTAGTAAATACGGACCTGACTTATCACTTGAAAGTTGGACAATAATACCTAACTGACTGTTGAGTTTCGCATCATGCGAATCACTCATATCGAGATGCTTCATGTAATTACTCCACAAATCTTTTTTAACATTGGTGTAGTCTCCAATCCCCATCTCTTCTAGATTTCGACCTATCTCTATTTGGCGGTTCCGTAATATTTTTAGCTGAAGTGGGTTTTGAAGGGGAACATGCTCCTCTAGTGTAAGAAGCTCAACAAACGCAAGATAAGAGTAAAAATCTCCGAGGAGCATATTTGCATAGTCTTCAGAAATATTTACAAGATTTCTTGTTTTTTCACATTCACGATCAAAAGCAAAAAGAGCAATATCGGCTCTTGGCGATTCGGGTATCTTGCGCTCATCATCACGCTGACCACCTACAATTATTATTTCCACTACTCTTCGACCTCCACTGTGAGTTCGAGGAAGATTTTCTGGCCGGTCGCGACTTCTAGTTCTTTGCGGCTCATGCTGCCTATAACCTTTATTTTTGATCCACCTGAGCCTATTATCATTTTTTTATACTTTGTCTCGGTTGTTATGATGCGTGCCTTGATATAAAAAATGCCGTTGTCGCGGGGTGCAACCTCATCAACTACAACACGTATTTTATAAGGCAACTCATCGCGAAGGATTAAAAATGCTTTTTCGCGGATGTTCTCCTCGATATAAAGCTTGGAATCAAGATTCATAGCTGGTGTCGGCATGTCCTCGCGAATCACCATCTTCTCACCCTCAGGAAGATACTCAACAATTTTCTGGACAAGAGGGCCCAAATTTTTTACTTTGAGTGCTGACACTTCAACCACTGCGTCAAACTCATCTTCTAGAAATTTGTACTCCTCACTATAATCCGGCCCTTTTTGGTCAATTTTATTGATTACTAGTATTTTAGGCTTGTTAACTTTGCGAAGAATTCCAAGCACTCTATTCTCCTCAATTCCACGGCGCCTCGTGTGGTCGACTACATAGAGAACTACATCGATGTCGTTTTTGAGAGTCTGCTCTGCCTGCAAATTGATGTCATGGTTATATGACTTGGCAAAAATACCAGGAGTGTCTACGAACATAATCTGAGCATACTCGTCCTCATATACTGCGTATGTTGAAAATTGAGTTGTCTGAGGTTTGGGAGAAGTTATTGCTACTTTTTGCCCCACCAAATTATTGACAAGTGTTGACTTGCCAGAATTCGGCCGACCAATTAAAGCTACTGTTCCTACCTTCATTGTTGAAAACTTAAAATGGTACCCTTAGGAGTCCCGATCTTATCGGGACGACGTAAGGTGACTTTCATAGACATGAATTTTACCATAAATCGTGCCTAACATAAAGAATTTTAAGCTTGAAAATTCAAAATACATTGATTGCGCCTTACCAAACGAGTCTCATGTGATAAAATCCCCCTATGAAGATTTTATTCGTGGGTGCTGAGGTTGCACCATTTGTGTCAGTCGGTGGTCTTTCTCAAGTCAGCTATTTCCTACCCCGCGCACTTCAAAAAAGAGGAAATGATGTAAGGATATTTACTGCTCGACATGGCGCAATGGATGAAGTCAAGGAAAAATTCCAGCTGAAGATGAAAATAAAATCTCTAAAAGTTCCTGTTGCATCTGAAAATGATAAGAAAAAAAGGACTACAAAACAAAAATATATTGCGTGTCGAGTTTCAACATACAGCAAAACTGGCGAGCCTACTACATATTTTCTTGAAAACCGCGAATATTACGAACTCCGCGCCAATGTATTCGGATACAAAGATGATCATGTCCGATTTGCCCTACTTTCAAAAGGAATACTTGAGGCTCTGCTTCAGATGAAAAAGAAAAAAGACACCGATTGGTGGCCTGACCTGATACATGCCAATGACTGGCATACTGGATACTTTATCGACATGGCGCGCGAGGATCCCAGGTACAAAAAACTTCTTGAAAACATACCGATTGTTTTTACAGTTCACAACTTTTTCTATCAAGGAAATATCAATTTCCGATATATACATGAGCGAGAGCGCGACACTGGATCAACACCTCTTATGAGTCTTGATTCTCCTCGGCTTCTGAGACAAAATCCTCTGCTTCGCGGACTAATTTACGCTGATGAGGTGAATACTGTGAGTCCGACACATGCGATAGAGGTCTTAACGCCAGAGTATGCCGAAGGGCTTGATAAAACGCTTAACAAAATTCGAGGAAAACTTACGGGAATTCTCAATGGTCTTGATACAAAAGAATTTAATCCCGAGACTGATCCGTTGATTATAAAAAATTATTCCATTTCATCTTTTGCGGCGGCGAGGCGGGTCAATAAAGCAAATTTACAAAAAGAGTTTGGACTTGAGGAAAAGCCTGATGCACCAATCATTGCGGTTTTGGGTCGAATCTCGGCTCAAAAGGGCTGGGAGCTCATACTTGATGTACTACCCCATCTACTTGTTGAACGACCCAATGTACAAATAATCGTACTAGGACAAGGAGATGAAAAATACCAAAATGATTTAATCAATATTCAAAGAAGATTTCCAAATCAAGTTGGTCTTCATATGCAGCGCGACTTTAGACTACCGAGAAAAATATATTCCGGAGCTGACATGATACTTATTCCTAGCCTTTTTGAACCAGGAGGAATCGTCGCGCTTGAAGCGTTGCGCTATGGAACGGTGCCAATAGTCAGACGAACCGGTGGACTCAACGATGTAGTAGCCGACTTCAATCCAAATACTGGTGTTGGGAACGGATTTTCATTCACACAAAAAAGTCCATGGTCTCTCTATGGATCGATCGTCTCAGCGCTATCTCTATATGAGAATTCAAAACTCTGGAATACTCTTGTGCGAAATTGTCTCAAGTCCGACTTCTCATGGGATCAAACGGCCGGTGAATATGACAGATGGTATCAGAAAGCTCTAGAGGAACGCCGCCGCGCGACAGACATCAATCCATCCCCCGCGTATAAGATAACGGTCGAGAAGTAGGAGTTGGCATTTGGCAATTAGCTGTTAGTTTAAAACTCTACTCTAAAATTATTACTAAGTGCTAACCCCTAAACGCTAACTCCCAACTCGTAAATCTGCTAAGATATTAGCATGCAGGATAATCTCAATTTCTTTGACGAATTTAACAAATCACCCGAAAAAGAAACCTTGAAGAATAACCCAATTGCGTATTTTTGTGCAGAATTCGCTCTAACTAGCAGCATGCCAATCTATGCAGGAGGGCTTGGGGTTTTGGCTGGTGACCTGCTTCGCGAAGCTAGCGATCGCAGCTTTCCAATAGTCGGCGTTGGCCTTTATTATAACGACGGGTATGAAACTCTTCACAATGTGAATGAGGAAGGATTTATCGCGGCCCCTCATATACATAAGTCTCCAGAGTCATTTGGTCTTGAACCAGTCATGGGAGACAATGAAAAACCTATAAAAATCACCATCCCGATTGAAGGGCGGCAAGTGGCGGTGCGCGCATGGCGATGGCAAACAGGAACAATTCCAGTATTTCTACTCGATACTGATTGCGAAGAAAATGCTTCAGATGACCGACGGATAACAGATCATTTGTATGTAATCGATCGTCAGATGAGACTCAAGCAAGAAATAGTTCTCGGAATAGGAGGCGCTCGCATGCTGAGAGAATTTAAAGTTGATCCGGCTGCATACCACATGAACGATGGACATCCAAGCCTACTCTCCTATGAACTAATAGGACGGCTAATAAAAGAAAAGCATTTGAGTTTTGATGATGCGGTCCGAGAAGCTTCTGGAAAGATTGTATTTACAAACCATACTCTCGTTACAGGTGGACAAGAGATATTCAACGATGATCTCATCTCGCTTCTTTTATCTGACTTCATGGAAGAGATGGGTATCCCAGCCAACAATTTTTTGTCTCTTGGAAGGATTCAAGACGCCTCATCATTCTCTCTGACGCAATTATCATTCAATGTCGCAGGTGCGACAAATGCCGTTAGCAAAATTCACTCAAAATACGCAAAAGGCCTCTGGCCCAATCACCCACTTCAACCCATCACAAACGGCATACACGTACCGTCGTGGAATGGGATCAAAGATGAGGCCTTCTGGGAGTCACATATTGAGAATAAGCGGGCACTTCTTGCCAAAATTCACATGATGAAAAATCTGGATTGGCAAGATACAGACTTTATAATCGCCTGGGCGAGAAGGCTCGTGGAATACAAGAGGCCCACTGCAATGCTTGACGATATAGCAAAATTAAAAGAAATGTTAAACAATTCAGATAAGCCTGTCAGATTTGTTTTCTCAGGCCGTCTGCATCCAAGTGACACAACAGGTGAAGAAATACTAAAAAAAGTCGTAGAAATGATTGAAAAAGAAGTTCCTGGATCTGCCGTATTTCTGCCGGACTATGACCTAGACCTTGCAAGACTTTTGACTTCTGGATGTGATATATGGGTCAATACGCCTATTGTCGGATTTGAAGCTTGCGGAACGAGCGGTATGAAAGCAGCACTGAATGGCGTACTACCTGTCTCAACTCTTGACGGGTGGATAGCCGAAATAGATCTTTTGGGTCGCGGCTTTCCACTTGATAACGATAATATCACGGCATCATTAATGGGGATTTTGAAAAATGAAATTATTCCACTTTTTTTTGAGAGGGATGAAAAAGGAGTTCCTCAAAAGTGGTTAGCAAATATGAAAAATTGTCGTGAGATGATAAAAAATGATTTCTCAGCAACAAGAATGTTACGAGAGTATATTGAAAGATTATATACGCCTTTTATTTCACGAACTGAGTCTCACCCTCTGTAAGCCACTTCTCTTGTGGATGTAGAAGAACTGATGCTAGATCAACGCCCTCTTTGTTAAATATGTGACCATAAAGTGCAACAAGCCGCCCAGCATCTACTCGTGTTGTCATGCGAATAATATCTTTTTCTCGTAAGCCCTCCGCAACCAGCGCAGTATAAAACTCCTCATCAGGCACATAAACATCCAGACTTTCGCTGGGTCGATCTAAAAAAATAGATTGCTTCAAAAAGTCGTCAGGTAATGGAAAATTTTCAGCACGCCTATAATCGTAGGGGTAGTATGCCAGTATATTTAATTCTACTTCAGTTCTTAATGAGTCGCTCTCCTCAAAATACCTAATGGCCTCTTTCTTTTTGGGATATATATCACTGTTGCGCTCCGCCATTAGCACGGTAGACGCAATCATATGCAGAGGGTGAAATTTATCAAGATCAGTATAGTCAGGGCTCTTAGCGTTAAAATGAAATCGCCCTATTTGCCCAGATGGTTGATAATATCCAAATCTTGCTGACTCACGCGCCATAATACCAACTAGTTTCCAATAAGATGGGTTCGTCGCACGATGAGGATGCTTCGACGTTTCTTCTAGAAGTAATTCAACATAATTATTTTCTTGAAAATAAAAAAATCGCTTTTTGATGTAAGATAAGCCTCAGCGCTTTGCGCATCATGTATCGCATCGATTTTCGCTCTCTGCTGAGCAGGCTGCAGTATCTCAACCCCCATAGCCGCCAATTATACCAAAATCAACCTAACAACGATAACTATAAGTCTCCATTACTAGCCAGAACAGCTAAGTTGCCCCAATTCCGCATTAAATGTAGGGGAAAGATTTATTGCGGAAGACTGTATGATCGATCATACTATCTCTAATGGCAAGGGTCTCAAAGTACAGAGTTGAATACAAAACATATATCCAGATTTTGGATACTTTGGATTTGGTTCTGGGAAAAATGAAAAAAGACGAAGTCCGCTCTTTTCTGTTTTCGCTCCTTGGGAGAAATGAACGAATAATGATTGCAAAAAGATTTATGGCAATCTTACTTCTGCAGAGAGGCGTAAGCGTATCAGAAATTGCGAAAAGACTTAAACTCACTAGGCAAACGATTTACAGATTGGATGAAATAAAAGAATTAAAGAGTCATGGATTTCTTCTCGCTCTAAAGAAAGTGAATCAAGATGAACTTAACCGTGGAATAAAAAAGATTCTATTGGATGTTGCTAAAGAAATGGGATCAAGTCGGAAAGGTATTGGATGGCAAAACGTCCTAAAGGAACATGTATGATCGATCATACATGTTCTTGGAAGTGATTATAAAGGAGCTTAAACAAGCTACCAATAATAAGTAACTGCATGATTCTTATCGCTACCAACCTTGTTCTTTATATTTCCTAACTATTTGGGGGAATTTTTTGGAAAAAACCTTAATTTTGTCTGTCATAACGAATAGGTCTTTTATCTGATATAAGTCAGGATTTTTCATATATTTCTTGATCCACGAGATCGCGTCTTCTATATCTTCAGCTATATAGTCTGTTGAAATAAATAAAAATGGATTTATAAAATCTTTCACAATTACTCCCTGAAATACTATATTCGGCTTTCTGTGATGTGAATTTTTGGGAATGATGGCAATAACAGGTTTTTTAAATTGTTTTGCCATGAGTATTTCTTGCGCAGTCCCAGCACCAATTTTTTCTGCCGCGTGAACAATTGCTATATCTGTGTGTTTTATAAGGTATAAATCATGTCCAACCACCGTTTCAGGTCCTTCTTTATCATTTATCAAGTCGCCATGAAGAAAATTTGCATTAGGAATTGCTTTACTGATCTTTCCGACATAATCAGTCTTCCAATCAATCCAATTTTTCCTAACCTCATCTCCCTTGGGAATACTTCCAAGAAGAATTATTTTCATATTTTTGAATTATAGCAAAGAGGAAAAGTATGATCGATCATACTTTTTCTTAGGAAGGATTGCATTGAAGCTTAAAATCTTGCAGCTTGGCGGAGATTGCGGGAAAGTATTATGTTAGTTTTTGACCATTTCAATCTTTGGTAAAACTTTTCCGCTCGCAAAAATTACTGGGTCGTCGCTTGTGGGACCATTTTCTACAAACCCAAGTTTTTTGTAAAAGTTGATAGCTTTTTGGTTGTAAGAAACTACATTAAGAGAAATTTTCCCAGCTCCCAATTGTTCAAGTCCTTTTTCCAACAATGCTCGTCCGATTCCTTGTTCTTGATATTCAGGTAATACGAATATAGCCGCAATTTTTCTGTTTGGTATATCAACTCCCATAAATCCGACAATTTCTCCTCCGTCTTTGGCAACCAAAGAGACGGAAGTGTCAGTATTTTTTATGATTTCGGCAATTTCTTCAGTTCTTTCAGGAGTTAACATTTCATTTGTTTTCGAATCGATATCTTCACGAGTAATTCCTAATTCTTCATTTGGATAAGTTTGAAGCCAAGTTATTTTTTGGATTTCCCTAAATCTTTTTGCATCCTCAGGTCTTGCAGGAAGTATTTTGATATTATTGTTCATGCATTAATTATATCAGGAGTACGATCCAGCTCCTTTTGCAGGCATTAGTCAGCGATCTTCGAACAATGTGGCATAAAATAAGCTCTTTTGATATTGGACAACTTCAAAAGTTCTTAGCTCTCCAGCCCGCTTTTTAGGAAATTAAGTTCCTCTTGATATACAGGTTGTACCACATCATAATCCCACGAACTATGATCTTGTCCAGCGAGTATCATTACTGATTGTCCTTTTTGTTTTACTTTATCTATAACTTGATTTCGCAACTCTTCACTTATATATTTATCATTTTCTCCGTAAACAAGGTGTATCTTACCCGTATAATTATCTAAACAATCAAAAAAGTTTGCATTTCTAGCTTCCTGCCAAAATGTTCCTTTGTATCTCTGTCCACCTTCTTCATAAACTACATTAGCGTCTTTATCAAATGTAGATTTAGGATCAGGAACCCACACAATTATAGCTGGGATTTTACCTCTTAATTCTTCTTTTGAAGTAGCTATCATCGCTGTAGTTGCTCCCATACTCTGACCGAGAAGTATTACTTTATAGTCTTTATCTAAGTACTTTTTAGCAAAATATGCTGTTGTATTTACCCAATCGTTAAAAGAGGAGTTTATATAATCTCCTTCTGAGTTCCCACTACATGCTTGATCAAAACGTAAGCTAGAAAATCCTTCTTTCAAAAGGAGCTGTTCAAAATCAACAAAAGTCCTTGCAGGGCCAATAGATGTTCCCCTGAAACCGTGACTCATAATCACAATTTTATTCTGAGGGTTTTCTGGCTCTGTAAGAATGTTAAAAATTTCTCTCCCATTTATTATTTCAAAACTAACTTGTTTATTCATATTGCGATTATCTCAAACCCGCAGAAGAATATAAAGAGTTGATGAAGAGTTCGAGGATAGTACATCCAGAGTTTGCAGGGACGCAGGGATTCGAACCCTGAAAAAAGGTTTTGGAGACCTCTATGATACCATTTCATCACATCCCTTCGCTCATGGTGCCCAAAAGCACCCTCCAATTATATTTAAATTCAACCTCATATTCAACGGCAGGAGGGATTCGAACGTACCTCATTTGATATAATCTCAGCATGAACTTATTGGAAGAAGTTATCGAATCAGAAAGACTAAAGCTGGTTCCAACCTCAGAGGAATATGCTCAAGACATCTATAAAGAATTTACTCGAGAGATAACTGAGTACATGTACCCAAAATCAGCAGATGACGTTTCAGAAACCTTAGAATTCATTAAGTTTTCGAGAGATAAAATGGAAACAGGTGAACAATTGCAGGTTGTAATTCTCAATAAAAATACAGGTGAATTTTTAGGACACGGAGGAATAAATCATCTTGATTCAGGTACCCCCGAATTAGGCATTTGGATAAAAAGAGATGCTCATGGTAACAAGTATGGATTAGAGGCAATACATGCATTAAAGAACTGGATTGATAGAAATTTGTCATATAGATATATCTTCTATCCCGTTGATAATCGGAACATTGCAAGCAGGAAAATAGCAGAAAGTTTAGGTGGAATAATTGAAGATGAATACAAAAAAACAAACATGCAGGGAAATATTTTAGACATGGTCGAATATAGAATTTATCCGAAATAATACTTTCCTACAAAGTTTACAAGAACCCACCACACTCATCTCGGGTTCGCTTGTGAACGTAGCCTGCAACGGATTTAGCTTCAAATTTTATACAACCACGGAGGAATTCGACCTCTGATATAATAACCGGATGAAAAGATACATATTTATATTTATCAATGTCATCCTCGCTTGTTTTTTTGCATTATTGTTGTTGAGTTCACCTTACGTCGCAATTCAAGGAGACAATATCTTTCGCCTTTTGAATATTTACTGGGGAAATATTGTCATTTTTCTCTTTATAGTAATCAACTGCACGACTGCTTATAAACTTTCCATTAAGACTGAGCAAAAGAATCTTAATAGATATATGTTATGGACGTTTTTTACAATTGTTGGTTTCTTTGTAGTTTTTGTAGTTGGAGTTGCGCTCTCCTCGTCAGAAGCTCCAACGGGTCCAACACCCGAAGAGGTTTTTAGGCTTCAGATTATAAAGTTATAACTTCCTACACCTGAACAGCTGATAGGGTTCTCGTTATAGTGTTAATTTGATTTTTTGATTTTGTTTGGTAAAGTAAATTTATGCCAGAAGAAACTTCAAAAGACGGTCCCCCATCAGAAAGTCATTTGATCCCCATAGGAGAAAATGGGATGCAGCCAACAGGATTGAAAAGCAAATTATCAGTGGGACTCCATGAAGTCGGACGCAGAATTAAACATGAACCTTCAGATGAGGAAGTAGTTACACTTGCCGGCGATGTGTTAAAAAAACTTCTCGAAGGTATTGAGGAAGGAGGTACAGTTTCGCTTTTCAACGATATCAAAAGCGGTGATCTTGTAACTGCTGTATTTCATGGTGAATTCACTTCTGCAAAAATCCCACATTTAGATGTCTCCTTGTGGAAAAAGGAAAGGAAGCCAAATGATGAAACACTTTCAACGCAGAAACAGCTTTTTAATGAAACAGAGGCTAGAATTTCTTTACAGGCAAGCGAAGCCTCACCTCTAAGAAGATCTCTTGTTATTAGACAGTTATGGGACGCGCCGGAAAATGATTATAGCGTTGTTTTTGTGAGAGATATTGATAATGAATCGGTAAACACAGCTCTACCACGCCGAAATAGCGAGAAAGTAAAATTTATGCAAGATATCCTTGAAACCAAAGTTGATGTTGCTGCAAACGAAGCTCATTTTGGCCGACCTTACTTTCCTGGAGATACAAGATCTGCAACTAGACCGGGTGATAAAGCAGACCATACCATGCATTGGGTACGAGACGTAAAAGACCGCTTACCTCTATTAACAGCTCACGCCCCCGCACTCATTACAGGACCTAGTGAATAATAAGTTCTCAACCTCCAAAGGCGGGCAAGCATAGGGACTCAGGAGAAGTTCTAATTGGTTTTGAATACTTTTACTTGACGTGCAGTCCCTAATTCTTCTGCGGTCATTTGTTTTGGCCACAACAGGTCCCTTGAGCTACCGTAAATGGGAATGCGCCATCGCTGCTTGCACTGAACAAAGCGAATGTGTTGAACTGATATTGTTTGATGTGCTTATACTACTCTTCAAACTTTGTTAAACTAGCAAGGATGGCAAACAAAGATCATATCAATCAGGGACTATTACTTGAATATATCACTCTACTATGGAATGTTGTTGGGTGCGTAGTGGTTGTATTTGCCGCTTATACGGCGAGATCAGTTGCGCTTCTAGGATTTGGAATAGATAGTTTGATTGAAATTTTTGCTTCAATTGTCGTTGTATGGCAGCTTAAATCAATCAACAAAGATAAAGAAAAATTTGCCGAGCATCTCATCTGTATGGCATTTTTACTCCTTGCGGCCTATATCTTAATTCAGTCAATAATTGTTTTGTTTACACAGTTTCATGCGAGCAACTCACCTCTTGGAATTTTCTGGCTTGCGATAACTGCTGTTGCAATGTACCTTTTAGCATTTGGCAAATCAAGGGTTGGCAAAAAATTGAATAATCCCGTACTCATGAAGGAAGCAAAAGTTACACTAGTTGACGGATT
Organism: Patescibacteria group bacterium; assembly: GCA_035549295.1. Lineage (GTDB taxonomy): Bacteria > Patescibacteriota > Microgenomatia > Levybacterales > GWA1-39-11 > GWA1-39-11. The sequence continues at coordinate 53,992 of DASZRG010000033.1, forward strand.
TCTTGCAACAAGCGTACTTGTCGGACTTCTTCTACAGGCATTATTTAAATTCTGGTGGGCAGATCCACTCACGGGATTTGTAATTGTTTATTATGGAGTAAAAGAAGGCCTCCACACATTTGATAATCATTAGAATTATGTATTAAAGTATAGAAACTTAACGCTTCCACTGATATGGTTTGATACCATTGACAACTCCAAATACATAGGTGCTATACTGTCTCACTATGGCAAATAAAACTGTAAATACTCCTGCCACCATTGTTGACGTTAACAAGGCTTTGAAGAGTTCTGAAAAGGTTTTGAGAACTGAAATATTAAGAGTTGAGGAACGTGTTGAAAGAGTTGAGGAACGCGTTGAAAGAGTTGAGGAACGCGTTGAAAGAGTTGAGATAAAGCTTACGTCAATGGACGCAAAACTTGATAAGATTTCTAATCAATTGGATGGTTTTGTAGGAAGAGTTGATGATTTATCAAATGATAACGAAATTGGCACTGATCATATCCATGAACTACGCAAAACCACAAAGGACCACGAGAAAAGAATTGCAAAACTTGAATCTGTAAACTAATCTGATAACTCTTCTCTTTTTATTACCATTATGTCGGTTAGATCGGGGTCGTCGGGGATTTGTACAGTTTTGACATATTTAAATCCTACTTTCTCATATGCCTTGATAGCTCTTTTGTTATCTGGTTCTGGACCAATAATACAAGTTGTTATATCTGGATTGGCGAATACAATTTCCTTTAGAAATTTTTTTAACATCATACTCCCAAATCCGCGTCCTACAAAATCCTGCTCACCGATAAATAGGTCAACGCTCGCAGTGTGGTCGTCGTAACCAACATACTGTCCAAATTCCTCCCAATAATCATTCACTTTATAATTTTGAATGTATGCGACAGGTTTAATATCGTATAAAACGAGATGAGGTGCTGTAGGTTTGTTCCCAATAATTTTTGGGTCGTAACGCTTGGCAACCTCTTCAAGCGAGTTATCTTTATCTTTGTCGTACCACTCATGGACATGAGGCTCAGACAACCATCTTTGCATAAGAGGCAGATCCTCCGATAGGAGTTTTCTAAATGAAATTTTACCCTCATCAAACATATCCAAATTGTAACACGAAGATATGACACAACGATATTTGGAAGCAAACAGTTAACTGATATAATCACAGTATGGGTGCGGAAGAAAAAGTAAGTCTCAAAATTCTTGAGGAGCTAGGAGCAAAGCCATCTATAAGCGAAGAGCACGGCTTAGCTTTAATCAGAGACACGGATCTTAAAATATTTAGTCCGGGGATAAGTACGGCGGGTTTTGCAGAAATCCGCATGGCAAACGGAAATCCTGATCGACATATTGTAGCAACAACTATCGACCAACAAGGTCTTGAATTCGCTAATCAAGTAATTGGCGAAGTAGGATTGCAAGATCGCATCAAAACAAAACTTGAAGACCTTCGAGATGGTGGATATCCTGATGATTCGTTTGATTTTATTTATGCACGCTTAGTGCTCCACTATCTTTCAACTCAAGACTTGGATTTAGTCTTAGGCAAACTGGCAAAATCTCTAAAATATGAAGGAAGAATGTTTGTGGTAGTAAGATCTGAGAAAAATATGGATAGAACAGACCCCAATGTAACTTATGATTCAGCTACGAAACTTACCACGTATCCAACTTACAGACCAGATGGATCTATCAATGCAAAACATACTAGATACTTTCATACACCCGAATCGATTACTTCTCATTTTGGAAATGCAGGTCTTAAGGTAAATGATTTACAAGAATATGAGGAACAACTTTATGGTGATTTTATGAGAAAAGAAATTTCTCAGACAAAAGATCATGTTATTGAGTTTATCGCCACAAAATAAATTGTTTTAGTTTCTTATTGAATGAAAACGCGATACAAGAAATTATTTATAAATTACAAATATGAGATTATTTTATTTGTAACTTTTATTTTTCTTCGCTTCTTTGAGCTTTATGGGAGAGGATTTGTAGGATGGGATCAAACCGACAGCGCATGGGCAACGTATAGAATACTCACCCAAAACTTTTTCACTTTGCAGGGCGTGCCTATTAAAGGAAATGCCGGGATGTATCTTGGGCCTCTATATTACTATCTCATCACCCCATTCTACTTTATAACCCGCATGGATATGAGCGCATCACTATTCTTTGCTGGAGTTGTAAGTATAGTAAGTGTTGTTATTTTCTTTTATATAACCAAACAACTTTTTGATAAACAAACTGCATTGGTTTCAACTGTTATCTATACGTTTTCGGTAGGTGTCGTGGCAGCAGATCGCATACAAGCGGCATATATTCTTATCCCGATTATTTCTTTTGCATTTTTCTATTGTCTGTATCGATTCCTTACAGGAAATGAAAAATACTTGTTATACGCGGCGATAGTTATCGGATTTGGGTTTCATGCCCATTTCACAACAGTCTTCTATCTAATAATTCTTCTACTTACACTCCCATTCTTCCCAAGAACCAAAAGAACTCTTCAGTATGGACTTTATAGTCTGCTTGCTTTTGCAGTCTTCACTTTTCCACTATGGATACCTCTTCTTTTTAAACACGCAGGGTCTAATTCAATACTTTCGTATTTGTCATCATCAAATCACGGCTTCCATTTAGTAAGGCTCTGGCAACTTCGCAACGACGCATTTATTAGCTTTCAGAATATATTCCAATTACCCGTGCTTAGACCTCTCGTATTCCTACTTATTCCACTATTTGCTTATGTTTTAAAAAAATCAAAGTCAGAGAAAATTATTTTCATATATCTAACTGTGCTTTGGGTAATCATTCCGTGGATTGCTTTTTCGATGTACAACGGGGAAATAACAGACTATTATTTCTCGCTACCCAGAAATTTGGGATTTATGATGATGGGAGTTATTCTGGTTGCGTTATTCAAATCTAAAAACCAAATTATCAAATACTTTCCAGCGCTACTGCTTGTTGTATATGCGGCATACAATTTATATTTATTCAACGGACTTCCCAAAGGCAATTATCTCAGTGTTACAGAAAATGCCAAATACAATCTCGCGGCCCACAAGAAGCTTAAATTTATAGATCGCGACCCCAATTATTACACATACTACATTTATTCACTGCGGAAAAAATAAGACTTCCAACTAGCGATAATATATAATTGTGTTTATGTCGAAGGATCGCGTTGAGGGATTTAGTGATGGAGTATTTGCAGTGGCGCTCACACTGCTTGTCTTGGGAATTAGAATTCCAAATATTCCAGCACATTCTACTTCAACCGAATATCTTTCATTGATGGCGCCAATCATTCCGAGCGTTATAAGTTTTATACTTTCTTTTGTAATTATTTCTGTGCATTGGATCAATCATCATTATTTCTTCCGTCATCTGCATAGTACTCCGATAAAAATTGTTTGGATGAATAATTTCTTTCTTCTCTGGATATGCTTCATGCCTTTTCCGACGGCAATGCTCGGAAGCCACCCTACCGACCAATTTCCTCTAATTTTATTTGCAATAAACCAATTGCTTTGTGCACTAACTTTTTTTGGATTTAGAATTTACGCGACAAATAAAAAGCTATATGTCGGAGAAAAGGAATCAGAAAGATATTTTGGGCCAAGACACAGTCTACCTGCAATCGCAATTTACACACTTACTATAGTCATTGCATTTGTAAATACTTCAGCTGCGTTGGCATTCCTACTCCTGGCACCGGTTCTCTACTTCATCCCCAACAAAATAAAACTTGAGTGATATAATCGCAATATAATCCGTGAAAATATCTATTATTGATGTAGAATTGCCAAATGCTAAAAGATAAAAAAATTATATTAATTGTTGGCGAAGTTGTCTTGCTCGGAGTTATTGTTCTTTTGATTGTGAATAAAATCCATTCAAAAATCGAACCTCGCAAACTATCAAGCAAACCGATAGCCACCTTGCAGTCAGCAAAAGCATCACCCAATATAACAATCCCTGGCCCGACGATAGATTTATCAAATTTACAAATATATACCAATGACAGATTTGACTATTCTTTCCAATATCCTGCTGGCTGGGAAATTGAAACGATGCCTACCGAAACATCTAAAAATAGTGACGTAAATTCTGCTGACCATATAAGGCTTTACAACATAAAGACTGAACAATTTGAAGAAGGTTGTCGCAAATCCTTTCATACAGGATGCTCTATGGAAAATGGTGATCCTGGAATCATGATAACCACTTCCGAAAATAGTGAAGATCTCGATGCTGATGGATATTTCGTCAACGACGTTGCAAAGGACATGACTGTATATGGAAAAGAGGGCGCTTGGGAAGTGATAAAAGAATCCAAAAAAGAGACTATCGCAAATCTAACCGTTATATCCGGAGATGTTACTGGGCCAGGAGGGTTTTCATACTATTATTTCCTAAGTCCTTCTGAAAAAACAGCATTCAGAACAGAACTGCAATTAAACTCAAACAATTCTCAGATTATGAAAGAAATATTCTCCTCTTTAAAATTCGCAGATTAATTGACTCGGCATAATATTTCCTGAAATACTTGATAAATGTTAAATACAAAAGTTAAAAAGAGACCTGTAACAAAACCAAACTTTGCACTCGCCAATTTACTAATATTTTTCTGCCTAACAATTGCTATAGTTGTCGTCGCAACAACCATCATCTTACCAGTATCTATCTTCATGTATGTTGCTTTAGTTACCCACCCACCAGCAGGAAGCACCAATTCTACTCCTGCCGCCTCAAGCGAAACATTGTCATACCGCGATGAAACGCTTGGAGTAAATTTCAATTATCCAATTGGCCTTGGCCGTGCACATGCAATGGATGATGCTCGCAGCAATCAGAATTGGCATAGAATTGACTTTGATAAAGGAGGTTTTGAAGCAGGATATACAGAAGTTTCAGCAAGTACATCAAATTATGTGCCAGTTGCCGGCGAAGGCAGTCCACACTACTTCGATGGGAAAATAACAAATGATGATTCAATCGATTCTGTAAAAAGCAAACTTGAGGCTGCAGATTTCATTCCAGTAAGCGTTGAAAAAGTAAAAAGCAGAATAAGAACGAAAGCATTTCGCGTATACGTTGCACACTGCTATGGACCATGCTATCTCGAGCGACTTTACATAGTTCCCATCTACAATTCACAATTTTCTGATGTTGTGATACTTAGCGTTATAGGTGGAACATATGCAAAACTTCCTTCAAATGACCCGCTTCCAATCGACCAGACAAAACAATTTGCAGAAAGAGACGCAAATGCCATCGATCAAGGAACAGCGTCAAGTCAGATGCTCGCGATTGCTCGCGGAGAAGACATCATATTTAACTCACTATTATTCATCAAGTAAATCAAACTAGTCAAAATAGTCCATAGACTCGATCCAAACTTGCTGCCAAGATCTGATCTTGGCAGGTAAAACTTCTTTCATTGACTAGCTGAATTTTTCCTGAAATAATTTCTCTATGACCCCTACGCAAATAGATCGTTCAACTATGATCAAGGCAGTAATAGTCTCATGGATAGCATTTGGAGTAACATTTATTATTTCTCTACCCCTCATGTTATTTTTCATGTGGATTTTGATCTGTGGAGATCGGCCATGTCCTCAATCGGCACTTATTGCATATTTGAGTCTGATTCCAATTGCAGTTAGAGCGTTTATTGCAACAGTAATTGGATTTATTTTTGTAAACAACAAATATAGGGACCGCGTGAGTAAAAAAACTTTTATTCAACTCTTCTTATGGATCTTAATACCATATTTATTGATTTATCTCATTCTAATACTTGTATTCAAGCAGACTTGGGAACCTCTTTGGTCACTACTAAATATCTTCGGTATAAAAATGTAGCAACAAGTCCGTTGACTGGCTGAATTTTTCCGAAATTATCTACTTATGGCTAAAAAGAAAATCGCTCGCAGACTAAATATACTCTAGTCGTGATATAATCTCCCGCATGGCTATAGAATCATTACCAACGCCGATTTCTGCGCCAATAAATCCATATCAACATGCATTTGCAGAAGTTGATGAGTTTTGGGACGTTTATGATCATAGAAATCCTACGCAATCAGATTCAGAAGTTTCTAAAATACTTTCAAAGAAGTCTGATCTTGCACTCGCATGGATTGCAAACAGCGACTTCAAACCTGCCAGCGGCAAATTGATCGAAAGGATGAAGAATTCAAAAATTACGCAATTCTCTGCATTAGTGGAAATTGTTTTACCACTCTACTCAAACGCAAAAAGGACAATCGCAGTTGAAGATTTTAGAGATGACAATCTATTTTGGTCTGCTGTCCGACACTCTGTAAAGATGGCACCTACCGCAAATCAAGAGGATGTTGCACATTCTGTTGCAAGATTTGTCCAGAATGTAAACCCAATAAACAGAGCTCTCATCGTGGCTATTCTAAGCAAGCGCGGCGACATTGAAGAAGTTCTTGACCGAGCAGAAACCTTACTTGCCCCAGACGATGACATTGATAGATATTTATCAAAAATAGAAGATGAAGTGACAGCACTTAGGAAAACAGAACACGCGTCCTAATAATTATCTTAGACTTGGGCGATGAGGAGCTGATTTCCGTCTGGGTCTGCGACACTAAACCATTTGACCCCTGAGCCGGGCCCAAAAAGATCCGTCTTTATTTCTTCAGGCCTTGCGCCTTTTTCTGACAATTCTTTGTGCGATGCTTCGACACTAGACGCTGTAAAGTACACTTTGAGCGTTCCTGGCTTCATGAGATTTTCATAATTCGTAGTAAGAGTAATTGTTACACCACCCTCTGGGGGTGTAAGTGATACCCACCAATTATTGTCATCCTGGCGGTAATCTGACTTCACTTGAAGACCTAACTTGTCAACATAGAATTCTTTTGCGGCGCCCATGTCTGTTACGCCGACACTGAGCATCATGAATTTGTTTACGATCATAAAACAATTATACCAGGTTTGATAATCTAGATAAAAGATTCAGGATAAAGAAAGTAATAAAATAGTTAATAGATAATAGTTAATAGAAATCAGATTTATCGCGAAAATCTCCTCTCATCGAATTATTACGTATTTGTATTATTTCTGCACAAATACATATCATAAACTCGATTTGTGCTTAGAGAGCCTTTTTCTTATTTACCCTCAAATGAATCACCCTTTACAAGCAGCTTACGGAGCGCAACAGTTGCAGAATACGAAGTGGCACGTGATGCGCATCCTGAATATTCAACAGGATTTAATGATCCAAATTTCCTAAAAACTGTTGCGAGGGCTGAGGGTGGCAGCTTTGAAGTCTTTAAGTGGAATACCTTTGAATCAAAGGGAATTCTTCCAGCTATCGTCGTTAGAAATCATAAAGCTGGAACTGTTAACAATGTCCCTATTCGCTATATAGGACCCATTGTCGATGATCCCAAAACACTTCCTACCACCTTAAAATACTTAGGATCCGCGCTGGCAACAAAACTTATTTACTTTAACCGAGCATCATTTACACCCGCACTAAATGAGCTCGACCTCCCACAATTCACAGAAAAAGGATTCCAGACTTATGACTTCACAACCTGCGTATTACCACTTGATGACTTGAGCCCAGAAGGGCTGCCCATGACGACAAAACCAGACCTGCGACGAAAAATCAGACAAGCAAAAAATGCTGGCCTTATGGTGGAAGATGCGACTGAGGAAGATATCAAGGTCACACTCCCACGACTTATGAAATATGCCTACAACAGAAGCGGTGAAGAAGTACCTTACGCAGCTAAGCTGCCTAGCGAACTTTGGAATAGCATGCACGACAAGCCAAATGTCAGGATGGTTGCTGCCAGAATGGGATCTGAGACAATGGCGGTTCTTGTGGCACTTGCCGATAAAGATACTATATATAGCATGTGGTATGCACGCTCTTATGATAACCCTGATCTGGATAATTTCGTAATCCTGGAATCGACGATTGGCCATGTAGCTCATGAGGCTGCCGCGGCGGGCATCACGAAGTATGACCTAGGTGGCGGAACAGCCGGAATAGTCAATTTTAAGCAAAGGATCGGCGCCGAGGTGCAGAATTTCCCTGTGATCAATTATACGCACCCCTTTGGACAGAAAGTGAAAACCTTAGCTAATTTTGCCAACAAACTGTCATCCCTAAACGCCCACATCCACGGTAGACAATAGTCAAAATTTAGCCCTATAGTGTTGAAAGAGCTCCCCTTTTTTGGTAGAATAGTCTGACACAAAGACAAACCTGAGCGTATTTGCATGCTCTTCTTTTGTCTTTTTGCACTTTAAAAATACTTTTTACGGAATATTTGCTCCACTCACTCAGATTGTCCCATATAAGTAGATAAATCATTGTCTATTTGTATGGGATAATCTTTGCTTGGTTTGTGCCTAGCGTGACGATTCACGACAAGTTACAGCCTGAAAAGCGGAGCAAAGTTATTTTTCACAAACCGGAGGACCCGTGACAGAAGCACTTTATCTCTTAGGAGAAGCAACGCCAGATCTCCAAGCGTTCGCACTGTCGAACGACTACGAGCTGACACCCGTCACTCCTGACAACTTCCCAACTCGCAAGATGATCATCCTGAACTCAGGCGGCATCAAGATGATTTGGGAGAAACTTGAGGCATTTCAGATCGCGGTAGGGCTTCACGCTCTGCGATCGCGCCCGTTCATCTACCTCATCGGCGCTGGCGAGACGGCCTTTGTCCACCTCATGCCAATTCTGATGAGCCAGTATGTCGCAGGAACTGTCCATGCCTCCGACATCTCACTGCTGCCCAAGCTTCTTTGCCCAAGGCAGCTGACTGAGGACTGGGACCTGATTGCCAAGCACGTCAACCTGAAGAAGGAGTACGAGGCCGAACTCGACGGGAAGCATTACCAACCGCATCCTCTCGATCACTTCGAGATCCCTCCCGAGCAGCGGGCTCACCTGGACGAGTGTCCACTCGTGTGCAAGCCAACGGCTTACACATACCTGAACGCGCAGCAAAAGAACCGTGAACAACCACATCGTCGACAGGTGGTCATCGCTTTCGCGGACCCCGTCTTCGGCAGCCCGTTCGCGGCTAACCCGATGAACAGCATCTTCGGGAGCTATGGCGGTTTCGGCATGATGGGTCTCGATCCTCTTACCGATGCTCTCGGCGCATTAATTTTTGGGGCTGCGGATCCTTGGGGCACTGATCCTGATGCCAGGTTCCGTGGATTCCCATACGGTGACGACCTCGGTCGTCGCCCTGGTGGTGGACCACACCGCTGACAACTGACGACTAGCTGATGCGAGAGACCGCTTTCTCTCAAGTCGGCTCGGCCGTCACAAATTCCGTAAGAAGTACGCGCCGCGCGGCGAATATCTTCCTGCTCAGCAGGATAGGCTTCATGCCGAAAAATATTCGCCGCCGGCGCACTTCTTTAAAAATTCTTCTATTTGACAATAATCGTGCCCTTCATTGATGGGTGGACACTACAATGATACGTATATGTACCAGCTTTGCTAAACGTTATACTTCCTGACTGACCTTGCGGTAAGACTCCAGTATCCCAACTATTGTCATCCGCAGTTGCGCTGTGGCCTGTAGAATCCTGGTTGGTCCAAGTAACTTTATCCCCTACTTTGACTGTCAGTGTCTCGGGTCCAAAAGCGAAATTCTTGATAGTAACTGCGTTTCCACTCGTGGGCGCCTGAGTCGATTCGTTTGTCGTTGTGTTTTGTTGCATATTCATCTCGCTACTTCCCTTTGAATAGCTTTTCATCAGAAAATACCCTCCACCAATTACTATTATTAAAACTATTATTACTATTATGATTTTGTTCATTATTTCACCCCCTTCCGCTTGCTTGTTAATTTCAAAATCTTAAGCTACAGTTAAATTATGATACAAAACCAGAAAGCTGTAAATCTGCTCCTTCGAATAAGTATCGCGAGTGTTTTTCTGTATGCTGCTGTCGCCGCGACACTTCAGCCCCAGAACTGGATCTGGTATATTCCCCAAATTTTAAGAAATATGTTCCCTGGCCCACTACTTCTTCTTAGCTTCTCAGCATATCAGGCGATTTTGAGTATTTGGATATTAAGCGGTAAGAAAACGTTTTATGCAGCATCGCTCGCCTGCCTAACATTTATCGGAATCATTGTTGCCAATATAAATTCCATTGATATCCTTTTCCGCGACCTCACAATCTTCTTCGCCTCACTCGCGCTCGCAGCCGGAGCGTACCCCGCAAAAAATAATGAGGCTGCGAGAAACTAGAATTTTGGGGTTGGCATTTGGCGGTTGGCTCTTAGTAAATTAACTAACCCCCAAAAGCTAAGCGCTAACTCCCCAGATGATACTAATCGCCATTGACTTTTCTCAGAATTCAGCATATTCTTAGATCAACAACATGATCGAATTCATATTTGTTGTAGCTATCATTTTATTCTTTCTCAGTGTTCGCGTCGTACAGGAATATGACCGCGGAGTTATATTTTTCCTAGGACGATGCACTGGCGTGCGGGGTCCTGGACTCATACTCCTCATACCTATTTTTGAGCGCATGGTAAACGTAAGCCTCAGAACCATAACGATGGAAATCCCATCGCAAAAAATCATCACAAAAGATAATGTATCTATAGATATCGCAGCAGTTGCATACTATCACGTAGTTGACCCCAAAAAGTCAGTTCTTGCGATTCAAAATGTAAATGAGGCAGTCAATCAAATTAGCCAGACAACTGTCCGCAATGTCGTCGGACAATTTGTACTCGACCAACTCCTATCAAAAACGGCCGACATTAACTCACAAATTAAAAATGTTATCGACGACCACACAGAGCCTTGGGGTGTTCAAGTAACGGCAGTTGAGATAAAAGATATAACTCTTCCTGACAATATGCAGCGCGCTATGGCAAAAGAAGCTGAGGCGGAACGCGAGCGACGCGCCAAGATAGTTGCAGCAGAAGGAGAATTCCAAGCAGCTGTCAAGCTCGGCGAGGCAGCCGATCTTATATCAAAGCACCCAGTTGCGCTACAGCTTAGAACGCTTCAAACAATGGCTGAGATATCGACTGAGAAGAACTCAACCATCATCTTCCCTGCACAATTTATGACCACAGTGCAGGACGCCATCAAGACCCTGGCGAGCGACAACAAAAATAAATAGTAATTAGCAACTAGATACTAGAAACTAGTAATTTCCGACTTATAGTTTGATATTTGTGGGTGGTTTTTGGTAAAATGCGAGCATGACAGCTGAAAGACCTCTACAAGGTGAAGAATTCAGACGAAACGTAGCTTCTGACCCATTTCTTGGTCTCTCGGGAAATCCAGAGCAGCTTGAGATAGATCGTGCATATTTTCACCAGGAAATGAGTCATATCGAAAATAAAATTCTTGAATACGATTCGTTTACGCCTCATCAAGCGACACTTTTTGGCATGCAACTTCTTGAAGGTGTAATAATCCAATCTGCTATACATGGAAGATATTTAGCATCTGCTGGGGATCCGATGGGAGCTTTATTGGCAGGAGACGCTGTCTTGTTGATGAGGGAAGAATTTTACCAAGCAAGTCAAGGAAATAATTTTGGCTTAAAAAATTTCATAGAAACATACACTAATAATCTTCAATTACCTTCAGATCTTGATCCTTCAAGCATAAATCCTGACGCCATTACTCGAATTAAGGGTCTCGGAAATAAATATATGCTGATTCATGATGCAATTCCTGACACTGGAGCAGCAGATGACTTGCCTCAGGAACTGGCTTTCTTTAACGGTGGCGTAATTCGTCCATTCGGTTATGACTATCCAAGAGAGTTTTTTTCTAAGCCTTCCGAATCTTTAGCAGAACTTAGAGTCAAACAAGCAAATATTTTGGTGAAAGATAATTTACTTGATGATAAGGTTGCAAACCTAGGGGAAGTTAGCGAGGAAGAAGCAATAAGCATTGCACTCGAAGCTTTAGTTATCGAGCAAATTGGTAACGAGATTATCGCAAGAATGAAATATTGGGAAGGTGATGTGGCTAGTATTGACAGTGCGATGACAGATATTGTGCGAACTGACACTTTTCTACAATTAGCAAACGAGGGGCAATATATAGGTTTAAGACTTAATTTAGAACAGCGCGCAAGATCCCTAAGAGAATTAGCCGATGCTACAAGTGACCGACCAACTGAAAGAAGGAAATATTTAAAAGCAATGTTCAAAATAAATGAAATAGGTAATATTGTTCCTGAAACTGGTACACCAATTGATCTTGATAGGATCAAACAGGTTACTGAAGGACTGCTGTCGTAAAACATCCGACGGTAGACCCGTAATAACAGCATGCCCTGTTCCGCCCTTCGCTGTACAAATGTATACTACAATGAATGAAGTCCTCGATCGAGTTGAGGGCACACCAGTACACCAAATCTCCGAATAAACTCTGTCTTATAGTTTGATTTGACAGCCTCAAGGGTGGTATAATTGCACACTTATGAGTGAAATTTTGTTTGATACACCCAGTACGTACGAACATTTGACAAGCCTTGATAAACCAATCACTCTAGCGCCTGATGGCCAGCAATTTTTGGAACATCACGATATGGGACTTGCCGACCAAGTGACTTCCTGGCGTGACGGTCGCGTTGCTAGAAGATTTGGATCGAAAATAGAAGGAGTTGGGCTTATTGCTCACGCGCCAATTCCTTCCGGATCAATAGTCGCGATTAAGACTGGACGAGTCGTAAGCGAGGCTAAAGTCAGAGATCACATGGATATCATCAATTATTCCCAGCAGCAAATCGGACCTGATCAATTTCTTGCCGGACTTACATCAGATGAAGTTGATCGCAATCTTGTCGGTTACAACCACTCATGTGACCCTAACGCTGAAGTAATCCTTATTCCAGGCACGACTCTAGCGTTTATTCGCACAACACAAATTGTTGAAACGGGCGAAGAAGTCACTATCGACTATTCCCTATCACACACGTCAGATACACATAAAATAGATGTTTGTATGTGTGGCGCTGACAATTGCCGCGGAACAATTGACCCAAGTAAAGACTGGAGAGATCCAGAATATCGCGCAAAAAATTATGACCTGTTTGCGTGGTACATGAAAGATAGCATCCAAAACTATGAGTAGAGAAATAAGTACAGTCCTCGTCACAGCTGGTGTAACAGGAAAAATTGGAGGAGAAGTCATGCGCCTTGCAGCACGCGACTATCCAGATAAGCACTTCATAGCAACATCAAGAGATAGAAATTTGGTTGACTCACAAAGAGCGAACAACGTTGACGTGCGGTTTTATGATCTTCAATACTCCACTCTGCCTGAAATACGGACGATGCTAACGGGAGTAGATGCAGTTATTCATACCGCCGCAAGCACAAATGAAACTAATGATTTCGAGCTTCATAGAATTATGAACTATGAAGCGACGAGTCGACTTGCATATGTTTGCGCAGAACAAGGAGTAAAACTTCAAATTCTAGGTAGCACTGCGATGCATACACTCACTCCTGAGGGTATTATTGATGACTATACAGATCCATTTTCAATGGCAGCATATGGTGGCTCAAAGATAAATGCATTTAAAGCTGCAAAATTTCTAGAAACTCCAGATACGATTGAGAAAGGATATGGAGTCACTCAAACAGTACCGGGGCTGACAATAGGTATCGACGATAACTGGTCAAACAATATCGTAGGCTTATTAAGAAATGGGCTCACGCGTTTTGGCGCGCGCGCACTTCTCAATACTGAGGTTGCATGGAGCTACCAAGAAGATGTAGCAAATCTACTTATACAGATTGCTCTCAATCCAAATATGGCAACAACCGACCGATATCTTGCAATCAATGGAATGGTCAAAATAAATGATCTGCTAGGGCTTTATGCGGGTATGATAGATGTTCCAGTACCAAAAATCCCTATATGGAAACCAAAAGCTGAGCTTATCGCAAAAACAGTTCTTACCTATATGGATGTTGTCCATCACCAAATACAACCTGTTTCACCCGAACTAATACCATTTGGACTCTATGGAGATAAAAGACAATTCCGACCTGTCGCTGCGGCACGCGACTTCGGCTGGGAGTCAAAGTCATTCGAAGAAGTATCTGAAATTATAAGAAACAATTTTGTACCAGAACCTGGAGAAGCTACCTCTTTCACTCAAGCGCTTGGAAATATAGTAGATAAAAAAGTTGATGTTGAAACGATCAAAAAGAAAGTTGCAACAGCTGGACTAGTGGTTGGTGGAGCAGCCGCAGCCGTCGCAGGAGTGGAATATTTCCTAGGAAGCAAGCGAAAAACCGCATAACATCTGGTATCAGGTATTAGGTAGCAAGTATTAAGCTGCTAACGTGTTAAAGGATTAACGAGTTAACGTGTTAAAGAGTTAAAATCTAGTGCTATAATCTTCTCAAAATGACGAATGTTGAAGGATCAATACAACCAGGCGATCCCCGAACAGATGCTACTCGACCCAAAGAGCCTTGGGAGGTAGCGGCTGAAAATCTGGCAAAACTACAACAGTTAGAAGGTGCCCACATTGACATGCTGGCAGTTCTTGATCAAACATTAGATCAACAGCTCGAAATTCACGGCCACTTCCCCAGATCAACTAATACTGTTTTTCCAGGCTATGTTCAACACGACACTCCAATTGCCCCCGATCTCTATAAAGGTTATTTAAAAAGACGTCGATTTGAAAAATGGTCAGAGGTACCCGACGACAACATGCAAGCATATGACTTCGTCAGAAATCATGCAAACTACGGCCCTGTTCCGCCGGAAAAAGCTATTGCCATTTTTCCATGGATAGACTTTTTATTATGGGCGGGTGGGAAAAGTGTCATACCATTATATCTCACGCTTAACACCAGCAAGGTCGATGGCAATATCTATCAAGCTTTTTTATCTCAAAAGTCACAAAGGCAGCTGGAGAAACAGGTTACTGGTCTTCATGAAAAAGATAGGATCTTCCTATTTGAGAAATACACAGGAAAAACTATTGATACCCTCCTCGACGCAAGAGTCGAGAGTTAAACGCTAAACACGATTGTCATGCTGAACTAGTTTCAGCATCTCGCACCTGAGATCCCGGCTCGTAGGCCGGGATGACGATGCTTTATTATTTGAAACATTCGCAGTAATTAAATCCGCAAACATTCGCATACCAGATTTTATTACCTTGTATTTTTCAAATTGGGTGTATTATAGAGTTATGAGGTATATTATTTGCGAGCTCAATGATAGGAATTTTGACCCTAATGTTGCACTACCTGAAATAAAAGACTTTCGGGTCAGAACTGCGTCTCGCGGTGTCTTGGTGCATGATGGAAAAGTAGCACTTCTCAACGTGACGAAGAAGGGATACCACAAACTCCCTGGTGGTGGAATTGAAGCTGGGGAGACTTATGAGGAAGCATTTAAACGCGAAGTAGTAGAAGAGACTGGATGTCAGTGCGAGATAAAAGACGGTAATGCTGTGACTGTTGAATATCGAGGCGAACAAAAACTTTTACAGATATCTTATGTGTTCCGTGCAGAAGTCGTAGGCGAGCCAGGACAACCTGTCTTTGACAAAGGCGAAATTGAGGAAGGATTTGTACTCGAATGGTACCCTATCGCCGAAGTCGAGACAGTATTTGGCAACGACCAACAAGAAGCACCAGAGGATAAATTTATCCATATGAGAGATAGTGAGATATTTAAATTTTATAAGGATAACCTTTAATTCCTCATCGACTAAGAGAAAATGATTTAGCTTATGGTCTACAGACCACCGTCTATAGTAACCGTCGACCGTGAGTGAAAATTTTGATTTCCGGCCTCGGATTTGATAGTATACCCTACTTATGAAAGACGTTGTGACTCCTGTAGATTTTACATTCAAAAAAGATGGCATGCTGTGGGATGTAGACCGTGAGAGTGCTCTATTAGCATTCGGTGGTCAAAGAGCATTATTCATGCAACTTGCGCATCCTCTCGTCGGACAGGCAGTATATGAACATTCATATTTTAAAGAAAACACCGTAAAACGCCTCAAGCATACAATAAATTTAACTTATTCGCTAATATTTGGAACTAGAGAAGAAACCTTGGCAGCAGCTCGCAAAATAAACCAAGCCCATAAGCCAGTCGAGGGAGTGTTAACGGAAAATGTAGGCGAATATTTAGAAGGCACACGATATGACGCTAAAGACCCAGAGCTAACTGAATGGGTATGGGCAACTCTTGTTGATACTGCGCTCATCGTGCGAAGTAAATTCATCAAACCCCTAACGCCCGTTGAGCGTGAAACTTATTATCAAGAAGCAAAGGGGTTACTACCATTATTAGGAGGTAACCCCGACACGGCCCCTGCGACAATTGATGATTTTGATGAATATATGAAGGACATGCTAACGAACGGAAAACTTGTAGTGAGCAATCAGGCACGCGAACTGGCTCCATACCTAATGCTTAAAAACCGCTCGGCTGCAGCGAGAATTTTCATATTACCCGCATCAAAAATCGCAGTGGGACTACTCCCTGAAGAATTAAGGAACCAGTATGGGTTCACATTTTCATCATGGGAACAATATATGCTTGATAAAACAGCTGATGTGTCACGAAAAATCCATCCTTACATACCTGACAGGATTCGCTTTTCACCATTTTATCTAAATGCGCAAAAGAAGATGAGAAAATAGTCCCCATAATTCCACTGAAAAGATGACAACTGATAATTAAATGCTATAATTCTCTTTATGAAAAGGTCGATTGCGGTTGTTGGAGTTGGAATAATGGGAAATGGAATTACCACAAATTTCCTCAAAAATGGTTACAAAGTATTTGTTTGGAATAGAAATCCCGAAAGACTTAAAAAGCTGATTAAGCTTGGTGCAGTTGCAGTATCATCCCCCAAAGAAGCAGCTGAGTCGGCCGACATGGTCTTTGAAGTAACCGCAAATGATGAATCATCTGAGGCTGTTTGGACAGCAAACGACGGAATTCTTGCGGGAGCCAACAAGAAAAGTATTCTCATAACTTGCGCGACACTTTCCATCGCCTGGACTGAAAAACTTGCCAAGCTTTGTGCCAAAAAGGGCTTCACTTTCTTTGACATGCCAATGACTGGCGGTAGAACTGGCGCTGAGGGTGGCAAACTATTTCTACTTGTTGGTGGGGATGAAAAAAAGCTTAAAGAAATCCAAAAAGATCTCGCATTTATAACCGAAAAGGTTACATATTTTGGAAAAGCAGGACTCGGCATGAAGTTTAAATTACTTCTTAATAGTCTTCAGGCTATTCATGGTGTTGCGCTTGGCGAGATATTGAGACTTGCAGTTGCGACTGGGCAAGACGTCACTCGAGTTGGTGACTTTTTGGTTGAGAGACCAGGTGGTGGCGCTACCAAGAATGCCTGGACAAGCTACCAAAACCCTCCCAAAGAGACAAGTTTTGCACTCAACTGGATGACAAAAGACCTTCGCTATACTAAGAAAATGATCAAAAATCTCAAAGCACCTCTTGTCACAGATACTCTCTCAAGACTTGAAGAGGGAATAAAGGCGGGGAAAGGTGAAGGCGACTGGACGATGATTAATAAACTTAAGTAAGAGCTAGATTTTGAATAATGATTAAAGAATAATGAGTTATGAGAATACGAAAACTCGTTAACCCGCGAACACGTTAACTCGTTAACACCTCTAAATACTTTATACTCGATACTGAATACTCTATACTCAACTCATGCACAAGGTCGGGCTTGTCGTTGGGAGATTTCAGCCATTCCACAAAGGACATCTATATCTTCTAAATGAAGTGCTGAAAGCTTGTGACAAGATAATAATAGCTGTCGGTTCCTCAAACGTAAGTAATGAGAATAACCCTCTTTCGTACGCAACGCGCGTCGAAATGTTGAAGAAAGTGATTCTTGAAGAGGGTCTCGGGAAAAGAGTTATTAAAATTGTTCCATCTCCTGATGACCCTAGTGATGATAAGTGGCTCGAACTACTTTTAAAAGAAGCGGGCAAAATCGATATAGCGTTTGGGAACAATGAATGGACAAATGGGATACTTGAGCGCGCGGGATATGAAGTTATCGAGGTACCCTACCTCAACCGAGTTCATTTTCAAGGAGTATATATCAGAAATATGTTCAGCGAAGGTAAGCCATGGGAAGAAGAAGTACCTGAGTATCTTGTGGACTTCATAAAAGATAAATTTTCATTAGCTAAAAGCACCAAAACCAAAATTCCAAGCTCCAAATAATTTTCAAATAGTAAATCATAAAGGTTTTGATTTTTAAATTTGTAATTTATTTGGAACTTCGTGCTTGGTTTTTGGAATTTGATTAGAAATTAGGAATTAAAAATT
>DASZRG010000034.1:0-30445 GCA_035549295.1 Patescibacteria group bacterium
ACAAAGTCGAAGGAGACTTGAGAGCAGAGGTTGTTGGAAATATCAAAAGACTTCGTGAAGTTAACTCTTATCGAGGTAACAGGCACGCCAAAAGCTTGCCTGTCCACGGACAAAGAACTCGTTCGAATGCACGCACAAAACGCGGAAAGCGCGTAACAATAGGTGCAATCAAAAAAGAAGTAGCAGTAAAGATGGGACTAGTATCAAAATAAGAATCAAGACTAAAGGACTAAAGTGATTAGTCAATTTCTTAATCACTAACTCCTTTAATCCTAATCACTAAAATATATGGCTAAGAAAGAGACAAAAACAAAGGCAAAAGCAAAAAAGATAACCCTCATGGAGACGGGTAAGCTTTACGTATCAACAACTTTCAATAACACGATCGTCACAATGACCAACGAAAAAGGTGACGCCGTTGCATGGTCATCAGCAGGCAATATGGGTTTTAAAGGAACTCGTAAAAGTACTCCTTTTGCAGCAACTTCTGCCGTTGAAGAGGTTATAAAAAGATCGCGCGATACAGGTCTTAAAAATGTAGAAGTTTATATCAAGGGTCCTGGAGTTGGTCGAGATGCAGCTCTTCGTGCAGTTCGAAATTCAGGTCTTTCAATTGCCATGATAGCAGACGTTACGCCAATTCCGCATAACGGTCCAAGAGTTAAAAAGAAAAGAAGAGTTTAAAGTATATATTATATATTGAATATTACATATTATAAAAATGTCCAAAATATAATATTTAAAAAATAAAAAAACATGTCACGATATACAGGTCCAAAACACAAAATAGCAAGACGAGAAGGAGTGAATATTTTTGGTAAAACAAGCCAAAGTCTTGAGAGAAAGCTCAATATTCCACCAGGAATCCATGGGAAAAAGCGTGCTCGCAAGATGTCTGAATATGGTATTCAGCTTCGAGAAAAGCAAAAACTCAAGAGATCATACGGCATGTCTGAGAAGCAATTTAGAAAATACGTTCTCGCAGCGCAAAAAGACAAAGACAATACAATTGATGTTTTGGTAAAGCTTCTTGAGACAAGACTTGATAATATAGTATATAGACTAGGTTTTGGTAAGTCTCGCGCACAGGCAAGACAGCTTGTATCTCACAGACACGTATTCGTGAATGGCAACAAGGTAAATATTCCTTCATACAAGGTGCTTGAAGGCGATAAAGTCGAGATTTCACCAAAATTCCCAGTTGATACCAAAGAAGAGGGCGAAGTAGAGGTAGAAATACCCACTTTTCTCTCTAAAAAGGACCTTGCGGGTTCGATGGTGAGGCTGCCAAACCGTGAAGATGTAGCCAATCCGGTTGATTATCAGCTGGTTATTGAATTTTACTCAAGATAATGGTAAAATATCTTTTTGCTTAAGCCCAAATGATAAATCCAAGTTTCAAAATAATAGAAGAAAAGCAAGGCGGATACGCTAAATTTGTCGTTGAGCCACTCGAGCCTGGCTTCGGTCAGACACTCGGAGTTGCTCTTCGCCGCGTTCTTCTTACAAATATTGAAGGTGCAGCAGTTACATCAGTTAAAATTGATGGTGTCAGACACCTCTTCTCAACACTTCCTGGTCTTAAAGAAGACGTCGTAGAACTCGTTCTCAACCTTAAGACTCTTCGAGTAAAACTCGCAAAAGGTATGGATGAGGCTAAGATCTCTATCTCAAAGTCAGGACCTGGTGAGATCACAGCCGCTGATATTGAAGTTACAGATGGAGTAGAGATAGTTGATCCAACTCACTATCTTGGTTCACTTTCAGACAAAAAGTCCAAGATCTCGATGGAAATGACAATTGAGCGTGGAACAGGTTACTCACTCGCTGAAGAGCGCAAGATAGCAACAGTTGGGGTTATTCCAGTTGATGCTGTTTTCTCACCAATTCTAAGAGTAAATTACAAGGTTGAGCAGACTCGTGTTGGTCGCCAAACCAACTTTGACAAGCTAGTTTTCGAAATCTGGACAGATTCAACTATTGACGCTCGTGAAGCACTTGACGAGTCTTCAAAAATTCTTGTTTCATACTTCAAGCAAATTTATGAGCCAAGCACATCTGTAGAAGCAGAGTCGCCAACTATTACAACTGGTGTTTCAGATGGTGTTCTTCGTATGACAATTGACGAGCTTGATCTTCCAACACGAATTTACAATTCACTTCGAAATGCTGGAATTGAGACAGTTGGAGAAATGCTTAGCACTCCTAAAAAAGAACTTATGGCATACCGCAATCTTGGGGCAAAATCTCTTTCCATAATTGAGGAGAGTTTGAAGGCAAGAGGTATTACTCTTACCTTCTAATATTTAACTTTAAAGTTCTTATTTGTTTTAAAACCGGCGCCCATTTGGCGCCTTTTTATTAGAAAAACATCTTTATGAGAAAAAAAATATTCGGAAGAAAATTTAAGCGAGATACAAACGAAAGAAAAGCTCTTTTCAGAAGCCTTATGCATGGGCTTGTTTTGCATGGAAAGATCAGAACCACAGAGGCAAAAGCAAAAGCTATAAAAGGAACTATTGAAAAATATGTTACCATGGGTCGCAATAAGGGTGAAGAGGCAAGACGTGATCTTATGTCGCACTTGGCCAACGAGAAAGTAGTGGAGAAGATAATAGCAGAAATTGCTCCAAAATTTGCCAATCGACCAGGTGGATACACAAGAATTCTTCGCATGCAGCCTCGAGTCAAGGATGGAGCCAGCATGGTACTCATGACTTGGACAGAGACAATTTCCGTGACCCCAACAACACAGCCAAAAAGAGAAAAAACTACAGTATCCTCAGCAAAAAAGTCAGAAAAAGCAAGCAATAAACCAGTCCGCAAACAGAGTAAAACAGCGGTTGCCAAGAAAACTAAATAAATATGCAAAAAATAACCCGACCAACAAAACAAGAAGAAATAGTACGAGGTTGGCAACTATTTGATGTGGATGGCAAAAATTTGGGCCGCGAAGCAACAACTATTGCCAAAGCGCTTATGGGTAAATCAAAGCCGTACTTTGCGAAAAATCTCGATTGCGGTGACTTTGTCGTAGTAACAAACGCCAAAAATGTCGCAGTTACTGGTAAAAAAGAAACAGCAAAAGTCTATACGAGATACTCTGGTTATTCAGGTGGACTTCGAAAAATGAGACTTGAAGAAATGCGAGAACAAAAGCCTGAAGAGATAATAAGACACGCAGTATCGGGAATGCTTCCAAAAAACAAGCTTCGTGCATCAATGCTCAAAAGACTCTACGTCTTTGCAGGCTCAGAACACAAGTACGCAGACAAATTCAAGAAGGGAGACGTGAAAGTAGACTAATCACTAATTCTTTTAGTCTTAATCACTAAAACATGGCTGATACAGCAAACAAACAATACATTGCAACAGTAGGAAGAAGACGAGAGGCAATTGCCCGAGTCAGGCTTTATAGTGCACCATCTGCAAAAGTTATGGTCGGCACATCAGAAGCAAAGAAGGGCGACATAGTTGTGAATGGAAAATCGGCAAGCGAATATTTTAACTTCTTTGCGTTCGCACCGGTATACAACAAACTATTTGTTGATACCGATACAGCAGGTAAATACATATTCAGCGTAAAGGTAGTAGGTGGAGGACTTGCAGGACAGGCAGAGGCCATGGTTCACGGTATGGCTCGAGCACTCGATAAGCTTGACCACGATAAGCACCACACGACACTCAAATCAAAAGGATACCTCACTCGCGATCCTCGTACACGTGAGCGCCGCAAGGTAGGAAACGCTGGTAAGGCACGCCGCAAGAAATCATCACCAAAGAGATAATTTTTCATTTTTTCCTATGCATGAACGGCAGGAAAACCCTCCATTTGATTCTCGAGATACAGGTACTTTTACCAAAGGTCTTGGTATTGCAAGATACGATGGTGAAGGAGTAAATGTTGAGGGGTTTGGGCAAGTATATCTCATATCACACAATCATGACCGAAGGTTTGCGTTCTTGGGTTTCCAGAGTGTAACAGATAAATATAGGATTAGATTTATTCGATTTAGTTATGGACTTGCAAAATATATAACAAGTGAAACTGGTATCAGTGGGACTATTGGAGTAGAAAGACATAAGGCTGTTTCAGGTCTTACGGAAATCGTATTTAATTTTCCTCGAGAAGTAGAAATTCTAAGGCAAGAATTAACTGAAGGTAATGTAGAGAATATGAATCCATATGGATGATTTTAATTATTTACTAACTCCGTTCCGATAGATAAGCCTTTTGCTACTTTTAGTAGGACATTTTTCTTATCAGCTTTTGCGATTATGGATCTTGCGCCAAACTCCAGCGCTTCAAAACCAGATAGTACTTTTGTTTTCATGCCTCCTGTACCAGTGCCTGTATTTTTAAATTCAATTTTGTTTAATCCTGCTAGAGATAGCTTTTCGATTATTTGTTTTTGATTATCATAAACTCCGTCTACATCCGTTAATGACACGAGAGTGTCTGCACAGATTGTCTTGAGGACAAACATTGCAACGCGGTCATTGTTTGCTGCTTCAGAGTTTTCGTTTATTACAACATCATTTCCATTCACTATTGCAACTCCATGTGATAAGGCGTCAGGGATTGGTATATTTGGTTGAAGAGTATCGGATACTAAGACTTGCCCAACAAGAATTTTGTGTTTTTTAAAAGCACTTATCCAGTAGCCCATCATGCTACTTTGGCCAAATATAGATAGGGTTTTCTTATTGGCAGCATGTTTTACAAGACATCTTCCATGATTGACTGCACCAGAGCTGACGATTGCGACTTCAACACCGTGTTTTATTAGTGTACTTACTTGATTTGCAATCGATTGCATCACCGCGATATTTACTGCGCCATCGCTTTCTGTAATTGATGACGTCCCAATCTTAACAACCATTCTTTTTGTTATAAATTTTTCCATAATAGCGAAACCACTTTTGTAATTTTTTTTATAATCATTTATTGTCGTCCTGAACTTGATTCAGGACCTCACCTCATCGTCATTGCGATCGAGCCCGCCAAAAGGCGGGCGAAGAGAAGCAATCTCAGCAGGCATTTTGAGTTTGCTTCGCTTCATTTCGCCAAGTAATACTTGGCTCATTTGCTCGCAATGACAAATATTTGTCATTCTCGCGAAAGTTCCTTGCTAACCCTTCAATAATTCACCTAATAATTCGTGTTTATTCGGTTACATTTCGGATTTATTCGTGTAGCGAAATTCCTTTCTGTGGTCCGCACCACAAAAAAACCTCCCGTGTGGGAGGTCTAAAAGTGCAAAAAATTCTTTCTCTACCTAATATTCTCCCACGCAAAATCTGTCCCTTCGGGGACAATTCTTGCGGGAAGTGGTAAAGATGTGTATTTCATTTCAATTTATTATAACAAATTAAATATCCTCTGCCAAATCTAACAACTTTTTTATAATGCTATATGAAAATCCGCGGCGTTGCAAAAAGCCACCCATTTTTTTCTTGAACTCTTCACCAGTGTATCTTGCATAAACTTTTTTCTTTCGTTCAAACAATTGTTTAGCAACTTCGTAGTCGTCCGCAGCATCTGTTAGTGCCGTTTGTATTGACTGATCACTAATTCCTTTAATCTTAAGTTCCTGCTTTAGTACTAATTTACTTTTTCCTTTATATTTCTGCCTCGATTCGATCCATGCACGGCCAAATTCTTCATCATTCAAGAATTTCAGATCAGTGAGTTTTTTAAGTGTGGGGTTTATTGTGTCGTCTATAAAATGTTTGCGAATGAGGTAGTCGTATATTTCTTTTGTGCTTCGATTTCTTATAGATAGATATTTAACCGCAAAGTTAAACGCCAAATTCCTGTTCTCATCAGTATCTTTTCTTTTGAAATTTTTGTTTATACTATTAAATCTCCCAAACATTTGTTAAAACAAAATGAAACGATTTTATTTTACTACTAAACAAAAGTTTTTGTAATTTGTTGTTTAAAAAATTATTTGGATCTTGGTGTTTATTAGAAATTAGTAATTAGAAATTAAAAATTTGTAGTTTTTCGGGGTTCCGCTGCGCTATATGATCTCTTCCTCGTCATCCTCGCCATCATCTTCTTCGACTCCGACTTCAAGCATTGGTTTTCCTTCTTTTGATTTTTCAAGAACTTGATCAACTATTTTTTTGGCCAAGTCGGGATTGTCTTTTAGATAAAGTTTTGCTGCTTCTCGTCCCTGACCAAGCATGATATCGCCATACCTCAGAAAAGCTCCAGCTTTTGATACTGCACCTGTCTCAATTCCAACATCGAGTATGTTTCCTTCACGTGATATTCCCTCACCGGCCATGACATCAAATTCTGCAATTCTGAAAGGTGGTGAGACTTTATTTTTAACTATCTTTACGCGAGAGCGATTACCGATTACTTTGTCACCATCTTTTAGAACTTCAATTTTTCGGACGTCAAGTCTGACTGATGCATAAAATTTGAGAGCCATACCACCAGTAGTTGTTTCGGGATTGCCGAACATAACTCCGATTTTTTGTCGTAGTTGGTTGGTAAATATAACTATAGTTTTACTTTTTGAAATTGCGGCAGTGAGTTTGCGAAGCGCTTGTGACATGAGTCTTGCCTGCATACCCATCATTGCATCCCCCATCTCGCCTTCTATTTCAGCGCGTGGGACGAGCGCTGCAACAGAGTCGACGACTATGACGTCCACTCCACCAGATCTTATGAGTTGTTCTGTTATCTCAAGTGCTTGTTCTCCTGTGTCAGGCTGCGAGATGAGTAGTTCATCAAGTTTTACGCCGATTGTCTGTGCCCATATAGGGTCGAGTGCATGTTCTGCATCGATAAATGCTGCAACTCCGCCTTTTTTCTGAGCTTCTGCGATAACTGAAAGACAGATAGTTGTTTTTCCAGATGCTTCGGGACCATATACTTCGATGATTCGACCTCTGGGTAGTCCGCCGACACCAAGCGCCAGATCAAGTGCGAGGCTTCCTGTTGGTATGACTTCAACGGTCATTTTTTCCGCGGCATCACCAAATTTCATGATGGATCCTTTTCCGTATTGTCTCTGGATTTGCTCCATCGCCATTCCAATGGCTGCCATTTTTTCTGATTGTGAGGATTTTTGAACAGTAGGAGCAACAGTAGATTTTGATTTTGCCATATCTGATTTAGAAAAATTGTAACACCTTTCGAATTTATTTCAAGTACATCAAACTGGACCAAAATTTGGTAACTCCGTCAGGAATCAACCTCCTTCTCCCTTCCAGGGAGAAGGAAAATACTTCAAGCAAAGTTTGAAGTATTGGGATGAGGGTAGGTTTACCCTGAAAAGTTTTTTGATGAACTAACATTTTGCAAACTTTTTAGGGGTGAGGGTCGGTATCATAATATTTTGTCGTCCTGAACTAGTTTCAGGACCTCGACCGCATCGTCATAGACCCCTGAGCATGATTCATGATTCTTGCTTCTTGATTCAAATAAGCTGTTGGTCCATTACCTCAGCTCCAGCGGATAGTCAAATGGCCTTATAAAATAATGAAGCGTTGTTCTTTTCCCAGAAATTTGTTCGAGAGTAATATACTTTACTTTATCCCCACGTTTGAAATCTCCATGATCTTGATTTACAGTCCCACTTTCGAGTTTGTCTCCTGCGATAGATACAGCTATATATGATTTTTGTCCACGTGCTGATTTATTGGCAGGGTGCATGAACATATCAACTATTTCTGCTTCCTGTACGCGTGTTATGTATTGTCGTATTTGACCGGTATCTTTCCCAAGTCCAGTTGCTGGCTGTATTTCATTCTTCACGCCCCCATTATATCCCAATCATTTTTTATTTCAAGCTCATATATCCTATCTTTCTATTTCATATATTTAAACAAAACAAATTCCCTTCTCCCTTGAGGGGAGAAGGTTAGGATGAGGGTGGGCGCATTATCCTTATTCCTTATTCATTATTCTTTATTCATTAATTTTAGTTCTATCGCGTAGAAATATATATAAAAAAGAGTTATAATCGCGATTAGATTATGGATTCAGCTAAAAGAACGTTTTTATCTGTGGGGTTTGTAATAATAGCAATATTAATCTTTTTAATATTCTTTTCATCTTTTGCAATTGTTGATGCAGGAAATGTTGGTGTTATTACACGTCTCGGCGCTGTTAATCGCGTGGTAAATCCTGGGCTCACTTTTAAAATTCCACTAATCGAAGGAATAGCTATCATGGAGACTCGCACTCAAAAAGAGCAGGTTGATGCACAAGCCGCATCAAAAGATCTACAGGAAGTAAAGTCAACGATTGCTTTGAATTTTCATCTGAATGGGGAAAAGGCAGTTACTGTTTATCAAAATGTTGGAACAGAATATAAAGATAGAATTATAGCGCCAGCTATGCAGGAAGCATTCAAGGCAACTACAGCACAATTTACTGCTTCGGAGCTTATTGAGAAACGCGAAAAAGTAAAACAACTTGCTTACAACGGTCTAAGAGAAAGGCTAAGTAAATATGATATTGTAGTTGATGATTTTAATATTGTTAATTTTGAATTTTCAGCTGATTTCAACCAGGCAATTGAACAGAAACAAGTTGCGCAACAAAATTTTGAAAGGGCCAAGACAGAAGCCCAGACTGCTGTAACACAAGCCAATGGACAGGCAGAAGCGCAAAAGGCATTGAGAGACAATGGGAGTCTAACTCCTGAGTATCTTGAATTTCTGGCCATTCAGAAGTGGGACGGAAAATTACCCAACGCCACAAGTGGCACCCCCTTTATCAACATCCCCACCCACTAAATCCTAACCCCTAACACCAAATTAGTATTCCAAATCAAAAAGCGATATAATTAGCCTCATATGTTTGAGCAAGCATTCAAGAATATAGACAACGAACTTCGTAAAGATTCGGGTGTTTCCTCTGAGCTTGATTATATTGAGCAAACCTCTTGGATTCTATTCTTGAAATATCTCAATGACTTTGAGGATGACAAAAAAACCGAAGCAGCACTTGCCGGACGTGAATATAAGAATATAATTGATCCAAAATTTCGCTGGGAAGCTTGGGCGGCTCCAAAGACAAAAGATGGAAAAATTGATTTTAATAAAGCACTTGCTGGTGATGATCTGACAGACTTTGTTGATCGCGACCTATTTCCATATCTAAAAAAATTTAGAACTGAAGCAGAAAGTCCAGATACTATTGAATATAAAATTGGCGAAATCTTCAGTGAGCTAAAAAACAAAATTCAAAGTGGATATACTCTTCGAGAAATATTAAATATCGTTGACTCTCTTAAATTCCGCTCTCAAAAAGAAAAACATGAGCTTTCTCATCTTTATGAAAGCAAGATTAAAAATATGGGAAATGCGGGACGAAACGGAGGAGAATATTACACCCCGCGCGCCTTAATTCGTACCATTGTAAAAGTTGTTGATCCAAAGATCGGTGAGAGAATTTATGATGGCGCTGTTGGATCTGCAGGGTTTCTTGTGGAAGCATTTGAATACCTTAAGGAAAACAAAAATCTTTCAACAAAAGATATCGAGATTCTCCAGACGAAAACCTTTTATGGTAAAGAAAAGAAATCTCTTGCGTATATTATTGGCGTAATGAATATGATTCTTCATGGAATTGAAGCTCCAAATATAAAGCACATGAATACCTTATCAGAGAATGTAATGGATTTTCAGGAGAAAGACAAATTTGATATTGTGCTTGCAAACCCACCATTTGGAGGAAGCGAAAGAGCAGAAGTTCAGCAAAACTTTCCTATCAAAACAAGTGAAACCGCGTTTTTATTTCTTCAACATTTTATAAAAATTCTTAAAGCTGGGGGACATGCTGGAATCGTTATAAAAAATACTTTTCTTTCAAACACAGATAATGCTTCTGTTGCGCTCCGCAAAATGTTGCTTGAATCTTGTAATTTATACGCGATACTTGATCTCCCGGGTGGTACTTTTACAGGAGCAGGTGTAAAGACCGTAATTTTATTTTTTGAAAAAGGAAGTGCGACAAAAAAGATTTGGTATTACCAATTAAATCTGTCTCGCAATCTTGGAAAGACCAATCCTCTTACCGAAAAAGATCTAGAAGAATTTGTAATTTTACAAAAAGGAAAGTCAGTTTCTGTGAACTCTTGGTTCATAGACATGTCAGTAATAGACCCAAAAAATTATGATCTCTCAGTCAGGAATCCAAATAAAAAAGACGAACAACTGTTAAGGAATCCTGAGGAAATTATATCCGAAATGCAAAATTTAGATTCAGAGACTCAAGAAAAAATAGAAGCTATTAAAAAACTTTTATAAAATTTGTCTTCTATGGAAATCTCACCCAAATACATGATGAAGTTAGTGAAGCAAATTGATGAGACTCTGTGGAGAGAATTTGTTAGTTATAAAAATGTCGAATTTTATCTTAAAAAATGGCAAATCCCAGTTAGTTATAACGAGTTAAATTTTGGGATATATTACAGCGATGATAATATCGATGCAAAACAAACATTACATAATATTGATGGAGAAACGCTTATTAAAATTGCTATAGATTTAGGTATTGAAACTCCTAATTTTCTTCCTTCTATTCCAACATTTAGAAATGTGATAAAAGACGAATATAATGCTGCATTTGACTCATTTAATAAAGCAATTAGTCAAATTGAAATAAATCCAGATTTGGCTGTGGGATTAGCAAATTCAACATTAGAAAGTGTGGTTAAGCATATTTTAGAGGATGAAAAGGTAACTGTTTCCTGGAGTAAAAAGGATACTTTATATGATTTAGTAAGTAGTGTTTTAAAACAATTCGAACTTTATCCGCAGAAAGAATTGCCAAAAGAGATTAAAAATATAGGTAGTAAGTTATTGAGTATTTCTCAGTCAGTCGAAGATCTGAGGAGTGAAAAAACAGTACTGCATGGAAAGTTGGCTAAAGATTATATTATTAAAGACTCTCTTTATGCTTATTTTATAGTAAATAGTGTATCTACATTGGGCTTATTCCTGATTAGTTTTTACGAAAAGAAGTACCCACCTACTAAGACGGTTTTAGTTTCAGAGGATAAAAATGAAGGCGAGGTGGATCCAGACGATATCCCATTCTAATATGAAGATTGATTGGCAGACAAAAAAAATAGAAGAAGTATTAGATAAAGTAAATTATACGAATAAAATATTATCGAAAAATTATCATGATATGGGTAAATTCCCAATTGTGTCCCAAGAAGAAAAAAAGATCAGTGGGTACTGGAATAATCCAGCTGATGTTTTTAATATTGAAAGTCCCGTAGTCGTGTTTGGAGATCATACGAAGATAATAAAGTATATAGATTTTGATTTCGTTTTGGGAGCTGATGGATTAAAGGTACTTCAACCAAAACAATGTTTAAATGCCAAATACCTATTTTATTTTTTGAACAGCATACAAATTAAAAGTTTAGGATATGCGAGACATTACAAATTGTTAAAAGATTTTTTAATTAGTTTCCCTATTTCATTGAGCGAGCAAGCAAGAATTGTAAAAAAAATAGACGAGATTTTTGAGAAAATTGATAAGGCGAAAGAGAATACGGAGAAAAATTTGCAAAATTCCTGCGAGCTTTTCGAATCGTATTTGCAAAGTATTTTTTTAAACTCTGGGAAAAAGTGGGAGGAAAAATCTTTCGAAGAAGTGTGTGAATTGATTGGCGGGAGTCAGCCATCTAAAGATAATTTTATCTACGAGTCGAAAGATGGATACGTTAGATTAATTCAGGTTAGGGATTACAGGACTGATAAGTTTGCTACGTATATTCCTAAAAATAAGGCAAAACGATTTTGTTCAGAAGATGACATAATGATAGGTAGGTATGGTCCCCCAATTTTTGGTGTATTTAAGGGTTTAAAAGGAGCCTATAACGTAGCTTTAATGAAAGCTGTAGTAGATGAAAAGATATGTCATCCGGATTATTTCTATTGGTTTTTGAAAACCAATAAATTAAGGGATTTTGTTGAAAAGTCCTCAAAAAGAGCAGCTGGACAAGATGGGGTTAGAAAAGAATTGCTAGATAAATACCCAGTTCCAGTTCCAAATTTGAGTGAACAAATAAAACTTGTCCATAAACTAAGCATAATCAAATTAAAAATAGATAATTTAGGGAAAAATTATGAGAGAAAACTGGTGGATTTGGGGGACCTAAAAAAAACGGTTTTGCAAAAAGCATTTGCGGGAGAGTTATAATTTTATTATGGATAGTCTTTTGGTAAGGCAAAAACTGGAGAGGGCGTTTAATGTCTTAATTAAAAACGATTTTTTCTTGTTAATGATAAACGTAAACGAAAGGACCTTGACGCATAGGTTTGCCTTATATTTAGAAAACGAATTCCCAGAATATAATGTTGATTGTGAATATAATCGAGATGGAATAGGAAGAGATCCTAAAAGAATTGGAATACTGGATCAATTAGGAGATGTTAAAGCAGATGACTCAAATGGGAAGACAGTTTATCCTGACATAATAATTCATAAACGCGGTACTCCGATCGGAATTGCTGTTATTGAGGCAAAAAAGTCAAATACTGATGATGGTTTGGATAGAGAAAAGCTCAATCATTATAAGAATGAGTTGGGATATGAAAATGCATTTTTTGTCAAATTTCCTATCTCTGAAAATGCAAATTCGGAAGATTTATATGAAAAATTTAAGACACATAATTTTATTGAAGAAATTTAAACATGAATGAGGCGGAGACGAGAGCGGAACTGATTGATCCTTTATTAAAGCTTGCAGGGTGGGGAGAGGTTGAGGGGTCAAAGGTTTTGCGCGAGTTCAGATTTACTGACGGGAAAATTATTCCTGGTGGTGGCCGTGGAAAGCCAGAGATTGCTGATTACGTCTTAGTCTACAGTAATAAAAAACTTGCCGTAATTGAAGCGAAAGCTGAAGGAGAACATGAAACCGAAGGAGTTGGTCAAGCAAAAGAGTATGCTGATAAATTAAAACTACAATATACATATTCTACAAACGGACACAAAATCTACCAAATCGACATGAAGACAGGTAGAGAAGAGTATGTTGATAGGTTTCCAACACCCGATGAATTATGGAATTTGGCAAATAAAGATTACAGCATATGGAAGGAAAAGTTTGATTCTGTTCCGCTGGAGGGTCAATACGGAGCTCGTTACTATCAAGAGATTGCAGTCAATCGAGTGGTTTATGCAATCGCTGAAGAGAAAGACAGAATTCTACTTACTATGGCCACCGGTACCGGAAAGACTTCTGTAGCTTTCCAAATTGCTTGGAAATTGTTTCAAACAAGATGGAATTTGTCACTAGATGGAGCAAGGCGCCCCCGTATACTTTTCTTGGCAGATAGAAATATCTTAGCTGATCAAGCCTTCAATGCTTTTTCCTCATTTCCAGAGGATGCACTGATTAGGATAAAGCCTTCTGATATTAAGAAAAAAGGAAGCGTTCCAACTAATGGAAGTATCTTCTTTACAATATTTCAGACTTTTATGAGTGGGCCAAATAACACTTCATACTTCGGAGAATATCCTCAGGACTTTTTCGACTTCATTGTTGTTGATGAGTGTCATAGGGGTGGTGCAAATGATGAGTCGAATTGGCGTAGTATTTTGGAATATTTTTCACCTGCAGTACAGCTCGGTTTAACTGCAACACCAAAACGAAAAGACAACGTAGATACGTATAAATATTTTGGAGAACCAGTATATACATATTCATTAAAAGAGGGTGTTAACGACGGATTTCTAACTCCGTTTAAAGTTAAACGTGTAAAGACTACCCTGGATGACTATATGTATACATCAGATGATGAAATTATAGAAGGTGAAGTTGAAGAAGGAAAAATATATGACGAAGCGGATTTTAATAACATAATTGAAATTAGAGAGAGGGAAGCGGCGCGTGTAAAAATAATGTTGTCCGAAATAAATCAAAATGAAAAGACTATTGTTTTTTGTGCGAATCAAACCCATGCATTAGTTGTTAGGGATATAATCAATCAACTAAAAGAAAATCCAGACCCTCTTTATTGCGTTAGAGTTGCGGCAAATGATGGGGCGATTGGTGAACATCATCTTCGGGAATTTCAAGATAACGATAGAACAATACCGACAATTCTCACAACTTCCCAAAAACTATCAACTGGAGTAGATGCTAGAAATGTGAGAAATATTGTTCTAATGCGTCCAATCAATTCTATCATTGAATTTAAACAAATTGTTGGAAGAGGAACAAGAATTTTTGAAGGGAAAGAATACTTTACAATAATAGATTTTGTAGACGCATATAAACATTTTTCAGATCCTGAATGGGATGGCGATCCGATTAATGTAATTGAGGAGTCTAAGGATCCTAGGGGCCCCAAGGTCCCCAAGTCTCCAAGTCCTAAGGAACCATCAGAAGAGACAAAGAAAAAAATCAAGATTAGACTTGGTGATGGGAAAGAGAGAGAAATACAACATATGATTTCAACATCGTTTTGGAGTGCGGAAGGTAAGCCGATTTCTGCGGAAGAATTTTTGAATAATATATTTGGAGCGCTACCAGAGTTCTTTAAAAATGAATCAGAACTAAGAAAAATTTGGTCCAATCCGATTACAAGGAAAATATTTTTGGATAAAATTTCTGATTTAGGTTATGACAAAGATTCACTAGAAACACTACAAAGAATGGTAGATGCCGAGGATAGTGATTTATTTGATGTGTTTTCGTATATTTCTTTTTCAGTTAAACCAATAAGTAGAGAAAAAAGAGTATCGCAGGCAAAGTCAACAATTCTAAATGGTTTAAGTAAAGAACAAAAAGAATTTTTGGAATTTGTGTTAAGTAAGTATTTGGAGAATGGGGTGGAAGAATTGGAAGAGGAAAAACTACCAGACCTACTGAACCTTAAGTACGAAGCCATTTCTGATGCTGAAAAAATACTGGGCGGGGTAGATAATATTAGATCTACATTTTTCGATTTCCAAAAAAATCTATATATGGATGTGCGCTAAAAAGTAGATAGTTTCTTTGACGATTCTGAGTTGTAGTACTTAATTATGAGCGATATTTCGAATAATAATATTTCTTTAGCTGGAGAGTTTTCCGTTCTGTCTCAATTAGCTTTGAGGGGGTATAACGCAAATATGACTCTTGGGAATACAAAAAGCGTTGATATTCTAATGACAGACCCAAGGACTGGAAGGATGTTTAAGATTGAAGTAAAAACTCATTATCGTAATACACCGACTCATTCAAAACTTTTCGGTCATACTCTTGGATGGATTATGTCACAAAAACACGAAGAAATCATTGATCCAACCCTTTTTTACGTTTTTGTAAATATCGCAAATGATACGGGATTATTTAGATATTTTATTGTTCCAAGTGGAGTTGTTGCAAGGTATGTAAAAGAGCAACATGAGTATTGGCTCAAGACAGGAGAGGCGCAGAAAACGGTTATAGATACTTCTATGAGAAAATTTAGAGTTGGAATAGATAATGAAGGATATTCAATTCAGACGCCTTTAGCAAGAGACTACGAGAATATGTGGAGTCTACTTGAATAATGGGCAAGATTAGATTCTATTAGGAAATAATTTTCTTCCAAAACCATTTATAATTTTTTCCGGAGTTGAAACCGTAGTTTTCGTATTCATTTTGTTTGTTGGTATCGTCGGCTGGTGCTAGGATGTGGACTTCGTTGTAACCTTCATCTTTGAAAATTTTCTCACCCGCTTTTAATAGCTCACTATTTTTTTCAGCGCTGTCGGATATCAGCCGGAAGAAAAGACCTAGTCGGCCGGTGAAAAGTAGGGTGACTGTTCCAACTATTTTTCCATCTTCTTCGGCGACGAGAATTGAATTTGGATTTTTTTCGATTTGATCTTTGATTCTTTCTTCGTCATCAGTCTCGGCGTCGTACCATCCCGATTTTTCATAAATAGATTTGAGTGATGGATAATCCTCTTTTTGGTAAGTTCTAATTTTCATTCCCAAATTATATCACTTAACCTGCCAAGATCAGATCTTGGCACTCAAGTAAAATACGTAAATTCACGATGCAAGTTATGGGTTTTCTGCCAAGATCAGATCTTGGCATGAACTTTAGGCGATGTGAATGATATGCATGGCAAGGAGCACTAGATTTATGACGCTTAAGAATAAAAAGAGTAGGATGGGAAAGCAGCCAAGCTGATCTGTCACTCCCTCCGCGATGTTAAACCCCTCATCAACGCGCTCTATAACTCCATCTTCCGCCATTTCGAAAGTTTAATGACCTTTTGTTAGCCGATTGTAAGAGTGTGATAATAACTAGTTATGATCAATAAATATAGATATATCACAACAAGTTGTCTATAATCGCGTTATGGCAGAAAGACTTTATGGAGTAGAGCATGGAGTGTCAACAGCTTCATGGATAAGTTCCGACAAGCTCGTTGCGCCAAGTCGAGAGTTGATGATGGATCTATTTTCATTACCTCCAGGAACAAAAGTTGGGATTGAGTCTGCTCCAGAATTTGCTCAACCGATCGACGTAAATGGAAACTCGATTGATATATCGCAAACTAATCAATTTTATTGGCATAGAATTCAAAGAATGTGCGAGAGGCGAGGTCTGCAAGTTGAGTACCTTGAAGATTTTCCAACGTATAGAAAGTATTTGGAAAAATTGTTTGAATTAAAACCTCTCCGAGAAGATTTGATTAATGAATTAAGATCGGGTGGGGTTCCTGAAAAGGTAATGCAGCAAATGCATAAAGTAGAAGTAGAAGCAAAATATATTTTCTTATTTGAACGCGAAGAAAAAATATTCGATAGAATTCAAGAGACTCAACCACAAGTCGTTATTATTGGACGCGGGCACACAGACCCTTTGCTACTTGATCCAACACCAATTACTAGTCGAAATATTGAAATAGGTGTACAAAAAACTGAAGAAATTTTCCTTCCGCCATGGGATACGGGGAGATCATACGAGAGGGCGTCGATTGCCTTAAGACAGCAACCGGATGAAGAAGTATTACTAACTCGTGAATTAACACTCAGAAACTATCGAGCTGTGACCGAAGGAAGAGTTATGGAAGGTGTGACTCCCGACTATATCGGCTCTTGGGATACACAAGTTCCCGCCAGAGGTTTGTTTGAGATTTATATGGATGAGAATGGAATGACAGGAGTTATCGAAGATTGTCTAGGAACTGCAAAATTTTCAGGTTTTATCGATGATGAAGTCGCTTTTTTCACAAAAAAATATGACCCCAAAAAATCGAGTAAATTAGCAGTTCAAGGTAACGTAGCCTACAATGCGAGAAAATCTCCAATACGAGAAGGATTTTTAGGTGATTTTATGGCTGAAGGAGTTGAACCAGGAATGTTTAGAATAAAAAAATTTGATGGTAACCCATATCCTGTAGAATTTTAGGAAATATTCGTGTCCTCCTCCGCCAAGGCTTCGGAGGACCAAGCTTCGCTTGGTCGGGATGCCGTGAATCGAACACGGACTACCGCACCCCCAGCGCGGCGTACTACCACTATACTACATCCCGTATTGAGGCTCTATTATATCTAATTGATGTATAATTTACGAATCATGAATGAGGAAAATATTAGAGTTGGAATTGGGGTTTTGATTTTGAAAGACAATAAGGTTCTTCTGACCCAGAGGCGGGGATCTCATGGAGCGGGTGAGTGGGCATTTCCCGGGGGACATCTTGAGTACATGGAGTCATATGAGGAGTGTGCTCGGCGAGAGGTGCGTGAGGAGGCGGGAATTGAAATCAAAAATGTGCGATTTCAGCTGCTTGCCAATGTCAAAAAATATGGCAATAAGCATTACGTCCATATAGGTCTTGTCGCTGATTGGAAGTCTGGTGTGCCGAAGCAGCTCGAGCCTGATAAGTCGGGCGAATGGTTCTGGTTTGAGCTTTATAAGCTTCCGAAGCCCTTGTTTGAGATGTGTAAGCTTTCTTTTAAGTCACTCGCGACCGGCCAAACCTATTTCGACTCCTAAAAAGGCTAAGATTGGGCCAAAAATGCCCATTTTTGGCTATTTTTAAGCCTATAGCCGCGGATTATTAAGCCTCTTGATTATCTCTGAATTTGTGCTAGAATTCATCCTATAGTCAATCTTGACTTAAAAACTAGAGTGTCTATTATATTAATATAGTAGACATTTTCTTGAACTTATAAAAATATGCTCGAACATGGTTTTTGGTTATCATCAGAGCCAATAGATGCAACACGTTCTGCAATCGAGGAATTTGAGGATGAACCTGTTAACGTTCTTGATGATATTTCATTCCTGGATAGATTTGAAGACCGTCAGAAAATCCTCGAAACTGATTTAGAATCTGAATTTTACGGGCTTAATCCACGCGAACAATTCTTTTTTAAGATGGGTGTTAACTTGGGAATAGATTCGATTCCACAAAGCGAACTAGATATCAGACTTAAGGCGCCTTATATTGATATGGCGGATAAGTGTTTATATCCAATGGGGGCCAACAGACGACTTCAAGTTATTATAGACCCGCAGGGCAGAAGAATTCTTCCATCAAACGAAGGAATGAATATAAATTGGCTGGAAAATCGTATCCAGCGTTTTTCGCCTGAATACGCAGGTAAATTTCATAGATTGTCAGCATCTCTTGGAGCTTATGATCGACCAATATTCGAAAAAGCGTTTGCTAGAACTGTTGCCCCTTTCATGGTAAGAAGTGAAGTGACTGGTTAAGATTTTTTCTTCGTTTTTCGTAACTTCTTCAGATTGTCCACAATAACTGCGATAGGTATTACAACCACAAAGAAAGCCTCTATCATTAGAACAATACGCAATATTGGACCCTCAATTTGATAATACTGTGAACATGCATCGAGGCACAAAAATATGAGAAGCATGACTGAGGAGATAGTTAACGCGACTGCTATTATTTCTGCATAAATTCCGATTACTAATTGTGCTACTCCTGCATTTTTAATAACTGACATAAAAAGTAAAACACATACAAGAATCGGAATTATTAACAGAAATATTGTCCAGTTTGGCTGAGGCATAAAAGCAAGGCTTCCCGTATAGAATGATAAAGCACCATACAGAAGGAGAATTGATGCAGCGATTACTTCAGTATATTTCCTAAATTGCATAGTCTAATGTTATAATAAATATATGGATTTAACAAAGAAAAAATGTGTTCCTTGTGAGGGCGGAGTTGACCCTTTTACTGACGAAGAAATTAAGACTTATCAATCATATCTTAAAACTCAGTGGGACATAGTTGATGGAAAAAAGATTGAGCGCATGTTTAAATTTAAAGACTTCCGTGAAGCCATGGAGTTTGTTAACAAAGTTGCAGATATTGCAAATGAAGAGGATCACCATCCAGATATTTTGATAAACTACAGTCGAGTAACCATAACTCTCTGGACCCACGCCATCGGCGGCCTTTCCGCCAACGACTTCATAGTCGCCGCCAAAATCGAAAAAATATAAACACGTTTACTTCCTTCTCTCTTTGAGAAAAGGCGAGGATGAGAGCAGTGCGGTTAATGGATATTTACTCTCTACGTTTTTACGAGGCTATGAGCCTTTCTAACAAGTCTATCTACCATCTTCTCAGTATTACCATCGAGATAAAAAACATAATTACCACTAATTTCTTGTGACATACCGTCTATTTCTGAAGCTCTTTGTGGATACGCGTCTTTAAAAGGAGCAATGGTGGTTCCATTCGATACTTTATAATCTGTTCCGGTTTTAAATCCTCTGACCATTTTTACACCTATAACTTGCATTCCGTCTTCCGCAAGTTGGCTTGCGCCGCTCTCTGCGTCTTCTTGCGAATCATATTTTATATATTCTGGATAAGTATTGATTAATGCAGAAGTTAGGGCTTGTCCAAGAACGCTATTTCCAAAATTTTCTCCGCCTGGGTATACTTCTTCTTGGTAATTTTTACCCAAAAAACTCATAAATTGAGCATCGTCCATATTTCTCAATTTTTTAGGGGTAAGTTTATTTCCGTCGGTTCTTGAATAGAACGGTTTTACTAAATCTGCAATTATCATATCTCGCCCCATATTCAGCGGGTGCATATATGACTGCTTATGAAGCAGAGCACGAAGTAAAAGGAAGTTGTACAAATTATCGGGATTTGTAAAAAAAACATCTCCTGTTTCTTCTTCAACTCTAATATCTTTATAAATATTTCCTGGCATTGGATTTTTGGCAAGAATCATCCTCAAATTAAGAAGATCATAATCGCTATTTACTCTAGATTGGTGTGGACCCAATATGTTATATGTGTCTTTCATGACATAAGTTATTCTGTCTGCAACGTCTAATATTTGTCCCAGAGTCCCTTCGTTCTGAAGTACAGAATCAATATCTGATAAATCAACGCCACGTTTTTCCATCAATCTTTTTCCGCGACCCCCCACAACATCTCTCCAGTGTGTTTCTTCGTCTAGTTCGACAGGATCAACGCTTTTGACTGCATCTCCTCCACTTACTGAGGCGACATCATGTAGTAGGGTTGCAAATCTTAAAGTGGTTAGGGGTTTGCCTTTTATCTCGTTTGTTTTGGCTATTGCGTCGGCTGTCATCGCAACTCCCCATTCATGATCTTCTCTTTGATGAGAATATGGTTTAAAAATATATCTTTGAGGTAGATCGCCGGAGTAAGAGAGAAAACCCAATTGTCTTATTCCTGCCAATCGCTCAATCGGAATGAAATAGTGTATAAATGGGTATACCTCATTGTCAGGAGGTATTGAGCTCCATTCCAAATCTGAATAGGGGAGGGATACAAACGAGCCTTCAGATTCTTCATAATCTGCAAAACTCCGTTCACGAGAATCAAAAATTCTCCTTTCAACAACCATGCAATCATTCTAATCTTTGTTCGACTTTTTTTCAATAAATATTTCTGTTTTTATCAACTTTCACTCGCTTCACTCGCTTCACTCGCGAGCAAAAAATACTTTTGTTATACTTAAATGAATAGTAAGCAGTGAAAATAAAGCCGATAATTTTTATAGTTATTTTAGTTCTATTGGATTTTATTCTTATCCGTAGTATTGTTACTCATGGTCACAATCTTGCGATTCTCAACCCCCAGGGGACGATTGCGCGTGGTGAACGAAACTTGATGATTCAGGTAGTGACTCTTGGCATGTCGGCTATTATTCCAACTGCATTAATTTTTCTTTTTATCGTTCGAAAGTATCGTTCTGGAAACAAAAATTCTACATACGATCCAGAGTGGCGACATAGCAATATTCTCACAGTTGCTTGGTGGCTAATTCCTTCAGTTTTTATTTTTTTCCTCGCGACTATTACTTGGAAAAGTACGCATGCCCTTGATCCTTACAAGCCGCTTGATTCAAACGTTAAGCCTATCACAATTCAAGTTATAGCTCTTCGCTGGAAGTGGCTTTTTATATACCCTGTTCAAAATATAGCAACGGTTAACTTTGTTGAATTTCCGAAAAATACGCCCATTAATTTTGAGTTGACAGGAGATGCACCTATGAGTTCATTTTGGATACCGCAGCTAGGTGGTCAAGTCTATGCGATGACTGGAATGTCGACAAAAATCCATTTACAGGCAACATCAGTTGGTGATTTCAATGGTTCAACAGCTGAGATAAACGGTGCCGGATTTGCTGGCATGAGATTTATTGCAAAATCTGTGGATCAAGTCGACTTTAATGATTGGGTGATGGGCGTTCAAAAGTCAAACAAAAAACTCGATATATCTTCCTACAATAAATTAGCCCAACCTTCAGAGGACAATCCCCAAACTTTTTATTCTCCAATTGATCAGAATATATATAATGATGTAATCTCAAAATACATGACTCCCAGAGTGGAGTCAGAGGAAAAATCACAATGATGGAGTTTATATTTGGTCGTCTAACTTGGTCTTCACTACCGCATGAGTGGTTTACTATCGGCGGGACAATTGCTATGTCTGGCATGATGATTTCAGCGATTGCGCTGGTTACATATCTAAAGCGTTGGAAATGGTTGTGGCGTGAGTGGCTAACAACTGTTGACCCCAAAAAAATCGGCATAATGTACGTTATCGTCGCATCTCTTATGCTTTTCCGCGGCGGCCTTGACGCCGGTATGATATGGCTTCAGCAAGCAATTTCTGTCGGCTCCTCTCACGGATATCTCAATGCAGACCATTTTCAACAAATCTTTACAGCACATGGCGTTATCATGGTATTTTTTGTTACCATGGGTTTTCTTTTCGGTCTTCTTAACTTCATAGTTCCATTGCAGATAGGTGCTCGAGATCTTGCATCACCATTTTTGAATACTTTAGGTTTTTGGCTTTATGTTGCCGGAGCAATACTGATAAATTTATTCTTTGTTTTCGGCGGGGAGTTTGCGGCGACTGGGTGGCTTGCTATTGCGCCTCTTTCAGAACTTCAATATAGTCCTGGGGTTGGTGTAGATTTCTGGATATGGAGTCTTCAGGTCTCAGGGCTTGGAACGCTTTTAGGTGGAATCAATTTTATAATGACGATTATCAAAAAAAGAGCACCCGGCATGACTATGAGTAGGCTTCCTCTTTTTACATGGACATCACTTTTTGGGATGATTTTGGTAGTTTCAATTTTTCCCATTCTTACAGCAACAATCACGCTTCTTTCACTCGATCGGTTGCTAGGGTTTCATTTCTTCACAACAGATATGGGAGGAAATGCCATGATGTATACCAACCTTATTTGGATGTGGGGTCACCCTGAAGTCTATATTCTTATTCTCCCATCGTTTGGAATTTATTCAGAAGTCATCACGACATTTTCCCAGAAAAAAGTTGCGGGTTATACCTCGATGGTACTCGCTGGTGCGCTAATAGCATTTATTGCAATGCTTGTCTGGTTACACCACTTCTTTACAATGGGGTCAGGCGCTGATGTCAATGCGTTCTTCGGAATATCAACTGCTTTTATTGCAATTCCGTCAGGCGTCCAGATTTTTAACTGGATCTCATCAATGTACAAAGGAAAAATTCGATATGAGGTTCCCATGTATTGGTTTTTAGGATTTGCGATATTGTTCATGATTGGGGGGACTGCTGGTGTCTTGTTGTCAGTTCCATCGGCTGATTTCCAGCTGCATAATAGCTTGTTCCTAGTTGCTCATTTTCACACGATGATCATAGGAGGTGCGCTGTTTGGAATTTTTGCTGGGATCACGTATTGGTTTCCCAAAGTAACTGGTTTTAAATTGCATGAGAGGCTTGGACAATATGCTTTTTGGTGTTGGCTCGTTGGTTTTATAGTTTCGTTTACGCCTCTTTATATCCTTGGGTCGATGGGAGCTGCAAGACGTCTTGACCATTACGACGTATCAACCGGATGGCAACCATTATTTATTCTTGCAGGCTTTGGATTTTTAATTATTCTCACAGGGGCAATGCTCCACGTCGTGCAGATTGCGGTAAGCATCATGCAGAGGGAAAAGTTGAAAGACACAACCGGTGACCCATGGAATGGTCGAACGCTTGAATGGTCGACGGCATCCCCGCCACCGTTTTATAACTTTGCGCTTGTTCCGCGCGTCACATCTCGCGATGCATTCTGGGAAATGAAAAAAAATGAAAAAATAATTGAGAACCCAAAATATGAGGACATAGAGATGCCCAAAAATACGGCGCTAGGAATATATGTAGCAGCATTTGTATTTTTAATTGGATTTGGCATGGTGTGGCATCTTTTTTGGCTTGTTGCAATTGGATTTATCGGAGGCATTGTTTGTGTAATTATTAGGACTTTTGATGAGGATACAGAATATGTAGTGACAGCGGAGCAAGTGAAAAAAATGGAGGGAGGACGAAAAATATATGGATAAAGAGAAATTACATCACGAGGATGAAAAAACAGACATCGTAAAATTTGGTTTTTGGATTTATCTTATGACCGATCTTTTGATGTTTGCCGTGCTTTTTGCTGCATACGCCGTCCTTCGAGATAACAATTTTGGTGGTATAACAATCCGCGAAATATTCAACCCACCATTTGTTTTGGGAGAAACATTGCTCCTTCTAACAAGTAGTTTTACTTGTGGACTAGCTATCGTTTTTGCCAACCAGGAGAACAAAAAAATGGTAGTGAGTTTTTTAACTCTTACCTTAATTCTCGGACTAGGATTTTTATCAATGGAATTTTCAGAATTCGCAAAGTTATTTGGTGAAGGCCAAACACCACAGCGAAGCGCATTTTTATCATCATTTTTTACCTTAACTGGTACCCACGGTTTGCATATTATTGTTGGATGCTTTTGGATCATTGTAATGCTAGCCAAGATTGTTAGGTCAGGTCTAAGTGTTGGAACAGCACGCAAGCTAACTCTTTTTAGTCTTTTTTGGCATTTTCTTGATATAGTTTGGATTTTTATTTTTACAATTGTTTATCTTATGGGAGGGCTTTCCTAATGAAAAAAGATCCACACGGAAGTTTTAAGTCATATATTATTGGTTTCTTGCTGTCTGTAATTGTTACTCTTTGTTCTTACTTTATAGTTGTAAATCATCTTGTGCCACGCGATGCTGCAACAACCATCATATTAACTCTCGCCGGTTTTCAACTTGTTGTTCAGTTAGTATTTTTCCTACACTTGTATAAAGAGTCAGGGCCAAGATGGAATTTAGTTATTTTTATATCGACTATTGGTATAGTATTTTTGGTTGTAATTGGGTCCATTTGGATTATGTATCACCTTAACAACAATATGACCCCCACTGACATGAGTCATGTTATTCAAAGTGAAGAGGGGATATTAAAATAAATTCTTTATGTTTAAGGCATACCTCAATCTCACAAAGCCAGGAATAATAATGGGAAATGTAATTTCGGCGGCTGCCGGTTTTTTTCTTGCATCGCATGGACAACCCAATTTAACTATTTTCATAGCCACAATGATTGGAACTGCATTTATCATAGGGGCATCATGTGTTTTCAACAATTATATTGATCGCGACATAGATAAAAAAATGGACAGAACCAAAAACAGGGCGTTGGCCAAGGGATCAATCCCTGTTGTAAATGCTCTTTCTTTCGGAGGAGTATTGGGGATTTTAGGATTCTTAATCTTATTTATGTATACAAATTTGATAACCGTCTTTATTGGATTGGTGGGAGTGGTGTTCTACGTAGTGCTTTACGGAATTGCTAAAAGAAGATCTATATATGGAACTTTAGTTGGAAGTGTTTCAGGGGCTACTCCTATTGTTGCGGGATATACAGCCGTCACGAACAGTTTCGATCTTGGGGCACTACTTCTTTTTATAATTCTTGTTGTTTGGCAGATGCCTCATTTTTATGCAATTGCTATTTACAGACTTGAAGATTATAAAAATGCAAAAATTCCTGTTCTTCCAGCAGTCGCGGGAATCAGAGTTACAAAACTACATATTCTTGCTTATGCTTTTGCTTTTCTTGTTGCAACATATTTGCTTGCGAGATTTGGGTATACTGGATATGTATATTTGGGTGCTATATTTATTTTTGAACTTAATTGGCTCGTAACAATTAGCCAAGGCTTTAGAACAAAAGATATAAAGACATGGTCTCGAAATGTTTTTAAATATTCGCTTGTTGTT
The DNA here is from genome assembly GCA_035549295.1 of Patescibacteria group bacterium. Lineage (GTDB taxonomy): Bacteria > Patescibacteriota > Microgenomatia > Levybacterales > GWA1-39-11 > GWA1-39-11. Next base: position 25,580 of record DASZRG010000034.1, read on the forward strand.
CTGACAATATTTTGTCTTTTAATTTCATTTGATAGTATATTGCGCTAAAAATAGTTTATAATAATTCATAATGCTTCTAATAACTCATATTCTAATTGCAATAACTAGCCTTGGTTACACTGGTTTTACATTTCTTAATCCTTCAAAAAACAAATTTTACGCATCATATGTATTGGTTGCAGCAACTCTCATGAGCGGTACGTATCTAGTTTTTTTAAAGCCTGCTCATATGGTTTCAGCCTGCATGACTGGGATTGTGTATTTAGCTTTTGTTACGTCAGGTTTGATCGCAGCTCATAGAAGATTTGTCAAAAACGAAAACCACAATCAAGAATAATTAGAATACGTATTCTACTAAATAGAATAGAACTCCAGTTACAATTGAAAATGTCCAGAAAAAAATAAAAATCATTGTTTGGGTTTTGTGTTCCCGAAAATAGTTAACCCCTTTCTTGTAATTCTTCCAGGCAACTATAAAAAAGACAATTAGTGCTATGAACATAATAAGCGATAAGACTCCATGAACTATGGCTAGAATTACGATCGATGGTTTTTCAATTTTTGCAACTTTGACGTGTGATGGGACACGACCAGCCATATATGTAATGTTAAAAATAAGCTCATAAATTAGCGCAGCCGCGGCAGGAATTGTTGGGAATTTGTTATTTTTATATCCACTGTAAAGCGTAAAGTAGATTACAGCTGATATTATTAATTCCGCAAACAGTGTAATCGAGCTATAAAGAGGCGCGTGCATCTTACCAGTTCATTCTAATGTGGCTCATCGCATAGTCGAGAGTTCCTCCGACTTTTTTACCTGGGTTGAAGATATTATCAGGGTCAAATATTTTTTTCGTTTCAGCAAAAAGCCCTACGATTTTTTCACCATACATCTGCGATAGATAGGGAGTCCTTATCATGCCGTCATTATGTTCTCCTGTTATTGAACCTTTGTATTTGACGACTATTTCATACACTTTGTTTGATATATCAGGAATTGCTGTCCTTACATTTGGATTTTTAATATCAACGAGTGGAATTATATGGAAATTCCCATTTCCTACATGTCCTGCAACTGTGAATATAAATTCCGGATGTGTTTTTAGAATATCTGTGACTTGAGGAATTACCTCAGCGATAAATTCAGGCTTTATAACAAAATCATCTATAAATGCGGCCGTATGCTTGTCTCGAATTTTTTTACGCAGCAGATTAAAGCTTTCTCGGCGGACTAGCCAGTATTTTTGCTCAGCGCCTTCTTCCGCAACTTGGGTTTGAGGGTGGAGTGGTTTTAGTTTTTCCCGAAGTGCTGCAACCTTTTGTTCAACCTCTTTTATGTCATCGCTTGTGAAGTCTACCTGCAGAACAAGCTTTGGAAGGCTGCGTCCTGTAAAGAGTGATAAGAAGGCAGGCATGAATGCAAAACCAGCTTGCATCATTCCAAAAAGCCCAAGTTGTTTTGCGAATTCAGGAAAGTAGCGAAGAGCAAGCTTGAGGGTGTTATCATCATATGATTCAAAACTTTCTGGTTCAAGACTCATAACCTCATTTATAATTTGCCCCAAGTGCGACATATCGTGAAGGAAAATTATTAACATGTCACGATGTTTGTGAACTGGTACCACCTCGATGTCGCCTTCGACGAACATTCCGAGTGTTCCTTGTGCGCCAACCCACAGCTTTGTAAGATCAAATATTTTTTTCTCGCGGTCATACACATTCCATAGGAAATATCCAGCAGAATTCTTTGTGACCTCTGGCTTCGCTTTCATGATGTCGTCATAGTTATCATTTATGAGTTTGAACATCTTTGAGTAAATTTCTCCCTCAAAATCATTTTGTGCCATTTTTTTGTTCAATTCCTCTTCATTCAGCGGTTTGAACTCATATGTTTTCCCATCTCTTAGAACAGCCTTTACCCGTCTTACGTATCTTTCAGTCTTTCCATACTTTAGAGATTTCTCGCCACCTGAATTGTTATTGAAAATTCCTCCCATGGCACAAAGTTCACGTGACGCAGGATAGGAAGGGAATATCAGATTTTGTTTGAGTGTTTCTTTTTCGAGATCTCGATAGAACACGCCTGGTTGAGTGGTAACTATTGTGCCGTTTATTGTTGGCGGTTGGTTAAAGTATTTTCCAAAGGCAACAATTATACTTTCATTTATGGAGCCGCCGCTCATGTCAGTTCCAGCAGATCTGCCTGTGAGTGATAACTCAGGATGATCTTTTTTGTGCTTGTTAACAAATTCTATTAGCTTCTCAACGTCTTCTTGATCTTTTGGAAAGAAAACAACTTGAGGTTTTACCTCAAACATGGAAGCGTCATGGCTGTAGAGCGCGAGTGTCTCTGCATCATTTGCCACATCCCCTTTGAATGTTTGTTTTAATTCATTAATCAAATTCTCATCCATATATTTAATAATCAATTCATCAAGCACCAATGACCAAACAAATTATAAATTTAAAATTGGTTTGAAAAATTGATTAATTGGTTATTGATAAATTATATAGTATTCTTGCGGCTGATAACTTTCTTAACCGCTTCCGCTACTGCTTTTCTATCCATCTTATATCGTACAATAAGTTCGGCCGGAGTACCAGACTCTCCGAAGGTATCCCTTAGTCCAACGAACTCCATTGGGATTGGATTCTCCTCGGCAAGTACTTCGGCGATAGCACTTCCCATGCCTCCTGCAACTTGGTGATCCTCAATGCTGACCACAGCGCCTGTGAGTTTTGTAAGTTCTACTATTCTCTCTCGGTCAAGTGGTTTGACCGTTGCAACGTTTGCAACCAGTACATTTATGCCTTCACTCTCAAGGTCGCGCGCGGCAAGTAGCGCTTGGTATAGAAGCCAGCCCATTCCAAAAATTACAACCTGTGGCTTATCTGATGTCCAAAAGACTTGAATTTTTCCTGGCTCAAATGGAGTATCATCAGTCGTCATAATAGGAGTTTTATCTCGCGAGAAGCGTAGGTAGACTGGTCCATACGTTTTACCTGCCGCAATTGTCACTTTTTTACCTTCAATTGCATCACAAGGGACGTATATTTTGAGTCCTGGCCAAGGTCTGACAGATGCAATATCCTCAGTTGCCTGATGTGTAGCCCCATCTGGTCCAGTCATAATACCTGAATGGTGTCCGGCAACTTTTACGTCAGAGTCGTTATAAACTATAGTTGTACGTATCGTTTCCCAATTTTTTCCTGGTGAGAAAGTCGCGTAGGATGATATAAAAGCAGTTTTTCCACTGACTCCAAGTCCCGCGGCAACTGCTGCCATATTCTGCTCGGCAACTCCCATCTCAAAAAATCGCTCAGGATGTTTTTTTGCAAAACTTTCAGCTTTTGTCGATTCTGTAAGATCAGCCGACAATACAACCACATTTGGATTCTCATCTCCTAGAATAGACAATCCCTCGCCATAACCGGAACGAGTAGCATCCAGCTTCGCATCCTTATCAAACATCTTCTCGTTAAGTTTTAAATCCCTATTTAGCATATTTATTTATAGTTATATTTGAATTACCCGTGATACTTGTGATACCCGTGGTACCCTTGATACTTTTGAAACCTTCATTAGTATATTAGCATCGGTTATTGATGCTCTGATTCTATCTTTCCCTGCAATGTTCTTAATTCGTCTAGAGCTTTAGCTGCTTCCTCTTTGTTTGGCGGCTTACCATGCCATTCGGGAAGGTTTTCCATGAAATCGACGCCCTTACCTGGGATTGTTTGCGCGATTATGACAGATGGCTTTTGGTGAACAGCTTTTGCCATGTTAACTGCAGAAATAAATGAGCGAATATTGTGTCCATCTACTTCCTGCACGAACCAATTAAACGACTCATATTTTGATCTTAGATACTCAAGCGGCATGACATCTTCTGTAAATCCATCAATTTGAATATTGTTGCGATCAATTACCACTATTAAATTATCAAGATTGTACTTTGCGGCGCACATAATAGCTTCCCATGTGTTTCCTTCCTGATGTTCGCCGTCTGAGGTTAGACAATAGACATAATGCCTTTTTTTATCCAGTTTTGCCGCAAGAGCAATTCCTATACTTTGTGAAAGTCCTTCACCAAGTGGTCCTGATGTTGTCTCAACCCCGGGAAGTGCAGTTCTGTGTGGGTGTCCCTGGAGTCTTGTACCAAGTTTGCGAAGTGTTTTTAGCTCTTCAACAGGAAAATAACCCGCCATCGCCATAGTGACATAGCGAATTGGGCAGATATGGCCATTTGAGAGAACCAAACGGTCACGATCGATCCATTCGGGATCTTGAGGCATGTGATTTAGAATATGGAAATAAAATGCAGTAAATATATCGGCCATTCCAAGTGGTCCAGCAGAATGTCCAGAGCCAGCTTCAAGTAAAGTTGAAAGCAAAAGTTCACGTGCCTCAACGGCTTTTAGTTCCAATTCTTTTAATTGTTCATCAGTTATCTCATCCATATGAGTTTGTCATTGCGAGCGAGCCAAGTTAAACTTGGCGAAGCGAAGCAATCTTGCCCTCGCTCATCACTTTCTAATAACTATCATCAAATCAGACACATTTGAAGGTAAGCGGCCAGTCTTAATAGCATCTCCTGTTTGGTTAAAAAAATCAAGGCTGCTATCTGTATTCAAATATCCTTGAGGATTAATACCTGCATTTTTTGCATGTTCTACTGTGAGATAGTCGCCAATAGCCCCCGCATTCTCTGTATTGTCCCAGCCGTCGGAGTCAAATGAACAAATAGTTACTTCCTTTGGTAGGTCAAGGATTGCAGACAAAACTAGTTCTTGGTTGCGGCCCCCAGCACCGCCATTCTTGGCCACATGAACAGTGGTCTCGCCACCGGCCAGGAGAATTGAATT
>DASZRG010000035.1:0-34820 GCA_035549295.1 Patescibacteria group bacterium
GTAAAACAGTAGGTTGGTTATTTGGACTAAAATAAAACTTATCCTTCCCCTCCGACCCATCAACCATTTCGACGCTAATTCGTGCCGCAACAACCACTGAAGCCTTGTTTCCAGTATTGTAAACGACCACGGCTATTGTACCCGCATCATTAAATATTTGAATTTTAATATTTGGCCTTTCGCGAATAAAAGTCAAGAAGTATATTATTCCATTCCCAACGGAAATTAATAACCCAATAATCGATATAGTTATCGCGTCCATTTGTTAGAAGAATATATCGAACCCTAAAAAAGCTTGTAAATACTGGCTGAACCAAAATTTTGAGCAGGCTATGAACTTGGGTGACGCCTACGGGAGTCGAACCCGTCTTACAGGGATGAAAGCCCTGTTTCCTAACCGATAGAAGAAGGCGCCGTGGTCAAATTATACTAAAAATACGCTCCAACCTCAATTGGATATGAACACAACACCCAAATACTCCCGTAAACCAGTTTACAGGAGTAAAATGCGCATAGTACTAAATTAAAGTTTTTTTGAAACTTTATTTAGTATTTCGCGAGCAGCTTCTTTGCCGCCGAGTCCAAATGCTAGACCGGCTGCGAGTGAAACTGATGCAACAATTCCGGCAAATAAAATTCTTATTAAATCGCTTGCTATTCCCAGCTGATTAAGAGCTATAAGAACCGCAAGGACGATAACAGCATATTTACCAGTTATAGCAACTGTTACTGCCGATTCACGTGATACGCCGTGCACTGATGCTAAAAGTAAATCGTAAACAAGACGAGATGCGACGAATCCTACCAAGAGCAAAAGTACTGAAACAATAATATTTGGTATGAAAGCCAAGAAGCTGTTGAGTATCACAACGAATTGTGAAAGTCCCCATATATCAGCAGTTGGAACCAAAAATACTATTATTACAAACCATCGTGCGATTTCCGCTATGAAACCGGTCCAAGAGACCGCTGCTTTTCCGCGAGTTGCCGGAACACCATACTGAGCAAGTAAAGTGTCAAGCTTTATTATTCTAAAAAGCTCGCGCAAAACTTGCCTTACGATTGAAGCAATTATCAATCCTATGAGTAAAAAAATGAGTCCGGTTATAAATCTTGGAATAAAATATGCGAGTGAAGCTAGACTGCTATTGATAGTAAGATTAAAAATGTCGTTAATGTTTTGAGATTGCAAATTATTTCACCTCCCCCCATTGGATAGCTTCGCATCCAATGGGGCCACGTTAAATGTTCAAAGAGCTATTTAACCGTGGCGATTTCACATATAGATACTTCGCCATACAACTTGTTAAGTTGGGCGGGCAATTCCTAAAACCAAATTTACACAACGCGTCTTAATTTGTCAATCTAGATCTGTCAAGGCGCGTGCGCACTGTTTGTTGCTTTAAGGCTAGACTATTTGATAAAATTGAGTGTTCTTGTTTACTTTAGGTTTAATTAGGCTTGAAAGGGCTCGCCCTGAAAAGTTTTATGATAAATAAACCTTAACTTTTGTAAACTTTTCAGGGCCGATAGCTCAATGGTAGAGCAAAAGCCTTTTAAGCTTTTGGTTCTGGGTTCGAATCCCAGTCGGCTCACAAATTGTTCTTTTGAAGTTGAATAAACATCGTTTAGCTTGAAGATAGGGGCTAAATCGGGTGTTCCATTCTTCAAATCATCATAGGTTGGCGTATTGCTAAATAAGAGCCCAAACATTGCCGCTGATTTCAAGGGATTAGCCTTGTCGAGTAAGAGTTCATGTAGGTGTTCCATGTAGTATTCCGTTTCATTGATGAATACTTCCACTTTGAGCTTCTCCGTTTCTTTCTTGCTCAAAAGTACTTCAGCATCAAGTTTTTTAGTTTCCGCTGACACAATATCAGCCTCCAGCATTCGAATGACAGATTCATTTCTACTCATCTTGATCGTATCTTTGATACCTTGTACTTCCTCGACACACTTCGCTATCAGTTTATGAAGTTCTGATTGATCTCCAGAGAGTGTTTTTTCTCGTTTGTGCCACTCTTCAAGTAGTACAGTCTTGAACTTTTGTTTGAACTCGTCAGTGAACTGAACCTTTTTACAGAAGTCTTCAATGGTATCGTTGAATGTTTGAAGTTTGATTCGATAGGAACTATGGTTCCGAGAGCAGTGGTAAGCTGGTCTTGGTTTACCGCCTTTCCCAGTCGAAGCACTTGCCAGCATTGGTTTGCGACACATGGCGCAATTTACATAATGTTTGTAGGGATAAAGGGGGTTGTTTTTATTCTTACGAAGCATCCATTCTTTTGGCATTCCTTTGCGAATCTGGATACCGGACTCTGATTCCACAATGGTGATCTTACCTTTGTTGGCTTGATTCCAGAGATCGATAGTGACCAATCCCTCAAACTGACACTTTATTGGGCTTCCATTAGCCCATTTTTCTGTATTGACCGCCGCATAAATAGGATTCTGAATATATCTCAAAAACTGCTTTACTTTGAGTTTTACACCTCCTCGTTTACCGATAATCATTGTTCTATCATCCCGGTCTCTTCTGTTTTGGATGCGGGAATGATAGCCCATTTTGTTGATTTCATCCACAATCTGAGCATCAGTCAGACCACCTCTTGCTCTCAACTCAAACATTTTTATAAACCAATTGGCTTCTTCGGGATGAGGAACCAAAATCGTTCTTTTACCATGTGCAGTATCTTGTTTTTGATTCATATACCCGGGAGGTGCAGGTCTGACTCTGTAGCCAGATCGGACATAACCAATTTCGGCTCCAATCATTCTCGTCAAGATGTCACCAACCTCGTTTTTGGCTTGTTCAGCCATCAAGATTTCGGCTATATAGCTCGGCTCTCTTTTGGACCATGCATACTCGACTCCCAAATGCCCTAATGTATTGACAGTCTGAGTTGAGATAACACCATAACTGTCAATCAATCTCACACCATACTTGGAAAACTCTCTTTTTATGTAGCTATATACTTCAGCTCCACCACGAGTACTTCGATCAATGGACTTCACAATAGCAAAACTTATTTTGTGTTTCGGTTTCTTGAAGTATTCCAAAACCTCAAGAAGCGGTTGTAACTCAATACCACCACTGGCTGATTTGATTAGAGGAAAAGTCTTATCTACTTTTACATCTGCATTGAGTTGGGAAGCGAGAGTGTTGACAGCAGAACTCATTACATCTTCTTGTTGATCCAAACTATCACCCTGCAAACCCTGTTTGGTTGAAGAAACTCTACCTATCAAAACTACATAAACTGTTGGTCTTTTTTGATTTTCCATATCCTATCCAGTTGTTTTTATTATATCTTTTTTGGTCACTGTTTTGAGCTGGTTCTTGGCATGATCATCAAGTATTTTGTCGATCATGAGATTTGCCAAGACACGCATTCGAGATTCAGAAATTCGATTGAAGTGAATCTCCCATAGCTGGTCCATTATCGCAGTGACCAAGTCCTCCATTGTTCTTGCACCATGTTTGGGTTTGAGAGTAAACATATTACTTTTCTGTATTACTAATAGCTCCTGTTGGATGCAATCCAACACTTCCGAAGGAAGTATGGAGTTCTTTATCATTAGTTCTTTTAGCATGACCTTCTTTAGTAGGATCAATACTTCCAGACTGCAACGGAAACACAGTTCCTTCTATCGTGGAACTCTGATCCTCCCTGACTTCGTTAGCAAACATTTCATTGAGGAAGTAGAGTTCCTCACTAATGGCATATTGATTACTTTTTGAAAACCCTCTTTTGAAAACAAAAATCCTCTCTCTGTCAATCAACTCTTTTAGCAACTTTCGTATATAGCGATCAGATACGCCAGAATCCATTGCCAATCTACTTTGTGAAGGATAAACCAAACCGTCTATACCGCCATATAGTATGAGATCAAAAAGAAGCCATTTACATTGCATTGAATATGAGGGATCTCTCCAAAAAGTTCGGAGATGCTTGAAGCTCATCTTGAATTGTGTTTTCCTATCCTTTCCTTTCATAGTTGTTTATCTTTCTACCCGCTAAATATGATGTCTTTGACATCTCTTAGTGCGCTAAAAAGTTGCTTTGGCTGAATGATCGGTGCTTGGAGGTTCCAATACTGTCGAAGAAGCATCTGAACGCTTTCATCTGGTGAAAAAAGGAAGATTACTTCGTTGTGAGAAAGCCTTTTTGTTCCGGTGAGTTTTACTTGCCCAGTGGCATAAAGATATGCGGCGAGTGAAAGATCTTTGATTTCAGAAGAATGTATTGTATTCATTTTCCTATCCATATTCTTACTGAGAGAAGCAACATCAATAGGCTTATATCTCAGTTGAGGAAAAGGTATCATAGATCAATACCGTTGTGTCAAGAGTATTGATGTAACAGTAAAATCTTGCGACACGTGTCGCAGTTTTTAGACACTGAATATGAAAAAAAGCGACAAAAACGACACAAAACAGGCAGTTGATAAAACAAATAAAAAGAAACAACTTTTCCTTGAAGCGTTGGAAAAGAAAACTTTCGGTGCGAGCGTATTAGATGCCTGTAAGATAGCTCGGGTGAACCGTCAGTATATGTACCGATTGCGGGCAGAAGACCCTAATTTTGCTCGTCAATGGGATATGGCTATTGCAGACGGTCATCAGACTTTGCATGATCTTGCTCTTTCAGCTATATATGAGCATCTCAAGAATATGGATAAGACTGTCGCTATGTTTGTACTTCGTCAACTTGATCCCCAGACATGGAACAAAGATCGTGAACGGGTTGGAGAAAATGCTGGACCTGTTCAGATGACCCACAAAGTATCTCCTCGATTCGCCAAGATCATGGAAGGCGTCCTCAATGACACCAGAAAATCAATGACATCAACACCGCAAATTGATAAAATACGAGTAAAGTTATGACATTTGATGAAGTACAAAAACTACGGGAGTTATGCCTCCAAAATGCAGAGGATCTTGTAAAATCTGCTCGAGCGCTTACTGGTAAGGATGTCGCACATGTGCAATACCATCTTGCCGCACTTGCGCTGGAAGAGATTGGGAAATCATCTCTTCTCGAGATGCAGTTTTTTGCCAACCAAAGAATTGGAGATGATGATTTGGAAGCAGGTGCATTGGAAAGTCATGTCAAAAAGCTGTTTTGGGCGTTCTGGGGACCATCCTTCGGACAACAAAGAATAACCAAACAACAGATAGAACAGATGCAGGGGCTGGCGACAACAGTCCATTTGACTCGGTTGGAGACCTTGTATATTGCCTTGTCGGACAAAGCTCATCCAAAGAAAAAATTATCGGAAAAAGAAGTTGATAACATTATGGGAATGGCTGAGGCACTTGTCAGCTTGGAGAAAACAAAGAGTCCGCTAGACCCAAATGATCCAAGCATAGATAAGATAGAAATTGAGTGGTTCCTCAGAACAAGTAATGATCCACTAAAAAGAAAGGCTATATTCAGTGGGACATCAATGGATAAGCTTGTTGAATTTGGCAACGCTCGAGATTGGATTCACTGGCTAAAAACAGAGGCAGATAAAGAAGATGATTCCATTCGCAAAATACTGGAAGATGAACTAAGTAGACAAAAACCTGAAGGAAAAGACGCACGAAAACCAAAATATAAAATAAAAGTGAAGATTATCAGCGAATCTCATTCACTCCGCAATAAACATCTTGAAGAGTGGAATAAGCTCACCCCTTTTATACAACTTCATAGTGACGATAAGCGAACTTTGCACTGTGAGTTTCTGATACAAAAATCCACACCTCTGCAAGCATTGTACTGGTTAGGTTGGGGCATGGCGAGGAGTTTTGTTGTAGCACTGAGCATTGCAACGAGAGGCTTCTTTTGGTGGAACATACCAAAAGACATAGATAAGTACTATGAGGACGCGGTTGATTTAGAAAGAAATATGGGACTAACAATGGGTCCTAGTAAGAAGCTCGCAGTCAATTGGCAAGAAGCTCGTCTGGTTCTGACTAAAAATGATCTTGGAAATGCGAGCATGATGATGTACTTTCTTGCAAGAATCAGGGGGACCGCATTGCAAAAACCGTTGGATGATTACTGTTTGGGCTTGGCTTTCACTGCAAAGAATGATGTACATCTTCGATTTGAGCCAAACGCTTTTGATGCTTTTTATAGCGCATTCAAAGCAGCCTTTCTTGCCACTGGAGATTGGGACGGAAAGTCAGATTTCAAAGAAGCAGTAAAAAGACAATTTGGAGATCTATTGGATGACCTTTCATCCCTAATGGAATGTGTCGATATAGGTGAAGAGCTTCAATCATCACCTACCCATCAACCTAAAAAAGAAATAACACTTACGGAAGTCTTTGCGATCAAACTGTATTTTGATGTGTATATTTTCAAACATGCTAGAAAACAAGTAGAAGTGTGGGACAAACAAAAGAAAAAACCATTGATGCCTAAGAACCAAAAAGCCTCTCAGCAAGGAGAGGCTTTGGAGAAAACCAAGAAGTAATTACTTCTCGCCCTTCAGCTCTTTGTAGTACCAATCTCTGTATGGGTACTGGTCAAAAGCTCCTGTTTCAAACTCCACAGCTCCTACCAAGTGATCAGCTACATAAACATAGTTTGTTTTCTTCCATGTTTGTAGGTCGTTGGGCTGGGTAGAAGTGTCACCCATCATCTTGTTGTACTGGGACTCAAGGTCGTATGCTTTTTGATCGTCATAGACATCGATGTTGCAAGGTTTCTTGCAGGTTGCTTTGACTTCCATCGCAATCGCTTCAGCATTAGCATCACCGGGTTGCACCAAAACATCTATATTCTCAACCGTTTTGTTTTCTACTCTGGATAAGACTTTATATGAATACTTTTGTGTTGAAGTAGTTGGTTGTGCTTGTGTCTGAGCTTGCTGTGTGGTCGCTGTTGGAGTCGATGGACTTGTTTTCTCAATCACTGCACCAATCAATCCCATGACCAGTATTACAGCGATTCCTATGATCCATAGTTTTTTTGATTTCATTCTTGTCACCCCCTCTCTCTTGTTTGTAACAAAAGATCCGCATTTCGGAGGGGATAACCGAATAAAGCTCCCCGCCAGCGGATCTCTCGACCCCATGCACCTTTCGGCGCACGACCACACAAGGTATCTGACGAGGAGCTTTCCTCGTCCTTGTGTGGTTTTCGTGCCATGCCCACTGATTGCTCGATGGGTTTAGGCAACTAACTTTACTCCGTAATTATAGCAAAAAAGTGCGACAACTGGCGCAGTGATCGAGTATAATAGAAGATATGATCTGCCCAATCATTTTTGCCGGTATTGGTTCAAAGGAGATGCAATGTAAAGGATATGAGATTTTCGCAACATTTTGGGTTACACAAAAAACAATTTGAATTAGACTTCGTTGATATTCGGTTAGACACCGACATTCCTTTATTCCTCGATCCATACGCAATCTCAAAAAGAGCCGACCTTTTCTCAGAAGAATGCAATTCCATAATCATCAACTTTTTTCAGGGAATCATTGACGACATCCGGAGTGGCAATCATCAGAGAGCAAAAGCGAATCTGGATAAACTGGGAGAACCAAACGAGACACATCTCGGTTTGTCCCGCAATAAGCCACAAGGTAAGGGAGTCAGCGGCGAACAATCCGTGGACATATTCGATGCGCTGAAAGAAAGCCGTGCAGTTCAAACAGGATTTTTGAAAGACCTTTCTGACTGTGAATTGGTGATACCGGGTATTAGCAGAGACAAGATTTCGGATGTCGTCACAAATATAGTAAAAACGAAACTAATTGAATACACTGAGGAGCAATGCAAAACCTTTGGCATCAATACCACCCATGTTTCCTCCGGTAGATATTGGAATCCTGAGACTTCCGTTTGGGAAGAAAGATATGCTGACCTGCCGATATACCAAGGAAAGAGGATTTTACTCATACCAAAAGCCTTGGTTCGATATTCTATCGAATATAATCACCCGAAATACTACAACCACTTTGTCCTTGAATATCTTCAAGAGGAACATCTGGGTGCCAATACTGCACTGGTAACGCTCCTGAAGAATGGCAATAAAGTTGTCTATAAAAAAGACCTCAAAGCTAAGCCAGAATATAAGCTCACCAAGGAGTTCCTCTACAATTTCTCAAAGGAACATCCCGATGTCATGCAGGAGTATATAGAATCTTTGCCTGAGATAGTTCCTTCACTCACTGATGCTCAAATTGAAACGAAACAGCCCCAGCCACAGACTTTTGATTATGCTGACTTGAAAAACCAGCTTCTCGCTATACCTTCCGGAGATGTAGATGCATCCCACTACCACAATCTTATGGTCGGAGTTGTGGGAGCAATTTTCTACCCGAATCTAATCATCCCAACCAAAGAAGAGCGCATTCATAACGGCAGAAAAAGAATTGATATAACTTATCAGAACGCCGCACGAACCGGCTTCTTTGAGTATCTGACACACCATGTTCCATGTCCATTTGTCGTGTGCGAATGCAAGAATTACGAGGAAGACCCCGGCAATCCAGAGTTGGATCAGCTTGGTGGCAGATTTTCACCTCGAAGAGGACAGTTCGGTATCTTGTTGTGTAGGACAGTGGCAAATAAGGACTTGATGAAGCAAAGGTGCCGGGACACCGCTGATGACAGTCGAGGATTCATTTTCGTTTTAGATGACGAGGATATTTGTCATCTGCTAGACCTCAAGGAAGCTGGTGACGATGCAGGAGTTGATCAATTTTTGACTGATAAGTATAAAGAACTTGTTATGTAAAAACGCAATATGCCAAAAACACTAAAAGAAATACTAGAAGAGATCAGAACAAAAAGTGAAGCAGTCAGTCATAAGGCTGGCGAGATACAAAGGACTGGAAACTTCATCAAGGAGTTTGCTGAAGTAAGTATTGCTGGGTACGACGATAGTCCTTTGAATGACCAACCTGCAATTTACATTGGCGACTTTCAAAAGATATTAGATAACCTTGGAAAGGTTGAAGTTCATCTGGACACTATGGCTTCCCTTGCATCTGGTGCTTCATTTGGAACCGCATCGGTCATGACTACATTGAGCGGTATGATGACACCCAATAGCTATCGTTCTAACCCCTCCTATGCACCATTTTATGTCCAATTCGATCAGGTTATAGATAGAGGTCAAACAAAGGATCAAGCGCTTGCAGAAATAACACGACTTGGGCTTGATACCACAACAGAAGGGAAAGAAGCTGTGGGTCTACTCAATGCCGCATGGAACCTGCATACACAGGGAGCAGGAATATCTACTTCTACATTGATCCCCCTGAGAGAGGCGATTGAAAAAACGCTTCAGGCAATTCGTGTAAAAACACCACAACAATCAAAATTGAAAAAGTGGATTATCGATCTGGGTAGCAAAGTTTGTTTTTCTACTATTTCGGCTACTGATTTACAAAGCCTGCAAGCAGAACACGAGTTATTGAGAGATAAGCTCTCTGGATCAAAAAGCGGTACTTATTCGAGAGAAGAAGAAAAAATACTACTGAGAGAGGGAACTTTGCATTTACTAAAAATCCTAAATATCATTGATGCAACCAAACTAAGATGATATCAGTTTATATCGACACAAATTGTATAAATGCTCGACAAGATAACACAGCCATCAATGAATTGGAGAAGCTCTATCATGATGACATGCTCCTCATTGAGAAATCTGACACCCTTGATACTGAACTAAGTCATGGATCTGGATATCCAAAAGGTCAGAAGAAGTCACTTGATTACATTGAATCTTATGGTCCAGCAGTAGTTGGTCTTTCAAGAGTAGGATCTTCAATTGTGGGCAGTGAAGAAGACGATAAAAGACTGAGTAAGGTACTTGAGATATTGTGGGGTAAAAAGATTCGTTCTGCTTACTCAATGCAGGACATGGGCGATGCTATGCACATAACGACTGCGGCACGATATGGGGGAAATTACTTTGTTACCAATGAGAAAAGACTGCTGAAAAAATCCAAGGAGATAAAAGATGAGTTTGGTATTGAGGTCTGCACCCCGGAAGATTGTCTAGATAAAGTGCTAAAAAGAATAAAAGTATTAGAAGAGAATGGTCATGATCCTAGGCAATAGCATAAGTATACTGAGGCACAGAAACATTCCATGTTTGAAAAACCTCGCTAAGTCGCTCAAAATAGCTTGTTAGGTTGTTCCATTCTTGGTACAATACGCTCACACTTAGACTGATTCGATTTTACGAATCCTCGAAGCAAACAAAGTGAGCGAAGATACTGCGGCACAGAGTGCTGCATGTACAGTCGGCTCACAGATTTAACAATTACTTTCGCGGTATGAGGATACACGTAGTACACTCAAACGATTTTGACTTCAAAAAGGAACTTTATCTCCCTCTTCGCAGTTCAGAGCTCAATAGTCAGCATGAAATTTATCTTCCTCATGAAAGTGACGAATTCGTAAAAACTAAAAACTTGATAGAGAATGCCGATGTCGTGGTCGCCGAGGTCTCTCATGCTGGAACAGGGCTTGGTATAGAGCTTGGATGGGCCGATATGCTAAACAAGAAGATTGTTTGTATTTATAAAAAAGGTTCCAATGTCTCAAGCTCGCTTAAAGCAATATCAGAAAACTTCATAGAATATTCAGATAACGAAAGTCTCATAGGGCAATTATCGGAGGCGCTTGATAATATTCAAGAACAACCGAGCAAAAGATTTGAGAAGACGTACAAAAAGGGCAATGTATTTCAGGAACAGGAGCGCTCTGGATGGGTCTATGGACACTTTATGCCTCAGGGGATATCAAAAGACTCGCGAGTAGAAATGAAAGTTGCGAAATTTGGCCGCGGATTTACATCAGAGCCTCATTTCAATAAAACAGCTACAAAAATAGATATCATCTGGAGCGGAAGTGCGATATGGGAAGTTGATGGGAAAGATGTTGAGTTAAACGCAGGAGACTATTTGATAGTCGCCCCGAAAACAACAGTGTTTACCAAGAAAATTCTTTCAGATGAGCTAGTTGTCCAGACAATTCGGTTCCCTTCCATCCCTGACGATAAGGTCTTGATTTAGCGCTTCTATTGTTGATTGACTGGAGTAAGATTCACCTCAGTAGCGATAGGAAGCTCCGTTGACACAATTTGTTCTGATTGCGAATCAAAACTAGCAATTCTTGCAATACCATCAACTACTAATGTAGCACCTGCAGCTTTTGCAACAAGATCCGCGGTATCCCTTGTCGGGCTAGAGTTGTGTTGATCAATGGCTTTTATTCTTGAATTAACCTGACGGAGTGAGTGGGTAAGTGGGTTTGTCTTATCGCGACCTAAGCCTGAGGAATTTACGCCAATACTTAGAAGCTTTCTTTCGGCTTCTAAATCACCTCTTTCTTCTGATGTTGGGGCTGCAGTAGTTGCGTTGATTCCTAGTCCACCTACGAATGCAGTACCTAGCGCAACTTCTGCAAAAAGACGAATAAATTTTCTTCTGCCGAGTTCCATGAAAAGTATTATAGCACAAGGGTAGTGATTGCTAATCAAAAGGCGTTGTCATTCTGGGGACTGAAAGGACTCCAGAATCAGGCAACTTGTCAGATCCTGGGCAAGCCAGGATGACAAATTTATTTTCGGTCAAACAAGCCCGGAATGACGATTATTGGGGTACCCCCGTGAAGTAGTCGTAAACATTCTTGGACACGTCGGCAATTCTCTCTGCCGCAAGATCAGGGTCATCGCTTCTTGAAAGGACCACGATTATGTAATCACCATTTTGCATATATACGATTCCTGCATCATGAGTAAAGTCATCAAGTTCCCCTGTTTTGTGTGCCATAACTACGTCGTCAGGTAGATATTTGGGAAGTTTTCCGTTGAGTCTTTGATTTTTCAGTAGGTCTATCATTTCTGCAGTCGATTGGGCGTTGCCTAGTTCGCCTTTATATAGTTTTTCCAAAAATAATTCTATGTCAGACGCTGTTGTTGTTGGAGCAATTCCGCCGGTACCGACGGCAGACTCAGCAAATCCATTCGTTTGCAGAAAACTTGCCACATTTGAAAGTCTTACCTTCTCGGTTAGTAGAAGTGCAGAATAATTGTCCGATACTGTTATCATTTTTGTGAGTGCATCTCCGATCGATGAGGTAATGGTTCCTTCTGTTTGTTCTGCAACATCGTCGCTTATTCCAAATTCGTGGTTTAGATTTGGAATAGACTGGCTTAACACTTGATCTTTTGTTAATACTCCTGCTTCGATTTGTTTGTATACAGTTGCCATAACCCAAAGCTTATATAGACTGCCTGTGTCAAAGGATTTGTGTTGGTTGTTGTAATAAAGTTCTCCAGTTTTTAAATTCTTAATCACGATTCCGTATGTTCCGTGTGTCCCTTCCATCGCAGACCTAACAACCGCCGACATTGAGCTTGATTTTTCGGAAGCATCTATTATGGAGACAGGAGCAATCATTTTCGAGACAATTTCAACCGGAGTGATGATAGTACTCGTCTCTCTCGTTTCACCAAAATTTTTATTGTATTCATGGTAAAAAAAGGTCCCCACTATCGCTGCGGCAAGCAGGGTGAATAAGAAGACAATTCGTCTTCTCCTGCTCTTTCGGCGAAGCCTAGGGTTGATATATGAATCCATGAGGATAATAAATCTTCAAACAGTTAAATGAGAATTCACTTAAAGCAGATATTAATATAGTACGAAGTGGAGTAAGCTGCAATAGTATCCAGTGATCAGGGTTAAAAGAATTAGTGATCAATCAATAATTTAGAAGATTTACTAATCATTAACTCCTTTAATCTTAATCACTAATAGTAACACCTAGGTAGTTCTTACTATTTTTAGGGTTCTGATCCCCTTGGGGGTGGATATTTCGGCAGTGTCACCGACTTTCTTCTGATGCAATACGCGTCCAATTGGGGACTTAAGTGTAATCTTGTTATTTAACGGATCTGCTTCGGTGTCGCCAACAATTTCGTAAGTTATTTCGCGCCCATTTTCCTCAACGACAATTTTTTTTGAATCTACAACATCGGCAAGCTTTATCATGTAATCAAGCCTTCTAAGCTGACTATCAATCGATCGAAGCCTTTGCTTGGCAGCTGTATAAAGACCATTTTCCGAAAGGTCACCCATCTCTCGAGCGCGAGACAATTCTTTGACCGCACCTGGACGAGAATCTTTAAGATCCCTTTCTTTTTGTTTTAGCTCGGCAAGGCCTTCAGGTGTAAATTTTATTAATCTCACAGTCATATGCGCTACACGAATTTACCCGAATGTTAACGAATAAGCCCGAATAAGCTTAGTTTATTCAGGTATTGGTTTTAGTCCGTATAAAAAGCTTTTAGCTTTCAACCATTGTTCGGGTGAAATTTTGTTAATTATATCTTTTTTTATGAACAAACACGATGGCCTATTGAGATTGTAGAGTCTTACGTATTCATTTTTCGCAAAGTCAGGTAAACTTAAGTCTGAATTATCCTCAATACTTTTCCCACAGGTTCCAAATTCTCGATAGAAATCCGGCGGGTTGGTTTTAAACATTTCTAGTCGTGTACTGGTGTACTTAGTAAAAGCAGGCATCTGAGATGTATACCAAACATATTTATAGTTCGACATCAACTTTGATTGCCAGAATATGAGGTCATCCGAGTCATCTAGAAATAAGGTGTTGCCTGGTTTGGCTAGTGCATTTATTACATTTCCTTCTTGTATTACTGTTCCGTAGTTTTGGAGTAAATCTTTTTGTTGATCGACACGCTCGTAGCCGAAATAGCTTTTGTTAGAAAGCAAGCCGATCACTGATATTACCAGAATTGTTAATAGACCGAAAAATAGTCGTCTAGGAGGCTTTATTTGAAACAGGAGAAAGCACGTAGTAAATACAAAAAGAGCATACCAAATGATCATGTGAAAGGCAGCGTAAAAAAGCGTTCCAGGAACAATTACGCGAAGGTTCGCAAGTCCCAGAAGTAAAAAAATCAAACCTGCGATTTGGTAATTTTTCTTCCTTATCAAATTCGCAAAAAGAATAATAAAAGTTATATCAATTCCAGCAAGTAAAACTTTGAATATATTCCAGTTTCCGTAAGGAAACACATAAAAAGGATACAGAAAAGCTTGAGCGAGTCTTGGACCGGGCATGCTCGTAGTGATATCGGCAGGAAGAACAGCGATAAAGTTAAAAGTTACAAGATTAAACCAATACTCTTGGAAGTCAAACTTGAAGAGAGCAAATGTTAGAAGAGTTAGCAATGCGAAAATTAGTGCAGCAATTTTCTTCTCTTTTGTAATTTTTCCCCAAAAAACCACTATGGTCAAAAAGATAGCGAGTGGGATGTAGGGCTCGCGGGAAAAAATAATAAACCATGAGAATAAAGCTGAAAGTTGATAGTCGATTGGAGTTAGGGGTTGGGGGTTGGCTTTTGGTTTTTGAATTTTTGCGAGGCTAATCCCTGCTAGATATATGATTGGGTAAACGATTAGGGCTTCAGCGAGAAATCTGTCGCCAAAAATATAAAATTTCGAGAGCTCGAAAATTATTACAAACAAAAATGCAGGGAGTTTAAAGCGCTTTGTAAGTAAGATGCTAAACAGAAAACTCCAAAGAATTACAAATTGTCTGTGACGAAGGACTAATTCATAAATGTTTTGAGGATTTGTAGCTACTTGAATAAGAAAACTTACAAAGGTAGGAAGAAGTTGGTGATTGAAGAAAAAATCATGGTAAATTGTTTTGCCGTTTCCAATAAAATACCCGCCAATAAAGTTAAAGCAGTCATCGAAGCATCCGAAAGAATTCACGTGTGGAATATAGAGTTTGTATATGACCGCGAAGAAGGGAAGAAGTAGAAGAATCGGAATAATCTCCCTAAAGTTTAACTTTCTAAATAATTTGCGTATCGTCATTCTGAGACTCGTTCCAGAATCTCATGTTCGAGATTCCGGGTCAAGCCCGGAATGACAAGTAATCTTTGTCATGCTGAACTTGTTTCAGCATCTCGATGTTTAGAGACTTTCCACTGCGGCTTTGACTTCCTCGTAGTTTCGCGTGGCCATCAGCTTCTCTCTGATTTCTCCTGCGTTGGGAAGACCCAATGTATAAATCTTGTAAAACTTCTTGAGGATATCAAAATGTTTTGAGTCACCCCATTCATTGTGGAATAGAGTTGAGTGCATAAGAAGAAGGTCCATGCGCTCGGTAAGCGTAAGATCTTCGATCCTTTTTGATCCCGCAAAGAGAAAAGGATTTTTGAAAATTCCGCGCCCCACCATGACGCCGTCAATCTTGTACTTTTCAACTATTTCTTGAGCTTCCTTTCGAGATTCAATATCTCCGTTTGCAAGAAGTACAGTATTTGGTGATATTTTATTCCTTAACTCAACTATTTTTGGTAACTCTTCCCAATGAGGGGTAACCGCCGACATTTCGCGAGCAGTTCTCAAATGAACGGTAAGTGCATCTATGCTTTGCTCAAGAAGAAAGGATATCCATTTTTCTGTCTCTATTTCTTTTATGCCAATTCTTGTTTTAACACTGACGGGAAGATCTCCTGCGCCTGATTTGACGGCAGCAATTATTTGGGCGGCTAGCTGAGGATTGTTGATGAGTCCCGCGCAAGCGCCCCGTTTTACGACGTTTTTTTCAGGGCAACCCATATTTATATCTATGCCATCAAAACCCGCTTGAGCACACTTTTCTGCTGCTTTTTTATAGTTTTCAAGGTCCATTCCCCAAAGTTGCGCGATGAGTGGCTTTTCCTCAATCTGAAAGAGCAGTCTATGGTCGACTTTTGATGCGCCTTTTGAAAAAAGACCATCTACGTTTGTAAATTCTGTGAAATAAACAGTTGGTCTACCGCAATAGTTTATAACTCTCCTGAAGACAGTGTCGGTCACAGCCTCCATGGGAGCCAGAGCGTAGATTGGTTTTGGGAGATCCCTCCAGAAACTTTTCATAGAAGTGATTATACTAAAAACCAGTTATCGGCTCTCAGTTTTCTGTTTGCCGGTTTTTAAAACTGATAGACCGAAGACTGACCTTTTTATTTCGAAACAAGACAATAGTTTACTTTAATTGTCATTCTGAACTTGTTTCAGAATCTCATACGTCGAGATCCCGGATCTAGTCCGGGATGACAATTGGGGGCTACTTTACTGTCACTGATTTCGCGAGATTGCGAGGCTTATCAGGGTCCGGTACTCCCTTTGCGAGCGCGAGGTAATAACCAAGCATGTGGGCGACAGTTATTTGTGGAAGAAGAGTGGCCTCTTCGATATCGTCTGTCTCGAGAAAGTCATCAAAAACCTCGTTGTTTTTTGGGCCTATTCCAATGATATGTCCACCGCGGGCTTTGATTTCCTGCGCATTTGAAACAATTTCATCATAAGTCTCATCGTTTGGTGCAAAAACTATACAAGGAGTCTCCTTTTCGATAAGTGCTATGACGCCGTGTTTAAGTTCCCCTCCCGGAAAAGCCTCTGCGTGAATATAGGTTGCTTCTTTAATTTTCAAAGTTGCTTCGAGTGCTGCAGTATAGGATACTCCTCGTCCAATAATGTATATATGTTCTTTGTCTTTAAGTTTTTCAGCAACCTCTATAACCATTTCTGTGTAAGTTTCGCTCAGAATCTTCGAAACATTTCCTGCAGCTTTTGTTAAAAGATCTTGACCCTTTTTGGCCTCATCGGCGAGCGAATAAGCTGTTAGTAAAACTGCCGCAATCATTGCGCTAAAACTTTTTGTTGCAACAACAGCCTTTTCAGGTCCTGTCCCAAGAAGAAAATTAAAGTTAGATAGTCTGTAAAGTGTTGAGCCAAGGACGTTTACGATAGAGGCAATTTTGGCACCTTTTTCGCGTTTTGCTTTGTTGGTGGGTTCTATAACGTCAATAGACTCACCGCTTTGTGAAATTGGTATGACTAAAGTTTCAGGAATAATGAAGTCCTCGATGTATTTAAATTCAGATCCGACAGCAAAATTGACGTGTTTTTTCGCAATCTTAGAGAATAGATATACTGCACCGGTGGCAGCATATGAAGCTGACCCGCATGCAATGAGAAAGGTCCCCGTTGCATCCTCGATGAGTTTGGCAAGAGATTTTGCGCTATCAATTCCGTTTAGCGCAATGTTGTTTATGACTCGTGGTTCTTCATGGATTTCTTTTATGAAGAAGTGTTTGTGATGTCCGAGTTCTGCTTCTTCAAATTCCCAATCGAGAGTCTCTATCTTAGGTTCAATTTCGGCGCCATCTGGAAGTTCATAAAGCTTCAGATCAGATCCGAGCTTGACCATTCGGTGGTCCTCAAGAAATAGCACTTTTTTAGTGTATTTGAGTATGCCTGCTGCGTCTGAGGCAATAAGATATCCGTCATCTGCAATACCAACAACAAGAGGTGATCCATTTTTTGCGGCGACTATTTCGCTTGACGTGCCACTCACAGCAACAATTGCATTCATGCCTGTTAAGCGATTAAAAGCGAGACGAACCGACGTTGAGAAGTCTTCATTTTTTGCAAATTCTTCAACTAGATGTACAGCTACCTCAGTATCTGTTTCCGACAAGAATTTATGCCCTTTTTTGATGAGTTCGTTTCTAAGCTCAAGAAAATTTTCGATGATGCCATTGTGGATCACGGCTATTTCGTGGTTACAATCTAAGTGCGGGTGGGCATTAGTATCTGTAACTCCTCCGTGAGTTGCCCATCTTGTGTGACCAATTGCTAGATTTGAATCATGAAGCATGAATCTTGAATCAAGTTCTGCGTTCCCGATTTTGCCAGTATGTTTTTCCAGTGCTAGTTCACCATGATTCTTGATTCCTGACTCTTGATTCAGAATTGCAGCGATTCCCCACGAGTCATAGCCCCTATATTCAAGGGTTTTAAGACCAGATAATACGGTTTGAGCCGCCGTTTTTTTCGTGCCAATGTAGCCGAATATACCGCACATAATATTACAATTGACATGTAACAATTGACACGTGACCACGTAAGGTCACTTGTTAATTGTCAAAAGTTAAATGTTTAAAAAGTGTTCTTTGAAGTTTTAAATGGAGTAGTAAACCCCGATTAAATCGGGGGATGAGTTATTCCTCTGTTATTACATTGCTGTAAGTTTTAAAAATAACTTTATTGAGAGTTTCCGCAGATGCTCGGTTATAAATATGACCGGTCCGATTCCACATTCATATTAAATGAATGTGGCTCTCTTCCTCGTATTCCACCTTCGCTAAAGCTTCGGTGGACCTTGCGCTCTAAGTCTTACTACTTGTTTCAAAGAACAACTCAACTATATCATCTTACCATCAGTCAATGCAAATGTCAACCTATAGTTATTATAAATAGTTTGATTTTAGCTTTGAATAGGGTAGAATATAATTATCCTAATATTATGTTCAAGAAAATCATTTTAACCCTAGTAATACTTCTGATATTGTTTACGCATCAATCGTTTGCTATTTACGATCCAACAACACGGCCAAACAATATATTTGGAATTCACATTCTTGATACTCAAGAGCTTGATAAAGCCGCAAGGCTTATCAATTCCACAGGAGGTGATTGGGGTTATGTAACAATTCCTATCCAATACGGCGATCGGGATATAGAGAAATGGCAAAATTTTATGGATGATGCAAGAAGACTTCACGTGATACCGATACTTAGAATTGCGACCGAAGCCTACTATGCCAATACAAATGTTTGGAGTAAGCCGACAGATGAGGATATTATCGATTTTGCCAATTTTCTAAATTCTCTTACGTGGCCGACACAAAATAGATATGTTTTAATTTTCAATGAACCTAATCGCTTTGATGAGTGGGGTGGCACACCTCCGTCGCCTGAAGAATACGCTGATCGCGTAGTTTTTGCGGTTAACGTATTCAAATCTCAAAGTCCTGACTTTTTTATGATCGCAGGTGGTCTTGACAATGCTTCACCAAATGACCACGTAAAATATCTGGATAATTACGCATTCCTGAAAAGAATTGCTGCATACAATCCTGACTTTTTCAAAAAAATTGATGGTTTCGCAAGTCACTCATACCCAAACCCAAATTTTGCACAGCCTCCTAGTGTCTCGGGTTTTGAAAGCACTTCGACTTACAAGCACGAAATGGACATAGTTGATCAATATTCAGGAACTAAGAAGCCGGTTTTTATAACTGAGACAGGTTGGAATGCTGATGTGGTTCCAGCAACAACAATCGCGTCATATCTCACTATTTCTATGATAGATATCTGGGGAGAGGATAAGCGAGTTGTCGCCGTTACCCCTTTTATCTTGCAGTCAAATGGTGGAGCTTATGACAAGTTCACTTTTTACAAGGGCGATACTCTTACTCCTTATGCTGCGACTTACCAATCTCTCTCAAAAGTAAAAGGTGATCCGCAGTTAACAGTAATTGCTCCAAAGCAAGAAATATTAGGCAATGAGACTCCAGGGATTGAAATAAATTTTGTCCCAGCTGAGCAGAAAAATCCTCTGAGGTCCACCGTCTTGAAGGCTTTCTTTAAGGACTTGTTCGCCATTGGAAAGTGAGGGGTTAGCGTTTAGCGCTTAGGGGTTAGTAAAAAAAACTAACTGCCAACTCCCAAGTGCTAAATGCTATGAAATCTCTGGTCTCTCGTATACAATCATAACGATTAAGCCATGCTATACATAATCTCAGGTGACGATACAGCCTCCTCTCGGCAAAAATTGCTAGACCTCGTGGGTGGCGAGAAAAATGTCACAAGAATTGATGGGAAGAAGCAGGGCGTTGTGGATATAGAAATGTCACTTGCCTCAAGCGGCCTTTTTTCCGAGAAGAAAAAAGTGATCGTTGAGTTTTTTTCAAAAATTAAAGCTCAGGACAAGTTGGCAGACGAAGTTTCAAAAGTAGTTAAAGATTCAGATCTTGATGTTATTCTTTGGGATGAAAACGCTCCAGGCGTTAAACTCACAAAAATAACTGGAGTCAATATTCTGTCTTACACTTTTCCAAAACTTTATTTTCAGTTTTTGGACGGCCTATCACCAAGCAATCCGAGTCTTTTAAAGCTTTTTCATCAGGTTCTGAAAAGTTATGTAGCGGAGCAGGTTTTATTTTCGGTAGTCAAAAGACTAAGACAACTGATGATAGTAAAAGGGGGAAATTATCAAGAATTTTCAGAGTTTAAAAATGCACAAGCATGGCAAATTGGCAAACTACAGAAGCAGGCATCGCTTTGGAGCGAAGAAGGTTTAAGACAGGCATTTGTTGACTATTCTGGTCTTGAAGAGAAAATGAAAACAAGCATGCTAACCATGGATCTGGCCGATCATCTTGACATTTTACTAATGGGCGATTTATAGTATTGAATATCGTTTAAATATGCCGCAACTTAAGAAAACAATGTTTCGCGAATACGACCTCCGCGGCCGCGAATCAGATGATGAACTCAACGATACCTCCATTTACCACATAGCGCGAGGATTTGGAACTTTTCTCAAAAAAATAGGCGTTGAAGAAGCGGTAGTTGGTCATGATGCCCGTGCAACTTCTGAAAGTTTTCATGCACAAGCTATCAAGGGTCTAACTGAGTGTGGAATCAACGTCGTAGATATTGGAATCGTAACTACGCCTATGGGTTATTGGGCTCAATTTTATTTGAAAGTAAAAGGGCTGCTTACTGTTACTGCCTCTCACAATCCAGCAGGTTGGAATGGTGTAAAACTCGGACAGGATTTCTCAAAAACTCTCCTGACGGCAGAGCTTCAAGAGATATACGGCATTATCGAGAAAGAAGAATATGCAACAGGGCAAGGTACTGTTCGAAAGGAAGACATCAAGGATGCATACATGGATGATCTTATTTCACGATCGAAAATTGATAAAAAGTTTAAAGTTCTTGTTAATACCGGAAACGGGACTGCTGGACTGTATTATCCCGAACTTCTGAGAAAAGCAGGATGTGATGTAGTTGAGCACTATACAAACGTAGACCCGTCTTATCCTCACTATACAGCAAACCCAGATGGTACCGCGATGATGGAAGATACAGGGAAACAGACGGTAGATAATAAATGCGATTTTGGTTTTGCGTTTGATGGGGATGGGGATAGGCTTGGGGTAGTTGATGAGAAAGGAGATACAATCTGGCCTGATCGTTATATTATTTTGTTATCTCGTCTCGTTTTGTCAAAGCATCCAGGTGCAAAGATTGTTTTTGATGTGAAAGTTTCAGAAGCACTTCCTGAGGATATCAAAGCACATGGTGGTGAGCCCATTATGTGGAAGACGGGTCACTCTTATATTAAGGCAAAGCTTGCCGAGGAAAAGGCTGCGCTGGCGGGTGAGATGAGTGGGCATATTTTCTTTGTCGATGATTTCTACGGATTTGATGATGCTGCGTTTGCATCGCTAAAATTCCTAGAATTTATGTCAACTCAGGACAAGCCACTTTCGGAAATTGTTGCAGGAACTCCATATTATGTCTCAACACCAACTATTCAAGTAACAGCAACAGATGAAGAAAAATATAATGTAGTTGATGCGTTAACTAAAGAATTTAAGGATGAAGGATATAAGGTAATAGATATTAATGGTGCCCGTGTATATACAGATGATGGTTGGGGACTAGTCCGTGCATCATCAAATACCCCGACACTCGTTCTGAGATTTGAATCCAAGACAGAAGAGGGCCTTGAAAAAATAAAAAAACTATTCAAAGATAAACTCGATAAATTCCCCGTGGTGAGCCGCGAGTGGGATTCCACCGGCCACTAATTTGATATAATCTCCATTATGAGTGCAGAACATGCAGAAAAACCAAACGTTGTTGGCTTCGGGCCCGTATATGTGGATATTCTTGGTTATGATGTAGATTTTGAAAGTCTTTCTCCTGGAAAAGAATTGATAGGCGGTAGATACGACTTGGTAATTGGAGGTTCTGCTGCAAATTTTGTACGCGTTATAAACAAGATGGGAATTAAATCTGTGTTTATTGGGAAAACAGGAGACGATGATATGGGAGAGCTTATGGAAAAGCTTGCAGAGCGTGAAAGTTTTCCTCACGAATTTTTACTTACTCCAGGAGTCCAGACCTCAATAAGTGAAAACAATAGCAATAGTGAAGGGAAAGTTGGGATGAGTATTTTCGGTGATGCATCTTCGACTTTTACATCAGATGAACTGATGGACGGGATAGAAGCATATTTGGGTGATGCAAAAATTCTATATGCTGGTGGAATTTTCAAATTGCCTAATATTGTTTCAACATTTGATGCATTAGCTTCCAGAGCACATGAGGCTGAGATGAAAATAGTTTTAGACCATGGAAGGATTGATCATTCAAAAGTTAAAGATGAAACATTGAGTAAAGTACGAGAAATAATTCCGCTTGTTGACTACTATCTCCCGAGTCGTGAGGAGTTTTGTGATCTGTGGGGAGTAAAGAGCATACAGGAAGGGCTTGAAAAGCTTGCTCAAATTGCACCCAATACTACGGTCGTTGTTAAAGACGATAAAAATGGATGTGCTACCCGAAAAGGTGGGAAGATCGTAGTTGTTGAAGCATTTCCTGTTGAAAAAGCTGCATATCAAGTTGGTGCCGGGGACACATTTAATGGGGCATTTATATCAGCGATAATGAAAGGCCTAGATACTGTTTCTGCTATGAAATACGCTAACGCAGCCGGAGCACTTAAAGTCTCACAACCTGGCGTCCCAACAGTCGAGCAAATTGACGATTTTATTGCTAAAATCAGATAAAATGTCAGACGAACTAAAGATTGCAATTGAAGCCGCAAAAGCCGGAGCCCACAAAGCCCTCCAGTATTTTAACGAAAACATAAAATTTGAACACAAAAAAGATAATACTGTTGTGTCGGTGGCTGACACCGATACAGAAAAAGCCATAAAGAAAGAAATCATATCTAAATATCCGGGCGCAAAATTTATAGGTGAAGAAACAGGCGGTGATTTTGACCAAAAAGAATTTTGGGCAATAGACCCCATCGATGGTAGCAGAAGCTATAGTCGAGGAATACCAAATTGGTGCGTATTAGTATCCTTGTGTCGAGATAATGAAGTTGAACTTGGTGTAGTCTATTATCCGCATTCTGATACTCTATTTTACGCCCAGAAAGGTATGGGTGCCTTTGAAAATGGCAAGCCGATTCACGTATCACAGGTTAGCAAGCTGAAGGATTCTTATGTTGGTTTTGGGAGCATGCGCCATTTCAAAAATAAACAAGTGATCATTGACCTTGTTGAGGCTGCAGAGTCATGTCGGGCTTGGGAGCCAACATTCGGACATTGCATGGTTGCCTCAGGACGAGTAGACTTATGCGTTGAAGAATATGGAAAGATCTGGGATATCGCGCCGTTTAAGGTCATTGTGGAAGAAGCGGGTGGGAAGGTAACGAGGCATGATGGATCCCCTTGGACGTTTAAAGGTCAGGGCTCTTTAATATCAAACGGACTTCTTCATGACCAAGCCCTTGCAATAATAAATAAAAGAAAATAGAATTAGTTTATTCTAAAAAAATGGATACAAAACCAGCCTCTCAGCTAAATGTTTCTGAATACGAGAGCCACAAAAATGAATATGATGCGTCAACTTTTACCCACGATCCATTTATAGATTTTGAAGATAATGAGTGGGGCAAAATAGCTACGTGGACACCTCCCACAACAAAATACATAGGACGCGAACTCCAAATTGAAGACGGCAAACAAATTCCAGTTAGCGAAAGCGATAGATTTAGAATTCTTGTTCTACGTGATGGAAAAGCAACAATTATTTTAGAAGACAAAGTTGGAGAAATGAAACGAATACCAATGGAATACGCTACTGGTTTTAGAATCCATTCAGGACAAAAATATGGCGTTGAAACTGAGGGTAAAACTCGAATTATTGAAGGGTCTGAGAAAAATTCGAGTCCAGCTTCGGATAAAAATAAATTTGTAGCTGAGGCACACGTGGCTGTGGATTATAGCAAGCCATGGGGAAATGAGCCAATATTCTCTAGAAAATCAGAGAATGACCCAATTGGTATGAAAATTTTGCACCTAGATCAAGACGGTTGGTTGTCTCTTCAAGCACATGCCGTAAAAGTTGAAAGTTATTATATGTCCTACGGAGAGTGTACAATGGTTATGGAGAACCAAA
The DNA here is from genome assembly GCA_035549295.1 of Patescibacteria group bacterium. Lineage (GTDB taxonomy): Bacteria > Patescibacteriota > Microgenomatia > Levybacterales > GWA1-39-11 > GWA1-39-11. Next base: position 24,101 of record DASZRG010000035.1, read on the forward strand.
AACGGGAACTTGAAGAATTTCCTTTGGAGTACGATTACGGATATACAACAAAGGTTGGGCAAAGGCACAGGCATAAAGGGAAGACCGAAATGGATGTTTTTGAAGTATCTACTCCTGAAGATGGGAGTACTACTTGGAGAATTGAAGATAAGTATGCTCGCGGAGATCAGACAGATGAGGTAAGAAAAGAAGAGAGAGGAAAATATTTAGGGGATGACTGAGCAGAGGAAGAAGGAGAGAGGGGAAGTGTAATCTTACATATTATAGATAAGATATTATAGATTATAAAATTTCGAAATTTTTATAATATGCAATATATAATATCTAATATATAAACTGAAAATGACGGATTTAACAAATATTGATGAAATAAATAAGCTTGATCCGCAGGGGGCGTATGGCTCGACGTTTATGCTACCCGCGCAGGCGGAAGCTGCTTGGGAACAGGTAGGTCAACTCCAAATAGATGGTGATTTCACGGGAATTAAAAATATAGTTTGCTGTGGGATGGGGGCATCAATTTATGGTGCTTTAGTATTTAAGTCACTGCTTGGTGATAAGATGCCTTATCCCCTTGAAACAATTTGTGACTATCACTTACCTTCATATGTTGATGAAAACACTCTAGTAATTTTGACGAGTTACTCAGGGACCACAGAAGAAGTATTATCATGCGCAGTTGAGGCCAAGCAAAAAAATGCAAAAATGATAGCTCTAACTCGTGGTAGTAAATTGAAAGAATGGGCCGACCAAAACAATGTGCAGGGTTATTATTTTGACGAGAAGCTTAACCCATCAAGAGTACCTCGACTAGGTGGTGGATACACCATCGTTGGCTTACTTGAGCTCCTACATAAGATGGGAATAATTAAGCTGGATGAAGCGCAGATAGTAGAATCGATCAAAAAACTCTCTGCTGAATCCGATAAGTTAAAAACGAAAGCCATTTCCGATGCTCCAAATTTTGTGGGGAAACTTCCTATTATAATCGGTGCAGAACACTTAAGTGCAAACACGCATGTGATTCGCAATCAATTTAACGAAACGAGTAAGACTTTTTCCGCATCGTATATTGTTCCAGATCTCAATCATCACCTCATGGAGGGACTTGCTTTTCCGAAAGATTCAAACTTAGTTTTTATCATGTTAAATTCAAATAACTATTCGGAAAAGATCAAAAAGCGAATGATGCTGACTGAGGATGTAATAAAGCAAAACGGCCACGAAGTTTATAATTATCGAACATCGGGTAAAAACATATATGAAGATTTTCTCGAAGTTCTGGCATTTGGTGCATACTTAACATTGTTTATAGGACTTCTAAATGATCAAAATCCCGCGATCAACCCCTGGGTGGACTACTTCAAGGAGAAGCTAGCGTAATTAACATTGACAATAGCTCCACTCATTGTTTATATTATCTTCTATGACAGCAATTACTCTCCAACAAGTAAGTGATCTTTTAGACCAAAAATTGGATGAAAAGTTAGATCAAAAGCTCAAGGGTTTCGTAACCAAGGATGATCTTAAGGCAATTCCTACTAAAGATGATCTAAAAAATGAACTTGCTCAGCAGACAGATAATCTTTCGGGAAAAATAGGAGAAATGGGATCCGCGATACTCGATGCAGTAAATATTAGCACTGCATACAGAAAGGATCTTAAAAAGCTTGATGAGCGTGTAACTAAAATTGAAAAGGTCATTCGTACTGTCTAACTTATTGCAATTCAACTCACTTCTCTAGTACCATTGTAGTGTATGGTATCTGCCTCAGATAATGTTGTGGCTTTTGTAAATCTGGATCACGACGATAAGCACTACGTAGGTGAAAAAGCGGCTGGAATAGGTGGGATGATCAACGCGAAATTTTCAGTACTTCCCGGATTTGTCGTAACACAAAATGCCTATTTTGATTTTTTGAGACAAAACCACCTTGATACGAAAATAAGCCATCTTTTGGGGTCGATAAATTTTGACCATGATGATTCTATTAACCAAGTTTCAAAACACATTAAAAATCTTATAAACAAAACTAGCATCCCGCAGCAGCTAGTAGATGCAGTTATTGCTCATTATGAAAAAATGGGAAGCGACCCAGTTAGGCTGCATGCAAGCGTTATATCGGGTGATCCTAGACAAAAAATAAGAGGGAGCGTTTGGGTAGAGGATGTTGTGGGTGAAGCCGCGCTTCTAGCATCAATTCGAGACCTTTGGTCAGGACTTTTCGATCGCGATCTTTTGATATATAGAAATGCTAAAAATATAAATCACTTAAAGTCCGGCGTAACGGTTGCGGTTCAGCATCATCTGACGCCTCACTTGAAAGGAAAAATATTTACTGAACACAATAAGCCAGGTAAAATGCTTGTTGAGGTTGAGGATGCGAGCGGCGTGAAAGTATCATATGAGGTTGATGTTGCAAAGGAAGAAGTAAAAAAACATAGTGTTGTAAACCACGCGAAGGTAATAGTGCGTGACAATATTGACTATACAAATTATGATATCCTGGACGGGGGTGAAATTTTGGCGCTTGCAACTTATGGCGGAGAAATTGAAAAACATTTTTATCACTCACAAGAAATTGATTGGATTTTGTCTGATGGAAAATATTTTATTAGTGAAGTGAAAGAGATTACATATGCCGCAAATTAAAGAAATTTTTGCAACTCAAATATTTAATTCGAAAGGGAACCCTACAGTCAAAACCACAGTAATTTTGGATGATGGAACGCGTGCTTCGTCATCCATTCCATCAGGTGTTGCAGAGGGGCCCCATGTCGCGCTTGAGCTTCGCGACCACGACCAGCAGAAATATCATGGTCTTGGGATGCAGAAAGCAATCGATAATGTGAATAATGTCATCGCAAAGAGTATTGTTGGAATGGATTCTCTCGCCCAGGCAGCTGTTGATCGCGCCATGATAGAAATGGATGGTACACAGAACAAGGAGAAGCTGGGTGCAAACGCAATTCTTTCTGTATCCCAGGCAATTATGAAAGCGTCAGCAACAAGTCTAAAAATGTCGACAGCGTCTTATATAAGACAATTTGTACCAAGCGCGTCGGCCCCGAAGATGCCGGTTCCTATATTCAACATGATAGAAGGGGGCAAGCACGCGGGAAACAAGCTTAATTTTCAAGGATTTCTAGCAGTTCCTGCGACTTCCAAATCATATTCTGAGGGCCTTGATGTGGGTGTCCGAGTTTATCAAGCACTAGCCGATGAAATGAAAGAGCGTGGTATGAATCCGCTTGTTGCAGACGAAGCAGCATATTCACCCGAAGTCGGAACCAACAAAGCAGCACTGACGTTTTTGAAAAACGCAATAGAACGCTCTGGGCTTTCTTTTTCGCTCGATGTTTTTATGGGGATTGAGATCGCAGGCTCGTCTTTTTATGGAAACAAAGACTACAACCTGGTGGATAGGCAAGCACCTTATTCGACAGGCGACCTTATTGGCTTTTACCAAGAGCTTTTATCTGAGTTCTCGCTTATTTACATCGAGGATCCTCTCGCCGACGCAGACGTCGAGGGATGGAAAAAGCTACATCAGGCAATTGGCGACAAAACTCTTATCGCAGGAGACGATATAATAACAACCAATCCATATATGATCGAGACTGCGACTCAAAGTAATATTATAAATGGGGTGGTAATTAAGCCAAACCAGATAGGGACAGTAACCGAGGCTATTGCCGTCGTTGAGATAGCAAGATTCAAGAATCTTAAGGTTATAGTATCCGGGAGAAGCGGTGAGACAGAGGATACATTTATTGCCGATTTTGCAGTTGGAGTAGGCGCAGATTATGTAAAATTTGGCGCGCCTGCGCACGAAAGAATGGTCAAATATAACCGCCTCCTCACGCTAGATGCTGAATTCCGCAAATAATCTGCTATAATCCCATAATATGGAAAATGATTCCAATATCTCCGCGAATAGTAATGAGGCAGGAAGACCTGTTGGTAATGGAAGAATGTCAATCGATGAGTGGATCGACATAAATCCTGATGGAGCAAGAAGTTCGGCGAGTGTACTCTCAGAATATAGAAGTGGTATATTTTTAAGGCGCCTCGAAGGCGAGTCCCCTCTGCAGATAGCCCAATCGATGGGTGAGAAGCCTCGACATATAAGGGACGAAATACATAGAGCTCGAAAAATAATCGCAGAAGACAATGGGTTAAGTCTCTCGTCTGAGTATCTTGACAGTAGACGCGCAAAAGCTGAAGAGCTAGTAAGGGGTATTGCTCACGGAAGCAGAGCTTCGGCCTTAGAATTGACGTTATTCTGGCCAAGAACTATTATGCGCTATGGTGGTACTCTTGCTGAGGGAGAGCAATTCTCAGATTTAATTGAGCATGCGGTTGCAAAAATGCTTGCCACAGTTTCGGATCAAAAAATGAGTGGATTGGAACAGATAGGTTATTGGGTAGATAGATCAATGCAAACTATGCGAGTAAGACATCCCGAATTACGTTCATTTTCAGCAAAAAGAGAGGAAAAACAAGACTTGGCCCCAGAAGACATGCTGGATAAATGGATGAGAGAGCACCCTGTGCAAGCAGAAACTCAAATAAACAGGCTTCCTAAAGATCAAGCCTTAACTCTTAGGGCAGCGGCGACTGGTTTTTACGACAATGAACAAATAAGGGAAATGACACGAAGAAAATCATTGAACGCTGTTCAGGTGGCGCTATCAACAGCTAGAAATTCGCTTACAAAAGCAATAGGTATATCAATACCAGATGGGTATATGCCAGCATTTAGATTTAGCAATCGAGGCATCTATAGGGGAACAATTAATGCAGCTATACATCGGGGGGAAATAGATCAGGCAGTTTGTCTAAATGGCCACTATTACTTGAGCGAAAGCGCATTCGCTGATTTTGCGAGAAAATTCAATCTTAAACATAATAGAAATCCACAGACTGTTGTTCCGGAGCAAGATGCAGAACAAGAAACATTTTTAGTAGAAGCAGAAGATATGCAAATTGGAGGTTATCAAAGCAGCCAGGGTGAGAAGAGCGGTGAGGTGGCATTTGCGCTAAACAATGAGAATAGCTCTTTAATCTCAACGGAAGATGAAATTGATAACGTTGACGTACCTAACTGGAGAAGGATTCAAGAACATGCGGATTTTGAAAATATTCCAAGAGGAGCTATTCATGCTGCTAAAAACACTGAGGACGCGCGACATGCCGAAGCATGGGATCTTATATTTGAGAATGCTTTTCCACAAATCTGGGAGCATGTATATCTTGCGCTTGAGAGTCGAGAGCAAGCTGAAACCGTTGTTGATTTGATAGCCGTGCGTATAGGGAACGAACTTAAAAATTACGAAAACAGAAACGGACAACTATTTGCTGCATGGATTTTTAAAATAGTTGATTCGGAAATTACCAAGCAAAGAGGAGAAGTAGGCAGGCTTTCAAAAATCAGGAATTTGTTAAAAAGGGAGACGGGTAAATCTTAAATTAACAAAATAAACTCTCCTCGGGGGTCGGTTTGGGTAAAATGCGCAATTGACTCCGACACTTTTTCTCGCCTTACCTCCTCGTGAATTTTTGTAAGCTCACGGGTTATAACAATATCAATATCTCCCAAAGTTTTTTGTATATCGCCTAAACTCTCGATGATTCTGTGCGGAGATTCAAATAGAATCACTGTCATACTGATTTTCTCCTTGATCTCGGAAATTCTTTTCAACATCTCGATTCTCTTGCCCGACTTTTTAGGAAGATAGCCAAGAAATGCAAATTTGTCAGGCGGCATACCCGAGACAGTGAGTGCAGCTACCGGTGATGCAGCTCCTGGAATCGATATGATATTCGTTCCTCGTTTTATCGCCTCTCTGACGAGTTTGTAGCCGGGGTCTGAAATAAGCGGAGTACCTGCTTCTGAAACAAGTGCTATATCGGAATATTCGAGAAGTTTTATCACATACGGAATTTTCTGTTCTTCCTCATCCTCGCTTAGCGATACTATTTGTTTTTCGGTGTTTTCAAAGCCTGGAAACTCTCTTTCTAAAAATTCAAGCAGAATCCCCATCTTTGAGGGTGATTCAGTGACTATGATTTTTGCCTCAAGAAGAATTTTTGCAGCGCGTATTGTAACGTCTTGCAAATTCCCAATAGGCGTTGATACAATGTATAGGTTCATAAACTTGAATCAAGAATCATGAATTGTGAATCATGGGAACACATACTTCTTGATTCATGCTTCATGACTCTAGGAAATGATTGAGCATCTAGCGAGTCTTATTATACAGCTAATTCAGTCTACTGGATATTTGGGGATTTTCATTCTCATGTTCCTAGAGTCCGCACTTATCCCAATTCCATCTGAGGTTACGATGCCATTTGCAGGATATCTTGCCTCAACTGGAAACTTATCCTTTATTTTGATCGTAATCGTAGGAACACTTGCGAATCTCGCAGGATCGCTTCTTGCGTATTACATAGGTTTTTTCCTCGAAGAAACAGTTCTTCTTAATCTAATAAGGAAATACGGTAAGTTTATTTTGGTTTCTGAGCACGAGTATCACCGCGCCGAAAGTTGGTTTAAGAAATATGGAGATAAAGTTATATTTATCTCGCGTCTTCTACCTGGGGTAAGAACCGTTATATCGCTTCCCGCAGGGATGTTTGAGATGGATATTAAAAAGTTTGTGATATACACAACCGTTGGATGTCTTTTATGGTCAGCAATACTTACATATATCGGACTTGTTCTGGGTGCAAATTGGAATAGTCTAGAGCCCGTATACCGAAAATTTGAATTTCTAGTCGTCGCGTTGATAGTAATAGGAATCATTGTTTACATAGAAAAACACCTCGGACTGAGGAAGAAACTTCTGAAGAGATAAAGGTATCACAGGTACCACGTGTATCAAGAGTATCACGAGCTAATAAATCTTAGAAATGTATTGATGGAGAAAGTAACCAGCTTCAGCACGCGATCTATCAAATTTAAGATAATCTTCTTCATTCCAATAATCAAGGATTAAACATATTTCAGCTTGTGCTTCTAGTTCCAGCAGAGAAGTTTCGGATATCTCTAGAAAGTGTAATTTTTCCTTTGAGCTTTTTTTGAGATATCCTTCGACAAAGTTTGATAAAACTGAGACTATAGCTCGTTGCATTTGTGATCTTAAACCAAAGTTTTCAGAGGCTGGAAGCATATCAGTCAATTTATAAGTAATTAATAGTAGATTCTTGAATTTGTTCCAAAGTATCAGATTGCGAAAACTTTTGGATGACTTTTGAAAGCTCGTGATACCCGTGGTACTCATGATGCACTTGATACTTTTATTAACTTAGAAAATTGAAGCGGCGGACGAGGGTTACGACTATACCTTGAATTTTGAGATCTTCTTTTGGGTAAATTGGTTCCATTGCAGAATTGGCTGGCTTTAGAACAACCACGCCACCTTCTTTATAAAACCTTTTAAGCGTAGCATAGTGGTTGTCAACAAGTGCCACAACTATATCGCCATTTTTTGCAGTCTCAGTCTTCTCGATAATGACCATATCTCCATCAAGAATTCCATCCTCGATCATGGAAGTGCCCTTAACCTGCAATGCGTAGGCGGTTCTCTTGCCGGTTAACATATCAGACGAGACTGAAAAAGTTGCTTCAGGGTCCGTAAATGGCTCGAGCGGCTTGCCTGCAGCTATAAAACCCATAAGAGGAATGGTGAGTGATGGGCCAATCGCTTTTGGAGTTGCACCCATCAAAATACCAATATTGTCTCTTTTCAATATCTTAAGGGTTCTGGAATTCCCATCAACTTTTTGCATGTAGCCTTTCTCAACGAGCGATCGGATGAGTGCATGCATAGTGGAGACACTATTCCGGCCCATCGCATCTGCCATTTCGCGAAGCGTAGGGGAGTAGCCATGTTGCTCTTGAAATTGTATGATGTAGTTGAGTAATTCTCTTTCTCTTCTGTAAAGTACGGCTGTCATATTAGTATTGAGTAAACAGTATTCAGTTAAAACTAGAATAATAGTAATAATATACTCGAATATTATTCGAAGGTCAACTAATGTAATCTGCATCAAACGATATTAAATATCAAATCGCAAATATAAAAAAACTGAACAACTATTTGCGTGTGATAAAATACCATATCTATGGATTTTCAACTAGATTCAAAATTTAAACCAACGGGGGATCAGCCCGTAGCGATAGAAAAGCTTACTTCGGGTCTTGTAAACGGTAATCGGTTTCAAGTCCTCCTCGGGGTAACGGGTAGTGGTAAGACTTTTACAATGTCAAACGTAATAAGAAATCTCAACATGCCAACTCTTGTTATGACGCACAACAAGACGCTTGCTGGGCAGCTCTATCAGGAGTTTCGAGACTTTTTTCCAAAAAATGCTGTTTCTTATTTTGTTTCATACTACGATTATTATCAACCTGAGGCATACATTCCTACAACGGACACATATATCGCAAAAGAGACAGAGATAAATGAAGAAATTGATAAATTGCGTCTTGCAGCTACAACGAATATTTTAACCAGACCAGATACTATAGTTGTTGCTTCAGTCTCTGCGATTTACAATCTTGGATCACCTGTTGAGTATGGGAAAATTAGTCTCGAGATCGCTGAGGGCGTAAAGCTCTCGAGAAATTCAATTCTTGATAGACTTCTGGATCTTCAATATTCTCGCAACGATTACGCTTTCAAGCGTAGTACTTTTCGAGTCCGTGGCGAAACAATTGAAGTTTATCCAGCGTACGAAGATAGTGTTATCAGGATAACCCTCAATGGTGACTTTATACAAAAGATAGATAAAGTTGACCCTCTTAATGGAAATGTAATTGAAAACTCAAAGTGGCTTACTATCTATCCTGCGAAGCACTATATAACTAACAGGAGTACATACGATGATGTTTTTGTTCAGATAAGAAAGGATTTGGCTGAACGCGTCACGGAGTTGAAATCTGAGAAGAAAATGATCGAAGCGGACCGGCTTCAGAAAAGGACTGAGTATGACATGAAAATGTTAAAGCAGGTGGGTTATGTAAACGGAATCGAAAATTATTCTAGATATTTTGATGGTAGAAAGCCGGGGGATCCTCCATATTCACTTCTAGACTACTTTGCAGCAAGCGGCAAGCCCTGGCTTCTTATTATTGATGAGTCACACATGACCCTCCCTCAAATAAGAGGGATGTTCAATGGTGATTTTGCAAGAAAAAAGATGCTTATTGATTATGGATTTAGACTTCCTTCAGCCTATGATAATAGGCCCTTGAAGTTTGACGAGTTTATAACTCGCATAAAACAAACTATATTTTTATCCGCAACTCCCGATGAGTACGAGATTGAGCTGGCAGGTCCTGACAATATAGCGGAGCAGCTCATTCGGCCTACAGGAATAGTTGATCCGGAAGTTGAGATAAGGCCAACTGAGGGCCAGGTCGATAATTTAATTTCTGAGATTAATAGGGTTGTTGAGAAAAAAGAAAGGGTTCTTGTGATCACTTTGACTAAGAGAATGGCTGAGGACTTATCTTTTTACCTGGAAGATCGTGGGATAAAGGTCCAGTACTTGCATTCAGAGGTTGATACTTTTGAAAGGCAAGATATATTGGACCAGCTTCGAGAAGGTAAATACGATGTTTTGGTCGGAATAAATCTTTTGCGTGAAGGTCTTGATCTTCCGGAAGTTTCGCTCGTTGCGATTATGGACGCTGACAAAGAAGGATTTCTAAGGTCCAGAACTTCCCTGATTCAGATAATGGGTCGAGCCGCAAGGCGTGTTGACTCAAGGGTTATTCTCTATGCAGATGATAATACCCGTTCGATGAAGGCAGCGGTGGACGAGGTTAATAGACGGCGCGAAAATCAGCTTGAATACAATAAAAAACACGGAATAACTCCAAAGTCAGTCGAGAAAGTTATACGCGAGAGAATGGTAAAGAAAGAGGATGTTCTTGAGGATCTGAAGCCGTTAATTGATAAAGAGGTTTTGCTTCCAGATGACCGTGAGAAGGTTATAAAGACGTTAAAAAAAGAGATGACCGAAGCGGCGAAACAACTTGACTTTGAGACAGCCGCAATTCTTCGCGACAAAATCAGGTTCCTTAGACAATCCGCCTAGTCAATATCGCCGCTTACAACTATAGCTGGGGCAGTTGTTGCAAGGCTTTTCTTCCAGGCTTTGAGGTGTTCAATTGTTATAACTTTATACATTTCTCGAATTGCCTCCACGCTTATTATTTTTTTGTATACATCAAGGCCATACAGTAAATGATCGTACCTATTTCTCTGAGAAATAATAGCTGCCTCCTGAATAAGCTTTTCTTTTTTGTTAATTCTTGAGAGGTCTTCGTCGCTAATCTTTGATAGTACATTCTTTTTAATGTCTGGAAAGATTTCATCTGTAACGATTTTCTCAATGTTCGGATTTTTGGGTATCGTGAGTTCTATAAAAACAAATTTAAATTTTTTGTGGTCAGCCTTGTAAACGTGTGATGAATAGCTTAACCCTTTTCCTCGAATATGTCTGAAAAGAGCCTCGTTAATTACTGGTAGTAGTCGGCTTAGGGCGAGTGCCTGAGGTGTAAAATCGTCCGCATCGATCTTCCAAACGAAAGTTATAGTTACTAATTTGTAGCTGAGGCCATTGTCGTATTTAAAAAACTTACCAGGTGAAAATTCTTTGTTCGTAAGATCTTCAAGACTCCTGTCAACGATCTGGGGAGAT
>DASZRG010000036.1:0-81394 GCA_035549295.1 Patescibacteria group bacterium
ATTTTATCGGCTGAGCCGGTCGAAGGCTCTGAAAAATTGGTCAGGCTATCCGTTGATATAGGAGAGGAAAATCCACGCAACATTTTTGCCGGAATTATTAAATGGTATACGCCAGATGAGTTAGTCGGGAAAAATGTTATCGTTGTCGCCAATCTTGAACCCAAAAAAATGATGGGATCAGAAAGCCAAGGGATGTTACTTGCAGCAGATGGCGAAAAACCACTTCTTCTCACTACCGTTGAACCCGCCGAACCGGGATCCAAGATCAGATAATTTGCCCGTGATACTCGTGATACCCTTGATACTCGTGGTACTTTTTAATTCAACAGCTTGATAATGTATGGTAGGAAGATATAGATCCCAATAATTGCTGCTCCGGAGGAAATGACGAGGACTGTACCTGCAGCAACATCTTTTGCGATTCTAGCTTCTTTCCGATGCTCAGTTGTTATAAGATCTGTCATTTCCTCAATTGAGGTGTTGATCATTTCGGCACCAATCACAAGAACCATCATAACCATCACATCAATCATTTCATCTTTTGGGAGATGGAAAAGAATTGCTGCCAAAAATACAAATATTGCAACTACTATATGGATTCGCATGTTTCGATTGTCTGATATTGAATGCACAATACCACCAATTGCGTATCCGAATGAATCAAAAATGGAGTTACTCTTCACCTTATTAATAAGTATTTTATAACTAAATAAGAAACAAATACAATTGACAGTCCAAGAGTTGTTCCGGCAATTGTCTCAGGAAGCGTGTGTCTTTTAAGAGTTATTCTTGACCAAGCAACAGCTGGAATAAACAGCGTAAAGGTCCAAAATTCTCCGCCATAGATTATACCCAATGCAAGACAAAACGATGAGTACACAGCCAAGTGCATACTTGCCTTTATTTTTGTATTTACTATTTCTGCAATAAAAATACCAAGTAGTAGAACTGCAAGACCGAATAAAATTATTTGAGGACCCTTAAAATAAAGTGTTATCAATAAGTAAATCAGACTCATAACTGCCGTAAATATAAAAAGTGGCGGTCTTTGTATTCTTTTTGAAACGTCAAGATTTGAGAAAAATCCTTTTTTAACACCATATAGAACAAAAGCTCCAACAGTTGTCGCAAAAATACCTGAGATAAATGTCCAGTGAAGGGCGTATTGTAAGTTGTCGCTAGTTTTAAAAATAAGTGCGAAAGAAAAAGGTACTGTGATAAACAAGGGATTTGAGACGTTTGAAATGAAGTTGGCGATGCTCTTTACCATTAAATTCTGTTGAATGATTCGTCCCGCCCTATCGCTTCGAGAAAGTCAGGCAATGGGAGCCCCTGTTTTTTCCCTGTAAATATTTCATAAATTGCGGGCATCTTAATCTTATGTTTTTCGGCCAAGTTTTTGAAGACTGAAAATATTTTGTTAGCATGCCATTCGTCTTTTGAAATTTTTTCGAGCTCTATCTTTAAATCTTGCTTTAATATTTCATTTGGAGTCGCTGCATTTTCTGATTTAACAACCAAATTCTTGAATTCCAAAAGAGTGTTCATCCTAGTTTTAGCCAAGTTCAATATTCTAGAGTTTTCAATGTAATGACTAACTTTTACATCATTTCTATAAAAGATAAAAAGTCTCTCCTTTAGATCATCCTCCGTTAGGACTTCTCGAATATAAACTCCATTCATCCATTCGAGTTTGGTTAAATCAAAAATCGGACCGGCTGGGTGGACATCTTTTAAATCAAAAAATTTGATAAATTCGTCAAGAGAAAATATTTCCTTTTCCTCCGGATGACTCCAACCCAAAAGCGCTAAGAAGTTTATCATTGCCTCTGGTAAATAACCATTCTCTATATACCACGACGCCCAAACTGGATTTTTTCTTTTGGACAATTTTGAATGATCACTGTTTCGAAGCAATGGTAAATGTGCAAATACCGGTTCTTCCCATCCAAAGTAACGATATAACAGAACATGCTTTGGAGTTGACGATATCCACTCCTCAGCTCGTATAATATGGCTTATTTCCATTAAATGGTCGTCAATTACTACTCCAAGATGATATGTTGGAAATCCATCAGACTTGAGTAGAACTTGATCGTCTAGTTCAATGCTATCAATGACTATTTCTCCACGTATTAAATCATTGAATTTTATCTTTTCATCATCAGGAACCTTTAGACGAACTACGTGTTTTTCGCCATTTTTTATCCTTGTATCTGAGTCTTCTACATTATTCAAACAGAATCTATCGTAACGCGTTTTTTCACCATTTTCAGTTTGCTTTTTCCTCAGTTCATCTAGTCTTTCTTTTGTACAAAAACAATAGTAAGCGTGTCCTTTTGAAATGAGTTCTTTTGCGTAATTTGTATAAATCTCAAGTCTTTCTGATTGCCTGTATGGAGCGAAGTTACCCCCAATATCTGGTCCCTCGTCATAATTTAAACCAAACTTTTTAAGTGAGGTCAGAATCCTCTCTTCTGAACCTTCAACGTAACGCTCTCGGTCAGTATCTTCAACCCTGATAATAAATTGACCATTGTGTTTTTTTGCGTACGCATAGTTTAGGAGTCCAGTATATATATTTCCCACATGAAGATCTTGACCAGTTGGACTTGGTGCGATTCTTGTTCTAACTACCATTGCTTGATTTTATCACAGCCTCAAGCATATACTCAATGAAGGGGCAATATTACATGGCAAAACTTGCTGACGTTACAGCGGAAATAAGAACTATTGGAAAAATTCTTGGAATATCACTCGCGATAATCACTGTAATTTTCTTATTTTTTAAGGGTGGAGAAATTTTTAAAAATGTTTTTTTTCCAACTCCCCCACCACCACCTGCACAAAAATTTGGACGTCTTCCTCAAGTTGCATTTCCAGGAAATTCTCCCACTGGCTTAACCTTTAGGGTAAATACTTTGACGGGAAAACTGCCAGCAACAGGTTCGTTGCCAGGTGAAATACCCGATAGAATGAAAGTTTATAAAGTTAAGCCTGCAGTATCTAGTCTTGTTGCGCTTGATGGCGTAAGAAATAATCTTCAGGATGTGGGTTTTGATACTAATGAAACAAAACTTAGTGACTCTATCTATCAATGGAATAATAGCACTGGGACAAACATCAAATACAATATTATAAATAACGATTTCGGAATCTCTTCAAGCTATCTAACTGACCCGCCCCCGGCTGCATTATTTGGAGTAATTGCTCAAAAGGATGGAGCATACGACAGTGCGATTGATTTTTTGCAAGGGATAAACGAAGATGTCTCTGATCTCGATCAAACCAAAACGACAGCGAGCTATTTAAAATTAGATAATGGTGCTCTAGTTGGAGCCAGTAGCCTAAATGATGCGCAGTTTATCCGAGTAGATTTGTTCCAAAAGAGCGTTGACAATTATTCAATTTATTATCCTGGTCTTACAAAATCAAATATGTACTTCATCTACAGAAATGGGGATAACGGACCTAGTATTGTCGAGGCATTATTCACACATTCTGAGGTTAATTCTGACGAATCTTCCGATTACCCTATAAAAACCGCAGATCAAGCTTTTGAAGATTTGAGTCATGGAAATGCATACGTAATTACTACCCAAAAATCTACATCAATCGATATAACAGATGTATCTCTTGGATACTATATGGGTGACGAAAAACAACAATACTTTCTCCCAATTTTCGTGTTTAAAGGAGATGGATTCACAGCTTTTGTAAATGCTGTCTCGACTGCTCAGTAATCTAAAAGTTTTACCTTCTTAATTCCTTCGTTAATTACATTTTTTGTATCCAAAAATCGGTCGGTGCTATTCAAAACAACAACTATAAAAAATCGCCCATTTTTTTTGATAGATGTTACCAAAACACCTCCGGCTTCATCAGTAAAACCAGTTTTGACACCTGTAACGCCATCAACCCCAAGTAATTCATTTAAATTTTCAAGATTATGAACAATGCTTCCCGTACTATCAGTGACGACTATTTTCTTCGTTGCTACAACTTTTGCAAATTCCTTTGATTGCAAACTATATGCGGCGAGTCGAGCGAGATCGTAGGCGGTTGTGTAATTTTTATCATCGTATCCGTCTGGATCAAAAAAATTTGTGTTCTCTATTTTTAACTCTCTTGCTTTTTTATTCATTGCATCAACAAAAGCAGAGATCCCTCCAGGATAATTTTCGGCAAGTACATAAGCTGCATCATTTCCTGAAGGCAACATCATTCCATAAAGCAAATTTTCAACACTAATGCTTTCACCAAGTTTGAGTCCCATTTTTGAGCTATCCGCACCAACTCCATCAAAACTAGTGACTCGTAATATCTTTTTTAAATCATAATTCTCAATAACTATTGTTGCGGCCATTATTTTAGCTGCTGATGCTGGCGAAAAACGCAATTTCTCATTTTTACCTGTAACTACTGCTCTCGCATCTGCATCATAAATGATAAATGCACGCGATGAAACTTTTATGTTGTTTGCAACTTCCGTCGGCAGATATGGAAACGAGTACGTGGTCTGAGAATTGTCGATATTGAATACTTTTAAATTCTGAGTATTAACGAAAAAAATAAAAATTATTGCGATAAGACAAATATTTATCAGCAGGAAAAAAAATATCAAAAATCTTGAATCTACGTGATCTTTCATGAGGGAAGTTATTTACCTTCGTGTTGCGAAAATCGAAGATCAATCCTTTCCATATCTCGAGGGAAAAGACTGGCTTCGCGAACGTTTTTGAGCTCTAATAATTTCATTGTCATCCTTTCAAGACCAAAGGAAAAACCACCGTGTGGCGGCATGCCAAATTTAAATGCCTGTAAATACATTTCAAAGTCTGAAGGATTCATCCCACGCTCCTTAATAATCCCAATCAGCGTTTCGTAGTCATGTATTCGCTTACTTCCTGATAATATTTCAATTCCACGAAACAGAAGATCGTAACTCAGCGAAAATTCGGGATCTTCTGGATCTGGATGTGTGTAAAATGCTCTTTTCTTGAGAGGAAAATGAGTAATCGTTACTAAATCCGAACCATGCTCAGACAACGCCCACTGACAGATGTCCTTTTCATCCTCAGGACCCAGATCTGGCTCATGTCTAACATCTCGTCCGAATTTATCAAATATTATTTGCTGCGCATCTCGCATCTTGAGTCTTGGAATTTTTGTAGGAATTTTCGGTGCGGGAACTCCAAATTGCTTTAATATTTCGGGATGTTTTTCAGACGCATAAATTACTGTTTGGGACCCTACGTACTCCAATGCATCCATGAGCTCATCAAACTCCATAAAACCTAATTCGCAGTCCATTTGAGTTGATTCGGATAAATGTCTTGTCGTAACGGACGGTTCTGCACGGTATGCATGAGACATGAGATATACTCGTTCAAAAGTAGGAACCATCATTTGTTTGTAAAGTTGAGGACTTTGAATCATAAATGCTTTGTGACCATAGTAATCGATCGGAAAAACTTCTGCACCACCTTCAGTTGATGAATAAGAAATAGTTGGTGTAAAAACTTCAGTACACTCAAGCTCTCGTGCGGCTTTTCTAAAACCGTCAACAATCGCCTCTTGTATTTTGAAAATTGGCCTAATGTTCTGATGACGAAGTGTAAGACTTCGGAAGTCAAGAAGTGTTGGCAGTTCAAGATTTAACTCTTTGCCGCCCATGTCAAAAGGCATTTCAGCGGCTTTTGCAATCAAGTCAATTTTTTCGAGCTTTATTTCAACTCTTCCAGTTGAAAGATCTGGATTTTCGTATTTTTCACCTCTTGCTTTTACTTCGCCTTCAACCTCAACAACGTCTTGAACAGATAACTCAGATACTTTCTGTGCTAAATCGTCAAATGCCGCAACTTGGATAACGGCAGATCTATCGCGAAGATCGAAGAAGGCAATCTTACCGTGCGTTCTAACCCTATCTACCCAACCTTTTAATACAATTTTTTCGCCAATTGAGTCGTTAGCGGATATGGCTGTCACTCTTTTTTGCATGCTCATATTTTACCTTTAATGAGGCTCATTGACAAGGACTTATATACTTGGTACCATAAATACAATGAAGATTTTTGTCATGTTTAAGAATTTTAATCGCCACGCGTAACGCGGGGGTTGATTTTCTTAAGACAAAAGTCAAATTCCTCGCAAAAAGATGCGGGGATTTTTTTTGGGCTAAAATGAGTTCTGAATATTTAACACCTGCAGAGCATGCAAAAAATGTCGTTAAACACGCGGTATTAAACCCTCCTGGCGGTATCGGTCCTGTACCAATTGCAGACATTCCCAATGCTGCAATGAAGAGCTTTGAAGAATTGACCAGTACATACTCGCAAAAAATTCTGGATGATGCGGTTGAATTACATTCTAGACTTGATAAAACTCAAAGGATAAGTTTTGATGCGCAACTGGGACCAGGATATATGGCTAATGGAAAAAAACCAGAAGGAAGACTTCTTGAAGAGGGAGAAGTATTTGGATTGGATCCAATATAACTCAGTTTTGTCTTACAATATTCTTGACATTTAATTGCAAAGTTATATTTCCATTCCATTCATTCTCATCGACCGAATATACAACATCAACTAGATCTCCAATTCTGAGGTCATTTTCGTCTGCTCTGAAAAATATTCCGTCTATTTTTTTTCTTCCTTCTATAAATTGTAATTTTAAATGGTTGTTGTCGCGACCAATATATCGAAGATTCTCGATAGCAGCGCCCTTAGAAATAAAAAGTGGCGCAGGATTTCCCATTCCATATGGCTCAAGTCGTTTTAAATCCGCAACAAGCTGAGGATCTATTTGTTTAAAATCGAGTTCAGTATCAACTTTTAAAATACGATCGAGATGTTCATCTAAAACCAATTTATTTCCGCTCTCGATCAATGCAACTTTGAATTGCTCAATTCTTGAAGTTTTTATAGTAAACCCCGCTGCCATAGGATGTCCACCAACATCTTTCATAAAAATTTCAAAAGTTCGCAAAAATTCTATGATATTAAACCCCGCAACTGATCTTGCTGAACCCTTCGAGTATTCTTCCCCAACAGACACTACTATTGAAGGTTTGTAATGCTTTTCAACGAGTCTTGAGGCTATAAGCCCAATTATGCCTGGATTATATTTTTTGTCGTAGGAAAAAATTATTCTATTGTTTACTTCTGTAACTAAATTAGCATGCTCAACTGATTCCTCCGTCAACAGCTGTCTATCTCGATTTGTCGAGCCAAGCAAATGAGCTAATTCCTCAGCGCGTTTTTGCTGCTTTGTACAGATCAGCCTAAGTGAATCCAGAGCGTGGGTTATTCTTCCTGATGCATTTAGTCTCGGTGCAATTACATGACCTATACGATAACTGTCGATATCTTCTCGTTTTATTCCTGCTTCACGGAAAAGCTCAATGAGTCCAGGTCGCGTTGTCGATTTTAATTTTTCGAGACCAAATTTAAGAAGAGTCCTGTTTGCACCTACAAGAGGAACTAGATCGGCAACAGTTGCAAGTGCCACTAGCTCCAAATGATAACCAACAAACTCTGGTGCTATCTCCTTGGAAAATAAAAAAGCGACGCTCGTTCCGCAAATTTTCGTTGAATGAATAATCGAAAGTGCGTTCGGTTTTTTGTCTGACGCAACGTGATGATCTGTAATTATTACATCTATACCCTTTTTCGCAGCATAGGCAACAGCATCATTTGCTACTATACCATTATCAACGGTTATTATGAGTTTTGTCTCTGGATGTTCTAAAAGCACTTGATCTATACCATTGATTGATAAACCATAACCCTCTTCAATGCGATGCGGAATATGAGGATAAACGTTCCGATAAAGGCTATAAATTGTTTCCCATAGTATTGCCGTTCCACAAATTCCGTCCACATCATAGTCACCAAAAATTACTATTTCTTCATTCTTATCAACTGCTCCTTTAATTCTTTTAACAGCTTTTAAAACAGATTTATCATCTATATTTACGGATTCTAAAGTGACTTTATCAAGATCAGGATCTAAAAAATCTTTCTCGTCGACTTTTTTTATTCCGCGGTTTTTAAGTAGAATAGCAAGAAGATCCGTTTTGTTTTTTGGCTTCCGCTTACTTAATACAACAACTCGTTTCATGATATACTCACAATTATACACAATGGAAAAAGTTATAAATCCTGCGATATTTGCGATTTACAAAAAGCTTGAGGATGAGGGTTTTCAGGCATTTTTTGTAGGTGGATGTGTAAGAGATTTCTTGATGGGTAGAACCATAAAAGATTGGGATATGACATCCGATGCAACTCCTGAGCAGATCCAGAAAATTTTTCCAAATTCATTTTACGATAACACATTCGGCACAGTAGGGATTACATTTACAAACGACGAGGCAATTGAAAAAAACTATGTAGAGATAACAACTTTCAGAACAGAAAGTGGTTATTCAAACTCCCGTCACCCCGAAAACGTTGAGTGGGGGAAATCCATCGAAGAAGATCTATCGCGACGCGACTTTACTATGAATGCAATCGCCGCAAAATTTGTCGATGGACAAACGGCCTACATTGACCCGTATGGGGGCGTTCCAGCGATTGAGAGAAAAACAATAGAGACAGTTCGAAATCCTGATGAACGGTTTCAAGAAGACGCTTTAAGACTTCTTCGCGCAATCCGTTTTGCGACTCAGCTAGAATTTAAAATTGATGAAAAAACTTGGGGCTCTATAGTTCGTAATGGAAATCTTATCAGTAAAATATCGGGTGAGCGCGTAAGAGACGAGCTGTTCAAAATTCTTAAAAGCGAACACCCGTATGACGGCATACTACTTATGGACCAGGCAGGAATGCTTGATATCATTTTTCCAGAGCTTGCGCGCGGAAAGGGCATATCGCAAGTTCGTCCTGGCCGGCACCACACGAGTGATGTATTTACTCACAATATTGAATCCATGAAGCATTGCCCTTCAAAAGATGCATTAGTTCGTCTTGCGACACTACTTCACGATGTTGGAAAACCGTACGTCGAGGGAAGAGATGAAAACGGGCATGTTATCTTTTACAATCACGAAGTTGCAGGCGCACAAGTGGCAAATATAATTTGCGACAGACTAAGGCTTTCTAAAAAGCAAAAGAAAAAAATTGTGACACTTATAAGGTGGCATATGTTCACGGTTGATGAGAAAATTACAGATTCTGCTGTAAGACGTTTTATAAGACGTGTCGGAGTTGAGAATGTCTCCGATATGATGGACTTGAGAATTGGAGACAGGCTAGGTGGTGGCACTCAGGTTGCAGAATCGTGGAGACTAAAGTTATTTAAGGAAAGAATCGTTAAGGAATTAAACCCACCATTCTCGATAAATGATTTGGCGGTTGATGGAAATGACATCATGAAAGAGCTAGATATAAAACCAGGACCACAAATTGGTCAAATTCTCAAAACTCTTTTTGAAGAAGTTGATGAGGATCTTTCAAAAAACAGTCGGGATTATTTGATAACAAGAATTCATGAGATTCAAAAAGCAAATTAATCTCGCCTCACTTACTCCAATTTTAATTTGCTTAATTTTTTTTGTTTTATATTGCACCCTTGCAACCATTAAACATGCACATTTTATATCTGGTTATGATCTGGCGGTTGTTGATCAAGCGATCTGGAAATACTCCCAGTTTAAAACCCCTATTGCAACTATTCATTCATACTTTGACACGCCAATTTATTTTGATCATTTGGAACCAATTTTTATAATCTTGTCCCCTCTGTATTGGATAAACCCAAATACTTATACCCTTATAACTCTGCAGGTGCTTGCAGTCATTGCTTCAGGATATGCAGTTTATTTATTAGCAAAAGATAAAAAAATACCAGACCATTTGTCAATTGCATTACTTATTAACTACCTAGCGTTTTATGGCATCCAAAATGCAATATGGGCAGATGTTCACAGTTTGGTTTTTGCAATTCCGTTTTTATCTTTCTATATCTATTTTCTTG
This sequence comes from Patescibacteria group bacterium, assembly GCA_035549295.1. Lineage (GTDB taxonomy): Bacteria > Patescibacteriota > Microgenomatia > Levybacterales > GWA1-39-11 > GWA1-39-11. The sequence continues at coordinate 9,979 of DASZRG010000036.1, forward strand.
AAACTGAAAACTATAAGTGGGCCATAGTACCATTTTTATTTGCTATTTTCTGCAAAGAAGACATTGCCTTATTCACGCTACTCATTGCCTTAATACAATACATCATTACCAAAAACAAAAAAATGTTTTATTTTATTGCTGGATCACTACTCTATCTTTCATTTGTTTTCATTATCTTCTTTCCGCATTTCACAAATGGTTATAGATTTCAAAACGCAAATGGAATTTTTAGCGGTATAAAGCTTTCAAATTTCTATAACAGCTCCGATAAACAGCAAGCGATATTTTTCAGTCTAGCAAATTATGGATTTATTCCAATTGGTGCACCGGTCTATCTATTATTATTCCTGGCTGATCTCGCTCATTATTTTGTACTAGGAAACAGATATGTTTCTGATGCACAGGGATTGTTTTTGCATTACAGAGGCACTATTGCACTATTTCTTTCTTGGCCAACAATAATTGTTCTTTCAAAATATAAAAAATATTCGAAATACTTAGCTTTTTATTTAATTCTTTGTACTATTATAATTCAATACTTCCTACATTTACCCTTATCTTATCTTACTAAATCATGGTTTTGGAAAACGCCCGAATCGGTTAATTCAACAAATATTGCAATAAAAAAAATTCCAGCCGGGGCAAAACTCGCAACACAAGTGAATATTGCAGCGCACACTTCCCATCGCGATTTCACCTATACTCTATGGCCTACAACAAAGGAGTTTAAAAGGAAATCTCCATGCGGCAATACAGTATGCGATTGGTTTCGAATAGGAAAACAGGTTGATTACATTCTTGTTGATACATCAACCGACTGGGACGCCAGATATTTCCTGGAAGACCGACAAAAATTTATAAACGCAATACAAAATTTAGAAAAAACGAAAACAATTAAACCAATATTTCGTCAAAACACAACCTACTTATTTAAAGTCACCGGGAAAATATAGTTTGCACAGCACACCCTTGCGAGAACTCAAAAAATTGCTGAGTTTGTTTGACAAGCTATTATTTATGAATCTACAATTAAATTAGTGTCGTTGACTAGACGACTGAGAAAAATGAGAAGATACAAAAACTTGGGTACCGGTGATTCATTCGAAGCACTAAATAAACTTAGAGACGCTTTTCTTTCAGCTCACGATGGTCATGAAGCAGACTTAATCACGGATGGCATCTTAACTCATGATGAAAAACTAAAAATTGGCAGGAGAATTCTTATCGCAAATTGGATTCTAGCCGGAATAGGTATTGAGGAGATAAGCAGGCAACTTAGAGTAGGTAAAAATACTGTTATGCATGTATCAAGACGTGTCGAAAAGTATGAAGATTGTTTTAAACTCATCAAAAAAAGGTCTGAAACTGTAGAAAAAGAATTTGACTCAAAAGCTTATAAACTTACAGGAGGTTCAACACTTGTACATAAACGGCGAGAGCATACAGGATTTAAACGAATTGATGTAAAGAGAAAATAGCTATCCTAATCGTATCGTCGTCTAGTCGACTAGACGACTAAGAAATAATCAAATATATTGGTTTTATTCATTGTGATTTTAGATAAGCTATTACAACTTGTGTAGGGAGAATTTGTTTGTCTTCTTAAGATATAGCTATAATTATTTGATAAACAAAACTCAAACCAACGTGTAGTTTTATATGTGATTTTGTTATAATTTACACATATGTTAAAAGATCAGATACAGGATGACCTAAAGGCGGCGATGATTGCTAAGGATGCTGCAAGATTATCTGCGATAAGAATGCTAAAGTCCGCAATTCAATATTTTGAAATCCAAAAAGGTGGCGCCTCCTATGAGGCAACTGATGAAGACGTGGTAGAAGTAGCCGGACGCGAGATAAAAAAGAGGCGCGAATCAATTGAGCTTTACAAACAGGCCGGAAGAGATGATTCGGCTGCAAATGAGGAAGCGGAGATAAAGGTTTTGGAAAACTATCTTCCTGCACAAATGTCAGAGGATGAAATCAGAAAAATTGTGGATGAGACTATTAAGCAAACTGGAGCATCTTCGCCTCAAGAAATGGGAAAAGTTATGGGAGCTCTCATGCCAAAAGTAAAAGGAAAGGCTGATAGCACTGTGGTTTCAAATCTAGTCCGCGAAGCACTCAGTCAGTAAATTTAATTCTCAATACTGAAGCGTCTAGATCATATCCAGAAAATTCACCCCATTTTGATACATCATAAGGATCCTCTGAGAAGTCATCCTCAAGATCAGTTTGATTAACATAATCAAGCGAATAATCCAAAGCTATACCATTTTGCTTCAATAAAAATTCGAAGAGCTTTAATTCAGGTTTTATTTTGGAAACACTAGCTTCTTCCAGTGATGCATCTTCTCCTAAATATATTCTTATAGTAAAACCAAGCATGTAACCATCTTTAAACCTCGTATAACCATTAGAAAAACCCATCTCGAGTCCGAGTACATTTGGGTCGATTGAGGCCTGAGATATAATTCTGGAAACTGAACCGAAGGTTTGTACTTGCTCAGCTTCACTACTCGCTGGGATTGCCAAAGATGATCTCGAAAGATCAAACCTAATCACTTTCCTGTCTGCCTCATTCCCCTTTCTGAATATTTCAAGCGTCATTGTAAAGACTATTTTTTTCTTTTTTTCTTTCGCTTGTCCCATTCGTACCAGACAACAAGAAGCGGTGAGGCGTTAAAAATTGAAGAATACGTTCCAGAAATTATTCCGATAAGAAGCGCTGCAACAAACCATCTTATCGACTCTCCTCCAAATACTAAAAGAGCGAATAGAACTATTAAAACCGTGAGCGAAGTGTTGACAGAACGATTCATAGTTTCAAGAAGAGAATCATTTACAACATCTTCAAATTGGTGACCAAAACTCTTTGATAGATTCTCACGAATTCTATCGAAAACAACGATAGTATCATGGACTGAAAAACCCATTACGGTCAGTAAGGCTGTTATAAAAAGAGAATCTATTTCGACACCAAAAAAGTGACCAAGAATTGAAAATATTCCAATAACTGCAAGCACATCATGCAAAAGAGCTGCAATCGCACAGACACCATACTTCCATGACGAAACAGGTTTTGAAACCTTACGAAAGGCAAATGCTATATAAAGAGTTATAGCGACAGATGCAATCAGAACTGCTTTAAAAGCATTTACTTCAGTTTCTTTTCCGATGGATGGACCTATCGTCTGGAAACTTTTTTCGCTTGTACCTGGGAACTCTTTTGCAAGGTTTGCAATTATCGTTTTTTTAGTTTTCTCGTCGATTGGCTCTGTTCTTACGGAGATTGTGTTTGGTCCTGTAGTTGAGATTGTATCTACTTTTGTATTTTTATTGAAAATACTTTTGACTTCATCAGTATTTGCAATAGAATTTTTATATGAAAATTCAAGTCTTGAACCGCCCGTAAAATCAATTCCAGGTTTTAGACCAAATAATATAGTCGATATAAGACCGGGAATGATGACAATTCCGGACAAAATAAAGAATAGATTTTTTTTACCAATGACGTTTATCATAGATCTTTTTCAAATACTCTCAAAAGATTTCGAGTTACAAGAATTGCTGAAAACATAGAAACAGCGATACCAATTCCAAGCGCAACCGCAAATCCGCGAATTTGTCCTGACCCAAAATAAAACAATATAAATGTCGTTATAAGACTTGATATGTTTGAGTCACGAATTGATGGCCATGCTCGAGAAAAGCCGAGCTTTAGGGCAATATTATTTGGCTTACCGGCTCTTATTTCCTCTCTCATACGTTCAAAAATAAGAATATTTGCATCAACCGCCATACCAATTGATAGTATAAGTCCTGCAATACCTGCAAGAGTTAGCGTTATTGGAATTACTTTAAAGATAAAAAGCACTATAACTGTATATATTAAAAGTGCTGTCCCCGCAATGGCGCCTTCACGTCTATATAGAAAGACCATAAATATAAGAACTGAAACAAGACCTATGACTCCACCAACCAAACTCTTTTTAAGTGAAGATATACCAAGCGAAGGCCCAACCGTTGTCTGACCTATCAATTTAAGTGGCGCAGGGAGTGCTCCAGCGTTAAGTTGAATTGCTAAGTTTTTGGCTGTTTGATCAGTGAAATTACCCGAAATAACAGCGCTTCCATTGAGAATTGCTTGCTGCACAACTGGCGCTGATACAACTGAATTATCAAGCACGATTGCAACAGGCTTTCCAACATTTCTCTGCGTAATATCGGCAAAGTACTTTGACCCTGCAGATGAAAAATTAAGCTGAACTTGTGGCGTCCCATTTTGCGAACCATAAACTACTTGTGCTTTTTGCAAGTCTTTTCCTGTTAATTTTGTTGCGATAGGTTTTGTGCCATAGACGCTTGTCATACCAATTGGCAGGAGAAACGCGTCAGATGTTGCAATTTTTTGTGTGCCGCCCTCCCAAAAGGTAAGCTGGGCTGTTGCACCTATCAAAGAGAGTGCTTCATCGACATTTGTCGCACCAGGAAGGTCTATCACGATTCTATATTCACCTGGGAGCTTTAAAGATTGAATAGTCGGTTCAGATACGCCAAAGAAGTTAATTCTTCGATCTATTACGGTTCTTGCACCGTCAAAAGCATCTGCTTGAGATGCTACAGGTATACCCTTCATGTCTACTTTGTATGTAAGACTTGTGCCTCCTTGTAGATCGAGTCCAAGACGGTAAGAAAAATCAGGTGCCAGGTGAACTGGTCCTGCATTGATAGTTGGATGCGCTGGATCAAGTGTCGTTTTTCCAATTTTTATAGGAACTGGAAAATCAAAAAATAGTAAGACTGCGGCCAACAAAAAAATTGAGTATACAAAGAGTGTGGGTTTTTTCATAATTATAGAAGGAGTGCTTCTTCATCACCAATCAGCATCACGCGAGATCCATAAATGATTGAGGTTATAAATGGATCGCGTCTTCTTTTTCTAAATAAAAACTCCTCTTCACTCATAACTGTATAATTTATCTCATGACTTCTTTTCACTTCTTCTGCACGAACTACAGCAGATAACTCAGGAACCACGACTGTACCAACGACTAAAAGATCTACGTCCTCTGGATTTTCTCTTATACCTCGAGCAAATTTTCCAGAAAGCATCGCGTATTTTATTTTACCAAGTTTTACTTTATTTTTTATGATATCCCCACCAAGACCAGATGTTTTAGCATTGATTCTTAGAAGATCAAAATAAAAGGGATAATTTTTGTCTAAAAAATAATATACTCGATTTGCGCGTGGCTCGCGATTAAGAATTCCTTTTTTCTCAAGATAAATTAATTCTCGACGTACAGCATTTATCTCCTCATCAACTTGCCTTACTATTTCTCGAACATGATACATTTCGGTGGGGTGACCCAAAAATAAAGTAATTATTTTAGTACGAGTTTTGCCAGTAATAAGATCTGAAAACATAAGGAAAAGCGTTAGTTTTGAGGTAATTATATACCCTAAAGCGAAGTTAGTAAATAACGTATGTGACTATCCTTTTTACTATTTAACTGTAAGTGGAGTACCAATACCCAAGACCTCAAACCAAATGTGACCCCTTGTGAATTTTACCTCTTGACCACTTGAGTCTGTAAGAATGGTTCTTGCGGTTCTACTCTTTTTACTCCATGATCCCGAAACCTGTTTGCCATCCATAAATATAGTTGCCTTTCCTGTACCTTTTGTTCCATATAGCATATGCTCATTATCTGTATACCCATCATTCGCATGTTGTTCGGTCATAAATAGGACTACAACATCTGATGCCGTCATTTGTTTTTTTGTATCGCGATCCATGTGAGCTTGACCACCATTGAATCTCAAGTATTGGTTTGTTTTGGGATCATAAACCCATTTTACAGAATAATCAGTGTATCCTCCGGAGAAGTCAAAGCTTACTGTTTGAGACGCTGGTCGCGCGCTTGATGCTGCATCATCTTTAAATTTGTAAGGTACAAAATTTGTGTCCCATGAAGTTCCATCTTTATCAACATTTGTTAATTTACGTGTTGCTCCAACGTCCCAAAGTTTTTGAGTTGAAGAATACATAGTGTGTTCTGTTGCGACTTCATGACCAGCACGATCATAATCTCTCCAATATGTCGGAAAGCCGATCGAGAATTGATTTAGATCGTTGTATGACTGCCAACCATAATCATCAATTTGACCGAGAGCATCGGCTGGACCGGGAGTATTTGCTCCACCAACGTGGGCATATAGCGGATAATCTGCATACTCTGAAACGAAATCAAGAAAGTAAGTTCTCGCCGATCTAACAGGACCAACAATCCCTGCATCCTGACAATAGAAAATATTTAAAAATCTTGTAATTCCACCCTCTGCAACTGCTTCATATGTAACGTCCGCGAAAGACATACCTGACTGTGGACGAGCGTCCGTGGAATTTTCAATCATTACTCCAAGAGGTCGGTGTTTTTCCCACCAAGCTTTTTGTTGCTTCGAGTACATAGCACCATTTATTGGACACTCCTCAGTTTTGGGAAGCGATGCGTCAAAAACTGCCTGCTGGTCTGCGCCGATTTTTGGGGAAACAATTGGCGCTGAAATACCAATCGAACCTGCACCTCCGAATCTCGCGAAGAAAACAAACGAAAGAGCTGACGATATAACGTATATTAATATTGCGGTAACAAGATTTTTTGTTTTTGGATCCATATCTATTTCTTATGCGTCGCGGCGAGCAGCTTTGCTCCCTTAAGTGCTCTTTCTTCATCCTCAGAAAGATCATATTCTGCTCCTTTTCCAAGGACTACCCCTTTTGCATACCAACGTGTTCCCGTTCTCGTATGAAGACTAGAAATAATAACTCCAGTATTCTCAGCGTCAACTAAAGCAAGTATAAAACTTTGGTCACCACCCGTATCTTTAAACGGATTAAAACGAACTAGTCCTATCTTTTGAATATGCGAAAGACCGTCTCTGTTTATCTTATCATAGGAAGACACGAGCTGGTCAAGTGTCTTTTTGTTCTCTTCTTCTTTTGCTAAAACATCTTCCATAAGTCCCATTATTGATTCTTTTTTTCCATTCTTAGTCATTCTGGAATATGTCGAACGGAAGGTAATCAGGAAAAAAGTTAGGATTACGAGCCAGAGAAATGTGAGGAAAAAAGCAACAAAATCAGGAGCCAAGTTCATACGGTAAACCATTTTAGCCTGTCACATCTGGCAGTGTCAATACTATCAATTTACCCTTATGTGCCGGCCTAAATGTGATTTAGCGATAGCACTCTAGCCTCGATTACCTCTTGACACGCACGCATTGAATGTGTTACTTTTTCACTCATCACGTAAATTGAGCGTAAATAATCGTAAAATGAGCAAGAAAAGAAGAACCAAAAAAGAAAAAATTACAGCAAGCGTCAGACACGATTTTTCATCAGTTCTCATAACGCCTCGCATCTCGAATGATTCCGGTGAACGAGGTGAACAAAAACAATCTTTCGAAATTAAACTTAGCAATATCGCCCCTTCCCAAAAATCTCAAAATACTTCACCGGTCACATCCTATTCCAGATCACATGCATACGTTTTAGGCGACATAAGAAAAACAGTTAATATAACTGCGGTTCTTCTTGCCCTCAACGTAGCAATTTATTTTCTTTTGAAACTTAAATTCGTTAACATTCCAGGAATCGGATTTTAATTCGATTGTGTGAGAGGAGGTGAATTGAAATATGGCAAGTATGTATTGTGTAAAATGTCGCGCAAAGCGCGAAGATGACGCAGCAGTAAAAGTCACCATGAAAAATGGAAAACCTGCTATGAAAGGAAAATGCCCAGTTTGTGGAACAGCAATGTTTAAGATTGGAGCTGCATAAATTTTCTTTTTCGCAAATAATAAAAGCCCGATTTAGTATTTGAATTTTTTCGGTACAAAATCGGGTTTTTGTTGCCTTTTGACCTTGTCAAAAGGCAATCCTCATAAGCCTTAGAGGAGGATCATTGTTATTTTTAAAAATTAGAGGGGAGAGGAAGTAATTTGAAGTTTATTACTTTGCGAATTTCTCACTATCTGTAGTGAACTAATTTATAGACCTTAAGAACTGAAACTGGCCACTCTCCTGCAATTTCCGCGCGGCCAAATCCTGCGACTTCCCACAAAGAATTACCAAGAGGTTGGCAGTTTAAATCTTCACAAACAATAAATAATTGATCTGTTACACTTTTCCTTTGCGGATCGACTCCTTCATACTGAATTGTCACAGGTGGTTTTCCTTCAACTTCAAAAATATATCTATACGCATGATCAGAATTTCCTCCTGTAATAAGAGCAAAATTAAATGGCTTATTACCCGCTTTATTCAAGATGAACTCCGAAATCTTTTTAACCTGAAGATACTGTTGATTACCAGGATATCTAAATGGGTAGCCTAGGAGATTTAGATAAATGAACAGAATAAAGAGAATAATAGTCGCATATCTCAGTGACTTTCTATCATAAAGATTGGACAGTAGATTACCAACGAGAAGGAACGGTAAAGGAAACATGAATTCAAAATAATAGTCATATATTGGCTTGTGATAAAACCCAAAAAGCACTACTCCAAAAAAAAGCCAAAACGAAAATAGAAGTTTTACTAATTTGTCTTTTATTTTTATTATTGAAAAGACGGATGCTATCCCTAACACAACGGCCAAAACTCCCCAAAGGAATAATGCATTTTTTTCAACAGTGTAGGTCCTATCAGGTGGTGGATAATAAAGAACTAGTCGAGCGAAAATTCGGAAAAATACATCCTGGACTGTTTGAATAAAAGTCAAATGAGTTAGATCAGATGCGTGTGGATCACCATGCAATATGAAATTAAAAACCGTCCTCGTGTTAGGAAACCCGTGCTTTATTTCAAACAAAAGAAATGGCGACAAACCAATCAAAAAGCCAATGGCAAAACCTAGGTACTCTTTAGCAGTTTCATAAACTATTTTTTTCTTGTTATTCAAAAAGTTTGCAGAAAGTATATAGACCGCTATGATTATTCCTACAAAAACCTCTATGTAATGGAGCTGAAAAGCTATTCCGTAAATAAATCCTACCGATATGAATTTTCTAAAACTTGGCTTCTGAACATATTTGTATAAAAGATAAAGCATGACCATTGAAAAAAACGGCATAGGGTTTGGATTCCAAGATGATCTTGAGTATTCAATGACTAGAGGCGAAATGGAATATAAAAGTGCTGCAAATAAAGCTCCTTTTAAACCAATCCACTCTCTTCCAAATTTATAAATCAGAAAAACAGTTGCGACACTCAGAAGCGCGATCATTATTGCAGGACCAGTTGGATTGTAATTTGATAAAAGTAAAAAAGGGGCCATCATGTAGTAATAGATGGGACCCGTAAAAAAGTCTGCCGCCGACGCGCGTGGACCCAAGAACGTTAGATGCCCATGAAGGATGTCTCTTACTATAAGAACGTCTCGTCCTTCATCACCCAAAAAAGTTAAATAATCTTGAATTTTGTATATTCTAAAAAATGCAGCAATAAGGATGATTACACCGACAATAACAGCTACATAGTTCTTTGTAAAAAACTTGCGAATTTTAAGAAACATAAAGAGGATTTATCCGACTCATTATTTATCCTTCAAGTGATGCGTCTTCCAAATAATACGGTTGTAAATAAAATAATTTAACGGAATAACAAGTAAAATTATAGTTGGGAACAAGACTACAATTCGAGTCTTAAGCGACATTCCAAACAGCATTACATCTTCTCCCAAGAAATGGACGAATAAATAAACCGATAAAAATTGAATAAACACAGAAAGAAGAGTTGCTAAATTGAATTTTATCAATTTATGCATAAAATGCGAATTCTGCTTAATGTGTTTTGTATCAGAGAATGTCCAAAAATTATTGAACATGAAGTTACATAGGATTGCCGCTTCGGCACCAAATCCTGCCGATAAACCGTCGCGAAGCGAAGCGATAACCGAAACAAAAAGAACATTGGCCGCAAACTCTTGGAAAACTAACTGAACGATAAAACCTGTTCCTCCTACAATTAGAAACTTTATGACTCTTTGCAATTCAGTAATCCTAGTAGTAATAACGAACGTAATAACTTGCATGATATACCCGATCGGAGCAATCTTTGAGTCGCCTAAACTTCTTTCCCCAAAATGGAAAGGAACTTCACCTATTTTGAATCCATCCCTGACAGCCTTATGCAGAAACGATATCTGAAAAATATACCCGCTAAATTTTGTGAGCTCATGTTTTTCCTTCAGAAATACTTCTTTTTTTAGAGCCCGATATCCACCAGTCCAATCGTGTATATAAAATCTCATAAAAACTGTTCTCACAAACAAATTTGCAACGACTGAGAAAGCTTTTCTATGAAGCGGCCATTTAGCCGGAATTGATCCGCCATCACTATAGCGAGTACCGATTACCATATCGCATCCTTCATCAATTTTTTCCAAAAAATCAGGAATTTTTGCTGGGTCGTGCTGCAAATCAGCATCCATTTCAAAAACTACATCGGCGCCCATCTCTTCAATAGCAAAAGTCATGGCGCGAATGTACGCTGCGCCCAACCCTTTTTTCTCTCCACTTGAAATCTCAATATTCTTGTACTTTTTAGCAAATGCCTCAACGGCTTCTGGAGTACCATCCGGAGAATTATCATCTGCAACAAGGATGAACATCTGGTAGTTTTTTACCTGGGGGAAAACATCTTCTTCTATAATTGGAATTATTCTCTCGATATTCTCACGCTCTTTATACGTCGGTATGATAACAACTGCTTTGCTCATTAGATTGAGGTCTTAAAGTATTCTATAGTTTTTGCCAACCCCGTATCAAGTTTTATTTTAGGTTCAAAGCCAAATAACTCTTTTGCGTAAGCAATATCAGGTTTTCTTCTGTGTGGATCGTCCATAGGAAGATCTTCGTGAACAATCTTGGAAGATGAGCCAACCATTTCTTTTATTTTACTTGCCAAATCAGCGATTGTATGCTCGTCAGGATTTCCCAAATTTATAACATAAAAGCCTGATTCCACATCAAGGCATCCTATCAATCCGGCAATTAAATCATCAACATAACAAAAACTTCTTGTCTGATCGCCATCTCCGTAGATTGTAATATCTTCATTTCTCAGCGCTTGGTTTATAAAATTTGAAACTACACGTCCATCGTCCTTTTGCATGCGTGTTCCATATGTATTGAATATTCTTATTACTCGAACATCTAATTTGTACTTTCTCGCGTATGCGGAACAGATAGCCTCGCCAAATCTTTTTCCCTCATCATAAACAGATCGCGGACCATTAGGATTGACATTTCCAAAATAATCTTCTTTCTGAGGTGAAACGGCGGGATCACCATAAATTTCCGAAGATGAAGCATAAACAAATTTAGCGTTTTTTTGATGTGCAAACTCTAAGGCATTCTTGGTCCCGACAGAATTAACCATCAATGTCTCAATGGGATATGCAATATAACTCTTGGGGCTTTTTGCGTTCGGCGATGCAGGAGATGCCAAATGAAAAACAACATCCACCTGACCATTTATACTAGGGAGCGAATGAATCAGGTCATGTTTTATAAATACAAAATTTGGATTTTCTAAAAATTTTTCAACGTTGCTTTCAGATCCTGTTAAAAAATTGTCGATACATATTACTTTTTTACCTTCATTAAGAAGCCTTTCTACAAGATGCGATCCCACAAAACCAGCACCCCCCAATACCACTACGGTTGACATGGATTAATTGTATCTAAAAAATGCCACAAATACTACGATAGGAAAAAGAAAATTGCAAGAAACTAGAGACTAGATATTAGATACTAGGAATTTCTAAGTGATTAAGATTAAAGGAGTTAGTGATTAGGAGAATATCTTTTTACATATTAGATATTGCATATTACATATTATAAGGATGAACGTTTTTTATAATCTACAATTTTTTATAATCTACAATATGTTATACATAATATCTAAGAAATAACTCTTGGATAACTACTTAATACAAGATACTCTTCACACTAATATCTCTATTGTTAAAGCACAAATCATTGTGTAAAATTAAATGAAATTATGGCAAAGAAAGCTTTGATTATCGGTATTTCTTCACAAGATGGATCATATCTTGCTGATCTTCTTCTTGAAAAGGGGTACGATGTAACAGGAACTGTTCGACATACAACTAATTTTTATCAAGAGAATATTACTCACCTTTATGGAAAAGTAAAAATTGAAGCAGCGGATCTTATTGATCTCGAAAGTCTTTCAAGTGTTGTTCGCAAATCAAAACCTGATGAGGTATACAATATCGCAGCCCAAAGCGTACCCGGTGACTCTTGGACTCAACCTTTTTACACGGGTGAGGTAACTGCCCTTGGGCCAGTAAGAACACTTGAAGCAGTTCGCCATTTTGCACCTGATGCGCGTTTTTATCAAGCAACCTCGCGAGAAATATATGGAAATATTGAAGCAGACGCTGCTAATGAAACCACTTTAAGCGATGCCAACAATCCCTACGGTATAGCAAAAGCATATGCCCACATGATGGTCCGTTGCTTTCGAGAATCCTACGGCATGTTCGCATGTGGAGGAATACTTTTTAACCACGAATCCCCCAGAAGAAGTCTTCATTTTGTCACGAGAAAAATTTCAGCTGGTGTTGCGTGTATAAAAAATAAAGTTAAAAATCCTCCTCTCAATGAACTTGGAGAACCTTTGGTCGATGCACAAGGAAAATTACATCTTGGAAATCTTTCTGCAACTCGCGACTGGGGGTATGCAAAAGAATATGTCGAAGCCATGTGGCTTATGCTTCAAAATGATAAACCAAAAGATTATGTTATAGGAACTAATACCTCATATACAGTTGAGGATGCATGCCGAATCGCATTCGAACATGTTGGACTGAATTACAAAGATCACGTTTACTCAAATGAAAAACTTCATAGGCCTACAGAAATCAAAGATTTGAAAGGCGACTATTCACTCGCTAAAAAAGAGCTCGGATGGGAACCTAAAACTAGTTTCAAAACACTCATGGAATTAATGGTTGATGCTGACCTTGCAAGATTTAAATAAGCACTACTTCTGATTTCTCCAGTATTCGAGGGTTTCTTTTAGTGTTTGGTCTATTCCGAATTTTGTCTCCCATCCAGTCGTTTTTTTCATTTTTGAGTTATCACATAAAAGCTCAGGGACATCAATTGGCCTCATCAGACTTTCATCTTGCCTAATTTCAATTTTTGTGTCCGTGAAGGACAAAAGCTTATTAAGAACGTCTTCAATTTTATATGACTTCCCAGATCCAATATTGTATACCTCTCCTTCTTCACCTTTTTCCAAAATTTCGACATATGCAGATACCATATCACGAACATCTGTAAAATCACGCTTCGCAGTTAGATTTCCAACTTTCAAAACCGGCTCCATTTTGCCCTTTTCGATGTCTGCAATTTTTTTTGCAAAGGCAGCAACGACAAATTGAGGCGATTGTCGTGGACCGATGTGATTGTATGGTCTAACTCTTATGATCGGAATTTTGTAAGATAGAAAGTACTGCAAGGCTAAAAAATCTTGGGCTAGCTTTGAAACGGCGTAAGGGTTGTTGGGCATAAGAGGAGCATTTTCATCGGTTGGAATATGATCCGCATCTGTTGCCCCATACACTTCTGCCGAGGATACAACTAAAATTTTTGGGTTTATTTTTTGCGAGCGAACCTCCTCCAGTATATTTAAAAGAGACGATACGTTACCATTTATATAACTTGCGGGATTTTCGAAACTTTGACCTGGCGATGCGAGTCCTGCAAGATGAAAAATTAAGTCAGGCGAAGATTCACTAATAAAATTTTTGACGTCTGGTGAGTTAAGAAGATCTATTTTAGTTAAATTTATTTTGTCGGAAATTGAATCAACATTGATAAGACTATCATCAGTTAAATAACTTCCAAAAATTTCAACTTCGGAAGAATTAAGTAAATGCTCTGCCAAAAAACTACCTGCAAAACCAGTAACTCCCGTTATGAGGACCTTCTTCTTCATCTTCCAACACCAATGTATTCAAAACCTATTTCGCGCATAAAAGTTGGATTATATATGTTTCTAGCATCGATAATTTTGGGGCTTTTCATTTCTGACTTTACTTTTTTCATATCGAGCTCACGAAACTCATTCCACTCCGTTAAAACAATCAAAAGATCAATTCCATTGACGACTTCATCGGCGGTATTTTTATAATTAATGCCATCAATAACTTTTTTTGCTTTTTCCATTGATTCGGGATCATATGCTTTGACACTAGCCCCTTTTTTGACAAGCGCACCAATGATTTCAATAGATGGAGCAAAACGCATATCGTCAGTGTTTGGCTTAAAAGCAAGACCTAGAACTCCGATTGATTTATCTTTTACCTCACCCAATAACTTTTCTGCTTTACGCACTATTGCCTGCTTTGCTTCATTATTAACATTTTCAACCTCTTTAAGTAGCTTGAAATCATAATCGTATCCATGTGCGATTGAGATGAGAGCTTTTACATCTTTTGGAAAGCAACTTCCCCCATATCCAGGCCCAGGGGCCAGAAAATCTTTACCTATCCGATGATCAAAACCAATACCTGCAAGCGCAGCTAAAGCATCAGCGCCACATTTTTCTGACAACTGTGCTATTGAATTTGCAAACGAGATTTTTGTTGAAAGAAATGCATTCGCTGCATACTTTATCATTTCCGCTGTTTCAAGATTTGTAAGAACATAAGGAGCGTTTGTGTTTTGCTGTAAGGGTCTATGTAACTCGATCAGGATCTCTTCTGCCCTCTTTGATTCTGTACCTATTACAATTCTGTCTGGATTAAGAGTGTCTGAAATCGCCGATCCTTGACGCAAAAACTCAGGACAAGAACCCATATCGAATTCTGCTTTCTCAGGCTTTACTTTTTCAATTACCTCTTTGATTTTTTTATTGATTCCAATTGGAACAGTACTTTTCGTAACGACAACTGTGTAACCTGAAAGGTTTTCGCCTATCTTTTTTGCAACTTCAAGAACTGTTGAAAGATCGGCTTCGCCAGATTCTTTTGGGGGTGTTCCAACTGCTGTAAAAATAATTTCAGCCTCCGGAACAGAATCGTAGTCAAGTGAAAATTTTAGTCTCCCAGCGTCGATATTTCTTTTGACTATTTCATCAAGTCCTGGTTCGTAGATGTGTACTTTTCCCTGATTAAGCTTTTCAACTGTCTCAGGTGTATGACCAATAACTGAAACTGTATTCCCTAAATCTGCAAAAATTGCCGCTGAGACAAGACCTACGTAACCATGCCCTACGAATGTTATTTTCATAAAATTATATTGTCATTCTGAACGTAGTGAAGAATCTTACTTGCCTAAACCCAATATCCTTCGTTCCACTCAGGATGACATTTTCAACCATAATATTATTCTCATTGTTTGATCTTTTTCAAGGCTTCAAAAAAATCGGTCATTTGAAAGCCGAGAGAGACTAGTTTATCATTTTTCATACTTACATTAAAGGGGCGGGCAGCACGACCTTTATATAGTTTACCTCGCGTGGTCAATTCAATTTTTGTTTCTGGAATATTATACTCACGAGCTAAAGCGACTCCGATATCTCTTGGTGAGATAAAGTTATTTCCAACCAAATTAATAATTCCCGAAGTATCTTTGTTTATTAAAAAATCCAAACCATAAGCAATATCATCAATAAATGTTGGCGTAATTGTTTGATCTGATACTAGCTCAACGATTTCTTTTGTTCTGAGAAGTTCAACTAAAGTCCAAATCAAATCCCGCTTCAGTGGACTTTTATAGCCAAAGGGGTAAGCTATACGAACTACTAAGTCATGCTCACCCAAAGTTTTTTCGCCCCATAATTTTGTCTGGCCATACCAATCAACTGGAGTTGGAATATCCTCCTCAGAATATGGACTTTCTTTTTGTCCGTCAAAAATAAAATCGGTCGAAACATAAATTATTTTTCTGTCATTTTCAGCAACCCAGTCTGATAGGTTTTTCGTACCAACGACATTTATTCCAAATGCAGAACTCGAATTTTTCCAGGCCTCCTTGTTTAAGTTTTCAAAATCTATATCTTTTCCTTCAAGCAATTTTGCTTTTTTAAGCTTCTTTAAATCATTTTCTCTATCATCTTCACATGCATCTACATTCGTCTTGGCTGCAAGATGAACAATAATATCAGGATTTTTATCTGACAAAAATTTGTTTGTTTTTTTTGCGTCAGTAATATCAATACCGTAAGAAGAAGATAGTGGGATTATCTCGTATTTGCTTTTGAGTAAATCAAAAAAACGCGACCCAACAAGTCCTGTCGCACCGGTCAGTACTATTTTCATAAATTAACATACTACATGTGACATTTAACATGTGACCAAATCTCGGACAATTGTCAAATGTCAAATGTTTTTATATTGTCGTTCATAATATTTCTGGTAATCGCCATTCTTAATATCCTTCCACCATTTTTCATTATTCTTGTACCAATCGACAGTCCTCTCAAGCCACTCATCAAAGCTATGCTGTGGTTCCCAGCCTAATTCATTTTTTATTTTTGACCAATCGACTGCGTACCTTCTGTCATGACCAGGCCTATCCTTAACATATTCAATATTGTCTTCAGACTTTCCTAAAAGTTTTATTATTTTTTTTGCAACTTCAATATTTGGCATATCTTCTGTAAGTCCACCGACAACATAAGTCTCACCGATTTTTCCGCCTTCTAAAACTTTTTCTATCGCTCGAACATGATCATCCACATACAACCAATCACGAACATATAATCCATCCCCATAAACCGGAATTTTTTTTCCTTCCAGAAGATTGGTTATGGCAAGAGGAATAATTTTTTCTGGAAATTGATAAGGGCCGAAGTTATTGGAACAATTAGTAATAGTTATTGGAAGTTGGTATGTGTGATAATAAGCTCTTACTATATGGTCTGAACCGGCTTTACTGGCCGAATATGGACTTCTGGGATCATAAGGTGTTCGTTCACTGAATTTACCCGAATCAAGCGGAAGAGCTCCAAATACCTCATCGGTTGAGATGTGATGGAAGCGTTTGACGCCAACTTTTTGAGCCGCATCAAGAAGAATTTGCGTCCCTACCACGTTAGTTGTAAGAAATGGTGCGGGATCATCAATAGACCTATCGACATGAGACTCCGCTGCAAAATGCACGACAGTATCAATACCTTCCATTGCGGAAACTACTTGATCGGGAGACGTTATATCCCCGTGAATAAATTTATAGCTTGGATTATTTTCGACAGAGAATAAATTTTCAAGATTCCCCGCGTAAGTAAGCTTATCGAAGTTTACTACAGTATCATCTGGATGATTTTTTATCCAGTAAAGTATGAAATTACTACCTATAAAACCCGCCCCACCAGTTACAAGTATCTTCATAATTAATATCCAAAAATAGAAATTAGAAATTAGAAATTAGAAATTTCATTTCAAGATTATCCTATTATAGGCAATTGGAATGGCTGTTTCAAATACTCGAAGTATTTAAGGATTGTTTCTCGATGGTCAAATGCGAACTCTTCATCGATTGGCAGTTCGGCTTCTGTAAACCATTTAATTTCAGACACTTCGTGATTTAGAGTGGGCTCACCACCTATTACTTTACAAACATAAAGAAAGTCTACATTTTGCCTATCTTCTTTTGGCCGCTCAGGATTATCATTTACTCGAAACAAAAAATCAATCTTACCTTCGTAACCTGTCTCCTCTTTTAGCTCGCGAAGAGTTCCTTCTTGAGTATTTTCATCTCGATCCAAAAAACCACCAGGAATTGAATATTTTCCAAATCGATGTTCAACTGCACGCTTTACAAGAAGAATTTGATTTTGATCGTTTACAACGATTGAGCCAACAGTTACATGGCGAAGATTCGCGGGGGTATCGTTTTCGAATTTACAAGAGATCATTGGTCATTTCACCAGATTTTACTTTTTCAGCAACTAAATTATTAACTCTCAAAAGACTATCTATCGTCCCTGCATCCTCCCACATTCCCTCAATAACATTCACGTCAAGATCTCCGCTTTCAAGATATTTGTTATGAATATCAACTATCTCTATTTCGCCTCGAGCAGAAGGATTAAGACTTTTCGCGTAGCTTATAACCTTGTTGTCAAAAATGTAAAAACCAACGACAGCATAATCGCTCTTTGGATGCTCTGGTTTTTCAACGATTGAAATAACCTTCATATTTTCATCAAATTCGACGACTCCCGAGCGCTCTGGATCTGGAACTTTTTTTGCAAAAATTCTCCCTCCCGATTTAAACGATGAAACGCTCTCCGTGAAATCGTGCTCGAATATATTGTCCCCCAAAATCATCGTAACACTGTCATTTCCAATAAAATTCTCACCAATTATAAAAGCGTCGGCCAGACCTCTTGCTTCAGGTTGAACTTCATAGGTAAAATTTAAACCCCATTCATTCCCCGAACCAAGAAGATTAAGGAAATGCCCTGAGTATTCAGGCGCAACAATAATTAAGATATCCTTAATTCCGGCTTTGGCCAGAGTATTGATCGGGTAGTAAATCATTGGCTTGTTGTAAACAGGAAGAAGTTGTTTTGAGGTAATCTTAGTCAATGGACGCAATCTCGTAGCTTTACCACCAGCAAGTATAATTCCCTTCATATTAAAATTTGTTTGTGTTAATAAGCAAAAAGAATGCCATAACAATCAAACTTATAAGTATATATTCTATCACAATCTTTTTTTTGAGTGTGTGGTGCATTTTGTGATGCAATATACCCCACACCGCATAGAAACATAAAAGCACCAATAATGCTGCAACTTGTCGATGGAAATCACCTGATAGAATAAATATTCCATAAAAACCACCTGTTAGAATAAGCAACTCTAACACGTAATAAATTTGATGAGGAATTTTTTGTATCATACAATAACCCCGCTTGTTTTAAGAACCATAAACAACATAAAAAGCGCGATTAAAATTATGTGGTCAATATTGTGTCCAACTATTCTTGGAATTTTCTTTCGCTCTATTATTAGCAAATCCATAATTAACGCAAAACAAATAAGGCTTAGCACTACGGTTGTCGTGGCTTTAGAAGCAGATTTAGAATCGATAAGAGGACGAGACTCAATCACTTTTCCATTTGGAACGCTTGATCCATTAACTTGTGGGGCTGATGCAATATGCACTTGTGGCGCAACTGAGACGTTTGGAGCTGAGGCAGCCTGGTCTGGAAGTTTTTGGACTGTTGTATCAACAGTTGAACCAAACATTTGAACTACCAAAACTGTATCCTCTCCCTGCAATGTACCAGGCACAATCGCAAACCCAATATCTCGATACCTATCAGATAATATATTGTCACGATGAGTCGGTGAATTCATCCAAGCAGTAACGATAGAATTTGCATCAGTAAAACCCTTTGCCAAATTTTCTCCTGCAAAAACATAATCATAACCCGAATCTTTTATAAACTGCCAAGGAGTTGTCTTGCCATCTGGCGCAAAATGAGCCCAATAGTCTTTAGCGAACATATCAGCAGCTTTTTTGCTTGCGGCCGCATCAAGTTCTGAATTTATTTTAAGTGGAGGCAAACCGTTGTCTTGTCTTTGTTGATTTACCAGATTTAAAAGATCATTTTCTGAAATTGAATAAGAAATACCCAAAACTTGAGGATGGGATGATGTAATAGAATGAGTAAACCAAACGGTTACCGAAAGTGCCAAAAAAATTATCAGAAGACTTGAGTTGTGGAGTATTTTTGATCTGTGATTATTTTTGTGATGAGGAAACAATAAATGCTTTAGAAAACGTATCATAGTTTATGATAGCACGAGAGGCAATACGGATATCAAGTGGCATGTGGTAGTAAAGTATCAAAGGTATCAAAAGTATCAGAGGTATCACGAGCTAATCTCAATCGTTTAACGCTATAAGGTAAAAAAGTCTGTATCGGTTAAGTTACACGCTTAACGTAACCGAGTAAACGACCCGGGCAGCGTATCTGAAAAACTACTTTCGATGGAGATTTCCTAGTATCTAATATCTAGTCTCTAGTTTCTCGCATGCTAATACTCTGGCAGTACTAGATCTCCCAGGTTTTTTTCATTCACTTTTATACCCAATGCAAAGGATAGGGCGTTTGCAATTGCAATTCCTACTCGAAGTCCAGTAAAAGATCCGTCACTGCTCTCTACAAATATCTCATTTATCTCATTAGCTTTTATTTTAGCTTTTTGCAAAACTTTTTGAATCAAAGGCAATGCAGCCTGGAACTTCTGTTCATATGCAGTCGAACTTTCAACGTACTCGCGACCACCACAACTTAGGCGAATTACAATCTTTTTGTTATCTCTGGTGTCTATAAATAGTTTGTTCATATTTTTACATCAACTGCCCCACGTCTCAAAATTTTGGGTATTTTTGTTGAACAGTCAACAACAGTAGATGCTTTTTTTAAGCTGCATCTTCCCGACATGACAAAATCAACAATAGAAATTAATTCAGGACTAAGATCAGAATACGTATAAGGCGTATTTTCTCCAGAAAAATTTGCAGATGGTGCTAGGATAGGAACACCAATACCTCGTATCAGTTCTATCGTTGTTGTATGTCCAGGCATTCTGACACCGATTGTATCACCACCACCTCTAACAAATTCCGGAATGAGTTCTTTTTTGCATGGAATAACTATTGTTAATCCGCCCGGCCAATAGCTTTTCATCAGTTTATATGCTTTCGAATTTATGCTTTCAGCAAATCTTTCAGCCATTTCAACTGATGAAACTAAAACAGGAACTGCTTTTTCAGGCGATCTGCGTCGAATTTTAAAAAGTTTTTTGACAGCGCGATCATCGTCAATTCGACAACCTATCCCAAATGCTGTATCTGTTGGAAAGATAATGATGCCACCTTCTTTGGCAACTTTTATTGCTTTTTTTAAATTTTTATTCATTTTTTGTAATTTGTATAAGCCTTTTGTTTTCACCAGAGTCATTTATATCAACGTTCCAATTTGAGACTAAATTTTCGTGTTTTTCGCCCCATTCAATAAGAAAAATGCCTGTAACATCTTCGAAAATATCATCAAGTCCAAGTGAATTTATATCCGATACCCCTTCCATTCGATATAAATCAATATGATATAAATTGATTTTTTTTATACCAATTTTACCTCTATGTCTTCGAACCAAAACAAAAGTTGGCGAAATAATTCTGCTTTTTATTGAAAGCGATTTAGCAACCCCCTGAACAAAAGTGGTTTTTCCGGCACCAAGTTGTCCATTAAGAATTACTAAATTGCCAGGGGCTAATTTTTTTCCAAAATTAAATCCTACCTCCTCAGTCTCGCGTGCTGAGGCAGTTACAAATTTTTGTTTTTCTTCCATGGTAATATTTTGTCTCCAAATTGAAAGTATGCAAGTATGCCACAAAATATCATCAATATCAAACCTAGAGCAATAAAAATAACTGATGAGTTAGTGGTTGAAAGGCCAAGAACCATACCCTTTGCAGGAGTCGGCGTCTCATCGTTCCCGAATACATCATCGCGTCCAACGTTTGATGCAAGTTTTAAATTTGAATCAGGATCGTCTGTTGGGGTTGGATAGTCAGTGGGCGATAGATTAAGAACAGGCGCCGCTGTCGACATAGGTGCCTTAGTCGGTGTCGCAGTTGGGCCAGAGGTTGGAGAAGGCGTAGGCGTTGGGGTTTTGGTGGGAGTAGGGGTAGGTGTGGGAGTAGGTGTATTTGTTGGAGCACTTGTGGCTGTCGGAACCGGCGTAGCTGAATTGTTTGAGGAGCCTTTACTGGAACTCGATAGAAGTACAATATTTGACGAGCCATCTGGACTCCGTCCTGCGGTCTGTCCTGAGGCTGGCGCGGCCACAGTACCACCAGATCCATACGTAATTTGATCGACATTATTCTCAACTCCGCCCTCATTTAAAACAACGAGTCTGATAGTATCGCCATTATTATCAAGACGATTTGACCAATCAAAAGTTACGAATCCATTACCCGGGATGCTACCTGTTAGATCTTGCTTATTTGCGTCGGTTGAGTCGCGAAGTAGATAATTTGAAAGATCGACCGATGAACTATCCGAATTGTAAATTTCAACCCAATCGGGATCACTATTTGACGAAAATTCATTTATATATAGAGCTGCAAAAGCATGTGCTGGCAGAAACAAAAAAAGGATTAAAAAAAGAAGGATAAAAGCGGGCTTTGTCATTTTGGATAATTGCTTCCCAAAGTCTACAGAAAAAGGATGCGAAGATCAATATTTGTTAGTTTACAATGACTTTATCTATTTCGAATATACTTCCCACAGAATAATGGTCTGTGAAATTAATATCTTTTCCATTCGGTACATAGGGATCTCGCATAACATAATTTCCACCAGATCCGCTTTTAAGTACTACAAAATGAGTACCCCCGTAAGCATGCACACCAACTACAACTGGACTTCCATCGGATAATGTTGAGTCGATAGATGCACTAACTCTCTGAGCTGTTGCTCCATCTGCATGAATAGTATATAGAAGGTAGGCAGGATAGTAAGATGCGAAGTTATCAGAATTTGAATTTATAGATATTGGAGTTACACCGCGATGTCCGTAGTGGGTCATAACCATCGCCATCGAAGTCACAAGACAACCATCAGATGCTATTGTATATTGAGTACCGTTAAGCGATAATCCTCCCCACTGTGTATCACGCTGATTGTAATAACAACCCCAATCATCACAAGATGTTTGACCAGAAAGAAGGGATGCGCCACCCTGGCTTGATGTAAATCTTGAGAATCCTGCAAGCTGGGCTTGCGCTTGTGCAAGAAGTTTTTGATAATTTGACTCACTACCCTGTGTCTGCGCAAGAAGCGTTTGCTTACTACTCTTTTCTTGATCCAACTGATCTGTATAATCTGATAATTTTTTACTCAAAGCTTCTGCCTCTGTCTGTTTGTCTTCAAAAATTGCTTTTTGGTTGTTGTAATCATTTTTCGCCTGTTCCGCCGCATAAACCTGCTTTTTATCATATATCTGCACGATTCTCAGATATTTTAGGCGACTCAACACATCACCGATATTGTTGGCGGCGAGAAAAATCTCCCATGGTGCGATACGACCTACTTGATAAACAGCTGCAATGCGTCCTATCAATACCTTTGTCGAGGAGTCAATATTAGACTGGAGATTTGTAACTTTTTTCTTTGTTATATCAATATCTTTTCCAAGATCGTCAATTTGTTCTTTTGTTGCATCTATCCGAAGCTCTGTTAGCTTTATTTGGTTATCCATAACACTTATCTGAGATGAGAAAGTCTTTTCTTGACCTTGTAAATCTGCTATTTTTGACTCGTAATCCTGAATTTGTTTTTGAAGATCAGCAATAGCTTGAGAATTATTTGATGATGGGGTCGGCGTAGGAGTTGGGGTCGGGTCGTCGGCAAAAGCCGCACGATTTGAAACCGCAAACAGCATTAGTAAAATGACGCAAAATGCGAGCGCCAGTCGTTTGTGAATCCACATTATTTCAAGTATCGAAGAACTGCCAAGTAACTTGCGAAGGCTCCAAGAGAGCACGCCGCAAGCATTTCTATCAAAATCAATTCAAGAACAATTAGAGGCGATAAAGGAAATATTGGAACACCGCGCAAAAAGGACTCAAGAGCTGGCGAGAAGTAGTAGAAAATTCCTGCGGCAAAAAGGCCGCCAATAATAGATCCGATAAGTCCATACACTAAACCTTCGAGAAGAAATGGTGCGCGAATAAACCAGTTTGAAGCACCCAAAAGTCTCATGGTCTCAATTTCATCTCGACGAACAGTTATTTTAATACCTA
The DNA here is from genome assembly GCA_035549295.1 of Patescibacteria group bacterium. Lineage (GTDB taxonomy): Bacteria > Patescibacteriota > Microgenomatia > Levybacterales > GWA1-39-11 > GWA1-39-11. The sequence goes on from DASZRG010000036.1 coordinate 33,862, forward strand.
TTATAGTGATTATTACTAGTGTTGAAACCGTCACCAGAATCGCGATTACAGCAAGACCCACGCGGCGTGCAGCACCTGTCCAAGCGACAAGAGTATCAACGATATCTTTTTGAAATACTACTTGGTCAACATTTGGAGCCCCCTTGACGATTTGAGCAAGACTTGATAGATCCTCTGCTTGATTTGCCTGAACTTCGATTGATGCGGGCAAAATGTCGGCTGTCACAAGATCAAGAAGTATTGGATCGCTTTTATTTTGCTGTTTGTAAATCTTTAGTGCGTCTTCTTTTGAAACGTATGAAATCGAAGACGTTTTTCCAGTATCGTTAAGCTGCTTCTCCAGAGTTTTGATATCGGCTGACGATGCACTGTCTTTGAAGAACACTGTTAACTGAGGTCTTGATTCAAAATAAGATATAAATCTAATAGATACTATCGTCAATATCGCAAACACAGAAACTGCGAAAAAAGTAAGCCCCATAATAGCGGCTGCGGATAAAGCCTGGTACGGAGATCTTCTAATATATTTTGAAACAGTACTGACCATTTTATTTTTCTGCTAGCGTCTCAAGTTTTATTTTTGTGTCAGATCGTGCTTTTGGTGTTTCGCTCACCTTTTCTTCTTTTTTTTCGGGCGTGTGTTTTTCATGAGCTTTTTCCTTTTCGGCATGCTCATGAGGCTTGGCTTTTGCACGTCTATCCTCGACCACTTTTCCACTCTCAAGAACTATCACGCGATCCTCAGGATTTATCAGCTTATCATTGTGGGTAGCCATAAAGATAGTGGTTCCTTTTTTATTAATGCTCTTTAGAAGATCAAGTATCTGAAACGATGTCTTCGAGTCAAGATTTCCTGTAGGCTCATCGGCAAGAATAATATCTGGATCAAAAATGAGAGCTCGCGCAATCGCTACTCTTTGGCGCTCTCCTCCTGATAACTGCGCTGGAAATTGGTCTTCTTTTCCACTCAAGCCGACCTCAGCTAAAAGTTCTTCTGCTTTTTTTCGTGCTTCTGGCTCACCCATGCCTGAGAACTCGAGTGGCAGCATGACGTTCTCAACAACCGTTCTATCAAGCAGCAATTTTAAGTCTTGAAATATTACCCCAACTTTTCGTCGAAGCGTGGGAACTTTTTCTTTTGGCAAACTTGATAGATCAAGCTCTCCTAGAGTTATTTCGCCGTCTGATGGAAGAAGGTCTTTTATAATAAGGCGAAAAATTGTAGTTTTACCGGAGCCTGTTGGACCAATGAGATATGCAAAACTACCTCTATCTATTATAAAGTTGATTTTATTAAGAACTGGGTCAGCTGACCCATACTGCTTGGTTACATCCTGGAAATTGATCATTTGAGATTAACATGTGACATTTGACATCTGACCCCGATATTATCGGGGTTAATTGTCAATTGTAATTATAATAACTGCAGGCGACCCACATCCATAAGCCAACCGGCTTTTTGGGCGGAATTTGTTTCACCCCAAACTTTGACTTTTTTTCCTACAAAAGTTGATAAATCAACTGATGACGAAGTCAAATAGACATTTTGAGAATCTCCCCCAGGTCGCTCCAAATGATACGCACCTTCACCATCAATTCCACCTACGCGAAGCGTTCCCTCAGCGCTATCTTTGAAATCTTTCGCATCCTGCGAGCCGTAGATCTGGCCAGTTGTCGCTGTAGTCGTCTGAGTTTTACCATTGGGTCCGACAGTTGTAACCGTACTTGAGCCAACTGCTTTTGAAACCAAAAATCCGGTACCTATACCCAACAGGAGTAAAACGACAAAAAGGACAACTGGGGGTTTTTTGGAATTCATGCTGTGTAATTTTGGTTTTTCAGTGTTTGATTTATCAGGCTTGTTTGCCTCTGAAAAATCATGGATGATCTTGTCACCTTTCTCCATAAACTAAGTAAAGCATATTCTCGAACTTTTGGCAAGCAAGGCTGGCGTTGAGTATTAAGTATTATGTATTAAGTGGGTTGAGATGGAATATTAAATTTATGTAAAACTGTAGCCACATATGCTGCATGTCCCGCCACTCGTCTTTCTTGCTGATCAAATCTTGAATGAGGGGCTCTTATAGCCAGACCTAATGGTAATTCTGGCTCGAAAATTACTAAAGTCATGCCTTCACTTAGTGGGTACGCATATTTTGGTCGTTCATCGGCGCTAACCACACCCAAATTATCCGCCATATTTAAAACTGTTTTCCAAGCTAAAAGAGTGTCATCTGAAGTTGGCTCATAGGTTTGCCTGAGATAGTCAGGAGCTTGATGATATGGATTTCCCAAATCATTTCTTATGGGCATACTGAGGATTGAGAGATTATTAATTGCACCAATAAAAAATTCCTCTCCAGCTATCTCATTATCTATTTCAAATTCGGTTGCTCCAAGCGCTAAGTTGAAGTTAATTTTCTTTTCTATATCGTTTAGGTCTATCTCTTCAGTCCAGGGAAGAAAATTTTTGTATGTCATTCTTACGGCATCTATACTAGGATCACCTTCAAAATGATCTATCAAGCCTTCATCTCTGGCAGTTGTTGCTAATGATGCCAATAAATTCAATCCAGCAAATACAAATAACTGTCGGGGACGCAGATTCCTAGTAACACTTCCAAAACCTTGCCTTTTCGCCATTTTATATAGGTCAAATTTCTCCTGAATTGTTAAATCCGAGAAAGATTCCCATCCGGTTGAAAACTCATGTTCACTCATAAACTCATTATTATAAGATTAAATTTTGCAAAATCAATCTAAAAGGCGAGATTGCTTCTATGCACTTACCTAAGTGGAACTTAGCTTGTTGCTCGTAATAATGAAATATTTGTCACTGCGAGCCCGAAGGGCGTGGCAGGCTCGCAGGCGAGATTGCTTCGTTTCACTGCACTTCGCTTCGCTCGTTTGTTCACTCGCAATGACAAGGATTCTTAGATTACTTTTTCGAATTTGGTCTTGTCGTAAAAGTTGGAATTCGTCATTCTGAACCCCGATCCAATCGGGGAACCTTGTTTCAGAATCTCATACTTCGAGGTCCTGAATAACGAGCAATTTGTCATGCTGAATTTATTTCAGCATCTCGTTGAGGTCCTGAAACAAGTTCAGGACGACATGATTTTTAAATTATTTTTTCGAATTTGGCGATGTCGTAGAAGTTGGGGTCGGATTCGAGAAATAGATCCGAAGGATTTTTTACTAGATCAATGTTAATTATTCCATCCATGTGATCCATCTCATGCTGAATCACTCGGTTCATCATGCGATTTACATTAGACGTATCCTTCCCATTCCAAACTTGCACTACACCCTTCTCATCCAGATACTCAACCTCGACCCGAGCAGGACGAGCAACGGGGGCAATAATAGGAAGAGCACTCATACACATTTCGGGGTAAATATACTTCTCTCCAGACGATTTTAGAACTCTTGGATTAATTATGACTCTGAATTCGTCAGAAATGTACATAACAGAAATTCGCTCAGGAATACCAACCTGAACTCCGGTGATCCCTCGACCGTGACCAGTAATTCTGCGAAAATCCAATAGGCATTTTTTGAGATAAGAAATTTTGGAATTTATCTCAACAGAACCAATCTTTTTCAGATCGACTTCGGGTGATGGACTGTGCAGCTCTTCATATTCACCTATCTGGTAAATAAATTGAGAAGTTTTTGCAGTTTCTTTAAATATTTTTGCTTTGTGGGCTGCAAACTTTGGTGGGGTCGGTTTCCAATTTTTCATTTATTTCATTATCTTCTTAACTATCATTTGAGTATCTTGATGAGTATGTAACTTAATTACTTCTTCTCTCGTAAACCAACCTGCCTCGACTGATTCATGAGCGGCGGGTTGGATATCTTTTTCGTCGGCTTCGACACAATACATGAAATCTATATGAAAGTGAGGAGGTTCTTCTCTGTGAGGTGGAATCGGTTGCTCCATAATAAACATGGGCACCGGAAGAAATTTACCATCATGTCCCTGAGAAATTTCATCGGACAGAAAACTAATATCTACACCTGTCTCCTCGAAAGTTTCACGTATGACCGCTTCAATCGGGTTTTCAAATTTCTCAATATGACCTCCAGGCTGAAGCCATAAATTAAATTTCTTGTGCTTGATAAGCAACAATTTTTGAGGATTTGTTTTGGTCAAAATCCATGCCGAGGCAGTGTAATGCTTCTCGCCTTCTTGTGTTTTTCTCATTTGAATGAAATTATTTGAAAGCCGTATTTTTTGATATCCTCCGGTTTCCAAAAAGGCATATCTTTTATTTTTCCAACGTACGTAACTTTCTTGACAACCTCACGGCCTGTATATTCATTTTTATCCTCATCCCATTCTTTTAAGATCAGAGTATCGCCCTCACAACACTCAAAATCAGCAAGACGAAGATCATACGTTTTCTTACCTGACTTTATGAGTTCAAAATATTTCTTCCAAACCTTTTTCTCAATTCTCATATTCTAGTCTCTAATATCTAGTATCTAGTTACTAGCTTTCAATTCGGCGTCGATAAAAATGTCTATTTCACCATCGAGAACGGCTTCGGTATTGCTTGTTTCGGCACGCGTCCTGAGATCTTTTACCATTTGGTATGGATGCAAGACGTATGAACGAATCTGATTGCCCCAAGATGCGGGTTTGTAAACTCCCTTTAATTCTTTCTCTTGTTCGGCTGCTTTTTGCTGCTCAAGAGCCCAAAGCTTCGCTTTCAAGAGTTTCAATGCATACTCGCGATTTTGTCCCTGAAAGCGTTCAGTTTGACATGTTACGACAATACCAGTCGGTTTGTGTTTAAGCCTAACCGCAGATGAGACTTTCTGGACATTTTGCCCTCCATGAGATGAGGCGCGATAAAAATCCCACTCCAAATCGTCTTCTTTTATTTCAGTATCCGTAGTTTCAATATCGGGAAGCACCTCAACTAAGGCAAAGGAGGTATGTCTCAAATTATCAGAATTAAAAGGCGATAATCTAACTAGGCGATGAGTACCTTGTTCACCCTTCATATATCCATAGACAAATTGGCCATCGACTGAAATTGTTGAACTTTTTATACCAGCCTCTTCACCCTGTGTTTCATCGACTATTTCATACGACCAACCTTTTCTATCAAAAAATCGTAGATACATTCGCTTCAACATAGCGGCCCAGTCCATAGCATCGGCTCCTCCTTGACCAGCGTGAATTGTGACAAGCGCATTGTTTTTGTCATATGGTCCTGCCAAATAAAGATACATTTCCATATCACGCAAAAGCGTTTCGAGCCCAGTCGTGCTGTTTGAGTCGATATACTCCTGAAGCTTGGCTGCATCATCCACTTCTTTTTGTAGAAGTGCCATGAGTTTCATTTTGCGAGTAGCAGCTTGTGTATCTTTCCAAAAGTCAGGTCTCATGGACTCTGCTTCGATCTCTCGGATCTGAGTTTTTTTTGCTTCGATGTCGAGTTTGCCTATCAAAATTTTGGCGCGCTCGATAAGATCGTTCATTTCAAATTGATTTTAACAGAAAAGATGGAATACGCATACTTTTGTTCAGTCAAAATTAACAAAACCAGGTTCTTTTCTGCCGAAAAAAGAACCAAAAGCTCTCACTCCAGTTTTGCTTCATGCTTTCGAGTTTCACTCACTCGTCGGGTGATTTCACCCCCTCCTCGATCCAAGTCGTTGCTTGGCCGAGGAATCCCCCTGACTTCGTTCGTTCAACTCTCAAGAATTCAGCAAAAGGGAGTGATCGTGTCGCTAAAAGAAAATTTTTCTCATACTACTTGCAATGTTTTCACACTTCTGGAATACTATTATTTATATATAGCGTTTTGCGCTTATGAGTTTTATTAATCGATTTAAAGAAACGAAATTTCTAGACCTTGAACACAAAATAGGTATTGCTGTTTTTGTACTCCTTACACTTGTCGCAATCCCCGTAACAGTTGTCAGCGTCAAAAAGACTCAAGATGACCGCTCACATGCAGCTGAGCCCCAGAATAATTTGCAACTTGGATATTTCGACCCTTCATATTTTGGGGTCATGTCCTCAGTCGCTCACGTGGACAACGAAGTACTTGTCCGATACAACAATTCAGTAAATATCAAGACAAGAACTGGAGTTAACCCTTCAACGGACACGTTTCAGGTTGCCGACATAACTGGCGGGTTGCCAAACAATACTTTGAACAATCTAAAATCACTTTCAGTCGCATCAATTGAAAGCGCTTACAAAGAACCAACGGCTCAAAATACTCAGTGGGGGAAAACATATATATCAAATACTTACCGTGTGAAGCTTAATCAAGGACAAGACCTGGTTGCAGCGATGAATAAGCTTTGCAGTGATGGGAAAGTCACAATGTACTGTGAGCCAAATTATAAATTTACTCCAGCAACAAATCCAAATGGAGGTCAAACTTCACCAACAAGTGGAAAAGTTCTTGCCGCAACAACTACCAATCAGTCACGACCATCAGCGCTTATCGCAATCGTTGATACTCCACTGCCAGTCAACTACAACGATATTGCGAACGCTTTTGGCTTCTCCATATCAAACAGTCAAATACAACCAGCAATTGAAGGCACGCGAGATGACAATTACAAATATCACGCAATCTTTGCAGCAGCAGCCGGATATGCTACCAACCCTGGAGTTAAATATATTTTTGAAGGCGCTTGCGGAACGACATGCTCCAATTCAAGTCTTGCACAAGGCATAATAGATGCAGTCAATAAAAATGCAAAAGTTATATATATAGGTGAAGCCAACACTTTTCCAAAAGGCGTTGTCCCAATGAGTATCGCATCAGCCGTCGGATATGCCGTCGCAAACGGCGCAAAAGTTGTAGCCCCTATAGTCAACCCAAGCTCCCCAACAAGCATGAATTCTTTACCTAATACAACAAGTTTTATTGACAAAGTTCTAACATTCGCACACAAAATAACCGGCTTCCCACCTATCGCAGCCGCACAGGGACTTCTTCAACCAGTGCCTTCGAGTGTACAAAATTCAATTAATACATATGCACCAAAATCGTCATCTCAATTACAGAATGCTCTTAGCCAATATGCAACCGGAAATACTGGTGCCGGAATAGCACAAAACAATCCAAATACAATTCTTATTAGTCCCCAAGATACTGGCATAATAACCCAACTCGTAAAAGCAGTAAATCCAAATGCATCGGCCCAGGATGTTCAGAATTTAATAAAAAACAGTCAAACGGCTGATGCAAATGGCAGAATTGATGCTTCCACAATTCTTCAAGAAGCCAGTCAACTCTCGAGTGCAAGTAACGGAACTAATACATCAAATAAGCAGACGTCCCCAGCCCCATCATCAGCTCCTACTCAAAATGCAAATGGGGCAAAGCCTAGCACCACAACCCCCCCTTGTACATCTCAACCAAGCTGCTCACCCGGCGTAAACGCTGTAACTGGAAATACTACTCAGGCGGCGACTGGAGCAATAACAATGCCTCAAGCAATACAGTCAATCCAAACAAATTCTACTGGAGCCCTCCAACAGTTGGGCATCAACTCGTCACAGCTCCAGTCTGGAATCAATGGGAATTCTATAGCAACAGGAAATGGTGCAGCGGCTTACGGAATACTACTGTCTGCAAATCCCAAGCTAACCAACGCGCAAGCAAATGATATTATTGCAGCAAATACCAAAGTTCAGAACTGTGGTGGCGGTGGAAGCCAACCAGCTTGCGGTATTCAACTTGGTCAAGCTGTTCAGGATGCATTAGGTACAGCTTACAATCCTCCTACCCTTCCCCCAACTGCACCTGCTGCCTCTACTTCCAATCCACCGAGCACTGACCCAATCATAACAGTACCGACAGCAGCTGCACAAACAGCTTACCAAACCGCAGTAAACAACGGAGACAACTTAATTTGCCAAGCATGCGGTAAAAATGGCGAGGATTTAACTTTCAACCAAATGACCGGACAACCATATTACACGGATGATGCACGAACTTGGTATCTAGCACAAATAGGCCTAACACCAACAGGAGCGAATGCAACATCTGCAACCGCAAACCCTGTCGTACAACCTATAGCAGCTGTTTCTGTTCCGCTGGGAAGCGCAGTAACTGGAAATCCTCCAGCTGCAGATTCTAATACACAACCACCAAAATCACAATCCTCTACCGCTCAGAGCGTAAGTGATCTTAATCAACTTGCAAGTGACATAGCTGCAGGTAAGTATGATAATTTAAGTGCAGTTCAGAAGGAAACAATGTTTGTAAATGCATTTAATGCAAATAATATTGACGTAAAGGACTTAACACCAGCTCAAGCACAACAACTTCAAGCCGATCTCAACACATATCATGATCAAATCACATCAGCGCAAGATGCACAGGCTTCATGTGTTGTAAATTGTAGTACGTACGACAGTAATGCTACTGACCAAGCATATCAAAATTGGAATTCTCTTTCTAACCAACTTACACAAACTGGACTTACAGATCCATGTGCAGGGTTACCTGCAAATATGCCTTGTGGAGATGGTGGTAGTAGCAGTAATCTTACTCAAAATAGCTCAGGCGTAAGTACATGCGGAAGCGTTGAAGCAAAGCTAAGTGGAACATGCGATCAAGCAGCAAATGGAACAGTAAGTACTGCACCAACAGGGGACCAATTAAGATCTGGCTGCGTCAGAGTGGGAAGCGGAATCAGCAATGATTGTGTTGATACGTGGGTTGGAAATCAAGTAAATGGGCTAATAAATGGCATAGGCACACTTACGACTGATAATTCTTCTCAGAAAACTTATGCTTCTAAATTTGATACATTATCAACACCTAACCCAGATACCGTAGCCCCTCTCCCCCAAAGTTCAACATCTGACAATATACTCTACTCTTACTTATCACCATATGATTCGAGTACTTCCAATTCGGACACCACAAATATTAGCCAAGAACAAAATGAACTATTAGCCCAAGGACAATTGAACTACTCTGACATATCAACTCCCGGCCAAACAGATCTTACAAACGGAGCGAATGGGGCATGCTCTGATGGCTGCATTTCCAATTCAGACGGTACAATTTATGATCCAACAACAGATCAACTTTTGGGTCTAGATCAGACAGGAGTTTATGTACCTGTTGCTGGACCACCAACGCCTGAGGATATTCCTTATTCTGACCAGACAACTGCCGTCTCAAATGATGCATCTGGTATCTTCTCTGGAATAACAAATATTGCAGACCAGGCAACTCAAATGGCGCAAGGAGCAACTGATCAAACAGCAGATGCTGCTCAAAATCTTATAGATGCAGGTTTTCCTCCTGATGGATCGCCGAACTATGCTGATAATGGTCAGCCGATATATGACGTAGCGATGCCGGATCCTGGTACGTTTATACCAACAGATCAAGGAGGATGTGACCCGACATATGGGTGCGCGTACTAAATGCTATGAATTCGAAGAATTATATAAAAGGAACATTTTGGCAAAGACTTGCAGCATTTATTATTGATGCATTAATTCTTTTTGTTCCCATCTTCATATGGCTAATCTCAAGTCTTTACTTAAAGGTCAGAACTCAATTGATAATTGGTATCGTAAACTACGTTATTATTGCCTCTTACAATGTTTTTTTTCTTACACGGACTAGCTCCACAATTGGTAAAAAAATACTTAGACTTAAAGTAGTTAACTCAAATTACGAAAAAGCAAATATCAAAACTATTTTACTCCGAGAGGTAGTCGGAAAATTTATCTCACAAGCGATATTTAGCCTTGGATACATTTGGGCGCTTGGCAATCCTAAGCGACAAACATGGCATGACAAAATTGCCAAGACTTACGTTGTCAGACTAGACAAGGAACACAACCTTACAGAAGGCGAAGATAAACAACCAACGAAGGTAGAAAAAATCCTATTCTATGCCTATACTTTATTCGTCATTATCTCAGTCATAATCGGACTTTTCTTTGGGATCGTAGGCCGCCCCGTCAGAAATATTTCAAGCTCTATGGAGCCAAACTATAAGCAGGGAGCTTATTACCTCACTACTCCACCGAGGAACATTAAACGCGCTGATGTCGTAGTCTATACAGTCTTCATAAAAGGTCGACCAGTACAATTCATAAAGCGCGTCATAGGTCTACCGGGTGAAAAAATAGCGCTATATGAAGGGCGAGTATATATAAATGGAAAAGTTCTCTATCAGCTTAAATATCTATCAAAATCAGTGACTACTTCTGGCGGCGCGTTTTTGAAAGACAAATCTCAAATTATTATTCCAAAAGGAACATATTTTGTGATGGGAGATAATAGATCCGCAAGTCTTGACTCTCGAGATATGGGATATCTACCCGGAAAAAACATCACTGGGAAAATATGGTTCTGTTACTGGAATTGTCAGGGAAGTAAGGGGCCGAAGATAATTGGGAAGAGAACGGTTCCGACTCCGAAAGTAACTCCGGCGAAAGGGAAATAACTGAAATATCCCCGAGAGAAAAGTATCAAAGGTATCAAAAGTATCAAGAGTATCAAAGGCTAATTTCTTTGTGTAAGATTGACTTGATTGGTCGTTTTCATCAATAATTAAACTAATATGAAAGTGCAGTCTAAGAGGCGAAGCCGCGACTTTGTTGATAAAATATCTTACTTCCTTATAATTATTGCTCTTCCACTCGTTCTAGTTGATTATCTATTTCATCCTGCACCCGAACTTCGGGCTCTTTTTGATGAATATTTTATCTTTATATATTGTCTTTTCGTTGTTGAGCTTCTTATTAGGTTCTTAAGAACACGCAACAAAAAAGATTACATAAAAAACAATTGGGTAGAGTTTGTTATCGTCATATTTCCATTCTTCAGACTTCTGGGACTCGTCCCTATACTTGAGGAGGCATTTATCATAGGTATTGATCGTGTTACCAAAAAACTCGCTCACCCACATCACATAGCAGTTATAAACACTGTTATATTTATGTTTATTGCAGTACTGGTTGCAAGCGAGGCAATATTATTTTTTGAGAAGCCATATGGCGGAAGCACAATACGAACTTTTTCTGATGGTCTTTGGTGGTCAACTGTTGGAGTTTCAAATATTGGATTTGCAGGCAATTTAATTCCTGAATCGATTGGCGGTAAGATTCTCAATCTCTTATTAGTCTTTATTGGTATGTTTTCGCTTAGCATGATAACGGCAAATATTGCGGCATTTTTTACAGAAGAAGATGTAAAGGCTGATATCGATCGAGAACTAGTTGAGATAGAACTTGATCTTTCAAAAGTTAAACGTGAAATGAAAACTGAAATTGACCATGATGACACTGAAATAAAAGATGAGCTCAAAAAGATTGAAGACAGGATAGACGAGCTGAAAGATAGCAAGAACAATGGATAACTCTCAAGTCTATAAAAAACTTCGCGACAAATGGATCACGCGCCATATAGAGTCACAAAAATCACTGTTTGAAAAACACGGCGCAACAATCAATAATTTTGTCAATAATACACGCAACTTTGCTGTTGGCTCAGCATCTGCACTAATGCTTTTATCGAGTCCCGCAACCAATTTCCTTCCGCCACCTCACACCATTGTCCATGAAGCCAAAATACCTGTTGAGAAAAGTGTTTTTGTCGCATCAGACCTATCAAGTCTTGTCCCTGATGAAGTCAGGGAACTTACGCCAAGCGAGGAGAGTTCAATATCGGGAGTTCTCACTCGCGATTTTGGCATAAAAGTCGTTCCCGAGTTGAATGGCATAAGACTCAATCGTACATATGGACTAATTGGTGCGGAGCAACACCTGATGCGATATCCAGGAGATACTATGGATTCGCATTTTGACAAAGTTTCAGATGATTTAGAATATCGTGGATCTGGCATGGCACCAGGACTTGGCGGGTGGGGATACTTTGCAAAATCAAAAGAAGAAATGACTCAAAAAGATGCTGATCGCGAGAAATATTATATTGCGGTACAGAGTTTTCTAGCACCAGGATTTGCCGAAAATACTCGCGAATATATAAGCTTTTTTAAGTTCCGCAAAATGCTAGTAGTCAATCCTGACAATGGCCACGCAATAGTTGCTGATATTGGAGACGCAGGCCCCGGGATTCATACAGGAAAACATCTAGGTGGGTCGCCTGAGGTTATGAGATATCTTGAACGCGTTGATGGTGCACAAAAAGGTGGTGTACTTTATTTTTTTATCGACGACCCGAAGGACGAAATCCCGCTCGGGCCGATAGAGACGAAGCAAGAAATATAGATTATAAATTAGATATTATAGATTATAAAAATAAATTCTATGTAAAAATATAATATGTTATCTATAATATTTAATATCTAAAACATGGTAAAACACTTTTATTCATTTATAGTTGAGACTGATACTCTATTTATGGAGATTGATTCACTTGAGATTTCAGATCATGAAAAAGAGCATCTCAAATCTCTTGCTGAGTCAAATATTCATCATGCCGTTCTCGATTCAGTTTTATCGAAACTGTCTGAATTGGACAAAGATATATTTTTGGAATTCATAAATTCGAAAAATCATGAACGTACTTGGAAATTTTTAAACACAAAAATAAGAAATGCAGAAGATCATATCAAGAATGCCGCAGCTGAAATAAAAAAAGAGCTCTTCAAAGATATCCACGAAGCCAAAAAATCATAATAATTTCGTCATTCTGAACCCCGATCCAATCGGGGAACCTTGTTTCAGAATCTCATACTTCGAGGTCCTGAAACAAGTTCAGGACGACAATTGGAAATAGTCATGCTGAATTTATTTCAGCATCTTTAGTGTGTATAATCAATGGATGTCAAAATCTCAACAACTTGAGAAGATCGCTGAAGAAATTGCAAAATGCAAAATTTGCCAAAAGAACAAGCATGGACTACCCGTTCCTGGGGAGGGAAACCCTGATGCAGATGTAATGTTTATTGGTGAAGCACCAGGTCGCAACGAAGCTGAAACTGGTCGCCCCTTCATTGGGAGATCTGGAAAACTTCTTCGAGAAGCAATTAGAGGTTTAGGTTTGACTGAAGAAGAAGTCTATATAACAAGCCCCGTTAAATACCTACCTGATTATGTGACTCCAACTGATGAAGATATCGCCCATGGAATGACTCATCTTTCAAAGCAAATGGAAGTTATAAATCCAAAAGTTATGGTTCTTCTGGGAAGCGTTGCCGTCCGCGGAGTGCTTGGCGAAAAGCAAATGATAAGTAAAGTTCACGGAACGGTTATCAAAAAGGATGAAAGGTCATACTTTATCTCTTACCACCCTGCAGCAGCAATACGATTCCAAAAATTCAGGAAAACATTTCTTGATGACTTTCAAAAAATCCCCCTAAAATAATTCCACCTCCTCGTCATTGCGAGGGTTTGAAAAACCCGAAGCAATCTCTATAATAAATTCGTGAATTCAAAACAATACTATGTATATATTTTGACGAATAAACTAAATACGGTTTTATATACTGGTATAACAAACGACTTAATTAAGAGAGTTTATGAACACAAAAATAAATTAGTTTCGGGATTTACTGAAAGATATAATGTTAACAAGCTCGTTTACTATGAAATCGCCGAGGACGCATAGGAGCAATAAAACGAGAGAAACAAATCAAAGGTGGTTCAAGGGGTAAGAAAAACGATTTGATTACAAAATTTAATCCCGATTGGAAAGATTTATATGATGACCTTGCATGAGATTGCTTCGTCAGTCGCAAGCTCCTTCCTCGCAATGACAAAGAATGTATATTAATCTTTGCGATTTTTCTCTTTCTCTATTCTATCGGATATCGTTACTAATTTATCTCGAACGGCGCGGTCGAGATCAACATTTGATGATATAGCAAGCTGCATGAGGGTGATGAGGACATCTGCGAACTCCTGATAAATATTTCTTCTATCAAAACGTTCTAATTTTGCGCGTCTTTGAAGCTTGAGAATCGATAGAATATCATTGCACAATTCTCCTACTTCCTCATTTAACTTCACAGTTCGAGCCAATATCTCCTTCTCTCGCGGGGTATTGAGAGTATACTCTACACTCGGTGTGCTAAGAGCTTTAATTTTTTCTTCTAACTGCTTCAGATCCATGAATTCAATTCAAGTGTACAATCAAATAATCGATTTAGCAACATAGTAGTTTAAGTCATTAAGATTAAAAGACTAAAATGATTAGCCAACACTATCCTTCCCAGGTTCTCTTGATCACTAATTCCTTTAGTCTTAATCACTATTATCCTGCCGTAGTATAATCTATCTATGCCGAAATTAAAGATTGAGAGAGATGAAGAAGTACAAGAAGGTGAGATCGTTGAAACCCAATGGGATTTTAAAAAGATTGCAATTGGACTCGTTGTTTTGGTCGTAATTTTTATAGGAATTTCTTATTTTTTCCTTCCGAAAAGCGGTGAGGATACAGCCCTGACTGCAACCCTAGGTGCATCGACTTCAAGCGAAGACTTGTCTCCAACTCCTCCTCTTCCAAAAAAAGAAGACGTTCAAAAAGTGATAACAAACGTTCGCGATACTTTATCAAAAATCACTTCTGATAACATAACATCATCACAAGCAGCTATTCAGAAAATAATTACTGATCTGCAAGGTCTCCAAGGGAAAAATGGTGCAGCCGAGACATTCTGTAAGCTTGTATGTAATAATAAATAATACCTGTCAATGTACAAGAAAATTAAGAATTTATTAAAGTCACTTGGGCCTGGATTTATAACGGGTGCATCAGATGATGACCCGTCTGGTATTGCAACCTACTCTCAGACCGGAGCTCAATTCGGATATACACAGCTCTGGACTTCACTTTTTTCATTTCCCTTTATGGCTATTATCCAGGAAATGTGTGGCAGAATAGGGCTAGTTACGGGTCGAGGTATTGCAGTTATTGCTCGCGAACACTACGCCAAATCCATCCTTTATATCGCAGTATTTCTTCTTCTTGTGGCTAACACAATCAACATTGGTGCCGATTTAGGCGCTATGGCATCTGCAACTGGCCTCCTGATCGGACTTCCATTCGTCGTTATACTAATATTCTTTACAGTTCTTACTCTTCTTCTTGAGGTTCTCGTGCCATATCCTGCTTACTCAAAAATTTTAAAGTATTTAACAGTTTCGTTATTTGCATACGTATTTACGGCAATAATCATTAAGCAGGACTGGCGCTCGATAACTCTTGCGACTCTAATTCCAACAATATCATTTAAAGAAGACTATATTTTCAACATTGTTGCAATTCTCGGAACAACTATCTCACCATATCTTTTCTTCTGGCAGGCAGATGAGGAGGTAGAAGAAGAAATAGAAGATGGAAAATTAAATTATATGGGTCACGGAACACCACAGATCACAAAGCGTGATATTAAGAAGATGAGAGCAGATACTCTTGTTGGTATGTTTTTTTCAAATATTGTTATGTTTTTCATAATCGTTGTTGCGGCATCAACTCTCCACCTTCATGATATAACTACTATTCAGACAGCTGATCAAGCGGCCTCAGCTCTCAAGCCATTTGCGGGTGAATTTGCATTTCTACTTTTTGCTCTAGGCATCATAGGGACAGGGCTGCTTGCAGTACCCGTTCTTGCGGGTTCTGCCGCATACGCAATTGCTGAGACTTTTCGTTGGAAAGCAGGTCTGGGACTTAAGTTCAGACGTGCGCATGGATTTTATGGCGTTATTACTATTGCAACCATAGTGGGTCTACTGGTAAATTTCACGCCCGTAAAACCATTTCAGATGCTTTATTATGCGGCAATTCTAAATGGAGTTGTTGCTCCGCCACTCATTGTTCTTCTTTTGTTTATTGCAAACAACAAAAAGATTATGGGAGACCATACCAACTCACTTCTTTCAAATGTCTTTGGTATTGCAATAGCGTTGATTATGGGTATCGCCTCGGTCCTTCTTTTCGCAAATTTAATAAAGCTATAGAAATTGCTTATACTTACTAGCTAGATTACTCCCCACGTTCAACTTCGCGATATTAGAAAATCGTCGTCCTGATACTCGCTTCAGGACCTCGACGAGATGCTGAAACACGTGAAAGCTGCTGCTTCCAGTGCAAGCAAGTTCAGCATGACAAAAGGGGATTAATTGAATAGTCCCTTGAGGATATTGAACGTGCGGCCTGTGTCGTGGTCTTCGACAATCAGGATAAATTCATGAGGATTTGTAATAACTTCCAGTATATTTATACCATCCCATGCAAGAGATTTGAGAAAGAAATAGTAAATACCCGGCGTTTTTATCGTATTTGGTGGAAGATATATAGTAACTGCCGATACTTTATGCTGTAAAAGAATGGGCCTTTTACCATCGATTGTCTCTTTATACTTTTCGTAAAGATCCTGGCTTAAAATGAGAGTCGTCTCTCGTCTGCCCTCATTTCTAAAGTAAAGTGATCCCGAATCCATCTCTTGGGAAAGCAGTAGCGACAAACCACGGTCTTCGTTTTTGTTAAGCGTTACAAGAGTAAAGCCCGAACGAACACTTATTTCTGGGGCGACTTTAAAAAGATTGGAAGTCTTGTATTTTGGTTGGAAATCAGGCTCAAGACGATTCAGAGCCATAACAATAGATGCCTGACTCACCTTTTTCAAAAGCATCTCCTCTATCTCAGGCTTTATATAACGGGCAAGCGATGAATAGTTAATAATTCCCTTTGAAATAGCCTCCGATAAATATCGGCTGCGCTCAATAATCTTTTTGGTTGCTTCCGGAACGGTTATCATAAGATCACGAATGTATCCAAATGGTTAGCCCGCCTTGCCGGCGAGGCAGGTCTGAATGATCCAAATTCTAATTTGAAATTATGTGTCAATTTTGAAACCCAATCTATACAAACTTATAAGCATTCGGGTTATTCGGATTGCAAATCTGAATAATTTAGCCTGTCATTCGGATACATTTGTGTTAATATTTTAACATTTTTTATAAATTTGTAAAGATTTGTATAAAATTTGACTACTATATATTTTTTATATTATTATTTCCCCATGGCGAAAAATTACAAAAAGATAGCACAAGAAGTTCGCAAAAAGGCACTATCCATGATACATAAGGGTCAAACAGCCCACATAGCAAGTAACTTTAGCGTAGCCGACCTCGCTGTTACACTTTATGAAAATTTAGGCAAAAACGACCGTGTGGTCTGGAGTAAGGGCTGGGCCGCTGCAACGACTTATGTACTACTTGCTCGCAGAGGATACTTCCCAGAAAAAGATCTAGATAAATTTCCTAATCCGCCGTACATAAATCTCGTTGAATTTGGAGTCCCTGGCGTTGAGACAACTGCTGGCTCGATGGGTCATGGACTGCCAGTCGCGCTAGGAATCGCCTTGGGACAAAAAAAATTAGGAAATAAAGCTCGAGTTTTTTGCATCATGTCAGATGGTGAGCTAAATGAAGGCACAACATGGGAAAGCGTTATGATAGCCGCTCATCAAGAACTTGATAATTTGACAGTTCTTGTCGACCGGAATGGTTGGCAAGCAATGGGAAGGACTGAGGACGTTCTAAAGCTTGAGCCGATTGAGGATAAATTTAGAGCTTTTGGTTGGAACGCTGCTCGAGTTGGCGGCCATGACTATGAAGCAATGGAAAAGGAAATTTTGAAAAAAAACTCTCCTAAAAAACCGAATGTTATTATCTGCGACACCCTAAAAGGAAAAGGCGTTTCATTTATGGAAGATTCACTGGTATTTCACTATAAATATGTAGATGATGAAGTCTTTAGAAAGGCGATGGAAGAACTATGATGCGACGACCCTTTATTGAAAAAATGACTGAGCTTGCCAAACGCGATGAACGAGTAATCCTTGTTATAGGAGACATGGGATTCACTTATATGCAAGACTATATTAAAGAATTTCCAAATCAGTTCCTAAACCCTGGAGTTGCAGAACAAACTATGATGGGTATGGTTTTTGGGCTTTCGAGAGCCGGATGGAAACCGTATGTCTATACAATGCTTAACTTCATCATCTTTAGACCTTACGAACAATTGAGAAATGACATTTGCCATCAAAATGCAAACGTAAAACTCTTTGGCGTCGGGGGAAGTGCAGGTTATAATTTTGACGGAATGGGTCACAACGTTGAAAAGGGTGAGACAGAACAACTATTGTCACATTTACCAAATCTTAAGAGATATTATCCCAAAACGGATGCTGAAACGAAAAGGTTTATGGAAGAAGAATACAACCGCGAAGGCCCCTCCTTTATGGAGCTTTAATTTTTAAATCCCCATCGAGTCTTCGACTTGTTTTATTTTCATTGCCATTTTAAGAACACTATCCGCATTAAGAGAAATGGAATCAATCCCCTCTTTTACTAAAAATTCAGCAAGCTCCGGAAAGTCTGATGGACCCTGTCCGCATATTCCCACTTTAAGACCTACGCTATGCGCTCTTTTTATAAGATCAGAAATTTGCTTATGAACTGCTCGATCATTTTCATTACCAATATGGGCTATTAATTTGGAGTCACGGTCAAGGCCCAGAGTCAACTGGGTCAAATCATTTGATCCTATCGAAAAACCATCAAATATATCAGCAAAATCTTCAACCAACAGAATGTTTGAAGGGACTTCTGCCATAACCCATACATGTAAATTCTCATCCAATTCCTCTTTGTTCTGCATGTTTTTTTCTTTATCATGCGTCAGTCCATTTTTGGCCATTTCTTGTATAACTTTTTCTCCCTCTTCAGGAGTTCTACAGAATGGAACCATGACTTGAAGATTGATAAGGCCCATTTCAGTCCTAACTTTTTTGACGGCTCGACACTCAAGCGCGAAAGCTTCTGCAAATTGGGGATCAGTATAACGCGACGCACCACGAAAACCTATCATGGGATTGTCTTCAAATGGCTCAAATTGTTTACCTCCTATAAGTCCCGCATACTCATTGGATTTAAAATCTGAAAATCTAAGAAGAACTTCATGTGGATAGAAAGCAGAAGCCATGATTGCTATTCCATAAGAAAGCTTGTCTACATAATAATCAACCCTATTTGAATATCCAACCGTAAGAACATCTATTTGGCGTTTTACCTCTGGGTCATTTAGAGAATCGTATTTTATGAGTGCATTAGGATGAATTTTTATAAAGTTTGAAATAATAAATTCCTCACGAGCAAGCCCTACGCCATTATTTGGAATAAATGAATAGTTAAAAGCCAGTTCAGGATCTGCTGCGATCATCTTAATCTTTGTCTTCGGAAGATGAAAATTGTGGAGATCTATCTTGTCTATCCTGAACTGCAATATACCTTCATAAACATTCCCCAATTCTCCCTCTGCGCATGAAACCGTGATATCTTCACCATCGAGAATAACTTTTGTGGCTTCTCCACATCCAACAATCGCAGGAATCCCCAGTTCGCGAGAAACAATTGCAGCATGACTTGTTCGGCCACCCGAATTAGTAACTATTGCAGATGCAATTTTCATAATTGGCTCCCAGTCAGGATCTGTGATTTCAGCAATTAAAACCTCTCCTTTTTGAAATTTACTAAGCTCTGATGGATCTTTTATGTATCGCGCCTTACCCTGACCAATTTTTTTACCAACTGCAGCACCTTGGATTAAAACTCTGCTTTTTTCAATGAGTACATATTCTTCAAGAGATGCATTATCTCGCCTCGCCTGAACTGTCTCGGGCCTTGCCTGCACGATATAAAGCTCATTTTCACTTGCGTCATAGGCCCATTCGATATCCATTGGCTTACCGTAATGAGCCTCTATCATCGTTCCCCATTTGGCGAGTTTTAAAACTAAGTCATCTGATAATACAAAAATCTGTCTTTCATTCAAAGCAACTGGAACATCTTTCGTTGGGGAATTTGTCCCTTCGTTTGCATATATAAGCTTTTTTTCTTTTGAACCGAGTTTTTTGTCTATAATTGCATGAAATCCTTTCTTAAGAGTTGGTTTGAAAACCATAAATTCATCGGGTGTTACTATACCCTTAACCACATACTCTCCGAGACCCCAAGACCCATTGATAAGAACTACGTTTCTAAATCCACTTTCTGTATCGAGAGTAAACATGACACCACTTGCTCCACGGTCAGACCTTGCCATCTTTTGAACTGCGACAGATAAGGCAATCTTAAAATGATCAAATTTTTGATCAACGCGATACGATATCGCGCGATTTGTAAAAAGTGATGCTATAGCTTTCCTGATAGCATCGAGAAGTGCTCGCTCACCCCGAATATTAAGATATGATTCTTGTTGGCCGGCAAACGATGCATCAGGTAGATCTTCTGCCGTTGCAGATGACCTGACTGCAACATCAAGATCTGAAGCGTTTATGTTGAGATGCTTTGCGAGTGAATTATACGCATCAATTATCGCTATAGTCATCTCCTCTGGAAACTCAGATGAAATAATCAACTCGCGAATTTTCCGACCAGCCTCTTCAAGCTGCTTTATTTCCTGAATGTTCAGGCTATCTAATATATCTTGAATTTTACGATCTAATTCATTCTTTTCGATAAAGAATTTATAGGCATATGCAGTTACAGCAAATCCAAACGGAACATTTATTTTTTCATCTGGAAACATCTCGCTTGAAGCCTGAGTAAGATTGCGGTACATCTCACCTAAATTAGCATTCTTTCCACCGACAAGTGTAATATCGTTTTTGTCAATCTCATCAAACCACAAAATAAACTTCTTATCGCGATCCATATATTAATCGTATATCATTTAAAAACTTGCGTAAATAGGTAAATAAAATGATAGAATTACAAAATCTTATTAGGCGCGATTTTATGAAAAATAAATGGGTTTTATTTGTACTTATATTTGCATTGGCTGCATTTTTTAGACTATACAAACTCGACTCAGTACCTCCAGGCCTACATATCGATGAGCTACCATTTGGCTATAACGCATATTCCATCCTTACGACTGGAAAAGATGAATTTGGGGTAAAAATGCCGATGGTACTCCGAGCTTATGACGACTTCAGACCCGCACTACTATCTTATCTAATAATACCCTTTATAAAACTTTTTGGATTGAATATTTTAAGTATTAGACTTCCAAATGTTATTCTTTCACTTATCTCAATATATGCTTTATATGAACTAACATATTTATTTGTACTTCTTGCATCCGAAAAAACGAAAACCAAACTACTAAAAGAAAAAGCTAAATATATTGCGCTATCAACCATTTTTCTTTTTGCAATTTCGCCATGGAATATATATCTGTCAAGAATCGCAATTGATACAAACGTAAGTTTTTCCCTATTTCTTTTTGGTCTTTTATTTTTATTTAAGTTCTTAAATAGTAAATTGACAAAACACTTATTATTTTCACTTTTATTTTTGTTTGCAACATTTTTCTCATACAACGGGATTAAGTTGTTCCTTCCTGAGTTTTTAATTGCAACTTTTTTTGTTTTCTACAAACCTCTTACCCTAAAAAAAATAAATATTACTCTGTTAATTTCATTTATTGTCATCATTTCGATGTTTTACCTTTTGGTTAACAAAAATTCAAATGGGCTTATGCGGCTGAATTCTATAAATTACGTTGCGCAAAGTCGTGATTATATACAAAATACGACATCGAAAAGAATAGTTTATGACGATCAAAATAAAGATATCATTGGCTCAATTTTTGATAATAGAAGGCTTTCATGGATTCCATACTTGGCCACAAATTATTTTGTGAACATTAATCCGTCATGGCTATATACAGACGATGGCACTCACTATACATACCGAATACCAGGCGTAGGTTTGTTTAATTTTTTTGAAATATCAATTCTTGTTGCAGGATTATTTTTTATCATTAAGTCAATAAAAACAAAGTTTTTAGTATTTATTTTTTTATGGATTGGTGTTTCTATAATTCCCGCAGCACTCACAACAGATGCACCTAATGCATCCAGAATTTATCAATTACTTCCGCCATTACTCATGATTGAGGGATATGGGGCGTATGGGATTTTGGGGTGGTTAGGTAATTTGCAAAATAGTCAAATAAAAGCGCTATTATATTCTAGTTTTTGTTTGGTGTTATTAATATCTATTCTGTGGCTTTATCATTCATACTTTACCCTTCTTCCCTATGAGAAATCATCAACTTATAACTACGGCGCTTCAAGCGCAATGATTTACGCAAAGGAAAGTGCCGGAAAATATAAAAATATTATTGTTTCAAGAAATGGCAATTTGAACTTTTCTTATATGTATTTTCTTTTCTTCAACAAATATAATCCAGGAAAATACATAAGTTCTGGCGGAACAAAATCGGGAGGATTTTTAGTAGACCACAAGATTGAAAAATACTTGTTTACCAATCCAGGTTTAGTATTTAAAAATGTTAGCCAAAAATTTGATACTCCACTAGATTATAAAACCAACAAACAAACGCTCTACGTAGTGGATGCTTCGGATTTACCAGTTGATGAAACTGCAAAAAGGAAATATTTGGATAAATTTAAAACGCTGAGAGTTTTTAATCTGTTAAATGGGGATCCCGCGATATACGCTCTGACCGGAAAAAACTAGGACTAGGAGTTAAATTAGTTAATAACAACAGCAGCAGGTAAAACTACACCTTGAATATCATCAGATGTTGAGTAGATGTGAACGTCATATGTACCCTTTTTAAGGTTATAAAAGTCGGTTAATATTTTTGTTGAGAAATCTCCGCCGACATAATTTCCACCAATGCTTGGAACGAGCTCTACTCGAGTATTTTGAGTAAATCCTGATCCATCAACTTCAATATTTGTAATGAAGTTACAACTTGATGAAGTACATGGGTGAACAATTACTGCTGTAACTGTTGGCTTTGGTTTGTTGGAATTATCGTTGTTTCCTCCACCATTATTGTTGCCTCCTCCGGAATTTCCGCCACCACCGCTTGATGAACCTCCACCTGAACCAGGATTTGAAGGTTTGTGAGAATTCCAAAAAGCTGTAACCGCATCACAATCTTTTTTAGGAACGCGGATTGTCTTTCCATCAGGCATTGAACAACTTACGATACTATTGGCAGGATTAAAGAAGAATGAGATGATTTGATTTACTTTTGCACCAAGAACTTTTTTCTTTGGGGGTACAACCTTTTTTGGTTGAACTTTTTTTACAACTACAGGTTTTTTAGGTGCTTTTGCACTAACGTGTGAGAACACAACCGGAACGGCTATGAAATAAGTGAGCAAAAGGGCTGCAAATAAAGCCTTTTTCATACAACCACCGGATTATAACAGAAATACCTTAATTTGTCAACTATAGGATAGTAACTTAGGCGTTTAAGGCTATTCCAGGACCGATTTCGCAGTTTGGATTGTTCATGTTAGAAATAATTTTGCTATAATCGTCAAAATGCAACAATATGAGAGAGGCGAAGGCATCATCCCTTCTCGCCAAGAAAGATTTGCCGATGTACTAAGCCACCTTGCAACATTACCTGCAGCACACTCGTCTCTCGAGGCTTATGGACAACTTTCAGAAGCGATAAATGCAGCAGAAGACAGAATGTTTGGAGTAGATTCTTGGGCGCCTCCAAGAACATTTCTTGACGGACAAAGAAGCGAACGACTATATACGATCTATACGGAAAGTTTTCATCACGTCGATGGATTTGCAGGAGTTACATTGATGATTGCTAAACGTGAACTTGTATTTGTAAGTCGATTTGGCGCGATACAAGTACAGAGCAAGATACCAGACGATCCATACGGTAGAAGCAAACATTTTTCCGACAGACCAGAAACTGTCATTTGGAATAAAGAAGATGCCTATGGCGATGACGTATGGCACGATAAAAACAAAGCCTAGAACGTTATTTTATAGATTCGAATGAAGTCTCAATCTCACCAATTTTTGCTTGAAGCGTTTTGACCATTTCTGGATTGCTGCGCGAATCATAATATCCGAGGATTGATTGGGCAAAAAACAACTCATAAAGATACATTTTCTTCATAAAATCACCCTCAAAAATTTCCTTATTATCGTAACCTTCTTTTAAGGCGCTGAAGAATGGCTCTGCGCCTTGTGTCCAGAAATGATGCCACGCAATATCTTGCACCGGATCGCCTACCATGCAATTCTCCATATCAACAATTCCAACAATCCTTCTATCTTTCACGATAGTATTTTTAAGTGACGCATCTCCATGAAGAAGACTAGCATGAGGTAGATCAAACAATTTCTTATTTTCGTCAAACAGTCTTCTATACTTTTGCACTTTTTCGTCAGATAATAGTCCTTTTCCCACCAAAACTTCTTCCCGCCATGGTGCGTCAAGATCTGAAACCAAGGATTCCCACTGACTATTAAATTTGCCAACTAATTGACCATTTTTAACTTGTGGTTCGCGGCCAAAACCATCAAGCTTAATACCATGAATTAAAGATAGAAAATGTCCGAGCTGTTTTATAAGTGATGCGCCTTCTGCGTCTGTTGACCAAGACTGATGCCCGGCAGTTCCGTCAATCTTTTTTGTTATCATAAATGCTTCAGGAAAAATCTCCAGTGAATCATCTAATGCAATTACCTCAGGCGTTGGAACACCCACCTTGCGACACATATTGAAAGCGAGTGTTTCGATTCTAAAAGAATTTCCACCACGTTCTTCAGGCGCGACACGCACTACGCATTCTTGCCCGTCTTCAGTTTTTATAAAATAAACAGCGTTTACTTCACCTAAATCTTGTCTTTCTAAGAGGCGTACTTTAGACTTAACTATTTTCTCAACAAGACCTTTAACATCATCATCTACATGTGATGGCTTGTATGACTTAAAACCACTGTTACTCACCCGAAAATTATATCACCAGCAAGTAAGAATACTGATAGATAAACGGTAGGACCTATCTAAGTGATCGCTAGAACTATAATCTACTTAGCGTGCTTTGAGGATCTTGCCTGAGATAATTGTTTTGTTGACACGGACTTTTCAACTCTCGACCCTATATTTATAAGGAAAACTGCTAGTACCCCCAAAATTATTCCCAATATTTGAATCGCGTTTAATTTATCTCTAAAAATAAAAAATGCAATTATTGCTACAACTGCTGATTGCATACCAGCCGCAATCGCAAGAGCTAGACCAGGATTCGGTGCGTCATTTGCAGCCTGGAAAATAGTTACATTACCAATAGTACTCAGTATTCCTATAGCAATGATTATTAAAAGCACAGTTAAATTAAGCTCAATCTTCGTGTGCGAAAAAATAAATGTTTGTGAAATATAATAAATTGCCGGAATTATTCCTAAACCAATCAGAACAAAATAAACCGGAAGTCCTCTTCTGGTTAGATATGTAATAAGGATCGACATCAGTGAAAGTGAAAACAAAGAGATAATTGCAAGACCAAACCAATTTAATTTCATATATTCATTTTACAATATTCCTCTTGCAGACAAATTACTTCTTAACATATCCGCCGATGCATATTGAACTCCTTCGATTCCAACCTCTTTTGCTGATTCAACATAACTCGCAATATCATCAATGAAAAAGCATGCTTGAGGGGGCACCCACATTTTAAGAGCGGCGATTCTAAACATCTCATGATCTGTTGATCTTTTCTTGCTAGCACCAACTTCGGGCGACAGTATAACCTGATCAAAATCCTGATATAACCCTGCTGCTGACAGCACTCTTGCGTGTGAGGGAATAGTATCTGATACAGCGGCTAATTTATATCCATGAGACTTTAAGTCTTTGATGATTGCGCGAACTTCAGGGTCCTCGGTGGTCCTGAGTCTTCTCCATGATAAATCCAGGTAATTTGGAGGTAGGGGTTTATTAACTTTTCTAGAAAACAATTCCCACATTTCGTCCTCAGATATCTGTCCGATTTGCAATGAAGGCGTTGAGGAAGGCCACGCAGCAGCAGCATCTTCGGTCGAGATACCAAAAGAGGCTGCAATATCAGGAATAAGCTCTGTTTCAGGATCAGGCAAAAGAACATTGCCAATGTCAAATATTATGCTAGAAATCGGTGACTCAAATTCTTCCGCAGCGATCTCTTCTTTTATGTCCTTCATGTCTGCGCCATTTTCGCTTGACCATGTTCTCAATCTTTCATAAACACGCTCACAATAATCAATAAATTGCTGACTCTTTTTTCGCTCGCTGGGATACAGCTCGTCACCTGTCACAAGTCTTGATGTACGATGATAGACCATAACCTCATCATAAGTTGTTACTGTTCCATCATCTCGCCTTTTACCATGTATATCTGCAAGCTCTATAATTCGCTGATACGGAGTAAGTTGGGAAAAAGTTTCGGCAACCTCATCCACGTCTTGAGGGTCTTTATTCATATAGACCGATAAACTGGGCAATTTATCAAGTACATCCCTTCTTACGCCCATGTTCTTAAACTCCAGGTTTTCGATGATGTCGTTTCTGAAAAAACGGTTCGTTGTGAATCTTCCAAAATCATGCAAAAGCGCCAATGATTCAAGTTCATCCAAATTGAGATATTGATATTCCTCAGAGCCTGAGGCTTTTAAGTGTTGGCCTATTTTTCTCGCAAATTTCGCGGTCAACTGAAGATGCTCATGTAATTTATAATTTTCAACAGTAACTGGTGCAACTGCTTGGACCAATTTCCTAGTGGTTTCAACATCCGTTGACCCAAAAGATTTTCCTTCGACTACTAATGCGCTTCCTGCAATAATTGGAATACCAATTTCAACAACCTGCTCCATCCGTTGTCTAGTCGCCATTCTATCTTGAAATCTTTTATCTTGCTCTGACATGATGCTATTATACAGTTTTTATTAAGTATTCTTAAAAACTAAGGGATAAAGCTTTTGATTGCTGAAGAATCTAGGGTGTAGGCGCGGACGAATGAGTCATCGACGTGTGCATAGAGAATACCTTGACCTTGAGTAGTCTCAATGAATTGACTTGCGAATGTTATAGTACGAGCTTCTGTATCTTGAATAATAGGTCTTTCTGAAACCCACTCTATTTTTCCTTCTTCATAGTTGTAAATCATAAGTCCAACAGAAAATATTCCGCGTGTTACTCGATCCGCAGCATCGCGCTCTCGACCATTTATGATACCGACGAGTCGATCTTCACCAATATCTATAAAAGTTCTCGGAAGCAATGGACCAGGTGACGCATGACCACCTATCCAAGCGTATTCACTTTTGATTGGATGAAAAACAACATCTCCATATTTCCAGTCACTTCTTGGATTTGGGGCCTTTGCAACCATGATAGTAGAATAATATGTATCTCCAATCGATTCTTGAGACTCTATTAAATTTAGCCGAATGCCATCTCGATTGATGGGCGCAATAGATAACTCTTTTGCGCCGCGTTTATTTGTTGGTGTTGGTGAAAGGAGAGCTCCTGTCATACGAAGTGAATCAAGACCTGATCCCTCAGCATGCCCTAAATGGACGTGGGTGTACTTTTTATAATTATCTCGAAGCGGAATTGTAAAATAAACGTGGGTTTTGCCGTCATCTGGATCGATCCAAATATCCGGATCCTCAAGTCCCATAAATTCAAGGTCTGACCCAAGCGACTTAACAATCTCAATTTCGTCTTGAACGTTTATTTTTCCTAAAATTTTAAATTGCTCAAGACTATCACCTCTCACTAAGTGGAGTTCGGAACGATCAACATTTCCTAACTTTGTTATATCTCCACTTCTTCCAACAACACATCTGACAAGTCCTTCGTGATAATTTGTTGTGGGATCAAGCGACAGAGCCATAACATGGTTAAATTTACCCCGCTCAACGACCATCCCATCATGCTGTATAAACCCCTCTTTCATGAGAAATAATTATATCACTCAATCAATATTCAGAATTTAAAAGTTTATGGAGGATTATGTGAGGGTTAATATATGACCACTTTCTTTTTGAGTTGCTAAGTATGCAATTCCACGAGCCGCTTCAGGTGGAGTGATAAGCCGCCCCATCGGTGATCGCCTACCCATTAGCTCTACCGCGCGCTGACCCTTGGTATCCAAAGCATCAACCATTTCTGTGCGAATCGGGCCTGGCCTAAATATTCCAAAATGAATCGCTTTTGTGCTCCCAGATCTTGCGAATGACTTAATCATCGCTTCTCCTCCAGCTTTTACAAATGAGTAGTTGGGCTGGTCTTGATTACCTACCATAGATATACTACTTACGTATACCATGTTTAGATCTTCTGAATTGTTTTGTGTAAGCATTTGTCGAGCAATTGCTTGAGCCGGAAAAAAAGTCAAATCGGCATTTCCATGTACGGCATACCATTGCTCAGGAGTCATTTCTATTGGATTCGACTCATCAAGAACAGCAGCATTTAAAACGCCAATATCTATGCGACCAAATCTTTCGGTCGTTTCGCGAACCGCTTTTGCAGCAGCCTCTGGATCTCTCAAATCTCCAATTACGGCAATTGCATCTCCACCTGCTGCTATAATCTCGTCAACTACTTGATTAGTTCTCGCAACATCGCGACCATTCACTGCTACTCTTGATCCAAGCTCTGAAAGAAGAAGGGCGGTTGCCTTTCCAACACCAGAACTTGCACCAGTAATTATAGACACCCTATCTTTAATTCTTGCTGGATCTACAACGATTTTGTCTGGATCGCTCAATATTTCTGGGCCAAATTCGTCGCGGAAGGCATCGCGTCCAATGGTTGGTACAAATCGTGAGGTTACTCCATCGAATTGATGTCTATAAACGGGGTCAAGATCAACGTCTGACATATTATTTATTCAAAAGATGATACTATCCACATTCAATTCAGTCAAGGGGCATGTTGTGAAATAGTGATTAGAAACTAGATATTAGTGACTAGGAGAAATAAATAGAGATAAAAGATATGAGATATAAGACTAAAGATAAGTGATGAAAAAAAATTTGATTTTGGATTATTTTAAAAAAAGGATTTATTTACGAATATCTTTTATTTAGTCTCTGAAGGAGTTGATTCGTCAGAAGCACTCATGTGAAGATCGG
This sequence comes from Patescibacteria group bacterium, assembly GCA_035549295.1. Lineage (GTDB taxonomy): Bacteria > Patescibacteriota > Microgenomatia > Levybacterales > GWA1-39-11 > GWA1-39-11. The sequence goes on from DASZRG010000036.1 coordinate 62,840, forward strand.
ATGTAACTTTCTGCCATGCTTTTTTGTATGCTTCAGGTTCTGCTTTCTTAAACTCTTTAAAAACTTCTGTAAACGTTTTTAGTGTATTCTGCCTCTCGGTGATTACTTGATTTGCTGCTTGAAGCCTATTTGACAACCAATCAATCGCGATAATATCTGACGGGGCATCTGCTGCCATGTCTCTTGAAACCTCAGAGTCTCTTTTGTAATTTGCATATTGGTCAACGTTCATATCAAGCACTACCCCCATAAGCCCTTCGTGTTGAAACTGATCTTTTCTTCTTTGAAATTCTTCTTCTGATATAACATTGTTACCTTGCGTAAAGCTCTCATAATCTACTTCAACACCAAAAAGTGCACTTTTTGAAGTAACAAAACTTGCATTGACCCGTGGAGCTCCAAGATAAACTATTCGTTTTATATCAAGCAATTTTTTACCAGCCTCTTCCCCAATAATTCGCTTCATATTACCTTCTACTCTCGCGCCGGCTCCGTCCACGTCATACATTTGCTGCCCTGACTCTAATGCTCGTGCGTCTGCAAATCCGCGAGGTGTATCGACAGATGCTTCGCCTGTTCTGTATTGAATAGTTCTAAAAAAGTGTAGTTTTCCTTCCCGATCTGTGGCATACGGAGCAAGTATCATATGTGGACCTTCTGCAACCGTGGGTCGCTCAAACCCTGATTGAATATTATCTGAGTTAACACCCTGCACCATCGCAGTAACTTTTTGGTTGGAATTTCCAATAGAAGCAACTCCTAGTAACTCAGTGGTCACACCTTGACCTGCCAGTTGATCCTGTAATTCCGCTAGACTCAAAACTTTAAGGTTACCATCTTCTCGTACAATAAACTCTTCAAAGTGAGAATTTAAATCAACACTTCCTCCCAAAGTTCCACGCGGCTTTCCCGCGATACCCTCCATATATTTAGCAAGTGGTACAATATCCAGTTTGCCTGCCATCATCTCATTTACTTTATCAAGAGCACCTTGGTTAGCAAGTTCGTGCTGTTCACCTACTGGCTTACTGTGCTCTATTGCCGGAAGTACGTCTGCCCCTATTTCGGTCATAATTTTAATATTCTAACACAGAAATTCGTTTTTAAATGGAGTCACAGATTATATAAAATCTTAAATGATTCACCGTGAAGGACTTTTTATGGAATTATAGGGTAGTGGCATTTCTTCCATTTTTTACCAGAACCACAAGGACAGGGGTCGTTGCGGCCGAGTTTTCTGGCGGAGCCAGATCCAGCTTCGCTGGATTTTTCCTTTGAATCGTTGCTGAGATTGCTTTGTCGCTTCGCTCCTCGCAATGACGAGGGTTTTTTTTCTTCTCCTACCTCTGATTCGGGGGTGTTGACTGATACGTTTTGGCGGACTTCGACTTGTGGAACAATTTCTGCGAGATTTACTCTAAATGCGCGGTGAGATATCTCATCGTCGATTGAATCTACAAGTCGTTCAAACATATTGAACGATTCATTTTTATACTCGATAAGCGGATCACGCTGTCCATAACCACGAAGTCCTATACCAGTCCTGAGATCTTCCATAGCTGTTAGGTGGTCCATCCAGAGATTATCTATAGTTGATAGGGATATTGCTTTATAAACTTGGGCCAAATGTTCTCGACTAAACTGCTTCTCCCAAGTATCGACAAGCTGTTTGGCAAGACCAACCAAGAAATCTGTTACCTCCTCAGCAGAATGGAATTGCTCTGATTGTTCATATAGATGTTTTCTAGAGTGCTCATCGAATGGAATGATGTTTGCAAACTCTTCGATCATATTTTTTCTACCATCTTCGACCATTTCAGAGTACAAATTCATTTGGACAATACTTGCAATTGATGCCTCGACCTTACTAAGAGTTGAGTCAATAATATCTTCTTTGTTGGCAACTATCGCGCGGCGATTATCGTAAATTATTTCTCTTTGTTTGTTGAGAACATCGTCGTAGTCAAGAAGATTTTTTCGAATTTCAAAATTGTATCCTTCGACTTTTACTTGAGCCTGTTCAATAACTCTTGAAACGAGACCATGAGCCAAAGGTTGGTCTTCTGGGAAATTAAATCGCGTCATAAGACCTGAAATCTGATCTCCTCCAAAAACGCGCATGAGATCATCTTCAAGAGATACAATAAACACAGATCGTCCCGGATCTCCTTGACGACCTGCACGCCCACGAAGCTGATTGTCGATCCTTCGAGACTCGTGCTTTTCAGTACCAATAACACATAGTCCGCCCTTTTTAAGAACTTCATCGTGCTCTTTTTCCCATTTTTTCATGTGTTCGGCAAATCTTTTCTCGCCAGCTTTTCCTGAATACTCGACATCGAATTTGGATGGAGGTTGACCACCAAGAATAATATCAACTCCACGACCTGCCATGTTGGTCGCAACTGTGACGGCATTGACTCGGCCCGCTTCACGAATAATAGCAGCTTCTTTTACATGGTTTTTCGCATTTAGGACTTCGTGTTTTATTCCGCGACGCTTTAGAGCTTCCGAAATAGTTTCGTTCTTATCAATTGATGTTGTACCAACAAGAACTGGTTGACCTTTTTTGTGAGCCTCCTCAATCTGGTCAACAACGGCTTTTACTTTTGCATGATTTGTTTTGTAAATTTGGTCTCCCTGATCGTCACGAACCATCTCGCGGTGTGTCGGAATAACTATGACGTCGAGTTTGTAAATTTTCTGGAACTCCTCTGCCTCTGTTACAGCAGTTCCTGTCATACCACCAAGTTTTTCATACATTCTGAAGTAATTCTGCAGAGAGACTGTTGCGAGAGTTTTGGACTCTTGTTGAATCGGTACATTTTCTTTTGCTTCAATCGCTTGGTGAAGACCCTCAGACAGTCTTCTACCTTCAAGAAGACGTCCTGTAAATTCATCAACTAAAATAACTTGATTATCACGAACTATATAGTCTCGGTCTTTGTGAAAAAGCGTGTTTGCTTTGAGCGCTGCCTCGATGTGATAGACTGTGTCAAAATCTTTTTCATAAATATCTTTTACACCATAAAGCTTTTCAACTTTTTCAATTCCTTGATCTGTAAGATGAGCCGTACGGGACTTCTCATCTATTTTATAATCGGTCTCGGACGTCAAGCGATCGACCATATTGGCATATTCGTAATATTTTTGAGATGGCGTTGCATCAGGCATGGAGATAATATGAGGAGTACGTGCCTCATCGATAAGAACTGAGTCCACCTCATCGATAACCGCGAAGTAATGATCGGTCTGCACCATCTGAGACTCTTCAGAAACCATATTGTCGCGAAGATAATCAAATCCGAATTCTGAATTTATCCCATAAACAATATTGGCTTGATAGGCTTCACGACGCGATATCGGCTTCAAGTGGACGAGTCGATAGTCAGATGCTTGATTGTCAGTAAATGTAGGATCGTAAAGAAATGAAGTCTCTGAAATAATAGATGAAACTGTCATTCCCAAGAAACTAAAAACAGCACCCATCCATCCAGCATCACGACGAGCGAGATAATCGTTAACAGTAACGAGATGAACCGTGGCACCAGTCAAAGCATTGAGATACAGTGCAGGAACTGCTGACAGCGTCTTTCCTTCTCCCGTCTTTTGCTCCGCAACTGCACCTCTTGCAAGAGCTGTTGCCGCCATGAGCTGAACATCATATGGCCTCATACCAACGCTTCTATGAGCTGCCTCACGAACGAGAGCAAATGCTTCTGGTAAAATTAGGAATATGCTTTCGCCTTCAGCAATTCTCTTTTTGAATTCTTCAGTTTTTTTGGGGAAGTCAGAATCTTTTAGTTTCTTTGTTTTTTCCTCCAGCGCATTTATTTGATCAACAATAGGAGCAAGTTTTTTTACTTCGCGGTCATTTGAGTCAAATAGTTTTGTGAGACTTCCAAACATAAGTTAGTGACTAGATACTAGATATTAGTAACTAGGAATTGAGGTTATATTTTAGCACATCCCAGGCTCAAATACTAAATGCGAATTGCTAGTTTAAATTCTTACTAAAGAGTGTCATTCTGAACCCCCATTTAATCGGGGGAACCTTGATTCAGAATCTCTAATCGAGACCCCGGATCCCGTGAGCTTCGCTCATGGTAAACAAGTCTGGAGTGACAAGTTTCTATTCGGGTTATTCGGAGTAAACATTCGGATAAATTCGCGTCTAAATGAATTCGCCCCCCACTAATTACTCAGTGAGGGGCAGAATACCATTTGATCAATTGGTATTCCGAATTAAATCGGAATCCAACCGTAAACTAGTTAAATTCTAGCTTATTTCTTCTTCTTCTTTTTTTTAGCAGCCATTATAAACACCTCCCGTCGCTTCTGAAAAAAATTCAGAAATTAGGATAATTTAATCGTGAATAATTAGTATCGATTTGTCAAGAAAAATACGTTGCTTCAAAAGTAATAATTTGGATTGATATATCAGTCAAAATCAAAAAATAAAATATGCATTTTTGTAGGCACAAAAATGGAAAAATAATTTAGATTTTTTTGGCCGCAATTAGGAAACATTTGTATTGTTTTAATGCGGCACAAAGGATCTATTTCTTAGGCGAGATTTTTTCGAGGTTTATGTAGTTTCTTAAAACTTCGGGAATAACAACAGATCCATCCTCTTGCTGGTAGTTCTCGAGAATCGCAATAAGCGTACGCCCTATCGCAAATCCCGTCGCATTAAGAGTATGCACAAATTCTTTTTCAGCACCTTTCTGGTACTTTATATTGAGTCCTCTCGCTTGAAAATCAGTAAGAGTTGATGCAGATGTCATTTCTCGATATTTATTCTGCGTTGGAATCCATGCTTCAATATCAAATTTACGGGCCTGGACAAAACCCAGGTCCCCCGTACACATTTTCACTATTTGATATGGGACATCAAGTGCCTGGAACAGTTTTTCCTCAATCGCAAGCAAATGCTTCTGCTCAGCGTCGCTATTTTCTGGAGTTGTATAAGAGACTAACTCAACTTTGTCGAATTGATGGACTCTCAAAATTCCCTTCGTATCTTTTCCATAACTTCCTGCCTCACGACGAAATGCTGATGAGAAAGCAACGTAACGACGTGGAAGATCTCGTTCAAGAAATGTTTCATCCATATGCATTGCAACGGTTGAATGCTCGGCTGTTCCAACAAGTGTCAGACCATCTTTTTCAAGATGGAACATATCCCCTGCCCCACCATTCTCCATATATCCAACCCTCTTCATAGTCTCGGTCTTAATAATTTCAGGTGGAATAATCGGAATAAATCCGTCCTTTATAAGCATGTCGAACACCAACTGAACAAGTGCAAATTCTAGAAGTACTCCTTCGTTTTTGAGGTATGCAAATCGAGCGCCTGATACTTTTGCGGCTCGATCAATATCTATAATGTCGAGAAGTTGACCAAGTTCTACATGATCACGTGGCTCGAACGAAAATTGAGTTGGTTCCTTGTGAGTTCTTATGACTTCATTATCGTTTTCATCAGGACCGACTTTGACGTCATCGGCTGGCATATTTGGAATCGCCCAAACAAGTGCTTCTAGTTGTTCTTGTAATTCTCTTAACTTTGCTTCATGAGTTCCAACCTCTGCTTTTAGTTCTCGTCCACCCTCGATATCTCTTTCTTTTGCTGCTCGGTTACGCTGAGTATATAGTTCCTGCAGGGCGCGAGATAATTCACGCACTTCTTCATCGAGCCTTAATATCTCCTCAACAGGAACGATTATATTTTTGGCGGCAGCGCCCTCTGCAACTTTTTCGGGATTCTCTCTGATGAATTTAAGATCTAACATGTTGATAAGTTAATGTGTTAACGAGTTAAAGGGTTAACGGGTTCAATTATATCTCTTATTTTGATTTTTGACTACCGTCTAGGAAATTTTTAAACTTTGCGAGGGCTCGACCCCGATGAGAAATTTTGTGTTTGTCTGCCGGGTCCATTTCAGCAAACGTCATACTATATCCATCCGGCATTACAATAGGATCAAAACCAAAACCATTTTCCCCTCGCCTCTCGACTATTGTTCCATTAAATTCTCCAATAAATGTATGGATCTTTTTTCCGTCGTGATATGAAATAGCATCAACTGCTCGCATTTTTTTTGACACACTATCAAGCATTCGCGAAATTCCGTCGTAGCCAACAGACTCATTTAAAAATTTTATAAAGGGTCCAGGAAATCCATTCCATGCTTCAAAATAAACACCAACGTCGTCAACTATTACGGGTTTTTTAACTTTTTCGAATGCTGCTTCAGCTTTTTTGCGGGAAACATACTCAAGATCCATACTCTGCACCTCATCAACGTCAATATTCACCGCAACAAGCGGCAAATCAAGAATCTCCGAAAATTCCTTTAATTTTCCTTTATTCGTAGTTGAAAGATATATCTTTTTCACTTTCAGCAGTATATCAAAGTTGTAAGCTTTTTATCATGATATAATTACGCCATGATTAAGGCTGTTATTTTCGACGTTGACGGTGTGTTAATTGATTCTTTTGAAGCAAATTTAAGATTTTTCGAAAACTTAATGGTAAAAGCGGGCTATCCAAAACCTAAGCGTGAGGAATTTCATGAGTTATTCCATCTGAGTATGATGGATACAATAAAAGCGCTAACGAAATTAAATTCGGAAGAAGAATTACGAAAAATTTGGAATATGGGAAAAAGTAGAGAGGTCAACTACCCCGTCGATCTATTAGCTACGCCTGAGGGAATGGAAAAAACAATACTTGATCTCAATAAAAATTATACGCTTGGAATTGTATCCAACAGAGTCAAAGAAAGTGTTTATGAGGCACCAAGGCTTGCAAAACTAAAAGATCATTTTAAATCAACAATTACATATGAGGATACGATAAATCATAAACCAAACCCTGAACCACTTTTACTTGCAGCGAGCGAACTAGATATTGAACCACGAAGTATCGTTTATGTTGGAGATGCGGAAAATGATCTGATAGCAGGAAAAGCAGCTGGAATGAAAGTCATAGCATATTCACCCAACAAATATAAAAACACGGACGCTCAAGCTTTGTTATTCACCGATCTTCCTGCAATAATTAGAACATTATGATAAACATTCAAATACCAAATTGGCAAGAACATGAACTACTCGACACCGGAAACGGCCGAAAGCTTGAGCGTTTTGGAAAATATATTCTAAATCGCATTGAACCACAAGCAACGTGGCATCAAACTCTGAGCGAGTCAGAATGGCACAAAGCAGATGCTGTTTTTCGAAAAGCTAGTGACCGCGGTGGAAATTGGGAACTAAAAAAACAAATCCCAGGGAAGTGGACAATGTCATATGAAAGTCTGAAACTTGAACTTCGACTTACACCATTTGGACATGTGGGAGTTTTTCCGGACCAGTCAAATCAGTGGGAATGGATTTCAAATAAAATCAAACAAAGAAGTCATCCTGAACCCCGATTGAATCGGGGGAACCTTGTTTCAGGATCTCAAGCTGAGACCCCGGAACAAGTCCGGGGTGACAAAGCTGTAAATGTTTTGAGTTTGTTTACTTATACTGGTGCTTCGACTCTAGAGGCGGCGGCGGCGGGCGCTCATGTAACTCATGTTGATGCATCAAAACCAGCTATAACTTGGGCACGAGAAAACCAGAGAATATCAGGACTAACTGACAAACCTATTCGCTGGATCCCTGAGGATGCTTTAAAGTTTGTAAAACGAGAAGTAAGACGAAATTCACGCTACGACGCGATCATAATGGACCCTCCGAAATTTGGACGAGGAACTCAAGGAGAAGTTTGGAAATTTGAAGAATCATTTCCAGAACTTATAGACTATTGTCGACAGATACTTTCAGATAACCCACTGTTCATACTTACGACTGCATATGCGATCCCTGTCTCGTCAATTTCTCTTGCAAATATGATCTCAGATGCAACTCGTAAGCTAAAAGGGAATATTGAGTATGGAGAACTAGCACTTAAACAAACATCAAACGAAAAACTTTTACCAACCGCCATTTTCTGTAAATGGGAGCGTTAATTTAGGAGGCTCTTACTACACCAAATTCTTCAACTTTACCGCCGCAATATTTCACAATAATATCGCATGTTTCTTGCAAAACTTGAGCGACCTTTTCGGGTGTTACATCATAAACTCCATCAACATTTATATATAAATTTTTTGTATCAAGTTGCACTGCGGTTCTCACTGAGTCTCGATAATTAAAGTCCATATTTATTCCTCCTATTTGATCAAAATAAGCTATCTCACCATTTTTGTAATAAACTTCTGACTCATCTCCGAGTAAATGAATTTTATCTTGATCAGTCGAAAAACGAAGAGCCGTTGGGAATTCAATCTTATCCAAATCAAAAGCACCAACTGAAATTTTGTTTTTTATAACTACTAGATTGTAAGCATCAACACATGTGTTAACCTTGTATAAATCTTTTTTTGCAATAATTCTCCTAAGTAACGCCTCAGGACTTGGACGACGAGAGTGCCAATCAATTCCAGTTTCTTTATAGAGTTTTCTGTAGCTTAATATTTCAGGGGACGCTGAGATATCATCGTTAGTCATATTCCTAAGGCTTGAGACAGCCTCTTTAATCTCTCCATCTAGCTGATCGTTCCCCTTCTCAATTGAAACACCACGAATTATTGCTACGCCGCATGAAACAGACGCGAATTTTTCAGAAATAGCTTTATCAATAAAAAAAATGTTTGGATTATTAAATACTTTGACTTTAACTTCCTTTTTATTTTCGACTTTTGTTGCGGGCTTTAGAGTCGGGAAAATAACAACTTCTTTTATTGCCCAGGTATTAGTAAGGAACATAGTAAGACGATCTATGCCAACACCAATTCCACCAAAGGGTGGCATTCCAAACTCCATTGCGGCCAAAAAATCTTCATCGACGTGCTGCGCTTCGTCTTTATTTACACGTGCAGCTGATGAATCTTTTGTCAGCCTCTCGCGCTGGATAACTGGATCTGTTAATTCGCTCCATCCGTCATAAATTTCTTTTCCACCAATGTAAGCTTCGAACCTCTCGACCCAGCCAGGTTTATTTCTGTGATTTTTAGACAGAGGGCTTACGTCCTCCGGGTAATCTATAATATATGTAGGCTCATCTAAAGTTTGCGGAATTAAATGCTCAAAAATTAGGTATATAAGTTGTCCTTTTGTCTCTCCGCCAACAATTTGTGCATCGTGACAATTTTCTTTTGCGTATTTAAGGAGTGTTTCGGCACTTTCTTTTTCAACATCAAGTCCCAGCTTATCGAGCAGTATTTGAGACATCTCGATTCTAGGCCATTTTTTACCAACATCGATATCTCGATCTCCAACTTTTATTACAGTTGTTCCATATATCTTTTTTGCTAAATGTTTGATAAGACCCTCTGCAACATCCATGACTCTATGATAATCGGCATACGCCTCGTACCACTCAATCATTGTAAATTCGGGAAAGTGGGTGTGATCTATGCCTTCATTCCTAAAGTCTTTTGCAATTTCGTAAACCTTCTCGTATCCTCCAACAATCAACCTCTTAAGATACAATTCGTCAGCAATTCGCAAGTACATTTCCTGGCCAAATGCATTAACATGCGTTTTAAAAGGTCTCGCATTTGCCCCGCCGTATAAAGGCTGCAATGTTGGAGTCTCAACTTCCCAAAAACCTACACTATCTAGATATTCACGTGTTCCGCTAACAATTTTGGTTCTAATATTGAATCTCTCGCGAACTTCAGGATTTAGGAGCAGATCTAAATATCTTTGACGAAATCTCGTCTCAACGTCTTTTACGCCAAACCACTCACTTGGAAGGGTCGCGATGGATTTAGTAAGTAGTGTATAAGACGTAGGTGCGATTGAAATTTCACCTGCAATTGTTTTGACAATTTCACCCTCAACTCCAATAAAATCGCCAATGTCGAGAAGTTTTACATTTTTAAAATCATCACCAAGTAATTTTTTCTGGAAAAAAACTTGTACGCTACCTGTCTCATCTTTAAGATCTGCAAAAGCAATATTACCGTGCTCGCGAAATGAATAAAGTCTTCCAGCAGTTTTTACAACTTTTCCAAGATCCGATTCAGACGCTTCTTTGATGGTATTTTTTTTATCATATGAGGCAGCATAAGGATTCCATCCTAGTTCTCGAATTTTCTCAAGCTTTTCAAGTTTTATTTTTTTATATTGATTATCGTCTTGCATTTTTTTATTTTAACCTTAAACCGTGCTTAATGAAAGAATTAAATTTGAAATCTTTACCATATCGGATATGCTAAATTCCTCACGAGTCGTATGAGGATTTTTTACTCCATTCCCAAGATTTAAAACTTTTATACCTTTTTTAATAAATACATTTGCATCAGAACATCCACCTGACCACCGAAGGACCGGTTTTATTTTAATTTTTTCCATCTTTAATTCTGTATCTTTAATGAATGGATAACTTTTAGAATATAAGTATCCTTCGTTTTCGCGGAGATTTTTCCAATTTATTTTAGCGCCATATTTGACCGCTGCATCTCTGAAAGTTTTTTCGATCTTATCAACATGTTTTCGCTGCTTTTCACCAGAAAAGCTTCTGACTTCACCAGAAATTATCATTTTCTCAGGAACTGTATTTATTGCATCTCCCGCCTTAACTAGCCCTATATTTACGTAACTTTCACTGTCAACTTTACCAAGCTTTATATGTTTTAACGCCTCATAAAAAACGGATACTACATTTATTCCATCTTCGGGTATCGAAGCGTGAGAGGCTTTTCCAAGAATCTCCAAGTCGAACCTATCATAGAATGGTGAAGCTGTAATAATAGTTCCAATAGGAAGCGAGACATCAAATAGATATCCATTTTTTGATTTGAGCTTTTTATAATCAAGACCTTCGACACCATAACTTCCACTCTCTTCATACGAGGTAAAAACTATTTCAAGTGGCCTACTCTTTTGCCCCGACTCAATGATGCATTCTACTGCTTCGAGAATTGCGGCAAGCGCCATCTTGTTGTCGCCGGCAATTATCGTAGTTCCATCCGATCTTATTTTTCCATTTTTTATTATTGGCTTAATAGATCGACCCGGCTCGACAGTATCCATATGAGCAGATATCAATAGTGGCTCACCACTTCCAGGTAGATATCCTACGACATTATTGAATTTGTCTGTAGTATAAGAAACTTTCATTTTCTTGAGAAGATTTACTATATGTATCGATATATCTTTTTCAAAACCAGTTGGACTATCAATTTTTGCAATTTCTATAAATGTTCTAACTAATCTATCTTGATTAACCATAATATCCTACTCCTTTTAGTCTGTTTACTAAAGCTGCCTGAGGGCTGTCTAAACCTTCTGAGAATTTTAACATAAGATCATCATCTATTTGACTCGCAAGATTTTTGCTTGATACAAACATTGTACATGGGATTTTTGTTTTATCATAAGACGATTCTGCAATTTCATCTAGACTTATTAGCTGAGACCCCGCAACTCTTTGAGGACAATCCTTAGTCAGCTGGAAACCACATCCAAAGTCAGGAGTACAAACACAAGTAAATGGCGCTATCATTGGGAATTCGGTATGTTCTCCAATATGAAAATCCAGGCCTAGTTCTTCTGTTTTACGAAGCGCTTTTAATACTGCAATTGTCTTTGTTGTTCCCAAAACTAAAAGCCTACCCTGACTCATTTCATCTTTAAAACTTTCAAGTAAACCATTTTGTAACTTATTATAGAGTCCTTTTCCTCTATGCTCCGCCGCAACTATTGCTGTACCCAATTCCCAAATACTGGGAAAATCCGGAATTCCAATAGCTTGCTTTAACTCTTCATCAAGAAGTGGCGTAAACCTTACAAGTCCCACTGTTTCGTCTCCAAGATTAAGAGCCACAGCAAGACCCTGGTCAAAACTTCTCTCAAGAGATGCTAGGTCTGGATGAAGCAAATTAGATTCTGCGCTAATAATAGTCTGTATATGTGCAAAATTCGGCTGCATGTCTGTTTCACTTTTTTTTAACAATCTATAGTTTTCCATATTTTTACCACAAAAAAACCCCGCTAAGCGGGGTTATATTTTTTCCAACAAAAAAATAACCCCTTCTACGGAGTCTGCTTCTTTGCTGATTTAGAAATTATTATTACATTCATATTGAGATCCTGAAACAAGGTTCCCCCGATTCAATCGGGGTTCAGGATGGCGACTTATTATTTTATCCCAACAACAGTATATATTACTTTTCCTGCTGGGGCTTCTACTTCGACTTTTTCACCAATTGAGCGCCCTATCAAAGCTTTTCCAAGCGGTGACTCATGTGAGATTTTTTTGTTCTTTGGGTCTGCCTCCCACTCACCAACGAGACTAAATTCTTCTTTTTTACCATTTATAGAAAGAGTTATTGCTGAGCCAAGCTCAACAGTCGCACCTTTTCCTGACTTGTGGTTGTCATCAATCAGATTTGCTGTTTTTATAATTTCAGCAAGTTCCTCAATTCTTCCATCGATTAGATTTAACTCTTCGCGTGCAGCGGTATACTCAGAATTTTCTGAGAGATCACCCATCTGTCGTGCAGCAGAAACCCTCTCAATAACCTGAGCCCTTTTTACATTTGTCAACTCGTCGAGTTCTTTTTTTAACTCTTCAAGACCTTCTTTTGTAACAAACACTTTTTTGCGATCCATTTCTTTTAAAAAATCCCCACGCGCATTTTTTTGGGTGGGGAATAATTACCGTTTATATATACAGGATCAATAAATTTATGTCAATATCCTGGAGTAACGATCGTGCCTAGCCAAAATTCATTTTGAGGCTGGGGAAAAGATTTTTCCTCAAACCGCTTTTTGTAGGTTTTATACCGTTTTTTGTATAAATCAGTGACAAATTTTGTTTTATCTTTGGGGTGAAATTTAGCAGAATTTTGGGATATTTTTTCAATAGTTATGTGTCTTCTCATATATAGATATTGAATAACGAAAAATATTCTATCGATAAAACCTAAACAATTCGAAATCACTAAATTCTCTCTTTTATCTTTAGTCTTAAATCTTATATCAAACGCATTCGGCAACAGATCTTTAACCCAACGATTTTCATTTAAAAATTTTTCGTAGGTCAAATTACGATTTAAAACTGGAGCAAGCTGTGCTATTTCATGCGCTGTAAAAATATTTCTTTCTATCGCAAGATTTGATTCACTTAAAAACATGTTTGGACAAATTTTATCTATACCAATTGTTTCAGACTTATTTCTTTTGATTCCTTTTAAAAATAAAATTAGACAAACCAACGCTCGACTCATCCACAAAGTGTTTTCGGCAGTTATAAAAAACAAATCTATATCATCATGTTTGCCCGCATTATTCATCGATAAACTTCCACTCACACCAATAAACTTAAGCGTTGGTATAAATTTTAAAAGCCTTACAGCCTCGCGTGCTTTATCCCATTTTTTAATAGATTCTTTTTTTCTATTTTTATATATATGAAGATTTTTCTCTCGGCCATTTAAAAAAAATAAATTCGACTTTTCGACAATCATTCCATCCCGAACAAGCTTCATTAGTTGATCAGAAATTTTTTTATAAGAATATTTAGCACCAATTTGATACTTAACTATTTGGTTGAGTGTTAAGGGATAGTCGAAAATATCAGAATAAGTAAGCGCTCTTAATATCGGATCAGTTATTTTATTGTTGTTTTGTTGCCCCATTTGGATTAAGTTTTTGCGCAACACCTGAAACAAGTGTTTCAATTGCTGATTGTGGTGATTTACTACCACTTATAACACCCCGAACAGCATCTCCCATGTAACCGACTAAGGCATCCACATTTGCGTCGTCGTGTGTATCCGATGAAAAGATTGTGGATTTTGCATCAGGACCCTGTTGAACAAATGGGTATATGAGTGGATTGTCTTTCAAAAGAGGTGCTAAATCCGATCTCGGGTAAAGATCACCAAATCCTCGGGCTTTTGCCTCTTGCGCATATAATTTCTCCATATTTTCCTTCGAAGCTAAAAACTGTAAAAACTCAAATGCTTCTTTGGGATGAGGCGTTTTCGCTGAAACCCCTTCAACCCAATAGCTTGCTATAGAACTTCTTCTTTCCTGTTCATGCGGAACAGACATAACAATAAATGAAAGATTGGGGTTGATCGCTTTCAGTTGAAATATATCCCATGAATACCCTATGTACATTGCTAGATTTCCTTTTCCAAACGCTAGAGTTGAATTATCAAGCGAATCATCCCATACTTTTGAATCCCCTTTTGCAAATGATGTATAGAAATCAAGTGCGTCTGATGCCTGTTTTTCTGAGTTGGCAAGATCATTGATATCTGCTCCATTCTGGATAAATAACATGGACAAAATATCTGAAGCGTGCGTGATGTTATCAAAGGTTCCAAGCGCTGCACCTGATTGAGTAATTTTTCCTGTTGAATCTTTAACAGTTAATTTAAGTGCTGTTGGGTAAAAATCCTCCCATGTCGAAGGATAAGTATCTACGCCAACATTTTTAAAAAGTTGTGTATTTATAAAAAGCGCAAGAGTATCAAAGTGAATTGGAACACCGTAATATGCTCCATTCTTTTTTAGATCTGCCGCAACAACAGGGTAAAACTTAGTATCAAGATTGGTTGACTTTACGACTTCTTCAGGAAGCGGAAGAAGAAAAGGCCTAAGCTCGTTTGCCCAACTATTGTGATACCTTATGATATCTGGCCCAGTCTTGTTATTAATACGAGTTGCAAGTCGTTCCGCATAGTTGCCCAGAGCCTTAACGTCTTGTTTTTCAACATTGACTTTTATATGCGGATTGAGCCTATGGAAATCGGCTGCAATACTCTCAAACGGCGCAGGATCCTCAAAAGTAAGCCAATAAGTAAGCGTGACATCTTCATCAGATTTTGTTGAAAGACGAGGTAGAACAACAAAAATAGCTACGAAAATAACTGATACAACTACTGCAAGCCCTATCAGAAGACTAATTATCTTTTTTATTGGTAAACCTCCCTTTTTACCCGAGTCGGCAACATAAGGTGCTGGCACAGGCGCAGTAGATGCAGGCGGAGGCGTTTGTCCTGATTGATCATCCATATCAATATTACCTTTGTAGTAAGCATAATCTATAGTATAATATTTACACTCTAAAAGAAAGTAATTGCAAGGCTATGATAAAATTTCCTGAGATCAAGAAAACTCCAATTTTTATAGGTTCGAATTCATATAATGTCTCGTATCATTCCTAATAAAACGACTGTCAAACGCGCCGTACACGCTACGTATTGGTTTTTGGTAGGATTTGTACTAGCAGGCATACTACTTTCATCTTTAGTTTTATTCTACTTTCACTATTCATACAATGATCGGGTAATACCAGGAGTATTTGTTGAAAATGTATATGTAGGTGAAAAAACAAAGGCCGAGGTTGAAAAAATATTCAACGAGAAAAATGAAAAACTTGGCGGAAATACTTTCGTTTTTAAAAACCAAGACAAGATAGCAACTCTTTCTGCTAAAACTCTAAAAGTCGGATATGACGTTGACCTTATAACTAGCCAAACACTTTCTGTTGGAAAGACAAAGAATATTTTAAGTGATGTATATATTATTCTATCCTCATATATTAATGGAACTTTTCTAACCGCGCCATATACATTTGATCAAAATGCGCTAGCCTCCTCCCTTGCGCCTATACAAGCAAATATTCATAAAGACCCTGTAGATGCTGAATTTAACGTACAAAATAATCGCGTAGTTGCATTTAAGCAATCTGAAAATGGAGTAGATATAAACTTTGATAATCTTAACAAAGAACTTACAGGCTCGATTCCACACTTAGCGACGGTGGATAACCCTGGCATAACGCAATTTGATATCCCAATCAAAATAACTCCACCAAACGTCACAACAGAACAGGCAAATAATCTCGGTATCGTAGAACAAATTGGCGTCGGACATTCTACTTTTTATCATTCAATCCCAGGACGCGTTCATAACGTGGCGCTAGCAACTTCCAGAATAAATGGCGCACTTGTTGCACCTGGGGAGGAATTTTCTTTTGACAAAATGCTCGGTGACGTATCAGCATACACAGGCTATCAACAAGCGTATGTTATTCAAAATGGAAAGACGGTTCTAGGAGATGGTGGAGGAGTGTGCCAAGTTTCAACTACTTTATTTCGCGCTCTCTTAAATGCAGGGTTACCCATCACTGAGCGCCATGCTCATGCATATCGTGTTGGTTACTATGAGCAAGACGAACCTCCGGGCCTTGATGCAACAACCTTTGTCCCAACAGTTGATCTTAAATTTAGAAATGACACTGGACACTATATTTTGATTCAAGGAGTAGCAGATACAACTAATCTAACCATGACTTTTACGCTTTATGGCAAAAGCGATGGACGTGTATCGCAAGTTTCAACTCCGGTTATTTCAAATGTCGCACCTGCGCCACCCGATCTTTATCAAGATGATCCGACACTTCCAGTAGGAACTGTAAAGCAAGTAGACTTTGCGGCTCCAGGTGCAAAATCTGTATTCACCCGGACTGTAACGCGCGGAGGAAAAACAATAATTAACGATACATTTGTCTCTGTTTATAAGCCGTGGCAAGCCGTATACCTTCGCGGAACGAAAACGTAAACTAGAATCATGAATAATGAATCATGAATTAAGGTAATGACCCTGATTCTTGATTCTTGATTCAATATGGGAACAATCCTAAGCATCAGTAAACTAAAAAAACTGCCCCAATTAAAATTTCCTAATCAGACCCTTGTTCTGGTTGGGGGGTGCTTCGACATACTTCATGCTGGACATATTGAATTTTTGAAAAAAGCAAAAGAGAAAGGTGATATTTTACTGGTCCTTCTTGAGTCAGATGAAAAAATCAGAAAAATCAAGGGAAACGGGAGACCAATCAACTCTCAAGAAGATCGAGCAACAATTCTTGCGAACCTTTCGACGGTAGATTACGTTTATCCACTAGAATATATGGAAGATGACGAAAGCTACGAAACTCTTGTCAAACATATACAACCTGATATAATTGCAATCACTGAGGCTGATCGGGTCTTTGACTGGGAAGAACGTCTTTCCGAAATTGGCATTATAAAAATTGTTCGAGTAATGAAAAGGAACGTCGACTTCTCCACAACTAAATTAGCCCAAAAAATTAAAATATGAAAAAACTTATTTTGGTATATGTTGTGCTTGTTGTTATCGTAATTTTATTAGCAGTTTTTAAAGGCGGCGGAAACCTACTATCGTTTATTCCCTCGTTTGGTAAGACTGCAACAGCAACTGTTAATGGCACCAAGTTAAACCTTCTAGTCGCGAAATCGGATCAAGACCGAGTTAAGGGCTTGTCAGGAAGAAAGTCGCTTGATAAAAATCAAGGGATGATCTTCATATTTGATCACAAAGATAAATACGGATTTTGGATGAAGGACATGCTATTTCCTATCGATATTATATATATTGATACTGATCATGTTGTTTATGTTGTAAGAAATGCACCAGCCGGTGGACAATTGGCCAATTTGACAGTCTATAGACCGGATGATCCAGCAAATTACGTTCTTGAAGTAAATGCTGGTATTGCTGATAAACTCAAAATTCAAAAAGGAACCACGATAAAGCTGGACGGAGTTAAATAAAAGGTATCAGAAGTATCAAGGGTATCAAAAGTATCAAAAGCTAACCTCCCATTTTTATGAGAATACTTTCAATTGAAACTTCATGTGATGAAACGAGTGCGGCGGTGGTTGAGAAGATTGATGAAACGAACGTTAGAGTTCTATCAAACGTTACCGCGACATCACTTGCATTGCATGCCACAACTGGAGGAATTATTCCAGAAAATGCTGCACGGGAACAAATTAAATTCATAATACCAGTTATAATCCGCGCGTTATGCGAATCGAGAAGCATGAATCATGAATCATGGTTCGATGCGCAAAAAATAATCGCAGATGATATTGATGCGATTGCTGTAACTTCTGGGCCGGGACTTATCGGATCACTCCTTGTTGGTGTTGAAACCGCAAGAACACTCGCCCTAGCACTTGATAAACCTATTGTGCCAGTCAATCATTTACTCGCGCATTTATTTGCCAATTTTATACAACCCGATCTCATCCTGAACTCGATTCAGGATCTCGAAAAAGAGATTCCGGATCGCTCACGCGCCCGGAATGACAAAATCCGATTTCCATTCATTGGGCTAATTGTTTCGGGAGGACATACTGACCTCTTATTGTTCACTTCGCTAACTGAGTACAAATGGCTTGGTGGAACACTTGACGATGCTGCTGGCGAAGCGCTCGATAAAATCGGACGATTATTAAATCTATCATACCCAGCCGGTCCCGAAATAGAAGAAAGAGCAAAACGAATTAAAAACACTAAAGTTAAATTCGTAAGCCCAATGATAAATTCTCAAAATTTCGATTTCTCATTTTCAGGCCTGAAATCCGAAGCATCCCGTTTTATTCAATCTCATCGTCATTCTGAACCCCGATTGGATCGGGGGAACCTTGTTTCAGAATCTCAAAA
>DASZRG010000037.1:0-37151 GCA_035549295.1 Patescibacteria group bacterium
TTGGAAGCCAATAATCTCTATTAAATATTGCCAAAAAAGCGAGCATAAGAATCAGAAGAATTGATTGAAGTTTTTTTGGTATATAGTCCATTACGACAGCGCCAATAATTGCAATTGAAAAAACAGATATTGATAAGAATCTCCAAGGAAATTGGAATTTTTGAAT
This sequence comes from Patescibacteria group bacterium, assembly GCA_035549295.1. Taxonomy (GTDB): domain Bacteria; phylum Patescibacteriota; class Microgenomatia; order Levybacterales; family GWA1-39-11; genus GWA1-39-11. The sequence continues at coordinate 167 of DASZRG010000037.1, forward strand.
GATCGATATTGATTTCCAAACAAAAGTTGATACTGGAAGCATTATGAACAAACTACCCAAGAAATAAATCAAGGTGATACATAAAAGTATAAAAATATTTTTGTTTTTCTTATACGCTATAAAAAGGATTGGAATAGAAAATAAGAAGGCGACCCATTGCAATATCCCGACTTGAACACTGAACTGCCCAGTTATACCGTAGCTCCATGGACCATATATTAAGCTTGGAACATCAACAAACCTTTTAAATACTTCATCTCCGACGACTATATCTCGCAGCGTATATCTACCCTCCAGAAATGCTGGAATCCAAAAAAACGCCGAGAGCAAAAATCCCAAGGCTATACCACCAATTGACTTCCCAAGAAAAACAAAATTCCGATTTAACAAGAATAAATAGATTGCGTAAACAAATAAAAATGGTAAGAACATGAGACTCATCGCATTATGGGCAAGTATCAAGCAAGCTGTTGATAAAGCAAGACCAACAATGTACCATTTGTGCCGTTTATTCTTCTTACTCAACTTCAAAATAAAGTAAGCAACAAGAGGCGGGAATATGAAAGCAACATGTTCTCCTATTGCCCCACGAACATATAAATCAACAAATCTATAAGGTGCAAAATTGTATAGTATCGCACCAGAAATTGCGGGTATTTCTCCTAAAAATTCAGAGAGCCAGAGATACATAAATATCCCACTAAAAATAAAAGATACAGCGAACACAATTTTTGTTGAATCTACAAATCCTAAACCAAATAAATGGAAAATCGACGCCATATAAGATGGCAGAGGATAAAGAAACATCATAATAGGATGCCCATACCCCCAATTAAGATTTTCGGCCCATCGAGGCACCAAATTACCCTCTGTTAAAGATAAAAAAAAGTTAGCAATTCTTGCAACATGATCTTGTCCGTCGTGAGTTACAGGAAGCCCAGGGTGTATAAGGCCCAAAAGAGGCAAAATTGATAAAAAAGTTATAAGAATAATTCCACGAGTCTTCATTGTGTAATTTTAAAGCTACCACGACCAAATCTGCCAATATAAAAATCCAAAACTCCCCGTCTCTGCCACTTTCTTCCTGAAAAAAACAATTTTATACTTTCGCGGAGTAGCGCGATTTTAGTTCTAATCGATGCATATGTTATACCAAACAGAAGCCTATTGCGACAAATGTAATAGTCATGAAGATTCGATCCAGAACCCGATGATGCGGCATTCTTGTGCCAGACAATTGATGAAGGCTCATAAAAAATGTCATATCCTCCGGCTTTAATTCTTTTGGTCAAATCTGCATCTTCATAGTACAAAAAATATCTTTCATCAAAAAACCCAATCTTTTTAAAAACTTCTACCTTTACTGCTAAACAGCAACCTGTAGCAAGATCGGTGCGAGACTCCTCATCAAATTGTCCATGGTCAACCTCATCCACTCCTCGATTTTTACCAACTAAATTATCCCAATCCATGACACCACCAGCATACCAAATTATATGACCCAGCTCAGACTTCTTATATTTTTCTTTGTGATATTCGTAACCTTTTTCAAAGTAAATTTTGGGAACAGAGGCCCCAACCTTCTCATCATCAAACGCTTTAATTAGTCCATTTAAGAAATGGTGGTCAACCCTAGTATCATTATTCAGCATTACCAAAAAATCAGCCTCATGCTCTATTCCATACTTCACCCCCACATTGCACCCTCCTGAAAAACCTAAGTTCTCCTTGTTTTTTATCAGAGTAATACCTTTTCTCTTTTCCAGATGACTTATTGAACCATCTACTGAAGCGTTATCGACAACAACAATTTCCAATTTGTAAGAAGGATCTAATTCTACTTTCTCAATAGAATCCAAACATGAAGTGGTATTTTCCCAGCCATTAAAGTTGAGAATAATGATAAAAATCTTTTTCACTAGGAATTTATTTTCGAACTTGAAATTTTTCGCTTAATTTTTAAAAGCGTTTTTTTAAGAGGGTTTTTTGTATTTCTAATGAAGATGCTTGTATACCAGTAACTGATTTTGCCAGAAGATACGATAAATTCACGCCTCACGTCATCTACAAAGTCGGGCATAACAACTTCTTCAAATTTATTTTTTTCCCAAAGTTTTGCAAAAACTGTCTCCATATAAAAGGCTTGAAGTAAACTCAAAACCAATCCATGCAAACCATCGCTGTAGCCTCTCTGAAGAAAAAAGGTCTTAACAAAATCATCAACGGGAAATCTTATTGCATCGAGCCAATTGAATTTATATCCTGCTTCGACAAGCGATATGGCTTCAATGTCAGTATAGTTATTCAACTTTGAAATAAATTGTGAAATTGATTCATAATTTACATGTAATAAAAAATTTTCTAGTTTTTGTGTTTGACCAGCAACAACTAGAGCCTTATGAACCGTACCTCCCTCAAATTCACCTTTACCGCGCCTGAATAATTTGAGTTGGAAGTCTGGCCACCACATCTCGTTCTTGATCCACTTTCCAAAAATAATATTTTTTCGACTTATCCAAAAGCCATCTACTATTTCGGGAGCATTATCAAGTTTTGATTTTATCTCGTCTTCAAGCTCAGGCGTTATGCGTTCATCAGCATCGATACTGAGTATCCAATCACCCGTTGCTTTTGAGAAGCCAAAATTTTTTTGTAAATCGATTTTTTTAGGGTCGTTTTTTTGGCTAAAAACTTGTTTTGTATATTTTTTTGCAATTGAGGGGGTTAAATCTGAGGAATCGTTATCGATCACTATGATCTCATCAGCAATTCTCTTAACAGACTTCAGAGCCTCCTCAATATTCTTCTCCTCATTAAAAGCGCTAATTACGACAGATATTTTCATCACTTACTTTTAATACTACCAAGTATAAAGCCAAATGTCTTTCGTAACTCGTCTTTTGCAAAGATAATTAAGAAGAGTAAATATATACAAAATGATGCGATTGCATCTATCAACAGTGCCGGAAAGGAAACTATAAAGACTTTTGTTATCATTACAAAGATATACATAACAGCCGCAGCAATTATTTGACGAGCAACGGGTCTAAAGAAAGAAAACTCGAGATATCTTTTTGATATTACAAACACGAAAAGGGATGTAAACGAAATTAAGAATGATCCAGCGGCAACGCCGTTGTAGCCGAACTTAAAAATAAAAAATGGCGTAACTATCCATGTTGCCACAGTCCAAAATATCATAAAATAAAGCGTAATCTTAACTTTTCCAATAGCAGTTAAGAAGTTTGTTAAGGGGGTTGAGATGGATGAAAAAATTGTACTTAATGAATAAAACGACAAAGCAATCAGAGCTGGTCTCCATTTTTCATATTTAGGAATAAAACTCACCAAGTCGGGCGAGAAAGAAACAATCGCGACAACTATAGGAAAAATAAAAAAAGAAATTAAAAAAAGTGATTTTTCAATTGCCACTTTCATGGCCTCTTTGTCGTGCTGTAGCCTGCTCATTGAAGGAAAAGCGATGCGAATTACATTATCCATAACAAGTCTCAATGGCATATAGGCCCACTTCTCAGCAAATCCTATATACCCGACTTGAGCAAAAGGTAATACCTTACCTATATATACAGTTAACAGATCGTCCTTGAACAATGCGAGAATCGTGTTTGTTTGATACGGCACACCGAATGAAAATAATTTTTTAATCGATGAAAAGTGAAAAGAAAACCCTATCGGCCATGGCTGAACGTAATATGTCGCAACGAATCCGACTATACTTCTGGCAATAACAGCTATGGTAAATGTGGTTACGCCAAATCCTTTTGCAGCAAATATGATAAGGGCAAGATTATATACAAGATTTTCTGCAATTTCAGGTATGACAAGCCTATTGTAATCGAGATTTCTTTCCATGATAACTGTAGGTATCGTGCGAAGAGATGAAATGATAAACGAAAAAATGAGCGCTTCAAAAAGTATGAATCCACTGTTTGTAATGTGATAAAAATGTGCGATTTGGCTTGAAAAAACAATGGTGGGGATGACCACAATCGCAACCAAAATTTGCTGCAGGGTAAATGTCGTTCTCAGCTCTTCAACAGAAGGCGAGTCTTTTTTTTGGATAAGCGCAGCAGCGAGCCCAACGTCCTGAAAATATGTTAGAAATACGATTATTGATGAAACTACAAAAAATACTCCGTAGTCTGCAGGCGCAAGAAAAATTGTTAGAACAAAGCTTGCAAAAATTGAAAGAAGCTGTATTAAAAATGTCCTTGAAATCAAAGCCGCTACGCCTTTGACGGATTTTCTAGCGATACTTTCAAATGTAAAGTCCTCCATGTCTTATTAATTAATCAATAACCAAATTCCAATTCAATACTTGAAAACTTCGCTTCAGTGCAAGCAAACCAATATTAAATTAACAAATGTTTAAACATTTAAAATTTTACATTTATTAATTGGTTTGATAATTGGTAAATTGGTCATTTTAATTCTATTTAGATGCGTCCGTTATGTATATCGTACCAGAGAATTAGACTCTCGAGAACGGCCCGCACTATGACTGGAAAGTTCGCACCAGTTTGCTGACCAAATTGTCGAGGATAATGAGTAACCTCTACCTCTTTTATTCTTAGCTTTTTCCTAACCGACTTGGCGAGTATTTCTGTAGTGATCATAGCGCCCTCGGACCTCAAGGGCATTATTTCGGAAAGTGCGCGCTTTTTGAACATTTTAAAACCGCAGTCAATATCCTTAAACCAAAAACCAAAAAAAGCATAGTCCCAAATTTTGAGCATGTTCATAAGAATGTGTCTAAAGAATTTGTCTTCGCGTCGCTTGCGATACCCAATGACCATATCAACATTCTCAATATTTTCCACAAATTTTACGATTTCTGAGAAATCAAATTGTCCATCTCCATCTGTAAAAGCAACTACATCGAATCTTGCATTTTCAAACCCCTCTTTCAGAGCTGCGCCATATCCTCGATTAGGATTGTGGGAAATTACCCTTATGCACTTATTGGTTTTTGCAATCTTTTCTGCTTCTTTTAATGTTCTGTCACTTGATCCATCATCGACGATTATAATCTCCCATTCGCGCGCGACAGTCGGAGCAACTTCCAGTGCCTTTGAAATCACTGGTTCTATATTTTTTTCTTCATTCCAAAATGGGAAGAAGATCGAAAGACTATTTATTTTTTTCATGTTTGTAACTTGCGGAAATCAAAATGCCGCAAAGTCCTATTATACTAGTTATAGATGCCCAGTTCCCAAGCGAACGAGGAGTTGTGTTTTCAAAGACCGCAGAAACAGTATGTGTTCCGGCTGGAACAGCCACATCTATCAACTTTAATTTATTGGAATCTGAATATTTAACTAATCCTCCATCTATAAAGACTTTCCAGCCTGGAAACGAAAAGGTGTTTATCCGAATTGTTAAAGAAGAAGTAGAATTTGTTTTGAATATTTTCTCTTGTGGAACATTTTTTGTATTTGTAATAATTGCGCTTCCATGAATCACAGTATATGGTTCTTTTGCAACTTCATTTTTATTTATATCAACCAGAGTAGTACCGTATTTTGAAATTTTGGTTTTTACCCCTGCTGGAACATACTCATAAGAAAGGCTGCTTGTGTCCCATCGAATCTTATTGATATCGGTGTAATACTTATCACTAACGTTTAAAAATCTTTCAGGTCTAAAATCTCCTATATAAAAAGCTACAAAAATAACTGTGAGTCCAAGTGCAGCAATAGTTTTGTGTTTTTTGTTAGCAAAAAGAAAAACTGCACAGCCTGACAAAAATGACGCTGCAAATGCACAGATCGTCAAAAATCTCCATGGAAATTGAACATACCAAAGAAGAGAGATGTTATCCCAAACAAACTTTGACTGTCTTGTTGTCAAAAACATCGCCAAGAAAAGCATGAAAAATAGCAGAGGAATAATCGTTAGATTTTCTTTCTTTTTGTACTTTACAAAGCCAACTACAAAAGCTATTAATGAAACTAAAGATAAAATTAGTTGAGGTTTTCCAATTTCAAATGATAGACCGTCGTTACAATCGGGAATTGATCCACCATATCCCCATGGAGAACTCCACAATTGATGGATACAGGTGAAATGTAGCGTGTAACTTGCAAGTTCTGAAGTTAATATTCTAACTAAGGTGAAATTTCGCTCGATATATGCAGGAAACCAGAAAAATGCTGATAACCCAAAACCCAAAATAAATCCTGTCGAACACCAAATAACAAATTGTTTTCTGTTTTCCGCTTTAAACAAAAGGTAAAGAAGCCAAATTCCGATAAATGGCGTGCACATTAAAGCTATCAAGTCGTGGCTTAAGATTAGAAACCCAACAGATATGGCAAGGGGAATTGCAAATATTGGCCTAGAACTTTTATATAGTTTGTATGAGGCCCAAAAGATCGCCGGAATAAAAACGAAAGCAAAAAACTCTGCAAACGCTCCCCTAACATAAATATCAACTGCATGATACGGCGCAAACGTATATGCGCAAGCAGCCACTATCCCAGCCCATTCATCAAGTAATTCGCTAACAAAAAGATACATAAAACATGCAGCGAGAAAAAAACCAGCTGCAAGCATCAATTTTGTCGAATTTATGTAAGAAAAACCAAATACATGGAATGCTTCTCCTACATAGTATGAAAAAGAAGGATAGTAATTAAAAAAAGGGTAACCATACCCAAACCCAAGGTTTGGTGCAATCCTAGGCGGGAATTGTCCTTGAACAAGTGCCTGGTTAAGATCGTATAGGCGCGCGACCTGCTCATCGTCATGCATCGTAAACAAACCGGGGTTAAGAAGTGAAAAACTTGCAAGAAATGTAAACACCAAAATAAATAATAGTTGCTTAAACTTTAGTATTTGTTTCATTATTTTTTGCCTAAATTAAATCTTTTTGATACATCCTTTAACAATAAAAATCCCCATAGACAAAATGCTAAAAGAGAAACTATGTCAGAAAACATTCTTATCGGTGTCTCTGTGAAATTGAGAGATACAAATTGATTACCTGAATTCAATTTAAGCTCCATAAGTCCATTTTTATTATCGTAAAAAATTGCCTTTTCTAACCCATTAGAAAAGGCCTCCCATCCAGGATAATAAATCGTAGAAACACGAACAACTGAAGGAGTGTCAGACGAATAATTAAAAGTAATTTTATTCGAATTATAAAAAACATTTGATACCTCACCCTCACCAGTCTGCACGTTTACTTCATTTTTAAAGTGCTCAGTTGGCTTCTGTTTTACCCATAACGGCATGTATTCGTCCATAACTGTCGTTGTTGCTTCATTGGTTGAGTAAAAACTATCATCCGCGCTATTTATACCTGCAGGCATAAGTAAGTCCTTTGAGAAAAAGACAGTTAGCAATATAACCACTATACCCACCATGAGTCTATATTTTTCCGGAATTTGAGACAGAACAAAAGCAAGTAAAAAAGATGCACAGCAAATTGTAAGCGATAGAAATCTGAATGGAAATTGTATAAAAGAGACAGGCAAGATACCCCAGAGCGGTTGACTCTGAGATATAGATAGGAAAACTGACAATATACCAATCGCGATCATTAAAACTACCTGTTCGTTATTTTTTTGAAGTTTTTTATTTACAAAAAAAACGGCGACAGAGGCGATAAAAATTAATATAGTCGTAGGTCCTATTAAATGTATGTCTGCAAAATAATTTGAAAAATCAGAGACTTTTGTCTTTGAAAAAACAGTATATGGAAGTTCCAGAACTGCAGGCATCCAAAAGAAAGAAGAAATTAAAAACCCAAATAGAATTGACTTTGTAGAAAAATCTATAATTCCGTTTTTAGATTTTGACGTAAAAAATTTTATACCGAAAAAACATAGAACTAACAAAATAAAAAGAATTGCCAATGTATTATGTGCAATAAGTAAAGCTGCTATTCCTATTGCTAGTAAGATAAAATTTCGACGCTCAATCTGCCACATAACAAATGGGAAAATTGCAAGAGCGAGGACTTCACCTACAGAACCGCGCCTTGTTACATCATATATATGATATGGCATATAAATATAAAAAATACTTGCAAAAAGTGCTGATTTTTCGTCAAAAATTTCACTCAGCCAAAAGTATGTAAAAATCCCCGAAGCGGTTATAGATAGACCTATTAAAATTTTTATAGAATTAACAAAATTGAACCCAACTAAGTGAAGCGGAACTGATAAATACATGAATCCTGGATAAAGGAAATTCGCAACAGGATAGCCATAGCCATAGTTCAGCCTACCCAAAACGCGTACTGGAAATTGCCCGTCACGAAGCGCTTGATAAAACGCTGAAAAACGTATAATCATCCAGTTCCCATCATCAGTCTGAATCATACCGTGAAGTGCAAGAAACCATACGGCAGGAACTGATAAAATTATTATTATCAATATAAAAAGTAATTTATTTTTCATTTTTTCCAAAAAAGAAAAAGTTAACCGATAAAAACAACATCAAACCAAAAAGAGACAGGTATAATCCATAATAAAACGATTTAGGCTTGTATTCAAATAAAACATTACTTTTACCAGCAGGTATAACAACTGCGCGAAGCGAATAATCGGCCTGAAAGATCTCCGAAGGGACTCCGTTTACTTTTGCAACCCATCCGGGATAAAAATTGTCAGAAAGAAAAAGAAGCGCTTTTTTGGACGAATAAGCATTTATTGAGATTAGATTTGGAGAATACTCCGTTAATTTCGCTGATGTATATATATTTCCAGGTGGAATATTAGGATTCTTAAGAAGAACTATTGTATTTTTTTCATTAAAACTCTTCTTAAAAATGTCCTGAAGCACTTGGTCATTATTTTTAGCAACGATATAGTGATTTGTTACAAAAAAACGACTGGATGCATCAAGATTTTGATACGCTTGCCATGCCCCATCTTGCCATATAAGTTTGTACTTATCGGCCGGAAAAGTATCAGTGTCTGGCTGAAAATTATTATTTAAAGTATCGTCGCGATTGTAGACAAATTTGACGCCAAGAATATTTAGTATTTTTTGCCTATAGCCATTCGCCTTCAAATCTTCTTTTCCAAAACCTGCCTGGATATTTGCATCGGGCCTAGGCAAAACAGTTGGCACTTGCCCATTACCGGATGCGAGCAACATTTGAGTATAACTTTTTATATGTAACGGATCATTCCCCTCTGTTGAAAAAACACCATCATATGTCTGGAAATCACTCTCAATATACCCGGGGCCATAACCCCAAGAACGGTCTATTCCTTGCTTTGATTTCAAAAACGATGTAATAGGTGTCGTCGGATAAGCAAATTCTGAGCCTGCAAAAGGTGTTATTTTCTGAAAATAGTACAAAAGATCAAAAATCGTTAAGAAAATCACAATTATGACAAAAAAACTGTTTTTTTTATGTCCCAATTTTAATTTTGAGTGATATAAAAATGTTAAAACTGAAAACAAAAAGAAAATACAAATTGGGATTATGGAATTTCTCAGAGAAATATTAAGAGAGACAAGCATATTTTTGTCAAATATTCGCGGGTAGATAAACAAAAATCCTATGGTAGATAAAAATAAGAATGCAAATCCAAATAAAATCCAGTGAATTCTATTTTTGTTTTTTTCCTCAACTAGCAGATCGAGCCCAATTGCTGAAAGGATAGCCCCTGCGAATGCGGCAAGAGAAAGCATTCTTGTCGCAACGGTTGTTGAAATAACAGGAATTGGTATCAAATAGAAATATCTGTTGACAAAAATATCGGTTGTTAAAAGAAGCGTAACAGCAAAGACAAAAGCAAAAATCTTAACTTCTGCACGTTTAAAGTTCAAAATTGCAGCGAATAGTGCGAGAATCAACGGAATTAAACCAAAGTAAGAAACTTGCTCGATATATGTTCCTGTTGTATACCAGTAATTTCTGGTTGCCGGATTTCCAAAGAAGTCCGGAATAACAATACTTATCAAATAATATATAGGGTTAAGCATTTTACTTATTTGATCGAGACTATAATTTCCTCTTGATGAAGCGTTAAAAAGCTCAAGAGTTGGAAGAAGCTGAAAAAGGGATAATATTATAGGGAATATTAGAGAAAGCATAAAGACAAAAACGTTTTTTTTATCAAGCCTTTTTTCAAAATAACCCTTTGCAAAAAAATAAAACACAACGACAGCATATATATAAAAAAGTCCCTGTATATACCCCGCTATAGTTGCGAGAAATAATGCGACAACCAATCCTATGAAATTGGCTCTTGAATCTCTCTCGAGAAGCCTATCAGCAAAAAAAAGTGCAAGAGGAAACCACAAAAAGGTATGTCCTATATTTCCATACTCCATCCAAACAACCATATAGAGCGAGAATGCAAAAACTACACCTCCAAAAAGACTTGCGTAGAAGCTTATCTTTATTCGCTCCAAAAAAAGGTAAGTAAAAAACATTGTTAAAATCGGAATTGAAATTATAAGAATAGTCCAAGCAATGTAAAAAGGAAAAAACAAAAACAAAATGTTTACTGGATAGAACACTCCACTTTGAAAATTAGCCATCATTGGATTGCCTGAAAAATTGTATGGATTCCAAAACGGAATTTGTCCAGATTTGTATGTATCAACAACAAATTTTTTCCATGGTATAAATTCCTTTAGAACGTCAGGACCTTGGGCTTTGTTAGGAACTGCACCAGGCGCATAGCCATCATATGAATATGATTTGTACGGCTCATAATGTCCAATGAGAGCATCTCCGGGAAAAGGGATTTTACCTAAGAATATTTGGTTGAAAAAGACCAGCGAAACGATGATTGAAAACAGAAGCGCAAAAATACGATTGCGGGTCATGGAAGCAATTTATAAATACTATAATAAGATTGCGAGATTCCCTGCCTATAAGATGCAATTTTTGTAGCGTGCCAAAGCGGAGGAATATTTCCACCCGGGCCACCACAACCAGGACAAGGCTGATAAAAAATTGCATAAACAGGCACTTTTGATATCATGTCAACAACATTTGCTGGTGGAATATCCTTAATCGGCCAAAGCCCCTCTATTTTCACGTTCGGATTGTTAACTAAGTACATTTCAAGACCATAAGGCATAAGACCAAAGGTTCCCTCCGTTACAATATAAATTTTTTGATTTTCAGCTTGTTTTGTAAAAAACTGGACGGATTGAGCAACGCCGTTGCCTGCACTCCAGTTGTTAATATATTGATTCTTATCTGCAAAAGGAATATGGGAACTTTTAAAATCATATACAATTCCAATATCTACATATATATAAACTGCAAATGAGAAAAACAGAATTAAAACCCAAACATATCTTTTTTTGTATTTTTCAAGGAGATTATAAATCGAATAAGACAAAAGTGGAATTAGAGGAAGAGTCATAAACAGTATAAAGCGCGGATAAATCAGTTTTCCGAAAAATGCAAGATAAGTAAAGGGGAAGATGAACCAAAGAACTAAAACTGATTTTTCAAAAAAATGACTGCGATTTATTAAAAATGATAATATGAGCAAAATGATACTAGGAACTGAAAAATATGTAACAAACCAATCAATTAGTGCGTTTAAATTACTTGAAAAATAAGTGAGTGGATGAGTAATCCATTCACGAAGTGGATAAACAAACAGGGCATCTTTTGTTGCAACAACATAGAAAAAAGGTGAGAGCCTAAGGACTGCATAAATAATGTTTGCAACAACAAATGTCACAATACACAAAGATGCAAATCGCGTTATTCGACCCTTAAGATCTTTTTTACTCCAATCAAATATCGCAAAAAGGAAGGGCATAGATCCGAGCGAAAAAAATGCACTCGTCTTTGTTAACAACCCTCCACCAATTACCATCCCCGATATGAGTGATAAGTCAAGGCGACGAAATCTTACAAGCAGAAAAAGCAGAAAGAGTGACCACACTGCAAATGCACCAACCAAACTATCATACATAGCCATTCGGTCATAAACCAATCCAAAAGGATAAATTACATACAAAAAACTCGATAGTAGTCCAACCATTACCGTCTCTTTTGTGAATGAAAATATTTTCTTGTCTTGTTTTTTCCTAAAAACTTCATTACCGAGGAAGAAGAGGCCGATTGTCGTGAAGACGCCCGCCAAAACTGAGACCATGCGCCCTGCAAGAAGCGGCTCTTTAAAAAACTTGAGCATTATCATCGCAATCCAGACAAAAGAGGGCTGCTTACCATCAACGAGTGATATAAATCTCCAGGATGCATCTTGTTTTGCTATTTGCGCCCATCTAATGTAGATTGCTTCATCTGTGAATAGGGGTAACGATAAGATACTTGTAAGGCGTAGAACAAAATAAAGAGTAATTACTCCTAATGCTGCAGCCAAGAATAAAAAATGCTTTTTCGAAATATTCATTTAAAACTAATTATATCCAATTTCAAAGATAAAATCTAAATTTCACGCTTCTAATTTTTAAAAATTATTTACGACGTCTACCTGTATTTGCCCAGAAAATTCTGTACAAAAGAATCACGACGAGAGAGATTGCGATAGAAAGAAGCGTTAAGGTACTTAAAATAAATGGCACAGGGGGATTCCAATCACCAAGATATATGTATGGGAGATATTGAAGGAGTGAAAAAATTGAAATTATAAGTGTCGGTATTATCACAAAATATTTCTCTGATACAAAAGCTGAAAAAGGTAATATGAAAAGAAGATACCATGGCTGAAATTGTGTTCTAACAGTTGCTAAAATTACACCTATAATCATCGATAATATAAGCACATAAAAAAACTTTTCTTTATCGAGTTTAAAAAATTTGTTAAGCAAAATTGGCACTAGCATAAGCCCAGTTGCAAATTTAACAAGAATCGAAAACAAAGTCCAAATGAATGAATTTACATATTTCTTTTCAAGATATAAATACAATCCTAAGAGTCCAAAAAACATCATAACGATATCATTGTGAGCCGAAACTAATGACTCGATTAAAACCAGCGGATTTAGTGCAAAAGCTGCGACAGAAAATGCTACGTCGCGTCCTGATTTTTTTGCAATTTTTTCAATCAGAAATACAGAGCCGATGAATGAAGCAAACATCAAAGCTTTATACAAATAAAACGTTAGAATGAAGACGTTGAATCCAATAAATGAAAGAGGAACAGTAACTAAAAGCCATGCAGGCCCATATGGATATACTCTGTGCGTCCACCTCATAAATGAGAGCATTGGGTCTGTAGAATAATCAAGTGCCTTATGAATATATGGGTTTTCGTGATAGTGAGTAATTATTTTTGCATCAAATATATAGTTGAATAAGTCGTATGAAAAAGCGTTGTATGAGAAAAATAAAATTGCGGAAACAACAAGTACTATTCCAAACACTTTTTTCCTGTCGATATATTTCTTTCTAATTAAATTCAACGTAAGAGTATACAGCGCAAATAGAATCGAGATTATTAAGATATAAAGAAGTGCAGATAGGGGACGATTAAACCAACCAACGTATTGAAAAGATTTTTCAATCGTTTGAAAAATTGAGGCTCTAGAAAAAGTTAGAGATAGATCAACTTGAGTAAATGAATACAAAAAAAGCGAAATCGAAGCAATTATCCAGGCCGGAAGAATAAATTTTTTCATGCTACTTGCTGTATAGGCCCTTTTTTATATTACTCCTTATCCTAAGAAGGTCAAAAAATCCATTTATAGAATCATTTATTGGATTTACCCTTCTCGACTCAACATACAACCAGTCAACCGGCACTTCTTTTATCTTATAGCCCAAAACTGTTCCGATATATAAAAGCTCTATATCAAACCCGGATGCAACACTTGATCTTTTTATCGATTTATACCCATGGTGCATATCGTAAACCTTCTTAAAAATTTCATGAGCCGCGGCTTTGCTGAAAAGTTTAAAGCCGCACTGCGTATCCACAATGTCGCGGAGTCCAACAATTACTTTGCGGAGAATGATCGAACTTCTAGAAATTAATACTCGAACCATAGGTGATCCCTTCCTCGAAGTACTCCTCGATCCAATAATAATGTCGTATCCATCAGTCGCAAAAGGGAGTAATTTCTCAATCTCCTCAATTGGAGTCGCTTGATCCATATCTGTAAAAAGAATATAGTCACCAGACGCTTTTAACACTCCTGTTGTAACGGCTCCGGCTTTACCCATGTGATTGTTTTCAATTAGCTTAAATTTACTATTCTCCTCGGAAAATCGCCTCACGAATTCTCGGCTTCCATCGCTTGATCCATCATCAACAACGATAACTTCATAGTCATACTGTCTCTTTTCAAGAAAGTGCTGAACTTTGTTGAGCGTCCCTTTATGCAAATTGGCAATCTCGTTGTAAGAAGGAATTACGACGGAAAGTAGAAACGATTTCATATATATTTATTATACTAGACTCACATGCACAAAACCATTAATTTTGTGCTCATTTTTTGGTATACTTGTAGGCATGGAAAAAACAAAATACAGAGTACTTTTATATTATAAGTACGTTACCCTAGATAATCCTGAGAAAATAATGAGAGATCAACGCGAATTGTGTGAGAGACTTGATATGCGTGGGAGAATTATAGTTTCGAAAGAAGGAATCAACGGAACAATCGAAGGCACAATCGAAAACACAGAAAAATACATATCCTACATGGAAACTCACAAAGAGTTCACTGGAATTGACTATAAAAAAAGTGACGGAACAGGAAATGCCTTCCCGAAATTACGAGTCAGAGTAAGGCCAGAGATTGTAACTGCAAATCTTTCACATATTAATCCAAACAAAACAACTGGAAAGTATTTAACAAGCGAAGAGCTATATGATTGGTTTGAGACACAAAAAGAATTTTACATAGTCGATATGAGAAATGACTATGAATATGCATCGGGGTATTTTGAAAGCTCCATCCCTTCGGGGCTTCATAATTTTTTTGATATTAAGGATGTATTACCAAGAATTGCGCATTTGAAAAATAAAACAATAGTCACTGTCTGTACAGGTGGAGTTAGATGCGAAAAAGCATCAGGCTTTTTGATAGAGAATGACTTCAAAGATGTTTACCAGTTAAAAAATGGCATCCAAACTTTTATGGAACTCTACCCCAATAAATATTTTAAGGGTAAATTATATGTTTTTGACAATCGTCTAACACTTGGATTTAATACCGACGATCCCGACCATGAGGTAGTTGGTCGATGCATGCATTGTGGCACATCATGCGACTTGTACGTAAATTGCAAATATGACATGTGTCACCTACATTATATATGCTGCCTAAACTGTCGCGATAAGGAGTCGGGACTCGCATTCTGCAAGACGGAATGCAAGGAGATTTACTTCAAAAGCATAAATGCTAAAAGCTTATGAAACTTAAAGTTTTAACTTTTGCTTTCTTTTTTTCCCTGTTCATTACCATAACCCCTCAGAAAACTTTAGCCCATGAAGAAGCAAAAGATGGCAACATGACAGTAGTTTTACATGTTGAACCAAACGACAATCCGATTGCACAAAAACTATCAAATTTAGACTTTGAATTCGCAGACAAACAAGAAAAATTCAAACCACAAGATTGCAATTGCCGCCTCACTATCTTTCTAGGAGATAATAAGTTGCTTGAAACAAATCTTAAAAAGACAGCTGAAATTGAACCAAGTATTTTTGGACTTACAACTTCGTATATTTTTCCTGCCGCAGGATCTTATCAAATCGCACTATCCGCTAGCCCAAATAAAAATAATTCGTTCAAAAATTTCGATGTATCATGGACAACTCAAGTAAGTGCCCAGCAAATTAAGCCCAGAACAGAATTTTCCTACACAAAAACCATTTTGACTTATTTTGCTTTTGCTGCTGTCCTGTCTCTTTTCATTTTTCTGCTTATCCTCAAAGTAATTTAAAAAACCAGTTTCGTTGAGTATTTGTAAATTTGGAATATAATACAAAAGTCCTAATTTGTACCAAATATTTTGGATAAATATGAATGATGTTAGAAAAATAATCCTAAAATTCTCGTTTATTTTTATGCTAGTTTTTGTAATACAAATCCTAGTAGCCTATCTTGCTCTACAAAAAGTACTCATAGACCAGGTAGAAAATTATGTAGATATAGCATCACAGCGAATTCACGACGACATTCAATTTAAAAACAATAAATGGGATCTTTCAAAGTATAATTCTGACCCTGAGGTACCAGGAACTTATCCCGTTTATATATTAGGTTCTGATGGTTATGTCATCGATCGCTGGAAACCAATAAATGGGTTTTTAGATACATCGGATATCAAACATTTACTAACCTATTCCACGCCTCAAACAGTATCAACAATAACAAATCAAATCTGGAGAATTTATTCTGAGCCAATTGAGATTCATGATCAGACTCTTGGAATAATAACCGTTGCGATCTATAATCCCCAAGAAGATAAAACTGATGAAATAGATAGTCGACTAAAAGAAACTTCGCATTATTTACAAAGCAAAATTTCCATCAAAAATGATACCCTAGATATAAGCAAGATTGATATACGAGATGTCAGCTACGACATCTCTTTCCAAGTCGTCGATAGTTTCAACAAAATAATTGCAAAAAACAATAACACAAACAGCATAGATAGGATTCCGGATTTTATTGACTTAAGTTATATAGGCAATCTACTTACAAAGCCAAGGATTCAAAAAATATCAGACGGCAAAACTGGCGAGCAATTTCTTTTCTTAATCTCTCCATTTATAAGTAATCATAAGGTTCTTGGAATAACAGTTGTTGGAAGATCAATCTCATCGATCTATGCAGTCCTTTCAGATTTTCTAGTAATAGAAATTGCGAGTGGATTGATAATTTATTCACTTGCTTTTGCAGCGTTTTATAAAGTGGTCATGCCTCAAATACTGGGCAATCCAAGCAGAATTCGCGAGGTAAAGAAAATCAGTTTCGACAAAAAAGTAGGTGTTTTACGATTCGATAATCTCAAGCTACAAATTCCAAGGAATACAAATCAATACTATATGTGCGAATCACTTTTCGGATCCCCCAAAAAATCATGGGAATCGGATATTTTGCTTGATAGGTTTGGCGAGCAGGATATTTCTGCCGGTAGAAAAGTTTATGATGCAATGATATTAATAAATAAAAGGGTTCTTCCAATCTTAGGAGTTAAATTAATTTCCAAAAAAGACAAAACATACAGAATCAACCCAACACTTCTCAAGAAGATAACATAACTCAGTGAGTCACAAGCGGTATAGTGTGACTCACACGGCAGATTTTTATACTCAGCATGTGAGATCTAAATCAGAGGCATTAATTTTGTTTTATCTTATATTCGGTTTCGCAGTAATAGTTTGGGGGCTTGTATCGTATCAGAGCCAAATTGATAACCCGAACCGTTATCTCGTCGGCCGCACAATAGTATCAAATAACATTCCCAATAAAGTTTATCATTGCGAGAAAGAGAAGCTGTTCTTTCGTACAATCCTAAAGGAAAATTGTTAACTTTATTGCAATGACGTACCACCTGTGATTGTAGTTCCGCTTTGAAGCAAAACGTCCGTTTGCGGAGTAGTAATAGTTGGATAATTCTTATAAGCATCAAGATTTGATCCGTCACCATTAAAAACAGCGAGACAATAAGTATGAGAATGAGAACCATCGGTATTATCTATTAATGAAAAATCAAAGAGTCCAGCCCGATTGTTTGATAAGACGCTTTGGTCGTTTGTTATGTCCTCAGAACTATCGTCGAGCCAGTTTTCTATATAATCTTCTGGAATATTTGTGTAACCTGCATCAACCGGATCACTTCCACTGGATGAAATATGAGCGTTATTACCACCCGAGTTAGGGTTAGAATTAAAGGCAATTGGCGTTCCATTTGCAACAGTATCGACTGGATTATAAACACCTTGTGAGCAATCACCCCCCTGTGGCATTTCTGCATACTCAAGCTGCCAATCTCCTGAATCAATATCTATAATCGAACCCGAAGGACTATCTATCTCAAGAAGGATTCTTAACCTAAAAGCATTGTGAAGTTTTGTAAAAGTTAAGGATACACCCTGCCCTGCAAGTGGACCTCCTGGGTTTACATTGTCCGCATTCTCAAAGAATCTGTATCCACCCTGAGACACAGAAATGCTTGGGTTGAATGAAACTTGCAAATTATCACACGTGCCGCCACCCGCACTATAAGTTATGGCATCTTGCGTCGCAGACGGTGGATTATTTACAATCTCGCTCCAACTACTATCGAATGTGCCACTTGAACCATTGAACCCAGTTGATGTATCAGCATAGTTCAAATGATCAGTTACTGTCCGTGTCGATGTTGCTGAAAATGCCGAAACTACTAAAACGTCGGGGTTGCCCGGGGTTAAATTACTGTTCGTGTTTTGGTGTGTGCCAGAATTGCATGTTGATGAATTGTTCAATCTATTTCGCTGGTCACGGACAGAACTGGTCGAGTTACCTGAAAATTCAAGTGCTTGGACTGCAATCACTCCTGATGACGTCGTTGAACATGTAACTGTTTGCGACATACCCGCCGGCGCTACACGATAAAACATGTAGATTCTAGGACCAGATGAGTTGTTATAAGCTGTTGTCCAGCCGCTTTGACTTGAAAATGAACTGCTTGTTGTACGATAGCAAATTTTTAAAACAAGATGGCTTTGCCCAATTGGATCCGCAAAAGTTGTACTTACTGATGTTCCAGAAGCAGCATGATGTGATTCTTGGATAAACTGAAATATTGAATCCGAAGCAATTTTCCATTGATGATCTTCCTTAAATTCCCCAATTGTAAACGGTCCTATTAAATATAACTCGGGTGCAATCGGTGGAAAATGAATTGTATACGAAAGCGTATAGACCTGACCCTTCTTCCAATTTACTTGCCATTGAATTTGCTGAGCATCATTACTATTACTCACAATGCCTAGGTTTGAAATTTGTAAAATTTGGAAATTTTTTGGAACAAAGTCTCTAACAAGTCCCGAATAATCCCGATTTGCTTTAATAGTTACTTGAACAGGATAATTCACCTTTGGATAAATTCTAGTAGGATAAGTTGTTCGCTCAAGATCGAAATCTGGGGAAGACGACTCAACTCTAAACGCATAGTCCATCTGCCTTTTCCCAAATATATGTTCGGCTTCCATGTGAATAGTATAAGTTCCCGGCTGATCAGCATTAAGTTCCGCAAAAAAATCTGGCGAATTTGTCACTGTTCTATCTCCGCACGCTGGGCTTCCATGAATTGTCTGCTCGTCTGTGGAAAATTTTTGCAGAACACCTGATGGACTCGTAACCGTTAGCCAAACTTTAGCGGTATTAAAAGTAATTTTTCCGTTTGCGATACATTTTGTATTTCCATAGTCACCAAGAACTGCCATCCCAATTTCAACTCTCTCGCCTACTGTGTAAACACTTTTATTTGTGTTGATCGCCATAACACCCCATGAAAAATCTTGGGTAGTTGTAACATCACCACTTGAACTTTTTACTGTAACAGTCAAAGTATACAAACCGGGTTTAAGTTTGTTTTCTTTATATGGAAGCACTACGAGATATTTGTTTTGCTCATCGAATTCTACTTTTGTTTTTGCATCAATATCCCCTTTCGCATTAACAAGTCTTGCTGACACAAGATCTGTTCTCTCGGCAGCGTGCGCCGTCCAAAGGTTGTTAAATTTTTCGCCGACAAGATTAAAAATAAATTCGGGCAGCATGGATGCCCTTAGAGTAAATGGTTGATTAGAGTGACCTACTTCGATGTTTATTTTGCTGATCTGTTGGGGGGTATAAATAATACCCGTAGATGAAGTTGACTCTCCTGTTTTTATTACAGAATAAAAAAAAGAGGATATTCCAACAATGAAAATAGCTGTAATAAAAAATAAAAACAATTTAAACCTCATGAAACAATAGGATAACGATTTATAATGTGAGTCAAATTGTCTGCAGGTGTATAGACGTGACCTAACTAGAAGGTACTATTTCCGAATTAAGTTGATAGGTTTTGTTTTGATTTATGATTAGTTTTACTGATAAAACAGGATAAACTTTTTTATTTATTTTTATCATAGCATCGTAAACTTTTCTCTTGCTGCCAGAATTAGTATCTTCGCCAAATCTTTCAAGCAACTCGTCAGTCTCCCACCTTTTTAAGGGTTTATGGAATAATGCTTGAAGTAAATAGAACTGATTAGTTGCGTACGGTATAATAAATTTTTTTTCATCAATGAACAAAATGCTTTTCTTTTCATCAAATATTATAGAAGCTGTAGTATGCTTCTCATTTTGGTTGTCTTTGGATTTACTATTTCGTTTTTCGAGAAAAGCGAGACAGACATATAATAGAATTGTTACCGGAACACTATATACAATAAAGTCTCTTATTAATTTAAGGGAAGAAGTTAAAGACTCACCTACTATTACGATTCCAATTGCTGCATGGTCACGATCATCAAATTGACTTAATTTCAAGAGAAAATACGCATATGTTTGTTGATCCTGCACAATTCGTATTTCGTTGTTTTTTAAAAATGGTTTTACGTAACTTGGATCAATATAACTGGGAATTCTTTTAAAACTATTGGTATTTGTAGTTTTCTTTATCACAGTGTTGTACTTATCAATTATCGTAAATGCAATATCATAAGGAATACTGCGCTCATCTAAATCTCCAGTTTTAATTTCTCCGTCGTTGATCTTTATTTTTTTATAAATCAATTGCATTGCTGTCCTCAACTTTGCATCAATTGTTTCAAGCTGAGAACTCTGTGGATTAAAGTATGAAACGGCAACTATGCCAATTGGCTTATCTTTGTATAGAATTAACTTAGAGTAGACACGTCTTGTCTGGCCAGTTATTGTCGAAAAAGATTGTGTCCTCTGAAATTTTGCAAGAAAATTAAAATCTGAAATATCCAAAAATCCATGAATTGGGCTTCGTCTGTCTAAAATAAATCCATCCGTTGTTATGAAATACAGCGGAAACGAACCAAGCAGTTGAGGATCTGTGTTGTATTTTGTCAAATTCCATTCGTTATTGTTAAAATTAACATCTTCTTTGATAGAGTTGATTTTTTTGTTTAGACTATTTTCTATTTGATTGAAAGAAATTACACCAATAATTAATATCGACACGAATAATTGAATTATTAAAATAAATGCCAAATTGGATCTATTCATGCGATTGTGATTATAGGCAATTTAATATCCGCATACAATAATTCAAATAGGGATACAAACTCAGTCGTAATTTTGTTTTTTCAATCTTTCTGATATACTTTCAATATTAAATGGACAAGAACCTTATTGATAAATTGGCTTATATAGATATCAAGGACAGAAAAGTTCTTATCACCTTGAGCAAGGGAAAAGATGCGTGGTATATTCCAGGCGGCAAGCGAGAGGGAAACGAGACAGACCAAGAGGCATTAATTCGCGAAGTCAAAGAAGAATTAGCGGTTGATTTAAAACCTGAATCTATAAAATATTACGGAACTTTTGAGGCACAGGCTCATGGAAAACCCGAAGGGACTATTGTCCGCATGACTTGCTATACTGCTGAATTTGATGGAGATCTAAAACCAGATTCTGAAATAGAAAAAATCGATTATTTTACTTATTCCCAAAAACATCTTACTTCCCCTGTCGACTTTTTGATATTCGACGACCTCCGCAATAAAGGGCTTATTGATTAACGCAGGCGAAAACGTTGAATAAGGAATAATGATAAAGATCGAAATTAACAACTTAAGTATCAGAAACTCTTTAACTCTTTAACTCTTTACAGATATTGACAAATTCGCGGAATTTATCAATACTAGTTGCGAATGGAAACAGGAGAAAGCAAAAGCGAAAACAGCGGAAATATATTTGCAGTCTTGTGGGTAGTCTCTGTAGTAATCGCCGCTGTTGTCGGATATTTCATAGGACATGCAGGCAGTAATCCTCCAACTACCCAAAACAGCAATGCTCAAGCTGTTACTCAAGCTTCAAACGACATAACTCCTACAGAGACGGTTGTTGCCCCAACAACAAGCGTTGACATGGATGGAATTTGTAGTAAAAGCGGACCATCACAACAAAAAGATTACCTAGTGCCTTATATCCTGCAAGCCGGCGATAGCTTTCAGTCCATCGCAGAAAAAGAGCTGGGCGATGGAACGCGTGTGAGCGAACTTACCGCACTTAACGACGGCGCAAAAGATCTAACTGTCGGATCAACCATATATCTTCCACCTAAAAATATTAAAAGTTCATCTGGTCACATAGTCGAAGTATCAGGTAAAGTTGTCAAAAAAGATAACTCAGCTTGGCAATTAAGTTACGGTGGTGGAGAAAAAGGAATGGGCGTCGTAATACCTGCATACTATCTGAAAGATGTCACCAATTCTGACACCATTCAACTTGGTGACTGCGTAACAGTCCTCATGGATAACGGAGTCAAGGCATATTCGGTCACAAAAAATCCGTAAACCCTACAATTCCCACAGTGAAACAATTGTGAGTTTTCTTTCGGGGATACTATACAAAACTTTCCGCTTTAAAGGATGTAGTCTGGCGAGATAGAATTCCGAAATATATGCACCCCAATTCGTCATAAGAAAACTGCTAGTAACAAGATTCTTACCAAGACGTTTTAAATAATCAATTGCTCCTTTTTGGTCCAATAGATAGTATAAAGTTTCAGAACAAATAACTAAATCGTATTTTTCTTCAGGAATTGGTATTTCTTCTAACTTTAGCACCTTAAATGTCGCTTCTAGAACTTTCTTCCTTGCATACTCTATCGCAATACTTGACACATCAACCGCTGTAACACTTTGGGATATTTTTGTTAAATACTTAGTGAAATGCCCTTCAGCACAACCTATCTCTAGAATTGTTTTATGGGGCACATAATTACAGAACTTAAGCATCTGCTCAAAACGCTTTTTTTCAAAGTCTGATTTTTCGAAATTCCAATGATCCTGAATATGAAAGCTCGCTTCAAGTTTTTTATAAATATTTTCCTGCCTATCATCTGTCATGCCGCAATTATAACGATATTCTAGTCATTGTCCAATTTAATAGATATCTATTAACACAAGTTAGGTCATGTTAAACTCAGATCATGGCCAGAAAAAAGGAGTTATCTCTTGAAGTAATTATTGTAATTGCGGTTATAGTTTTCGCAGTATTCATGATCATAGAATTTATCGCTGGATACAACAAAGGCCGTTCCGAAATGCAAGATAAAATGCGCCAGTCACAAACTGGAATAGAAAAATATAGATAGACATCATTACCCTCAATGATGCGCACAAGTTACTCTTTTGATATAATATAGGCTGGTTGAACTCTGATTGAGTGTTTTTCAAGCTAAAGACACAATAATTCGGAAAAACAACTTAAAGCAAGACAGATTAAGCACCTTGATAACTACACCCGATTAATTGGGTTGACCAAAATTAAGAGTAAGGAAAAGTAGGAGGATGACTATAGGATAGTCTATTAACTATAGGCACGGGCACGACAAGGAGGTCGTCTATGAAATCTCGCCTTGTCTTTGCGCTTCTCACGTCAATTTTGTCGGTCATGCTACTTGCGTGGCTGCCAAAAGGAACCGTCGAAGCTCAAAGACCAATCACCGGAGCACCAACTGTATCATGGAGTGTAACAGCCAGTTGCGCTTCAAACAGTCAGGTATCCGGAGTTGTGACCTTCCCAGCGGGGACAGGTCCATTCACGGTCTTTCTAGAAGATCACGTTCCGGCTGACGCTCAGTTCAAAGCAGTCCCCGGCGCGACCTTTCTAGTAAGTCCTGCACCTGGGCAGACCAGCGCGACTTTTGTCCTGTCGACAGCCAATGTAAGGCCGGATGCTAATAGCATCAGGGTCGCAAATACCGCTTCAAACGAGAAGTCAAGAAGCTTCCCGCCTTGCAGCGGAGCAACTGCGACTCCCACGCGAACGCCGACCAACACTAGGACGCCGACAA
Organism: Patescibacteria group bacterium; assembly: GCA_035549295.1. Taxonomy (GTDB): domain Bacteria; phylum Patescibacteriota; class Microgenomatia; order Levybacterales; family GWA1-39-11; genus GWA1-39-11. The sequence continues at coordinate 24,132 of DASZRG010000037.1, forward strand.
ATACACCGACCAATACGGCTACGCGTACGAGTACTCCGACACCAACGGCAACAGGGACTAACACCCCAACGCCAACGGCCACGAATACTCCTACGGTGACGGCGACTTTTACAAGCACGCCAACACCAACGAATACGCCAACGGTCACGAACACGGCGACGTCGACACCGACGGCGACAAATACGGTTACACCAACGGCGACGGGAACGAATACCCCAACGCCGACGGTGACAGCAACGGCCACGAATACTGCGACTGACACGCCTACGGCGACGTCAACGAAGACACCGAGGCCAACGCATACCCCACGGCCGACCAAGACGCCAACTGTGACTAAAACTCCGACGGCAACCAAAACGCCGACGGTGACACAGACGGTTACGTCGACGCCGACCAATACACCTACGGTGACGGCTACTTTTACAAGTACGCCAACACCAACGGTCACGAACACGCCCACGGTGACTAACACGGTGACGCCTACGGCCACTGCGACGATTACGAGTACTCCGACAAGCACGCCAAGTGCTACGTCGACCGCGACTCCAACGCCGACACGTACTCCTAAGCATCACCACAAGACGCCGACGCCGACGGTAACTCTGACAGCTACGGCTACGTTTACCCCAACTGCGACAGCGACGATTTACTATCCGCCGCCGCCCTGTTGTGGGTACATCGTGCCGCCGCCGCCACTCCCGCCGTGCATCTTGATTGTGTGCTTCTCCCAGCCACCAACTTACTCGTACATTCCGCCGCCATCGGTGATAACCAGTTCGTCACAGCCGATTGCGACGCCAGCACCTGTAAGTGAGGTGTTCGGGTTCTCGCCTCCACCAATATCGGGTGGTATCACCATCATCAGTCCGCCTCATACAGGCAGTGCTGGACTGGCTGATACCCGTCAACGCTGGACCATCTGGTTCATCGTCTTGCATCGGAACTGATCGCATAGAGCGGTCGGACCGAACATAGCCCGGAAGGGGTACTCTGCGTGTTCGCACGCAGGCGCACCCCTTCCGGATTTTTTTTGGCAAATTTTAGCTTGAATGTGACATAATAATAGCCATGATATTCAAGGAACCGAGAGATCCAAGGTTCATAACCATTCGGCGAGGCGGAAGCTTGACTGACGAAAACCATCACTTGCTTGCTTTATGGGCAGCAACTTGTGCAGAACACGTGCTGCATTATTTTGAGGATGAAAAACCAATGGATAATAGACCCCAAAAAGCAATTGAGATGATTCGTGCGTGGACACGAGGCGAAGTCACAATGTCGGAATCTCGCGCGACAGGTGGACATGCGATGGCGGCAGCGCGAAACCTGAAGGGCGTAGCGCGATACGCAGCGTATGCTGCTGGACAGGCTGCAGTAGTCGCACACGTTGCGGCGCATGAACTAGGCGCAGCAGCCTATGCAATAAAAGCCGTGCAAGCCGCATCTCCGAAAGATAAAAGCATTGAAGCAGGCAAAAAAGAATGCGAGTGGCAATATCAACAACTCCCTGGCGAAATTCGCGAACTCGTACTTGATGATGAACGTCTCCGCAACGACGTCTGCTGGTACGCATTCGACTGCTAAATACTCAATACTGCATACTCTATTCTCAATACTCTCCAAATGTATGATCGATCATACATTCTACGATTAGAGGAATAATTAGATTTGTGCGAGGATATCTCCCATGTCTTGGGGAGTTAACATAACTTCAGGCTTGATATCTGATGTATCTTCAAGTGGCGGTTGACTATTCTCATCAAATACAGGGTCAAGGTAATAGATAGATGGAATAACAGGCTCACCAGCTCGAGTCGGAACAGCCATTACTCTTCTGTGTATAAAACCGTAACCTGGCTCACCCCATTTTACCGACAACGCAAGGCTTTTTGCCTTAACAGCATTTATTGCCTCCTTCTTATCGGGGTATCTGGGGCTTACTTGGTCAAATACATTTGACTCCCATACATTCCAAGCCGGAACAGCCATATAAGCCTCGACTTCGTGAGGTTTTATACTTGAAAGATTTCTTGATTCGGGGGTTTGCCCGATATTTTCACTTGCCATGCGAAGGATTATATACCAAAACCTCAAAAAAATAAACTATAAGTTGTAAACCGTATTCTGAAGCAATTGGGATGAATGTTTTAATTACCCATCAGCTTTTCAACCACGTCAACTGCATCGTCGTTTCCATCAAACAATTCTCCCGTCTTATTTTCTGCACTTACTAAATTTCCCACATCGTCATACTGAACAGTCACAACGTCAACCATTCCCGGAATATATGCGTTTCGTATTCGTCTCCATAGCGGATGCGTTGTGCCAACGATCTCGCTAATTAAAAATGGCACATCCATTGGAGTAAGTGAATCAATAAACATACCCATATCTTGAGAGTCTGCAGGATATAAAACTTCTGCTTTTATCGCTTCTTTCATGGCGCTCACGCTTCTTTTAGCGACTTCGGGATCCTCTGCAAAAACTCCTACCTTTGAGCCGCCATTAAAACTTAGCGCGATACTTGCTTCGGCTGTTGCGTATCTCATAACATCCTCCATGTGAGCTGTACCTAACTGGTCTGAGGATAATACAAAAGCAGAAAGTTGGTCATCTGTTAAACCACAAAAGTTCGTAAGAACAGATTGAATTAGACGTACCCTACTCGCATCCTCCAGGTTTTGGGCACGATTTATCAATCTATCTGCCAAAGCCAATCTCGACTGTGATTCCATCCGTGAATTATATCAAACTAATACAGAGGGGTTCTAATTTCAATCTATGATGTGTTTGTTATAATAGCTTTATGCAATTTCTTGTTGTTGGGCTTGATGGAACAGATGAAAAAGCAATGGATAGGCGAATGGCAGCTCGCGAAGCTCACATCAAGATGGGTGATGAATTGGTAAAGTCTGGCAATGTCTGGTATGGAGCAGTTCTTCTTGACGATGATGGAAAGATGAAAGGTTCAGCCTTTTTCGTCGACTTTCCCTCAGAAAAAGAACTGAACGAGTGGCTAAAAGTAGAACCATACGTAATTGGAAAAGTTTGGAAAGATATAACAGTTCACAAGTGCAACACTCGTGACCCGTGGCAATTTAATAGACCCAAAGAATTCTTCCTCGAAAAACAAAGCAAAAAATCTTAGGAATTAGAATCGTTGCTAATTTTTTCTATATACCCAGTTATATTTTGATCAACTTCTTCGGGATATATAAGGTCAAGATTTTTAGCTGTTTCTTTTGCTATTCTCCTGAAAAGTTTGATGGTTGCATCAAGAGCTCTCAAACTATCTTCTTTATCAAAATGAGCAAATGTGTTTTGAAGTTCATCATAAATATTTCTCTCTACCCATTTTTCCAGCTTTGCGCCTGCATACCAAGTGTCGTAATCAAAACCATGCAAACTTTTTTCATACCACTCAAGCATTCTCAAGAGTAGTTCTTTAATTCCCCAATCTCTCATTTTTACAGTCCAAAGACTTCCCCGTTTTACATATTTTGGAATATGATAAGTTTCAAAGAAAAATTCTTCAACAAGTGCTGTAAATTCTTCCTGAGTTGGCTTTTTAGTAAATTGAGTTTTATATGAAGGAGAAGGAAGATCTTTTCCTAAGTTGTCTTTATCAAGTAGGATTTTAAATCCTTTGTTGAAATAATCATCGTAGCCATCTTTTTTAATCTGTTCAATATCTTTTAGTTTGTTTAGTGTGAAGTCCACTTTATATCCACCATTAAAAATTACTAGTCTCGTAGGATCTCCAACGCTGTTTGTTAGCGGGAGACATACCCAGACATCATCAATTTCTTTTATCCATCTATTTGAATCTGCAAACCTACCTACATCATCAACAAACATTTCAATGTCAAAATCAGATAGTTCGTCTGAGGAGTTATCAATTCTTGTATGCGAGCCTGTTTGAATGAGCATTCTAACCGAATTATCATTTTCTGCCCAGGATATTATTTTTTGGAGAAATTCCTGCATGAGGTAATTATAACAAACTAACTACGATTATGATTTCAAATGTATTGAATTAAATCCCACAAGTTTCCATATAAATCTTCAAAGACGGCAACTTTATATTTGGAATTTTCTTCTGGCTCGCGAACAAATTTTATGTCTTTTGAAATCATTTCTTTATAATCTCTCCAAAAGTCATCAGTTTGTAGAGAAAAAAGTACTCTTCCCCCAGTCTGATTTCCTATAGACTTTTTCTGCTCGGAAGTAGAAGCTCTCCCTAAAATAATTGTGGTCCCGTTAGAATGTGGTGGAGCAATCAGAATCCACCTTTTCTTTTGTTCTGGAACATATATATTTTCAATAACCTCAAAATGAAGTTTTTTTGTAAAAAAATTAATTGCTTCATCATAATCCCTTACAACTAAAGTTATATGGCCGATTGACTGATTCATAAAGGCATTATATCAGAGACCAAAGTATAGCTGGAACCAAATTAGCCTCAAAAATCGGCGATCAAGAATTCTTCCCTTAATAAGGGCTACCTAATACCAACCAGATTACCATTAGGAATTAGAATCAGATAACTTTTGAGGCATAGATTCTTCAACCAGATTCATTTCAGCAAGGGTCTTTACTTCATCAACAAATTCCTCATGGTCCCAGAAGAGATGTGAGTCATCACGTTTTTCTAATTTTTCCATAACAATTTTTCGAATTTATTCACTTTCCCATTCGGCACTTGCATAGAATATTTTAGGATTTTTAGCATCTCTGAAAAGTTTTGTTCCAAGCGCGCCTTTATAAGTTTGAATAATGTCACTACCTTTTCTCCAAGCATCAATAAATTCTTTTTCCTGACCTTCTTTTGGGTGATGTTCAAAAATTATCCTATACATGTTTGTAGTATATCAGAAGCTGTGACCCCAAATTTTTTAGCAAATTAGGAATTAGATTCGCCTTAATTCTACTTCTGGAATTTTTATACCCGAAGGGAGAGTACTTAAAAGAGAAGGATTTATAGTGATACCAGATTCTGAAAATCCAAAAGATTTATAAAAATCGATCGCATTTTTGTTGTAAGAAGCAGCGTGTATCATGACCGGTTTTTCATTACCTAACCATTCTAATCCTACTTCCATCAATTTTTTACCCAATCCTCGCTTTTGATAATTCGGAGATACATAAAGTGCCTGTATCCAATTCTTGTCATCCTCTTTAACGCCTGCACACATTGCTATTATTCTTTCCCCGTCTTTAATTACCCAAGTGTGTTCGTTAGGTCTAGCATTCATAACGCCTTTTCTTCTTTCGGTTCCCCTTTTCCATTCAGAGGATAAATATTTTGCATTTATATCATCCTTTGTTATTCCTGCCTTTTCGTTAGGGTAAGTTTCGAGCCATGTTTCCCACAATAGATCGCTTATGCCTTGTGCATCTCCTCCTGTAGCATCAACGACTTTAAAATTATCTGATTGCATAGCTAGATTATATCATCGACGACCCAAATGTTTTTGCATTGGAACCAAATACGAAGCTCGCTAGAACAATGGAAAGAAGTATTACAACCTGACCTCAACCCAAATCTATTCGCTAACTACCATTAGGAATTAGAATCGGATATTTTCTTAACTGTTATTAAGCAATCATTATCTGTGCCACCAAGAGCGCTGGAGTGCATAGCATAGAAGAATTCATCTACTGGATAAGTTTGATTTCCGCCTTCGTCTCCCCAATAGGGGTCGTTAATTGTAATGCCTTTATCACCCACGCCAACTACTAAAACTGAATGAAAAGTATAAGTGAAAGGTTTCTTTAATTTGTCTGCAATATTTTCTTTATAAAGAGAGGCATTTGATAAAAAGGTAATCACGGGTCTCTCTACTTCAAGTTCTTTTTTTAAATCTTCAATTTGTGGTATTTTTACTTTTACTTTCCCTCCTTCTTGCATAAATTTAATAAAGTAATCCAGTCCAATATTATTGTCAGTTCCTTTCTCGTATTTATTTATTCTTTCTTCAAAGACACAAAGCAATTCTTTTTGTGATAAATCCTCATCCTTCTTTTCAACAAGCAAAGGGTTGCGCGTAATTATTTCAACTTCAAAACCATTCTTTAAAAGATTTAATCCTAACTGTGGAGAAAATGTTCCTACTTCAACTGTTGAAATCTCTTCTCTCAAATCGTCAATGTTTTTATTCAGGTTGTAGTAGGAATAGAGCATACCGAGGGTTATTAGACCACATTCAACCGAACCCTCATCTTGTCGGATTGTTTTTATGCTTAACATGAGGTAATTATAGCATCAAAGACCCAAGATATACTTCGAACCAAATTAGCTTCAAAATTTGAGCGGATTTGAAAGATTCCGAAAATGTAGCTTCAAGTGACCCTGAGGGCGAACAGTTCGAACCACATTTAATCTTCTGGCGTAGCTTAATTGAAGCGTACAAAGAAAATCAGGAAGAATTGAATATATTACTCTAGACTGTATAATCAACCTATCTTATGGCAGAAATGGAATATCGACTCAAAAATCCTAGCGAAGTGGTTTCTTCTCGAGAAAGAAATTTTTCTCAGCAACATTTTAGACAAGCAGTATCTCTATTTCATAGTATGGGTGTGAATTTTCAAATTCAAGATCTGGTAGAAACAGCCTACTGGATGGAGTCAAGCGGATTCTCAGCAGTTCCTCTTTTGCGTAGCGCTGAATTTAGATTAGAAAATTCCATTCATGAAGATGAAAGACAAATATCAATGAGCGGATTAGTAAGGGTTAACGCAGTGTTGGGTAATGATGAGGTTGTAGATCGAATTTTGCCCCAAGTAAAAGATCCTTTAAACGATTATGCTTATTTATTATGGTTGAAAAGAGAAAGAGGACAAGATCAATCGGGAATACTTCAAAAAGTTAGAGATCTTGCAAACAATAAATATTTTGATAGGTGGGGACGAAAAGATCTGCGGAGGCATACCTGGCAAGATATCCATATCGGACGAATACTCGCAGATGCTGGAAAAGATGAAGAAGCTTTGGACTTTTTTGCAAAAGCCGAGAATGTGATTGGTGATCAACGGAAGCAATTTCTTTATGAATTCAACTCCCGGATGTTTGAAGGTAAAAATATACCTTCTGTTCGACGGGAAGCCTTCGATAGCATAAACTGGTTTGACTTCGAGGGAATGCAATATGGGCTTCTGCGAAATTACGCTCAGGCAGGGTTTTTCTCAAAAGCTCTAGATATAGCAGAAATTCTAAAAGAGGATAGTTCCCACTATTATTGGTACTCGATTAATGAGATAGCGCAAGAGCAACTACTACGGGGTCTGATGGATGACGCAGTACAAACTACAAAAGATATCGGGGGTGCGCCATATTATAAAGCTCGTGCAAGACAATCTGTAATGAACGTACAACAACATAGGCCATTTCAAGAAATAGATGATGAGTTATCAGAATTGAATATTGGCACGAGAAGTGACGACGACAAAAAAACTGTTGGATTAATAGATTTTATTTCTATTCATGCAGATTTGGCTGAAGCATCGCAAAAATCAGGAGATTTTAGTAGTGCCAATGATCATTTCAAGAAAGCTTGGAATGCGGCAGGCGAGGAGGATAGATGGACAATTTTCGGTGTACCCATGTCGGAGACTGATCCGATGACAGGATCCTTAACTATTGCGAAAGCGCTTGATGCAGCAGGTTTTGATGCAACAGAAGCCTACAGATTTGCCGTTAAAAAAGTTATGGAATTTCCTATGGATAAATATGATTGGGTCGAATTTATAGATGATGGGAAAATGCAAATCTTAACAATCGCAATTCATGAATTGTGTGACAATGGTTATTTAGATTTGGCAAGGAGCGCAATTGATAACTTTAAAGATAACGAACAATTTAATCACCTGTATAGACCAAAATTAACTGCATATCTGGCTGCTGCTGAATCTAAAGCTGCAAATGCATCTGTAAATTCAGAACCCTAACGGAATGTCGAACCAAAATGAGGCTAAGATTTAAATATGAATATATTAATGAAGAAATTTTACAGACAACCCAGGCTCAAATGGTTCGAACTACCATGCGTAGCATTCCTTTAGGTGAGCCAAACGGGTTTGGAACCAGATAGGCCTTATAACTCACATTCTACATCCTTATAGCACCCAAGAGCAACTGTCTCATGGTTGTGGCTAAATAAGACAAATGAGACAGTATAAAAAGAGAGTGTCTCAAAAACTACTGATATAGTTTGATATATTTATCTTCTCCAGGACTGTTTTGTATAATTGAGCAATGAAAAAGCTCCCCATTCTTCTAATCCTTGTGGTTCTAGTAATTGTTGGGTTATTAGTAATTGGTAAATATTTACAAGGTACTTCGGAAACTCCTCAACCCCAAGAAGAAACCTCGGCATATAAAATAAAGGATTGCGGAAGTTCAGTAAGTAAAAAGGGTGGTAATTCAGATAACATGGACAGAAACTGCTTCCTTGAAGCCTATAAAACCTGTACTCCAGCAAAGCTTTATCAAGAAGTAATAGATCCTGACGAGCATACGATAAAAACGACTGTTTCAGTTGACACAAAAGAAGGAGATAAATGCAGAGTAAGTGTTAATGTTGAAAACAAGTTCAAATTCCCTGAAAATGAGATTTACTATTGTTATCAAGTTAGTACTACAGAACTTAATAACTACAATATTAAAATTGATGAATGCAAAGACAGAAAGCCACTAATACTTTAACGAATCCTAAAAAGAAATATCTTACCCAAAGTAAAATCCGCATCGCTTTATTTACAAACTCCTACGCGAATTATCGTATAGCCCAAGTTCTAAAAAGAAAATATAAACTGAATGGAAAGTTAACTCCCAAAGAACTAAGAATAAAATATTTTAATAAGAACGCAATTCCTGAGATTTCAAGACTATCCCATACTTTAAATTTGCCATATAAACCATTATGGGAAGGAATAATGTTGGATAAGTCATCCCATCTGGATAAAAATGTTCCTGAGAAAGAGAAGATCAGGGCTTATCTTTCAATTGAAAAAGAATTAATTATGCTTTCAATAGAAAAACAAGCAAAAACCAGCTCTTTCTTTGATCCAGATTATGAAAATGAGTTTGCATTACTAAGTATTGCGATAGAACGAGCTGTTGGGAATAAGCTGGTAAATATCGAGGATGATTCTGTGTTCAACCATCAGCAAGAGATACTACAAAAACTATACTTGAGATGGTATTACAGAGTGGCTTGGAGATATAAACTCCCAACTACAAGAATTGTTCCCTTCGTCTTAAGGCTTATTAGTTGAACCTAATTACTTGCGATAACTTTTAGTTTTATTGCATGAGTCTCTTTTAGGTAGTTTTCTGTCACGGCAAGGAGCGTTAATTGATCATTAGATGCTTGTGCCTTGGATAACCCTGGCTGAACAACTGTGATTGTAAATTCTGGAATGAGAAAAGGCACTTTATTCCTAATCTCCTCAAGTTTCTCAAGTGTTCCTCGTTCAAATCTGGAAGGCAAATTCCTTCTTTGCCTACTTACTTCTCTTAAAATCAAATGATTAATGAACCCTTGAATATTGTCTCTCCAATGAACACTCTTTTGTGCTTGTCCACAAACAGCGTATAAGTCTTCGATTCTCGCGCCGGGCGTCGGAGATTGTGAAAATTTACAATGAGAAAAATCAACTATTAATTTCTCGTCAGTCATTTTAATTCCAACAACATCTGCTGCTTCGTAGGAATCGTCATCGTCAAACACAATATCATAGTTAGGATCATGATCAGGTTTCAACGACTCATGCAATACCCGATACTGAATTGAGTCGGCTTCTTTGTTAACAGTTTGAGATTCTTTACTTAAGTCCGTTCCATTCCAATCCCATACCTCGATCTTGTTTTTATCAAATGGCATAGGCGGATCGGTAGGATTTTCAAAAAGTACATTATATTGGAGATATGAGTCGTTTTCAAAACGAATAATAGGAGAGTTTTCCTTTAACCATTCAGAAAGTGCTTGGGTTTTTCGTGAGATTATTATCTGTGCTGTATCTTGTCCTGTTGGGAGATAATCTACATTATTGCTATTAAATACAATTTTGTATTCGGCGCTTTTGTTTTCACTGAAAACTCGAAATTTTATTGGACCCGTTCTACTGAAATCAGTTAATTCAATTCCTGCTTCATATAGCGGAACTGTCTCTCCTGCAATGTTAAGTTCAACTGTTTCTTCGCTTCTGAGCAATATGTCCTCAGCCCATTCTATTGTAAGTGGAACAAGGTTTGGTCGCACCGTTACCAATGTCGGGCGAAGAACATACTTGAGAATTTCTGCTGCTGAAAATGTATTATCGAGTAATTTTTTACCTGTCTGTTTACACCACTCAATCCATTCTGAAATATCATCTGCAATTTTATAAGACCAAATTCTACCTTTATAGGAGGACCCAATGCTTGTTTTGCCACCATTTTCAAAACCTCGCCCAAAAAGATTAGACTTGATCCTATTCTGCTGCTGAGCATCTGAAATTGCTGATAAGATATCTGCTCCCACATACATAGTGAAACGCATAGCGCGGTTTAAAGAATGCGTTAGCCCAAGATTCATGAGACTCAACCTGTTGATACCTGCCAAGGTACGAAAAACTTGCTCTCCTCGTATTAATACAACGTCGTCCCCGCAAATTGCCTTTGCCAATTCTCCGTGAAAGGTGCGATTATTTGAACTATTAATGAACAGCAGTTTTTGATTTTCGTCCCAATGAATCAAATATAAATCCCAAATTGTATTATGAATATCTTTAAAATTCCCCCAAGGAATTGGCTCTTTTTCACATGTTACAAAAAATGCTACTTTTTCCTGTTGATTTACGGTTGGATCAATAAAAAGTCTTGATTCCTTGACTACTTTTGGTATATTTTCAGGAGTCCATCGTGTGTTGTTTGTTTTATAAACAACGGTACTCATTTTAGGCAAAATATTTTGAGGTAAAAATTCTGGAGGTAAATCTACAAATCCCTCAAAGAATTGGGACAGTTTTTCTTGTTTGGTTGTCGCACCTTCACTCAAGTTTCTTAGCAACTTATCCCAGTCAGCATCTTCTGCATATAAATCTTTTAATGCTTCCTCGACACCAGGATTGGCGATATTTGCAACAATTGTTGCGGACCCAATGTTTGGTTTTGTTCTTGTGAATCTTCCTGTAAACTGCAATGTGATGGCAAGGCCTTTATGAACATCATGGAGTGCTGCAATTTTTAATTCTGGTAAGTCAAAGCCCTCCCCAAACATATCAACACACACAATAATTCTTGATGTTCTGTCGTTAATTTCCTTAAGGGACTGATGTTTTTCAGCGACTTTTTTCTTGCTATGAAAGAGTTGAGGGTTATGATTTGCGCCATGCTGTTGGTAAATAGCAAATATATCACGCGCACGACTTATGCTATCTGCTCGAGCCAAGATAATATGATCTAGATTTTGTGCAAGATCCTCTTCTAACTTTTTGATTGCCCTCTTGGCGATGGTCTCATCGGCACGTTGCTTATTGTAATCTCTTACACCAATGAAACTGATTTGCTTAAAATACCCTTCATTTTGGGCTTTGCGTAAAGGATAATTAAAAATTACTTTTCCGTCGATATGTCTTCCATCTCCTCTGAATGGGGTTGCTGTAAATTGTAATATGGTTTTTTCTTTAAAGCATTTTCTAAATTTTTGCCAAGTAGGCGCTGAGATATGATGTGCTTCATCTATAAAAAGGTGTGAAGCTATTTCAGCCATCGCTTTTTGTACTTCTTCTGAACAACCGCCTACTATTGCCATTGTCGTTATTACAACATTGCACGACTTGAAAAATTTGTTCACTTCATCTGTAGTTTTGAGTCGGTGCTCAAAGGTTCCTACAATAGGGTTTTCTGCTTTCTTTCCTACGACCCCAATTTGTCTTAATAATCCAAGCCCTAAGAACTTGTTTGTGATTTGATCACGCAGCGCATCAGTTGGTACAACAACAAGTATTTTATCAATTCTTTCGCAAACCATAAGAGCAAGCATTGCTTCTGTTTTTCCCGTACCTGTAGGCATAACAATGGTTGCCGATGTGTTTGTTACTTTCCAATGAGCTAGTGCTGCGTGGAGTGCTCCAATTTGTGGAGGTCGTAGTCCCTCTTCGATAATTTGATCGTTTTCCCGTTTTTCCTCAACAAAAGAAAATTGTTTGTGCCAGGATTTAATTACTTTTTCACAAGATCTGGGTAACGTAGCAATTCTTCTGTTGCTAAGTGCTATTGCTCTGGGTTTATCGCCGGAAAAAGTAACAGATTTACGGACCTGCCTAACAGGATTGCCTAATATTTTTGTGTTGATTGTAAATTGACTGTTCTCCATAGTGCTTCAAATAGGGTTCCTTTTATAAGCTGAATTATATACAATACGAGGGTAGAAAGCCAGAATTATAGGATTATGAAAAAAGATTATCTTGAAGAAAAGAAAAAGAGATTAGCACAAAAAATAAAGGTGCTTGTTAGTAGACCTGCATTTCAAAAGGAAGTCCATGATCTGAGAATAAAGTGGAAAATCCCACCCGATGGTATTAAGAGCGAAGAAGACAACCAGAATTGGAATATGCAATTTGGTATTGATACGGACGAGTACTATACAAAGAACTGGCCGAAGGAAAGAGCTGAGATCATAAAATTAAGAAAAGAAGGAAAATTTAGGGAAGCAGACGTGTTGAAAAAACAGATTAATGCAGACGCACCGATAAATGCTTTCAGTGAAGATGTATGGATCGTTGTGAGGAAATACAGACTTTCACCCAGATGGCATAATGGAATCCGTCGCTACTTATTATTTAATGATCCTAAAAATATGCAAATACCGGCTGGCATCACGGTCGCAATGAATTGGGATAACGGTATAAAGAGAATTTCCCTTGAGATTGACGACGATACTACTCTTAATGATCTAAAGCATGTTTGGAAATGGGCAAGAAAAATGCGTAAAGGTAGATTGTCCGATAAATTCCAACCAATTCCTAATTTTG
>DASZRG010000038.1:0-27162 GCA_035549295.1 Patescibacteria group bacterium
CTACAACGAACTTAAAATTGTGATAAAACGATACAAAAAACGCGTCAACATCAATTAAGCTTAATTGATGTTTATACAACCCCCTTTCTCTTCCATATACTCTTCATATGCTCGCAAAAAATACAACCCAAAACCTAAATGTAGTCTATATTCCAATAGCAGAACTACTTCCAGCAACATATAATCCTCGCAAATGGAACGAAGAAGCAATAGCTCAACTTACGGAAAGCATGAAACGCTTCGGACTAGTTGACCCAATTGTTGTGAATGGTGCTCCTGACAGAAAAAACATTGTTATAGGTGGTCACTTCCGACTTAAAGTCGCAAAAGATTTAGGATACAAAGAAATACCTGTCGTATACATAAATATCCCAGATTTAGAAAAAGAGAGAGAATTAAATCTTAGACTTAATAAAAACATAGGAGATTGGGATTGGAATCTACTTTCAGAATTTGGAGAAACAATGCTTGCCGACATTGGATTTTCAAGCGAACAATTGGATGATATCTTTGACATTGAAGATACCCCGGAACAATTTAACCTTCAAAAAGAGCTTGAGAAGTTAGACATAACTCAAATTGAAATCCAAAAAGGAGATATATGGCAATTAGGAGATAACAAGCTCATGTGTGGAGACTCCACAGTTGAAGAAGACGTTCTCAAATTAATGAATAGGGAGAAAGCGACTATGTGTTTTACGGACCCGCCTTACCTCTTAGATTACTTAAATGGCAAGAAAAAGCATGGAAAAGCAACTGAAGGCTTTGGAGCAAAAAGAGATAGAAGATACTTAGAAACTGATGTTTTACCACCTGACTTTACTGAGAAATGGATGGCAAATATTGCAAAGATTCAGGAAGAAAGTTTTTCAATAATAGTATATGAGAATTGGAAGAATTTAAGAATTATATGGGGCGAGATGGAGAAATACTGGAAGCTTAAAAACATGATAGTCTGGCATTTACCAAACAGGAATCAAGGATTTGCAGCAAAGTATAAGTTCTTTTCAAAACACGATATCGCAATGGTTGGTGCCTCTCCTAGTGCAGATGTTGAATACAATAACGAACCTGAAGAAGACGGGCTCCAAGAAGAATATGAAACAGCTCTGTATGCCATATCCGGAAAACCTCAGTGGGAAGGGTACCAGAAGGGTAAAAAGATACAACCTACTGATTTTATAGAATACGTTGCGTCTGATGAAAAACATTCAGGGCAAGGAGTAATCTTTGGAACCAAGCCCGTTGAAATACTAATTCCATATATTAAAGTCCTCACAAAGCGTGGGGATTTAATAATTGAGCCATTTGGAGGTTCCGGAAGCACCCTCATTGCTGCTACAAAAATGAAAAGACGTTGTAACATCATGGAAAAGTCTCCCGTTTATGCTGAAGTAATTAAAAAACGTTGGGAGAAGTTGACAGGACAGAAAGGAGTCAAGATATGAAGACTGACAAGAATAAAGAGTTATTAATTGAACAGTTGAAGAAAACCCCAATAGTTCAAGTGTCGTGCGAGAAAGTTGGAATTAGTCGGGCAACATTCTACCGCTGGAAACAGGAAGACCAAGATTTTGCAACAAGAGCAGATGAGGCACTTGCTGAAGGCTCATCTCTTGTAAACGATGTTGCGGAATCGCAGTTGATGTCGGCTATCAAAGATAAAAATCTAACTGCCATTATTTTCTGGTTAAAACATCACCACCCAAGTTATGCCACTAAAGTTGAAGTAACTGCAAGACTGAAAGCTGACAATGAGGTATTAACCCCGGAACAAGAGGCATTAGTCACAAAAGCACTAGAACTTGCAGCGCTAGTTCCTAAAAGGGAGGAGGAAAAGTATGATAACCCAACAACTAACTGAAAACGAATTAGAACAAATCAAAAAGAAAAGATCAGTAAGACAAATGCTTGCAAAGAACAGCCACCTTTGGTTCTTCTCAATTTATTTAGGTCACTATATCAAATATCCCTTTGCTCCATTTCATTCTGAAATGTTTTCCTTAACTGAAGATCAAGAGCTTCACTTGTCTGTTTTAGTTGCTTTTCGAGGATCTGGTAAATCAACCCTTATAACACTCTCCTATCCAATATGGGCAATAGTTGGAGTACAGCAAAAGAAATTCATTTTAATTCTTTCCCAGACCCAATCCCAAGCAAAACTTCATATGGCAAACATTAAAAGGGAGCTTGAAAGCAATGAACTTCTCAAGGCCGATATTGGACCATTTGAAGAAATTAGTGACGAGTGGGGATCTAATTCAATTGTCATTTCAAAATATGGAGCAAGAATAACTGTTGCTTCAACTGAACAAAGCATACGTGGACTAAGACATGGAGAACACAGACCCGATCTTGTTATTTGCGATGACGTTGAGGACTTAAATTCTGTTAAGACACGAGAAGGAAGAGACAAAACGTTTCAATGGTTGGTAGGAGAAGTACTTCCGATTGGAGATCAGGAAACAAAAATTGTAATCGTTGGAAATCTTCTTCACGAGGACAGTCTTTTAATGCGACTTAGAAAAGGGATTAAAAACGAGAAGCTTAATGGAAAGTATTTTGCATATCCTCTGCTTGATGCAAGCAATTCAATTGCGTGGCCTGCGAAATTTAAAACCTTAGAGGATATTGAAAAATTAAGAACAACTATAGGAACGGACTCAGCATGGTATAGAGAATATTTATTAAGGATTATTTCAGATGCAGATCGCTTAGTGCATCCAGAGTGGATCAAGTATTATGATGAACTTCCTTCAGAAGAGGGTAATAACTTTCGTTATACAGCAACCGGGATTGATCTTGCGATATCACAAAAAGAATCAGCAGATTGCACTGCCATGGTATCTGCAAAAGTATTTGGGTACCAAGACGAGCTAAAAGTATATATTCTTCCCTATCCAGTAAATGAAAGGCTTAGTTTTCCTGAAACGTACGATATGGCAAAGGCATTATCCAAAGAACTTGGAAATGGTCAATATACAAAACTCTACATTGAGGACGTAGGTTACCAAGCAGCTCTTATTCAAGACTTAGAAAGAAACAATGTTCCGGCAGAAGGAGTAAAAGTTGCAGGACAAGACAAGCGTTCTCGTCTAGCTCTCATAACTCATCTTATTAAACACGGTAAGGTTCTTTTTCCATCAGGAAATAGAGCAGAAGAATTAATAATGCAATTAACAGGGTTTGGAATAGAAAAGCATGATGATTTGGCTGATGCGTTTTCTCTTCTGCTCCTTAAAGTGCTCGAAGAAGACGAAGGAGGGTTTGGATTCTTCTTTATTGGAAGCGTTAATGACTTCTATGATAGTAGAAATACTTCTTTGTATGACGAATTTGGAGATAGATATGATAAACCCTTTAGACTAGATACGAAATTTTAAAATAGGTCGGACATATCCACTTTTAGAGCTTTCGCAATTTTGTTAACTGTTTGGACTGGTGGGTTACTTTCTCCCCTCTCAATCTTACCCATATAGGTTCTATGAATTCCAGCTTTCTCAGCAAGCTTTTCTTGAGAAAGGTCTAATCTTCTCCTGAGTCGCCTAATCGTTCTTCCCAATTTGAGATTAACTTTGTAGGATCTTGCTCTATTTTTCATTGCTTAATCGTATGAAGAATGACCCGGTAGGTCTACATACGCTAAGGGTGCAGAATAGCCTCAATACTACTTGCTTTTATAATTGCTTTCGCTTATCATTTGGACTAGAGAGGAAAAAAGATGTCATTAACTAGCGAACAAAAACAAAAAATAGAAAAAGAAGAGCAAAAAAAGCTTGAAGAAGAAAAGTATAGAGAAAAAGTGAAAAATAATATCAAAAAGGGACCTTGGTGGAAACCAAAGGGTGTAATAACGTGGATAATCGTTATTATTTTTTTCTGGGTTGTTGTCGCGAACATTATAGGTAGTAGCGTTAGCAAGGACTCTTCTCATGTAAATCCTTCACCCACTCCTGGGGTTTCCCAAGCTAATAAAGATGCACTTTCTCAAACATTTTGCGATGAGAGAACCAAATCGGGGATAAGATATGTAAATCTTGATGACTTTATCGCAATGTATAACGCAAACGGCAAGTCTGTAACGTTAAGACCCGCAGGGAACATCTATCCAACACCTGAGAATTGCAAAAAGGTAATTGATATATGTCTTCAAATGTGGGATCTCGAAGATTGTAAAAATATTGCTGAAAGAAAAATCTGGATAGGAATGACAGATGACGAACTGATTCTATCTTGGGGATTGCCAAACGATAGGAATAACAGTACCTATTCATTTGGTGTCAAATCACAATGGGTATATGGAGACTTTGGACCTTACGTATACCTAGAAGGTACGGAAACCAACGATATGAAAGTAACAAGTTGGCAAGACTAACTGAAAGGAGGTGGAAATTATGAAAAAGATATTAAAATGGGGAGGAATTGTATTTATAGGTCTTATTGTAATCGGGGTCATCGCAAGTTTAGGAAAATCTGGTAGTACTACTCAAACATCAGGATCAAACAATGCAAATAACCAAAACCAAGAACAACAAGCACCAGCAAAAGAACCTGAGCAAGTAACAGCAACACAAATTGCTGACGACTTTGATGGTAATCAGGTAGCTGCTGAAAGTAAATGGAACGGTAAATATGTTCAATTTACTGCTGTAGTATCAAATATTACAGATAGTGGATTATCCTTTTCAAGCATTGGTTCTAAACAATTTTCTCTCGCGCAGATAAGCTGTAAGGTAAGTGATAAGCAATCCTTACTCTCTCTCAAAAACGGAGAATTAGTGACTGTTAAAGGAATTATAGGAAAACAAACAATAGGAGTCATAGATATGACCGATTGTGAAGTTGTAAAATAGGTATATCCATAAAAGACATTTCGGGTTAGAGAGTTTATCCTCCGAGATGTCTTTTAGTTAATAATAGTACTTGACACCATATAGTTTATGTGTTAAACTATTTAACAGTTAAACTTATAGTTTAGCTCTGCCCTATGAAAAACACATCAGATTTTGAACAGCTCTTCAATACCATGCTTCAACTTGGGAAACTGATGTCCCAACAAACGCAGGAATCTCACGAAGAAAGAAGCGCAACCATCCTCCAGTTCTCAGCTTTGAATTTCATCAAAGAACAACCAAATGCAACGGTCAGCGATCTTGCTGTGCCACTACAACTCTCAAAGTCTTCGGCAACTCAACTTGTTGAAAGACTAGTAAAACTAGGTTTGGTAGAACGAGCAAGTGATCCTGATGACAGACGTATTATTAGGCTTAGCATTACCAGTAATGGTGAAAAAGAATTTTCTACTCTGAGAAATAAAATGCTGGAAAAAATGAAAAGGATTTTCTCCAAACTTCCAGCAAACGACCTTCGGGAACTTATAAGAATTCATACTAATCTTATTGAAACTTTAAAAAAAGAGCAAAATGGATAATTCTACTGAAAAAAATACAACTCAAAAATCAGGACTAAAAAAATGGCTACCGTTGGCTATTCTTAGTATCGGTTTTATCATTATTATTCTTGATACTACAATCCTCAATGTATCGCTCAGTGCGATTATTAATGACCTCCATACTAATATTCAAAGTATCCAATGGGTTATAACAGGCTATTCCCTCATGATTGCTGCCTTTACTGTCACAGGTGGAAGACTCGGAGATTTGTTCGGAAGAAAAAAGATGTTTATGTTGGGAGCTATCATTTTTGGTGCTGGCTCTTTCCTTGCTTCAATTAGCCAGTCAGTGGGTATGCTTATTGCCGGTGAGGCAATTATTGAAGGTGTAGGAGCAGCTCTTATGACACCTGCAATCATGTCATTAATCGTTTCAAATTATAAGGGAAGAGATCGTCAAATAGGATTTGGTGTATGGGGTGCAATAGCCGGAGGAGCTGCGGCTCTTGGACCTGTTGTTGGCGGATGGATTACAACTTACTCATCATGGAGATGGGCGTTTCGTATCAATGTGGTAATTGTACTCATTCTTCTTATTGGATCCTTCTTTATTGCGGAGGCACAGGATAAAGAAGAAAAGGCCTCTCTTGACATTGTTGGTGTCGTTCTATCAGCAGTTGGACTACTCGCAGTAGTGTTCGGATTTATTAAAGCTTCGGACTACGGATGGCTTACCATGAAAGAGACAATTAATTTTCTTGGAATAACCTTTACTCAAGGCGGGATCTCACTTGTTCCAATCACAATTACTATTGGAGCAATTATTCTTTTTCTCTTTGGATTGTGGGAAAATCATATTACCAAGCAAGGACGAACGCCTTTAGTTAACCTTAATTTATTTAAAAATTCTCAATTCACTTTGGCTATAGCAATTACTAGTATATTGGCTCTTGGAATGTCAGGATTGTCTTTTGCAATTCCTGTCTTCCTCCAAGCAGTTAAACATTTAAATCCATTAGATACTGGTTTTGCAATGTTACCAATGACATTGACTCTTTTGATTGCTGCTCCACTTTCCGCTGTAATTAGTAAATATATTGCTCCAAAAAGGATTATTCAAATAGGTCTTATTATGGGTGCTGTTGGATTCCTTGCGCTTCGTGCAGGTATTCAAGTTACCGCAGGCCAATGGGCACTTACGCCCGGATTTATACTTTTCGGAGCAGGAATGGGTTTTATGATGTCTCAACTAAGCAACTTGGCAATATCAGCAGTTTCAGTACAAGAAGCCGGAGAAGTATCTGGAGTAAATAGCACATTTAGAACTGTTGGGCAAACACTTGGATCAGCCGTTATTGGTGCAATACTTATCTCAACCCTTGCAACAAATCTTGTTACTGGAATAACAAATAGCACCGTCATTCCAAATTCACAAAAGACGGCTATAAGTCAGGCTGTAAGTAAACAAGCTTCAAGTATTGAATTTGGTTCAGCAACAAGTATCACTAATAATCAAATACCAAAAGTTGTAGCGAGTGAGATTAGGAGCATCAGTCAGCAGGCAACAGTTGATGCTACTCATGTTACACTTTTAATTGGTGCAGGATTTATGCTCTTATCATTGCTGTTAACAGTAAAGCTTCCGAACGAGAAGAATATAGAAGCTGAAAAGTCGATTGCGGTTGGGCACTAATGATTATGAATTTAATTAATTCTCTATTTAAAAAAGTCATCTCTCTTAAAGATTGGTTTTTTAAGGCTACATGGAAGAAAAAACTGATAGTTATTGTCATTGTGCTTATTGCAGGATTTCTTCTTACTTCCCCTTTGAGAGCAAAGCCTCCGGCGTATACAACAGAACCTGTAACAAAAGCGACTGTCGCAGATATTGTTTCGGAGAGTGGAAATGTGGCATCTTCAGGCAGATTTGATGTTTATTCACCAAGTACGGGCTACATTGAGGAATCATATGTTGAGAATGGAGATCCTGTTAGGGCCGGGGATAAACTTTTCAAAGTAAAGAGTACTGCTACTCCACAAGAAAAGACTAAAGCATACTCAGATTATCTTACTGCTCAAAATAATCTTAATACCCAAAAATCTCAAATGAATTCGTTGAAAGCTGCACTTTTCCAGGCGAATCAGGCATTTGTAAATGACCGTGGAGTCGATAATCCATCAGATGACCAAAAAGCAGATCCCGTCTATATTCAGGAAGAATCCAAATGGTTACAGGCAGAAGCAGATTATAATAATCAGGCAAATATAATAAAACAGTCTGAAGCTGCATTCTCAAACGCCTCACTTACCTATCAAGCAACTCAAGATATTGTTGTTACGGCGCCTGCGCCTGGAACAATAGCTAACTTTTCATCTGGAATTGGAGACAAAGTGACAGCAAGCTCTGGTGGAGTATCTCTTGCCTCAGCTTCTACACCTTCGTCACCAACCTTGGTAATTCTTGGAGATCTCTCAAAAGCCGCAATTAAAATTCCTTTAAATGAAGTTGATGTTGACATGGTTAAAGTAGGGCAAACCGCCACGATTGTTTTTGATGCGGATCGCGAGAAGAAATATAAGGGTCATGTTTCAACTATTGATACAGCAGGAACTAACACAAATGGTGTTATCACTTATAACGCAACAATTCTAATTGATGATCCCGACACAAATATAAAAACCGAGATGACCGCGACCGTTTCTATTGAAACCGCAAAGCACGAGAATGTACTAACCGTTCCAAATAGTGCGGTCAAACCATACAAAGGCGGGAAAGCAGTTATTGTTGAAGGAGTTGTAAAAGACAGTCAAGTGAAGAATAAAGCAGGTAAAGCACTTCCTCTACACTATGTACCTGTTGAAGTTGGGTTGAAAGGTATTACACGTACAGAAATTACTAAAGGAGTTACACAAGAAATGAAAGTTGTTACAAGCTCAATAAACTAGTATGTACTATGGCAAATACAAAACCAATTATTTCTCTCACAGATATTACAAAAAGCTACACTACAGGAAACTCAGTATATCAAGCTCTTAAAGGCATTTCGCTAGACATTGCCGAGGGTGAGTTTGTAGCAATTATGGGACCTTCAGGAAGTGGTAAATCTACAACAATGCATATAATAGGTGCATTAGACACTCCCACCTCAGGAATATACATTTTAAATAATAAGAATATTAGTTCATATACTGAAGACCAATTAGCTGGAATTAGAAACCGTGAAATAGGATTTGTTTTTCAATCATTTAATCTTTTGCCAAGAACAACAGTCCTTGATAATGTAAAACGCCCCATGATGTATGGAGGTGTCCCAGCAGCTGAACAAGATAAGCGTGCTCTCGAATGCCTCAGTCTTGTTCATCTTGAGGATAAGGCAGACAATATGTCAAATGCTATCTCTGGAGGACAAATTCAAAGAGTTGCAATTGCGCGAGCACTTGTTATGAACCCGTCAATGATTTTAGCCGATGAACCAACAGGGAATTTAGACAGTAAAACCTCTCATGAAGTTATGACATTTTTGCAGGACCTTAATAAAAAAGGTCGTACAATCGTAGTTATTACTCATGAAGCTGATATTGCAGCGTTTGCTAAACGCATCGTCATATTGAAAGATGGGTTAATTGTTTCAGACAAAGCAAACAAACAATTTATTGCTCAAAATTAAAAAGCATGAATTACGCACAAATTATTCGGTCAGCAATCAAGGCGCTTCGGGGAAATATTCTTCGCACCGTACTTACAATGCTTGGCATTATTATAGGTATTGCCTCAGTTATCTTAATTATTTCGCTTGGTCAAGGCGCTACCAGTTCTATTACAGATCAGGTATCTTCTCTTGGCACTAATCTAATATTTATAACACCGGGTAAGCAAACCCCAGGCCGTCCTCCTCAAGCAACAAACACATTGAAATATGATGACGCCGAAGCACTAGCTGATAAATCACGCATGCCAGATGTCAGCGCCGTATCAGCACAAGTTTCAACCCAGGCAGAAGTTGTGGCCAATGGACAAAATAAAAACACTCAGATTAGCGGTGTTGACGCATCCTATTCAGATATCAATTCACTAGAACTCGATCAAGGAGAATTTATTGCTCCCGAAGACGTTGCTGGATACGGCCGAGTTGCAGTTCTTGGACCAGACGTAGTCACTGATATTTTTGGTGCTGACGCAAATCCGATTGGTGAAACTGTTACCATTAAGTCGAGATCGTTTCGTGTTATCGGAGTAACAAAAGCAAAGGGGAGCACCGGCTTTACAAATCCTGATGAAACAGTATATATACCTGTAACAACAGCCCTGAAGGTTTTACTTGGACAAGACTCGGTTCAGGCAATTTTGGTTGAGGGAAGTGACCCTCAAAAAGTCGAGGATATGCAACAAGAAATTACTGACTTTTTACTTGATCAACATAAGATTACGGATCCAGCCTTGCAAGACTTCACGGTAACAACCTCAAAAGATGCCTTATCAACTGTAAACAATATTACTGGAATATTAACTGCACTTCTTTCGGGTATAGCGGGAATTTCATTGGTAGTTGGAGGAATTGGCATTATGAACATCATGCTTGTAACGGTTACGGAGCGCACCAAAGAAATAGGACTTTTAAAAGCAATTGGAGCTAAAAGGAGCGATATATTAACTCAGTTTCTTATAGAGGCAGTTGTTTTAACTGTAACAGGTGGAATAGCAGGAATTATTATGGGTATATCTTTATCCTTCTTAGCGACTCGATTTTTGCCTATTCCTTTTGTTCTCCAACCAACAGCAATACTCCTTGCAGTTGGTGTTTCGACTATTGTCGGCGTAGTTTTTGGGATTTATCCTGCCCAACGAGCCGCTAAATTATCCCCTATTGAAGCATTACGATACGAGTAGCAAAGAGAGGTAAAGATATTATATTATTCCTCGATCCCTTCACGGGCTGACTTTAGTGCTCGGGTAGTCCAAATAAGATCATCTAAGAATACAGTAATATGATCTTTACGTCCTTCCCGCAATGGTTTAAATAGCTCAGGGTTAACTGGAACTTTTTCGTTCATAGCCGCCAAATAAACTTCAGCCGGAATATGAACTGCATTTCTAATAGGTACCAATTGAAGCTCTATCGCAACCTCTCTTAATTGCTCTATTGCTCTTGCTCCACCTGCATTTCCATATCCAACAAACCCTACAGTCTTTCTATTCCATTCTTTAAATACATAATCAAGAGCATTTTTGAGAACTGCAGGATACCCATGATTATATTCTGCGGTCACAATAATAAATCCGTCTGCCTCGGCAATCTTACTTGTCCATTTTTTAGCAACTTCATTGGCATATTCATGTTTTACCATCTCAAACATAGATGGTGAAACAGGCTCGTCAAAGAAAGGGAGCGGATAATCCCTGAGATCAACTAGCTCGACTTCAATTTCTTTAACTTTCTCTGCCTCTTGCAAAACATATGAAGCTGCTTTCTCTGAAAACCTATTTTGTCTTGTGGTTCCTACAATAATCTGAATTTTTAATGGTTTCGTGTCTGCCATAATGAGATTCAATCTTTAATCTTTATAACAACTTTTCCCTGTGGGTGAATTTCTTCTTGATATTTGAAAGCTTCTTGTATTTGTTCAAGTGGAAATACTTTATCAACATGCACTTTAATTTTTCCACTATCCACCAGCTCTGTAAGATGGTTTAAGTGTGTTGTGTCAGTTTGTGTTCCTTGGCCTAAGGCAGTAACTCCATATTTCTCTGCTAAGTCTTTATTAGGTGCTCCGACCATTGAAACAATAATACCGCCTTTTTTGAGAACCGAAAAAGATTTATCGGTTGTCTCTCCACCAACGGTATCAAGAACTGCATCAAAGTCATGAAGCATATCTGCAAAATTCTGAGTTTTATAATCAATTACTTCATCAGCACCAAGACTTTTTGCAAATGCAACATCTTTTGTCTGAACAGTTGTTGCAACATATGCTCCGAGAGATTTAGCTAACTGGATTGCAATATGCCCAATTCCTCCTGCCCCTCCAGGAATAAAAATCTTTTGACCCTTTTGAAGCTTAATAAGTTCTTCCAGTCCTTGCGATGCACTTACGCCTACAAGCGGTAATGCACTAGCTTCTTCAAAGTTTACAGATGTAGGCTTTAGAGCAGTATTCGTGAAGTTTGCTACAACTGTTTCTGCCATTGATCCGGAGCCTCCGTTTAAGATGATGGCTTGCCCATAAACTTCATCGCCAACTTTGAATTCTGTAACCTCTTTTCCTACTTCCGCGACCTTACCTGCAAAATCTCCACCAAGAGTAACGGGGAGTGGAACGGGAGCCATTTCTTGAAGGTATCCTGCACGAAATTTCCAATCTATTGCGTTAATACTTGCAGCATAATTCTCAATGAGTATCTGTCTTTCTTTAAGAGTGGGATTTGGGGTATCTTTTATCTCTAGAACTTCGTTGCCACCGTATTTATTAATTTGTACTGCTTTCATACTTGTGATAAAATTACTACGGAAATTATAGTACTACAATATTTATAGTATGTCAATGCCAAAGAAACATATTTATGAAGAAGAGAAATGCTCAACCGAGGAATTAAAAATGCTTGGGGACTTTTGGACTCTTGCCATAATTCAAGCCATTGATGGTGGAGAAAAAAGATTTGCGCAACTCGAGCGTGAACTGCCTAATGCAAACCCAACAACCCTTTCCAATAGGCTTAAAAAGCTTGAAGAACAAGGAATTATTAAAAGGCAAGAAGAAACTGTGAATAATTTATCTGTTGTCTATTCTTTGACTGAAAAAGGGAACGGAATAATGCCTATACTCGCCGAAATTAGAAAGTTTGCAGAGAAGTTTCTAAAATAAAGTCAGATATCGGCAACTAACTAAATTAGAGTAACATTTTTAGCAAGAGTCTTAAATCTTTCTCCATTATTCTGAATAACCGTGATTGTAATGGCTCCTGTTTTACTAGTTTTAATATCAGTTACATTACCAGATTTACCTGCATGTACACCACCAATAACCTTGCACTTGTCACCATCTTTCAGTATTGGCGCAGAATTATCTGTCATCCTGTGAGTATATCAAATAGACATAATATTATCTATTTGGAATTTTAGGTTTAATCGGGTTATAAAATATAACAGACTGCTAAGAATCAAGCAGTAGCTACAGTAGGGCTAGAGGGTCAGTATAGCCCTATATAGTAGTTTTGCGTCTGGACTTCCTCCAATTTCTGCGGTACCTTCTACCCTGAAATGAATTACAACACCAAACCAGATATACCACTTGAATATTGTTTATACGCCCGCAAATCAAGCGAATCAGATGAACGGCAAACAATGTCAATCGATTCTCAGATTGATGAGATGATGACTCTTGCCAAAAGAGATAAATTGAAAATCAAAGAGATTAAAAAAGAGAGCCATTCCGCAAAGTCTTCAGGTACTCGCCCCGTATTTACTGAACTTCTATCTGAAATTAAACAAAAGAAATTTAATGCAATACTCACATGGGCACCTGACAGACTCAGTAGAAACGCTGGAGACTTAGGAGCAATAGTTGACCTAATGGACCAAGGAAAGTTAGCTAAGATTCAAACATATTCTCAAAGTTTTTCAAATAGCCCAAATGAAAAGTTTCTGCTCATGATTCTATGTAGTCAGGCAAAACTTGAAAATGATAACAAAGGACTAAATGTTCAACGGGGAATGAGAGCGAAATGCTTAATGGGTTGGCGTCCTTCAATTGCTCCTGTAGGATACTTAAATCAGAATGGAGATCCAGCGACAACAGAATTAATAATAGTTGATCCGGAACGAGAAAACTTTGTAAGACAGATGTTTGATAGGATGGCAAATCAAGGACAGTCAGGTAGAACTATTAAGATGTGGCTTGATAGAATCGGTTTTGAAACAAGAGGCGGTAAGCGTCTAGCACTAAGTAAAGTATACGCAACACTTAAAAATCCATTCTATTACGGAGAGTTTGAATTTCCAGTAGGAAGTGGTAATTGGTATAAAGGTAAACATAAACCGTTAATTACCAAAGAACTATTTGATAAAGCTCAATTACATCTCCAAATACAACCGGATAAAGGATATAAGAACAAACTGTTCCCGTTCAAAAAGATTTTCAAATGCGGAAAATGTGGCGGAGGAATAACGGCTGAAGAGAAATATAGAAAACTTCTCAATGGACGAATCGTAAAACATATCTACTATCACTGTGGAAGATCAAGAGATTTTGAATGTGATGAACCTTACATTACAGAAGCAGACCTTATAAAACAACTTATAGCTAGGATTAATTTAATAAGATTTAATAGCGTGGGAATCACACGAAAAATCCAAGAAGATATAGAACGCTACCACAGGCTAAAAACTCAGGTTCTTCACCAGGAATTTATTGACGGATATCTACAAGAATTTAATAGAATTCCTGAAAGCGGAAATGACAAGAATGAAATGATGAAAAACTATTTACTTCATATTCTAAAGATAGGAACAGCAGAAGAAAGACTAGAGGTACTATCTTTTATTAAGACTAAATTCATTTTATCTCAAAGAGAGATAATAATAGAAAAATAACCGCAACTCCTACGATAGTTGTTTTTCTCGTGGGTAAAATAACCTTTTTTGAGGTCTTAAAATTACTCTTACAGGCTCTTGAAGAGCGATTAGAACGACTTCGAATTAATTTAGCAAGCCTCATCAACCTAATCGAAGATACCCAAGAGGTCTGATAGGAATACTATAAGATATGTGACCCCACCGGAATTCGAATCCGGGTCTTCAGGATGAGAACCTGATGTCCTAGGCCACTAGACTATGGGGCCAAGTGGTCGACCTATATTTTACCTTATTCCTAGGCTCAATCTCAACACTAGGTTAATAATCAAGTCTTTGGTCGACAGTGATATAATAGCCTTATGGATTTACGAGAAGTCATAAAGCAAGATTTAAATACAGCTAGAATGATGCAGGTTGCAACTGTAAAAGATAACCAACCATGGAATTGCACCGTATACTTTGCAGTAGATGACAATTTAAATCTTTATTGGATAAGCAAACCCGAAGCTCGCCACAGTCAAGAGATAAAAAATAATTCAAAAGTTGCCGTAGCAATTCCTGTAAAATTTGATGATTTAACCGTGAGAGGAATTTCTCTTGAAGGTCAAGCAACAGAAGTTGTTAGTACTGATGAAATAAAAGAAAAAGTTAAACTTTACTCAGACAAATTCAATCGTGGTGAAGATTGGTATAAAGATTTTGCTGCTGGTAATAATCCACATAAACTTTATAGAATAAAACCGACAAAAGTAGTGTTATTTGACAGAGTAAATTTCCCCGATAATGACAGGCAAGAAATCATTTTATAATACCCATTCTAATTCCTAATGGTAA
This sequence comes from Patescibacteria group bacterium, assembly GCA_035549295.1. Classification (GTDB taxonomy): domain Bacteria; phylum Patescibacteriota; class Microgenomatia; order Levybacterales; family GWA1-39-11; genus GWA1-39-11. Next base: position 14,797 of record DASZRG010000038.1, read on the forward strand.
CGTGGTTGGTATTAAGTATAAAGTAGTAAGTATTAAGGGAAATACTTTGGAGGTTGGGTTACTGGTTCCAAGATTTGATTGTGTTAGTGTAGTATTTGAAGGCTTTATCAAAAGTGAATGCAGGATTGTAATTCAATTCTTCTTTTGCACGTGTAATATCAAGTGGTACTGCGCGAACTGATTGTACTCGTTCTTTTCCGAAGTCTGCGTCGGTAAGTGTAACTTTAATTCCAAATAATTCGCGCGCAGCATCCGCAATTTCACCATATGAAACGAGTCTTCCTGCTCCAACATTAAACACTTTGTGTTGCAAATTTTGAGCCGTTGCAGCATTTAGTATGGCAGAAGCTAAATCCTTTACATATAGCTGCTCGCTGCGTTCTGCAACTGGAACTGCCATTTCAAAGTCTTTTCCTTCTATACCCGCATAAATAATACTTCTTACAATTTCATTGAAAGTTGAAGCAGCTCCTTTCCATGGTGCATACAGAGAGGTTGAACGTAAGATTATGGCTTTATCGTAATCTTGAACAATTTTTTCAGCTTCTACTTTTGTCTCGGCGTAGATAGTCTTGGGGTCGAGAGGCGTATCTTCTGTAATTGTATCATCGAGCGAAGTCCCATAAATTGTATCAGAGCTTATGTGCACGAGCGGAACGTTTTTTGATGACGCAATCTCTACCACATTTCTTGTCCCCTCGACATTTACCAACCTTGCGCGATCCGGATCTACCATTGCCATTCGTTGACGCAAAGCTGCAGTATGAACTATAACATCAGGTCCAAAATCTTCAATTACTTTTTCAATATCTTCCTTCTTTGATATATCTCCTATTACAATATCTTCAGTTTCCCAAACACTTTTTATACTGTCCTCATCTGGTTTTAGTTCAAAAATACGAGGAGTAAAACCTCTACCCTCTGCCTCTTTGGCAGCATAAGTTCCTACGACTCCTCCGCCCGTAATAAGTACTTTCATGCGATAAGTATATCCGATTGCAATCCCCATTGGTAGCCTTGGTAGTATTTGGTATAAAGTAGTAAGTATTAAGCAATAAACTTTGAGCTTGGGTTACAAATCAACTTTTTAAATAATGTGATACAATTTCCCGATGGAAGAGTTAATTTTCGTTTATGGGACGCTCCGAGATCCCAAAATTCAGATGGATATCATTGGCAGGTTGATCGAGGGTACTCCCGATACACTCCTTGGATATGAAAAGTCTACAATCAAACTTCGAAATATAGTTTATCCAATCTTAGTCCCCGGAAACAATGGTGTTATAGAAGGAGAAATATTAAAAGTTTCTCAAGAAGAATTAAATAAGATTGATGAATATGAAACAGATGCATATAGAAGAGTAAAAGTAAAACTTAAAAGCGGAACCGATGCATGGGTATACATGAAATAAGTCTAAGTTAAACTATCCTCGCTCGATGGACCACAGATACGCTTCTTTTAATCAATACAAAAATATTTGGATCGGCGGCTTTTGACTTCTCAAAATTATTAACACATAATTATTGTACATATGTTTTCTGATCCTCTTTGGTTCCCTCATGCAAGAGTAATTAAGTTTGATAATTCAGACAAAAAAAATTTTATTTTTTATTCTGCCATGATTGCAATATTGTCCTTGATCGCACTAATTTATTCTTATAACCACTTTACAGACGGAGACACAATGGGAGGATTTATTTTCTTGGCTATATCTATTTATCTTGCGTTTCCTTTCTTATTTTTTTTCATCAATAAATCCGGAAAGAAAAGAACTCGCCTCCAATAGAAATTACTGATGAAAGCTTAGAAGCCAACAATGGTGAGCTTGTTTAAGCAAAGCCATATATAGTAAAATTGCCGTTTATGATAGAAATCGATTTTATTGAAGAAGATAGAAAGTATGCTGCAACCCCGCGACAAAAACAAGTCATCCAGCATTCATTGAATGGTTTTGTAAATAATGAGATTGCCGTGTTAATGGGTATTTCAGTCAAAACTGTCGAGGCACATAAAACTCATTTCGCAGCACGTAGATCAATTATTGAAGACCCAATTCTCACATCAAATAGAGCTCTCTTTATCAACAAAGCGATAAATGGAATACTTGATAGGGAACTTTCTGTTGAAAAAGTTGAACAAAAACAGCCTTTAACCAAAAGAGAAGACGAAATCATGGCACTCATTCTATGCGGTATGTCAAATACAGAACTTGCAGCCGAGTTATCTATAAGTGTCAAAACGGTAGAGGCTCATGTCTCTCATATTCGTAGCAAACTTGGTGCTCATACAAAACTTCAGACAGTAGGATTAGTCACTTTAAATCACTTATCTCTCTATCCAGATTACGAAGAAGATGACCAAGAGAGTCATCAGTTGTCAGCAGAGGCAACCACAATAGACCCTCACGATGAAGAATTATCCATTATAAGATGCCTAGCAAATGGTTGGAATTCCAATCAAATCGCGAGAGCTCTAAGAACTACTTCGCCAGAAATTAACAGGAAAATTAACGAAATTATAAACGAAAAAAAGCCCGAATATGATAGATTCACTGGGCTTGTTTCGCTTGTTACAGAGTATGTCTCAAATGGTGATAGGCTAGTTTACAATGTCCCTGATCACATAACTCTTACGCAAAAAGAGATGAATATAGTTACTGCTATGATGATGGGTGCAGATATTTATGAAGTAGCCGAAATTGAAAGCTTGTACTATAAAACTGTTGATAAGTATTTACAAAAAATATATCCAAGAATCGGTGCCAGAAATCGTGCACACGCATTTGCAATTTTAGTGGAATACTCAAAAACAAAACAAATTGAAGTGTTGAGTTAGCTCAATATAAATCAATCTATTTAATCAATTTCAGTCACATTTTCTTACCTACGAGGATGAGGCGCTCTGAATCAGTAGTATATTTATTTCCTTTATAGTCACCGTACACATCTGTGACCCTGAGACCTGCTTCTTCAAACATATTCTTTAGCTCATCTCGCGAATAAATATTGCATTCTATTTCCTCCTCTTTATCCTTCATGAAGTAAGTAAATTTAAAACGTTTACCATTGTTTAAAAGAGATGGAACTATTTTTATTTCTGATGGTAAATCAAAACTTTCCATTTTTAATAGCTTATCAGGATTTCTAAGGTCTAAAAGATAAATACCTCCTTTTACCAAATTGTTGGCAGCATTTTGAATGTTCTTTTTATCGTAGTCTATTGTCTCATGGCCAAAAGCTTGGAAAAGTTGGAAGATATAGTCAAATGGCTTATCAAATTTGAAAGAAACAAAATCATAATTTACAAATTCGACTTTATAACCCTTGAGGTTAATTCTGGCTTTCTCAAGTAATTCTTCAGCATAATCAACACCTGTCAGGTCTTTGTATCCCAATTTTGCCAGTACTTTTAGATGCCTCCCCCATGCGCACCCCAGATCGAGGACACGGGCTTTTTTATTTGGTACAAATTTTGTTAAAAATTTAACCTCTTCCTCTGACCGACTATCAGGAAATAAGCTGTTGTAAATATTGAAATAATTATTGTTGAAGTAAAAATTGTATTTCACTTTCTCAAATTATACATCGATGCATTTACTTGCGGAAGACTGGGTTGGTATCAGGTATATGGTAGTAGGTATTAAGGTAAACTTTTATACTGACCTGACGGCTTTAACTATTTCGCTGCCGTCAAGGAATGTAAGACGACTAAGTGGTATGTGTTTTGTAACGACTAACTCTGGTAATTCGAATCCCCCTTTATAATCTTTTAAAGGTGTCATTGACCCAGTATATTTCCAAAAAACATTTCTATCTGAACTTGTATCAAATCCTAGCCCATTAAAATATGGAATCGAATGACCCAATTCTAAAACCCTCGGATCATCCTCTTCCCGTACTTCAAAACTTATTAATTGTGGGTTATCTCCGAACCTTTTAAGCAAAGCTCTGAATATATCCGGATGTTTTTGCCATTCTTCAGGATATGGACTACCCAAAAAGCAAAATGTAAAAGACCAAAGATCAAATAGATTACGAAGAGGCAAAAGTCCTGGCTCGTTAACACCTTGTTTTCCATTCTCATCAAAAACTACATAATCTCCTCCCTGTCGAATTTGGTCAATTTTATTTTCTGAAGTCCAGTGATAAGCACGGCCAAGAGACCTCTCTTTTTCTAGTTGTTCACCAATGCTCTGTTCCGTCATATATTTAGAGGTGAATTATACCACTATTAGACGTGGTATTCGCGAATGCCCCTATTAAATATAAGGTGATATTAAATTATCTATATGTCTTTGAAGGCCCAGAATTTGTAGAGGAAGAAATCCCAGAAGAAAATAGTAAGAACGCTCATACCAAAAGCGACAGTCTTGATAACTAGGGCAAGAGTTAGAGTGTGTGGAAGAAGTCCCACAATTCCGATAGTTCTTCCAATATCAAACCAAAAAGTCCCAAAAGCACGACCCCACCCAGTTGCCGTAAAGAGATATACTACACCTGGCTGAATCCCCCAAACAGAAATAAGCGTCGCGACAAGAAACCTGGGTCCCGAGCGACTAATTTTGGCTTTACTTTTAAATGTCCATTTTCTATTCCAGTAAAAACTGTTACACATTGCGATGGATCCTGATAGATACTTGACCAAAAATACGCGATCAAGAGGTATCGGAAGAAGATTGGATAAAACCGTGTAAATTGTGAAGTCGATTATTGCATTAGAAAGCCCTACTAATGCAAATTTACCTCCCTGATTGACGACTTTTGTCTCTGACTTTGAACTTTTTTTGGCAGCCATAATGATGTGTATTAAGCGTAGCAAATTTTGTATGACTGTTTCAATGCTCAGTCATAATTCGCATCTTTGAAAGGTGAGAGTAGAATGGGAAAGTTATTATTTTGATTGATTTAGATCACAAATCAATTCTGATCTATATCACTTACTTCTTACTAAATTCAGCATAGAATTAAATCATGAAAATGATAATTAGATTGATTCACGAACTTTTACTTGAAATTGAAGATGAAATCCATGATGATATGGTTCAGTTATATATAGTGTGGAGCGCGCCAGTTGATTATACATACAGAAAGATTAAATATAATAAACATGTTTAATAACACTAATGCATTATGGTTGCTTCTATTTATATATATTGCACTTCTCGCATTTGATATATTTTGGACAATCAACAGGAAATAAATTATATACATAAGGGGGTGAAAATTATGGCAAAGAGTGAAGAGTTTAAAATTAATGGTGAACAATTAGTAGAAAAAGTAAAAGAGCTCATTAAAGAAGGTAATGTTCGAAAAATTACAATCAAAGATAAAGGCGGAAATGAAATAGTTACATTTCCACTTACAATCGGGGTCGTTGGGGCGTTAATTGCACCGGTACTAGCTGCTGTTGGAGCGATGGCTGCACTAATTGGTGAATGCACAATCGCTGTCGAAAGAAACGATTAGAATAGGAGGCTTCGCATGAAAATCAATTCTTTAAACAAATTCATAATTACCTGGATAGCGTTTATTCCGATTGCGATCCTGAACGGGGTCTTAAGGGAAGTTGCATATAAACAATTTACTGGCGATCTTGTAGCTCACCAAATAAGTACCGCAATCGCAATAATATCCTTTTTCCTCCTTGTAAATATCATGCTTCGAGAGGAAATAAAGAAAATAAGTTATTCTGAGGCGCTTGCTGTCGGCTTATTATGGCTTATATTAACTATAGTGTTTGAATTTGGCTTCGGACACTTTATTGATAAAGCATCATGGGAAAGTCTTTTATCAGACTACAATATTTTTACTGGTCATTTGTGGGGATTATTTTTGATAACAATTCTTATAACTCCCCGGTTCCTCAAATTGGTATACAAAACTAAACGAGAGCGGTGAGTGGAAAGTTTTCAAGGGTATCACAAGTATCACGGGTATCACGAGCTAAAAAGCGTGAATAATGAATCCTGATTTGATCGGGATGAATAAAGAATAAGGAATAGTGAAAATGCGAGATATTAGTAACTAGATATTAGGATCTCTGAGACTGGAATTACTTTTTTGCGGGCGGGAAAACTCCCTGATCTAGTTCACTTACAGGTTTTTGCTCGCCATCTTTGTATGAGAATTCTTCTTTAAGCTTGTTACTTAATTCTTGACCAACAAGTCCATCGTCTAAATTTTTCTTAATCGCCTCAACGACTTCTTCCGTGTTGTACATGTTTGGTTTTTCAAGATAAGTAACTCCTACAGCTAACGCGTCTATCTGTGGTTGATCGGAGAATCTTATTACACCGTGTTTTGCACCTTCATTATCCGATAAGCCTATCACCGGAATTCCGCTTTCGACTACTTGCCTGACAGTGGGCAACAATCCATCTTGAATTCCTCCATTAGCAGGTCCTATTAGGACTAAAGCATTTGAGTTCTCTACAAGCGTAGTGAGTATCTCGGGCGACATCCCTGAATACATATGCACTATTGGAATCTTATACTTACTATTCTTTGCTTCGCTTGTAATAATTGACTGCTCGCTCGCTTCAGGCATAACTTTTAAATTATTATATCACTCTGATCCAGTACGTCGTGATTGTTAAAGTAAATAAAAAACAAACCCACAGGTGATCTGCGAGTTTGTTTAATATTTTTCAAAAAAGATTATTCTTTTTTGCCTTCGATATTGATCATCCAACCAACACCAAATTTATCAGTTAACATTCCAAAAGTGTCACCCCATGGAGCTTTATCAAGCGGCATAAAGGGCTTGCCACCCTCGATAAGCATGTCCCAGTAACCACGAAGTTTTTCTTCGTCGGCAGCAACACCACTGAGTGAAAGGCTCATGGAAGACAATGGCTTATATTCTCCCATGTGCTCTGGAGTATCAGATGCCATGATGGTCATCTCTGGACCAACTATAAGCATTGCGTGCATTATTTTGTCGGCTTCTGGACCGTCTTGATGCATTCCTTCTTTGAAAGTACTCATCGTGAGTTCTCCTCCAAATACGGATTTGTAGAACTCCATAGCTTCACGTGCGTTGTCTTTGAAGTTAATGTAAGGATTGAGTTTTACCATTTTTATTACACCTCCTTTCGAGTCAAGATATTATACAGGAAAAAGAAGTTGAGAGGTAAAAGATGAAAGTGAGGAAGGTTTTCCATTCATAATTCTTACATTTTTTTATCAGTACCGCTTCAGTAATTTCTTAGACTAATATAGCCCATCGAAGATTTAGCGAAGTAGGGTTCAACAAGCCTTTGATAGGTTTTGCCCGCCTAAGCTTACTTCAAGGCTTTTGGGAACTATTCGTTCATGCCTTGAAGAGCGCTTGGTCGGCGGGCTTAACAAACTCTAAAAACTCATTAACATTCGTTAAGAGTTTGTAAAGGGGGTGAGAAATAATGGGAATACTAGAAATAATTGCTGTCATTTTAATAATTGCTTGGCTTGGAGGATTTAGTCTTCACATAGCGGGAGGCTTAATTCATATTCTCTTAATCATCGCAATAATTTTGATCATATTGAGATTCATACGACGCGCAGCGTAGGAAGAGAAACTAGAGACTAGATATTAGATACCAGGAATCTCTATCGGATTAATACGAATGGTTTGGCGAGTTAACGTGTTATAAAGCAGTTTTTAAAAATATTTGTCATCCTTGAGCACAAAGTGCCAGGATCTGACAAATTGTCTGATTCTGGACTTCCTCATTGCTTTGCAATGAGTTGCCAGAATGACAATTTTTGCTTAATACTCGATATAGAATACTCTATTCAGCTGCGGGTGGGAGGACGTTGATCGTTATATCTCTTCTTGGATCAGTGGTATTTTCTGCGATTTGGCGGGCGGCGTCTTTTCCTCTTCCTGTGAGACTATATTTCCTGAATGGATAGTCATCACTGTATTTGATGTTCATATAACCAACCCTAACCATTGCTTCGGAAATAATAACAAAATCAGTTGGCGTAATAAAAACATCGAAATGCAAACTTGCCCTTAACAAGTCGTAGTCATTTGCAGAACCTATTGTTCTTGTTGCTCTCAATATCAATTGATCTTGTGGACTAAAATCTTGAGGAGACCTTTCGGCAGAATTCATAGCTGCATCTTATTACTTAATGCAAAAATTGTCAATACTATGAGCTTTTATTTTGCCGTTTTAATTTTTTGTATTTGATTAAACTGTTTACAAGTAGCGCCATTGCTAAAATCGTTAAGAATGGGCTTATAAGTTCGTATATAAAAAAGCTTGGGATTTTCGTCACAAATTCAATACTCATCCAATTGATGTACCCTACTTTTTGTGAACCTACTAAGGTGTAATAATCCACTAAAACTAAAAACAGAAAAAATGCAAAATTAAAAAGCACAGAATACCTCGCACTCCTCAATTTTCTTTCGTATTTTTTATTCTCGTCCATAACCTTTAGTATAACAGTGAATTTGTATTTTGAGATAAGGGTTTGGCAAGTTAACGAGTTAAAGGGTTAAAGAGTTAAAGAGTTAAATAATTAACGGGTTAGAGAACAGCGTCTCTTTCTCATTTCTTACTGAGATCTTGGTAAACTAGGCAATACATGGATAATAATCACAAAATAAATAACGAATTGCACGAACTAAAAGATTCGACGGTGAAGTCGATTTTTTTTGATGTTCTGATTGTTTACAACTCTGACACCGCAAGTAGCGCCTCTAAACCGGCTCGTATAAGATCGCCGTTTCCAACCAAGACACACGACACATATAACAAAGCTTATTCCTATTTCTTGGAAAAACTGCACGATAAAAATGTAGAAGCCGCTTTTTCTACAGTTGATGATTTGCTCCAAGAGGGTCACGTTAAAAGTTATTGGACATATGAAAATCGCAAATGGATCAAAAATATAAAAAGGGCATATGCGAGATTTATCTTTAATAAAACATCAAGCATGTATATAAAACCTAGTAAACAGTGGGTAAATTTTGCAAAAGGTCCTATTATATTTTTTACAAATCCTGAAGTTATAAAGTTATTCTTGGATAAATACGAAACCTACAAAAGACTTTCTGACTTTTCATTGCCAACGATTTTGGTCGGCAAACTTAACAAACATAATTTAATTTCTGCACTGTCGCAATTATCCGAAATTTCTAATTTTGACGATTTTGTCCTAAAAGACAGGTATGGCGCAGGAGGCAATAATGTCCTTAAGTTCAAACGTATTGAGAAATATGAAGAAATATTTAACACATGTAAAAAAGAGGCGGAAGAGGATCTGGGCAAACTCTCATTTATTTTGCAACCATTCGTCGATGCTGCACCAATTATTGACAGAGATATCTCCAATCCAAGCGATATAAGAGTCATATATATTGATAACCAACCTATCCAGTCTTTCGTAAGAGTGGCAAAACGTGGTGACTTTCGCTCAAATACTCATCAGGGGGGTCTTTTATTTGCTCTGCCAGTTAAGAAAGTCCCAGAAGATATAAATCTTTTTGCAGAAAAAATTTTAAAAAGACTCGGTTTTACCGACGCGCTATTCTCACTTGATTTTATGAAAGGGAAAAATGGGAAAATTTATTTGATAGAAGGAAATTCCTCACCGGGAATAACATGGATAAAAGAAAATAAAGACGAGAAGACAGCTGCGCTTGAGCTCATAGACCAAATCGTGGCAAATATCGAGAAGAGATTAAAGAATAATGGTAATGCGAAAAACTCGTTAACTGGCAAACTAACTATTAGCGTTTAGCTTTTAGCGGTTAGTTAATATTACCAATTGCTAAACCCCTCAATACTCCATACTGAATACTGGATACTCGACTACTTCAGCTGCTTGCCAAACCAATTGACGAGAATATCGTAGACTTCTTCGCGCTTGGGCTCGAGGCCATGATCAGCACCATCAACTATGACTTTTTCTTTTGGTTGGTTCGCCTTTTCGTATATTAATTCCATCTCAGAGAGCGGAACATGATCATCTTTTGAGCCGTGAATGAGAAGCAGAGAAGATTTGATTTCTTTTAAACGCGCTGTCATATCGTGGTTGTCAAAATCTTTCCAGAATTGACCTTCCATTCGAGTTTCCGTTCCATCCGAATGATGGCGGATAGAGAGCGCTTCTGGATGATATCCATCACCAAAAAGATTACTGATAACTTCTTTTCCTCGCATGAAAGAGCCTGTAAGTGCAATTGCTCTTACTTGAGGCGATAGGGAGATGGTAGTTGTGGCTCCAAACGATTGACCCCAAATACCAATTCTGTCGCGGTCTGTTGTAGGACGACTTTTCACGAACTCGAGAATTGAGCCAAGATCATCGCGAAGTTTGGAAAGTGTAGTTTTTGCATAATCCCCCTCACTCTCACCGCATCCTGAGAAATCAAATCTGTAGGATGCGATTCCAATCGCTGCCAAACGTTTACCAACTTCTACAAAAAGTCCATCTTCTTCTTTGAAGTAGGCAAATCCGTGCGCCATTATGACGACTGGATATTTATCTCGTTTCTCGTCGGGTAGAACCTCAACACCAACGAGTGTTTCCCCAGATTTATTTTTAATCTGAACTTTGGTTTCAGCCACTGTGAAATTTTAACACGATTGGAGATTAGTTAATAGTTAGTACTCAATAAAGGATACTAGTCTGCTGGGGTTGGCTGGAGGGAAGTTATATTGGCAGTAGGTGTCTGTTCGCCTTTTATCTCTTGAAGTCCAGAAATCGGTTTGGTTAGAGCAACTCGAAGTACATCGTCCATGTGGGATACAAATACAAATCGAAGATCGTGAATAACTTGTTTTGGTACATCTTCTAGATCTTTTCTGTTCTCCTTTGGCAAGATGATTGTCTTGAGACCTGCACGATGAGCAGCAATCAACTTCTCTTTAAGCCCACCAATTTCAAGTATTCTCCCGCGAAGTGTTACTTCACCTGTCATACCCACCAAATGATTTACTGGAATTTTCGTAAATGCTGAGACAAGCGCTGTTGTTATAGCACCACCTGCTGATGGACCATCTTTTTGAACTGCACCCTCAGGGACATGTATATGAACGTCTGTTTTGTGAAAAACCTTCTCGTTTATACCAAGTTTTGCCGCTTTCGAACGAATATATGACATTGCAGCTTGGGCTGACTCCTTCATAACGTCACCGAGCTGACCCGTGAGAATAAGCTGACCCTTTCCTGGCATAAGTGCTACCTCAACAAACAATATGTCTCCTCCAACTGGAGTCCAGGCAAGACCCGTTGACATACCAACCTCATCTTTTTTCTCAGCAATTGATGGTGAGAATTTGGCAGGACCTAGGAACTTTGAAACCATCTTGGCGTCAATTACTGTCTTTTCTGTCTTTTTCTCGGCAACTTGCTTTGCGATCTTTCTAAATATTGCAGCAAATTCGCGCTCCAAACTTCTTACTCCGGCCTCTCGAGTGTAGCGTTCTATAATATAGTGTACTGCACTATCTTTTATCTCGACGTGTTCTGGCTTGAGACCGTGTGCTTCGAGCTCTTTTTTAATAAGATATTTCATGGCGATGTGGAATTTTTCATCCTCTGTGTATCCTGCAAAGTTGATGATCTCGAGTCTATCGCGAAGTGCTGGTGGAATAGTCTCGAGGACATTGGCAGTTGTCACAAACATAACATCAGAAAGATCAAATGGAACATCTAGATAGTGGTCTGAGAATGAATCGTTCTGCTCAGGATCAAGCGCCTCAAGAAGCGCAGCAGATGGGTCTCCGCGATAGTCTGCTCCGACTTTATCGATCTCATCGAGCATAAAAACAGGATTTTTAGTCCCGGCGTCTTTTATACCCTGGATGATTCGACCAGGAAGCGCCCCAACATATGTTCTTCTGTGACCGCGGATCTCTGCCTCGTCGCGTATACCACCGAGTGAGACTTTTACAAATTTTCGACCCAACGCCTTGGCAATCGACTTACCAATAGAAGTCTTTCCAACTCCCGGTGGTCCTACAAAACAAAGAATAGGACCCTTCATCTTCCCAGCGAGTTTGTGAACTGCAAGATACTCAACGATTCTTTCCTTTGCCTTCTTGAGACCATAGTGCTCTTCTTCGAGTATTTTTTCTGCTTGCTTGAGATCGATATTGTTCTTGCTTTTGATGTTCCAAGGAAGTGCGACAAGTGCTTCTATATAATTTCTAATATAACCACTCTCAGGGTTGTATGGAGTTGTTTGGGAAAGCTTCTTGAGCTCTTTCTTGGCTTTTTCCTCAACATCTTTTGGCATACCAGCGGCTTTTATCTTGTCTAGAAGTTCTTTGACCTCACCAGTCTCCTCAGAATCTCCAAGTTCTTTTTCAATTGTCTTTATACGCTCACGAAGTAAAGCTTCTTTTGCGCTTTTTTCAAATT
>DASZRG010000039.1:0-64795 GCA_035549295.1 Patescibacteria group bacterium
AGTAAATTATACGCTCTCAAAGCCACAATAATAAGCGCAAGTTTGATGAGTACTATATAGTAACTTGTAAGTGATTCGGAGTATGGGTCATTTCTCGTTTTCCTATATGTTGGAATAAAAGATATAACTTCAGAAATTGTAACAATAGCTAGCGAAATAACAGGAAAATTTCGGACTAACACATACGTTAAAACTCCAATTACTGAAATGCTTAGACAAATCTTGTCCAGGAATACAATATCTTTTGTCCCGTATCGAAAACAATAAAACAGAATAACAATATCAATTAAGTCTCCTATAAATGTTGGAATTGCACCAACTCCAGCGCCACCAATTAGCTGGATATACGCAACTATTGAAGTTACAAGCACAATACTTACCCATGTATACAAATGTGGCCTATTTTTACCTCGGAACATATCAACCAAATAAGGAATGTATGCAACAACTGCAATCATCGAAGCAACACTAGAAGCAATAACCTTCAAATCAACATTCATACAACAATTATAGTGTAAACCCATCCACAATATTAACTCGTTAACCTACATTTTTATTATTTAAAGTATCTTTTGTTTAGGGTCTACTGTCTACCGACTACTGTAGACAATAAGCCAATATGCTTAATACTTTCTACTTAATACTAAATACTCGCTTATTCCATATTCACAATTATTTAGCTCGTGATACCCTTGATACCCTTGATACTTCTGATACCTTTCCCCTAACCCCTTGTATCCTAATCGCATAAGTATGCTATGCTATTAACTACCTATGAAATACATCGTATTCACATTTGATGGATCAGGTACGCCAGTTGCACAACATCTTCAATTGGAGGGTCAAGATGTTGTTCTCGCCATGGTCGAGAACATGAGGACTCTCGCACCTGACGATGACGAATATGTTGAGGACAAAGCTGACAAAGAGGCCAGACTCTCCATATTTGATGGTCTCATCAAGAAAAAAAGCGCAGAGGAAATTATCAAAGAAATGAAGAAATACAAAAATCCTCAGGACTATTTCTTGTACTTTGATACTAATGGCCTCTATCCACTTGCAGAACAAGTCAAAGATCTTGGATTTCATGGTAATTTTCCAACTGAGGAAGATTATCAATATGAAGTTGACCGTGACAAAGCAAAAGATTTTGTTAAAAAATATTATTCCAAACTCAATATCGCACGCAAGAAAGAATTTAAAAAGCCAGCTGATGCCAAAAAATTCCTCGAAGGCACTGATGAAGTATGGGTGCTCAAAGGAAATAGCGACGACTCAAATGCCTTTGTTCCTGACGTAGATGATCCAGTTCTTGCAGCCAAACAGGTGATTGAAGCGCTCGACAAAGACTCAAGCACATATGAGTCTGAGGGATTTATTCTAGAACTTCTTATCCCATCAGTTATGGAAATTACGCCGGAGAAGTTATATTACGACGGGGTACCAATCGCTATGTCGATTGATATTGAAAATAAGCCGATTGGCAGCGGAAATATTTCTGTCCAGACAGGATGCGCGGCAGATATGGTCTTCCCTATCGCAGAAACTGACCGCATCGCCCAAATTGCTTTTCCGCCAATCGTTGACGAGCTAGCCAAAAAACACAAAGGGTTATTCTACTGGGATGCTTCAATTCTGATCAACAAGCGCGACGGAAAAATGTATTTTGGGGAGTTTTGCCCTAACAGACCTGGCTACAATGCTTCATTTACCGAATTCGCCCAGTGTGGCAGCGTACACGATTTTTTTGAAAAAGTCTCACAGCAAAAAAACCCATTCACCCTTGGCACAGTAGCTACTTCTATACGTATATTTAATTTACACCGTGATATTGATACTCAACAAACACTTGGAGGTCTTGCAATTCATTTTGCCCCAGAAGTTGAGAAAGACATATGGCTTTGGGACGTAAAAAAGAAAGGACAAAAAATGGTTAATATTGGGTACGGTGATATTATTGCCGTTGTTACTGGTACCGGCGACTCAGTTGAAGAGGCAGTCAATAGAATGTATCGTAATTTGGATAAATTTTCGTTCTTAGGGGCATATTACAGACCAAAAGCAGACTATGTATCACTTGGCTACTCTACTTCAATTCTTAATCGTTTAAATTACGGAATGGAACGAGGACTTTACCAGATACCGTTCAAAGTTAAAGTAGGCAATCTTCTGTAAATTATCTTACTTTCCAGTTCTTGTTAGATTTTCTAGCAATTTTTTTCTTTGAAGGCTTTAATTTAACCTCAACGTTATAGACCTCTTTTTGGTATTCTTTCCAATCTAGCCCCATATTTTCGATAAATTGGCGCTCTATGTTGTTGGCCATTCTGTGATATTTACAATATAGCTTATATTGCTCGGGATACTTTTCCTGAGTTGTCTCATTTGTATCAAAACCATCTATCATTTTGACAGGGATACCTGCTGACCTAATAAGCGTATACTCTATAAATTCATGAAGCATAATCCCATTGTTATAAATAGGATTCTTCATGTCATACGAAATAATCGTGGAGTCAAAATAGTCCCCGACGTCATCGTACCTCATCGATTTACTAACTTTGAATTTAATCTTAGAGTAATCCACTAATTTGGCTAGATCTTGCTTTTTCATAGGCTTATATTATACCTCACAGGCACGGAGTTGTAAATAAGTCATTTTTGAGGCTAGAAGGCCAATTTCTCAGATTTAAACCTATAGTTTAAGGCTGATAAGTCTTTTAGAAGCTCCTGGACTTTATCCAGGCACGAATTGAGGCTAAATTCTACTCCGTAGTTTCATTCTGTGGCTGATCAATTGTCCTATTTCTTCTTGCTCGATCCATAAGCCTTATGGCCATTTTGCCGTCGGGTAAAATTCCAAGCCAGATCTGCTCTATTGATGTTACTTCACGGCCTTTTACATACATCTTAACAGATCCACATATGTCTGTTGCACCTCTCATTGAAACCATCTCTACCTTCATTTCAACTTCATCTCCTGGGAAAATAAATCCGCCTTTTCCACCCCCTGTAAAATCAACCTCTCCACTCAGGCCATCAAGCGTTGCAGCAGCGCCTACGGCGTCTGGCTCAAGTCCCATGAATAGAAGGCCGACTGCTTGCCCTGCCATTTCAATACGCTCATGTGCAGGTACCAGTTTCCCACCATATTCTTCTTTAAAATGGCCTACTGCATCCTCGTCACGTGCTGTATACCAGGCTGTTCCAGACATTCTGTCAGCTGACGACTCCCACCTATCAACCATGACCCTATTTCTGACTGAGTTATCGTACATCTCAAGCTTTGCCTCAATTTGTGCTCTATCAAGGATTACTGGACCAATATGCTCAGGCGGAAGAGGTTCCGCATTGTCACCTCCAGCAAAATAGACCTCTCCAGAATCGTGAGCTGAAAGCAAAAACTCGCGAAGACTGTCCCCGGTCTCCTTAGGAGTAGGCGATTTACCCTCTCGCTCCTCCATTGCCTTCACACCATCTTTAGAAATGTGAGACATTACGGAATAAGCCCCAGTTTCAGATACAAGGCGGGTTGAAAAAACGCTTAGGCGGTTTCCTTTTTTAGCCATTTCGTCACGCTTGGCGAGAAGTGAATCCTCTCCTGCTCTTTTTGACCTTGCAATTTCTCGGTAGAAAGGCGGAATTCGGACTGCACCATATCCATGTGCCCAATTACTTGTTACTAAGACCGTATCAGAATCTGAGTTCATGTGAGGAAGAGCCTCGTCCAGCAAGTCTACCTGGGCATAATTATTAATAACGTCTGCATATCCGTAGTCCTTATCTTTTTCGAAACCACCAGCCGCATTCAGAACCAAAACATCTATTCCCTGTCCCAAATCTGTGGCGGCATTAACGAGTGCTCTTCTCCCGTCCGCAGTAGTTATATCTGCCCGAACGGATACAAACTTCCCACCCATTGCCTCAATCTCTGTTCCAAGCGTATTTTGACGCTTTTCACTACCTTCACTCACATAACAACCAACAACAGTTGCGCCGGCTTCAGCAAGAGACAATGCAGTACCACGGCCTATTCCACGAGAGGTTCCTGTTATTACTGCTACTTTACCCGCAAGAGGTTTTATTTCTTTTATATCTGGGTTGGGCGTTAATTCAGATTCTGACATAAGAAGTTAGAATAAGTGCAATATACATCAATAGATTTTGTTATGCAATATATAACACTAATCTACTGGAGGCTAAGAGTTTATATCGTGGGTTTCGACATTTCCTGCACGTCTGTATTTTGCGAAAATTACACCAGTTGGAGTTACTTTCGATTCTAAAAGCTCAAAAGCATAAGGCTTGGTACCATCCTCGAATAGTCTTTTCCCACTCCCTAGAGTGATAGGAAATGTTTTGAGCCAAAACTCATCGATTAAATCATGCTCCATGAGTGTCTGGACTAGATTTGCGCTTCCATAGACCTGCAAATCAGGACCATCAGAATTTTTAAGCGCTTTAAGTCCCTCAACATCCTTTATCACTTCTGTATTTTTCCATTTCGGGTCTTTCAGAGTTGAAGAAACAACATATTTAGTAATTTCATTTACCTGAGGCCAGGATTCTGTGTGTGTCGGCCAAAAATTAACCCATATGTCGTAAGTTTTGCGCCCCAAAAGCAGTGCTGCAGTCGCCTTCATTTGCTCATCCATCTCCCGTCCTCCTACTTCCCCTTCAAAAAGTGGACCCATCCACCCACCGTATTTGAAACCCTCAGCTGCATCTTCACGTGAACCACCTGGCGCTTGGATAACGCCGTCAAGGGTCATGAATTCTAGAACAAAAATCTTTCTCATTTAGTCTATTCTCTTGTGCTGCTCAGGATACCATGCGGGTGAGCAAGAAATAATGAGCGTAAAATCCCCTTCCCAGGAGAATTTCTCACCTGGCTCGATTAGGACTTCTGAACCTTCATTAAGCTGGTATTCTTCGCCTTCCACGAAAATCTTACCAGACCCTTTTAAAACATATGCAAGTTCTTTGCATACGGTGTTCATAGCAGATCCACTCACGGGATATTTACCAACCACCTCAACATAAGCGGCATCTATGTCCTTTTCGCCCAATGGATATTCATAAGCAACAACCGTCTCTCCGTTTTGAAGCTTTTTAGCCTGATCTTTTGATGCAATCTTCATTTTTTTGTTTCAAAATTCATTCTACCGCTTTATTTAAAACTTTTCCACACGGGCCTCATAGCTAAATATAAGATTCCTAACACAATAACGTTTACCCCCAGAACGAACAACAAACTTTCAGATACTATGATTATATTCGAAATGATATTCAACTCATTTATTGCCGTTACTAAAAATATTATAACTGCTGAAGATAGGTAAAGAGTAACACCGATCTTTTTCCACATGAAAAGCTGAACTATCGCATAAATTTGCACAAAACCGGCCGCAATTCCGAAAATACTTATATAGTTTTTTGTCAAACTTATAATAGGAAGATATGTGAGGGAATCAATCGTGATTGCTACTGAGAAGAGAAGTATTAAAACCAACCATGTTGTTAAAAAAAGTGATCTTTTCATATGTTTTTTGCTTTCGAATTCATCGCAACCGTTTCTCGTATAAGTTCTTTCAAACTCACCTCATTAATTGCATCATTCTCAGAAAAGTCTATTGCTCGAACAGATTTACTATCTAGTCGTGTATTGAACAGTTTTTTGGGATCTTTTATTAATGCACCTTTGGGAAACGTCAGACGCACAGCGCTTTTTAACGCCTCACCAATACAGATTATTCCGTCGTGGGACCAAACTGGTACTCCTTCGGGCTTTGAAGGCTTCTTCCATTTCACTTCCTCTATCAACTCTGGATCTGCATCGTTAATTATTGTGCGGAGCTGCGACAACCTTTCGCCCCGCCAGTCGCTCATATTCTTGATGATGTTGTCAATTTCTTGAGAGGCACTCACAAATTTATTATAGCAAATGAGGCCAAATTACCTAAAGTGAATAAAACTATAAATTCCAATAGCAACTATTTCAATTAGACTGATGAAAAATATCAATAGTCCTCGCGAGTGAATCCTCGCATTCTTTCCACTGTTTTGAATAGCACGATACAAAACGAAATTATTAATGGATATGACAAGAGCGGCAAAGAGGATAAGGCTTGTTCTAGGATCCATATTATTTGAAGTAATTCATTTCCGGCCTCATGTCGATAAGCTCAAAAGCATTTTTCATCTCATCCGGAGTATTGATGCGGATGATTCTAAATTTACCCGATGTAGTTTTTTTAACATAATCCAGAGTAGTCTCGAGGACATGGACCAAGCCCCAATATATCCATTTTCCATCTCTGTTCTCAACGAAAAAATTTCTTGTTGGTGGTGTTTTATAAACTCTAATGTCTGGCTTATCGTGAAATTCAAAAATTTTATCTTTGAACTCCTCAAGGGTGTAGGGTTTATCTAGATGTTTCTCTAAAACGAGCTCTGATGGAAACCCTTGGTCTGAAGTCAACTGAAGCGTATCATTTAACTCTATAAAACTCCCCATAACATATTATACCAGTTTCGGATATCTACCTCGCTGGATATGTTGAACGCATTCGAAGCTATATTAATAAGCAAATTGAAGCCGGCGAGGTTTTTTTATATAATGTAACGCGCTGCCACATTGCTGAATCGTCTAATGGTAGGACAACGGACTTTGGATCCGTTTATTCTGGTTCGAATCCAGGTTCAGCAGCAATGTAAAGGTGTATAATCAGAGATGGTAAATGGTACCTTTTTATGGCGGATAAGAAAATTACTTCAATTAATCCTTCAACCTACGAAACCCTCGGAGAGGTAGCTTACACTTCGGAAGAAGAAATCAAAAATATAATTGCAAAGGCTAATCAAGCACGAAAGGAATGGAAAGAATTAGGTCTTGGGGGAAGAGTAAAAGCATTAAGGAAAGTGTCAGATAAATTAACTGAGAAAAAGGATGAACTAGCTAAATTAGGTGCTCAAGAAATGGGTATGCCCATTTCCCAAAGTAATGCAGATGTTCAAGATGGAATAAATTTCTTCAACTGGTATCTCGATAACGCATCAAAATACTTATCTCCAGAAGTTGTATATGAAGATAACAAGATTACTCAAACTGTCTACTATGAACCGATAGGGACAGCCGCCGTTATTACTCCTTGGAACTTCCCTGTATCAAATTTCGTTTGGGGTGCAGGGCAAAACCTGATTGCAGGGAATACGGTTATTTATAAGACATCTGAAGAGTGTCCTCTATTTGGCAAGCTACTTGAAGAAACAATTAACAGCGCTGGGTTACCCGAAGGCGTTTTTTCAGAAATTTATGGTGACGGAACTGTGGGAGACTTCCTTACTCATCAAGATATAAATCTTATCAGCTTCACTGGTAGCACGAAGGTTGGTAAATACTTATATCAAGTGGGGGGAGAAAAATTCATTAAAGTTGTCTGTGAGTTGGGTGGCTCTGCTCCTGGCATTGTTTTTTCGGATGCTGACCTGGATGAGGTAATTGAAGTTATCTATGGAAACAGATTCACTAACTGTGGACAGATGTGCGACGCCCTTAAGAGACTTATTGTTCATGACAGTATATTTGATAAAGTAGCAGAGAGATTAAGAAAAAAACTGGAATCTCTTAAAGTTGGAAACGCAGAAGATGAATCCACAGATATTGGACCATTAGTTGCAAAGAGACAGCTCGAGTTACTGGAGGAACAAATACAAGATGCAGTAGACAAGGGAGCAAAAGTAATAATTGGTGGTAAGCGACCTGAGGGTCTGAATGGGGCATATTACGAACCAACTATTTTAACTAATGTCACAAAGGAAATGAGAGTTTGGCAAGAGGAAGTCTTTGGCCCAGTGCTTCCCATCGTAGCCTTTGATACAGACGAGAAATCAGTTAAGATGGCAAATGATACAAACTATGGTTTGGGTTCTTATATTTACACAAAAGATAAAGAAAAAGCTCTTAAAGTGGCAACACAAATAGAAGCAGGAATGGTCAGTATTAATACTGCCAGCTACATTAACGCTTGCAGTCCATTTGGTGGATATAAAGATTCAGGTATAGGGCGAGAGCATGGTAAATTTGGATTTGCTGAATTGACTCAAGTTAAAGTCGTAGCAATAGAAAAATAAATTAACCCTTAAGAACCAACAGGGTATCTGTAGAAGTTATCCTATGAGTGAGACAATTTATCGGGCTATTTTCTGAGGATTTTGGCCATTTCTTTTCCGCGCGCGAGCTCATCGATGAGCTTATCTATATATCGAATTCCCTGCATAGTAGGCTCTTTTATCTCTTCTACTCGAACTCCGCAAATAAGACCCGTGATAAGTCGTCTATTGGGATTCAACTTAGGAGCATCACTCAAGAACTTTTCAAAAGTCGTTTCTTTTTTAAGTTCCGTCTCAAATTGCTTTTGACTATACCCTGTTAACCAGCAAATAACCTCGTCGACTTCCCCTTTTGTCCGGCCTTTCTTCTTAGCTTTCGCAATATACAATGGATAAACGCTCGCCACACTCATCCCATAAATCCTTTGCCTATTCTTATCATCTCCGCTCATATTGACATTTTATCATTTTGTTTATGCATCAAATAGCTTAAGAACTTTTGATATACTTCAGTAATGTCTGATGTGAAACGTTTTTTGCTTAGATCTGCGGTTTACCTAATTCCAATCAAAGACAATAAGATTTTACTTGCGAAAAGATTTAATACTGGATGGATGGACGGAATGTATAGTTTGATCTCTGGGCATCTAGATGGAAATGAATCTGTGACTTCTGCGATTATTCGAGAGGCTTACGAAGAGGCAAAAATTAAAGTGGCGAAAAATGATTTAGAACCCGCCACAGTTCTCCACAGGAAGTCAGATCAAGAATACGTGGACTTCTTTTTTGTCACAAAGCGTTGGGACGGAGAACCATCCATTGGCGAACCAGATAAATGCGACGACTTAAGATGGACATTAATAAATGATCTTCCAGATAATACTCTCCCATATATAAAAGACGTTATAGATAATTACAGAAATCGTGTTGCGTTTTCAGAAAGTGGCTGGGAATAAACTCTTACAAAATCGATCATTTTGATATATCCTGCAAAATCTCATTTTTATATATCGTCTTGATATACTATAGCTGTGAGCAAAGAGTTTAAAGAAATTCTGATTGGTATAAGAAGGGCGATTAGCCTTCTCAGTGCTAGAGAAAAACGGAGTCTGTATATCGCAACGGGTCTGATGCTTATTATTGGTATACTCACCAATCTTCCAGCAGTCATATTGGGAAAACTCGTCGACACTCTTACGGGCACGAAAACAATTGATTTTAGCTTAGTAACACCCTTTGTCACGTTTATTGTTGTCATTATTCTTATACGTGAGAGTCTAAACGTTGTAAGAAAGTACCTCATCGAAAATATAGCCACGCAAATAGATAAAGAGCAGACAGTAGAACTTATTGGAAGATTACTAAAAACTGATATTCGAGGATTTCTACAAGATCAACAAATTGGCGCGCTGCATGGAAGAATTTTCCGTTCTATGCAGGGTCTCATCTGGATTATCAAACTTACTTTCAACGAATTTGCGCCAATCTTTTTTAGTGCTTTGGCGGCAATTGCTATTGCTCTTTATCAGAAACCTCTTATTGCAACAATTATGGTTTTGGTCATCCCTTCAGGACTTTACCTTATTGTGAAGCAAGTGTCATCTCAAAAGGGAATACGAGTTGCTTTACTTCGTGGTAAAGAAAAGGTGGATGGAAAAGTTGTAGAAATGCTTTCTGGAATAGAAACAATTCGCGTATTGGATACTGTGGACTATGAAATGCAGAAGGTAGAAGTCATAACTGAGCAACAAAGAAAAATTGAAATACGACATCACATTTATATGGCTTTATTCGACGCGGCCAAATATCTCAATGAAGGGTTTTTTTATATCTTTGTTATTGTTCTTTCCATCTTTCTTGCATCAAAGGGAATTATTACCAAGGGAGATATTCTCGTGTACTCGATATTGTTCTTGAGTATTACTGGTCCACTCCGAGAGATACACCGCATTTTAGACCAAACACATGAAAACTCTATAAGAGTAAATGACCTGTATGGCATGCTTCACGAACCTATTGACGAGGCATACAAGAATGGTAGAGAAACCCAGAGCTTGGAAAATGTCTCAGAAATTGTAAGGACAAAAGACCTCTCTTTTTCTTATGGAAATGAAACTGGTGGCTTGCTAGATAAAATAAACATACATATTAAACAGGGGCAAAGTATTGGTATCGCAGGTGCTTCAGGTTGCGGTAAAACAACATTTATACATATCCTTCTAAAACTTATTCACGGATACAAAGGAGATGTATTACTTTTCGGAGAAGATCTACGTGATATTGGCAGAAATGAAATTGCTCAAAAGATCGCTTACGTACCACAAAGTCCTTTTATTTTTTCTGGGACAATCAGGGAAAACATAACTTATGGAGTGCAACGAAATACAACAGAGGAAGATATAGTCCATGCCGCAAAACAGGCACATATCTACGATGAAATACTAAAGAGCCTTGGTGGCTTAGAAGGAAAAGTCACTGAGGCGGGAGGTAATCTAAGTGGAGGACAAAGGCAGAGACTTGCCATTGCTCGCGTGATGCTTTCATCAGCAGAGCTTCTGATATTTGACGAAGCCACATCTGCTCTTGATAATACAAACGAAGCAATTATCCAAGAAAATATTGAAAAACAGTTTAAGGATA
Source organism: Patescibacteria group bacterium (assembly GCA_035549295.1). Classification (GTDB taxonomy): domain Bacteria; phylum Patescibacteriota; class Microgenomatia; order Levybacterales; family GWA1-39-11; genus GWA1-39-11. The sequence continues at coordinate 10,753 of DASZRG010000039.1, forward strand.
AAACTATTATTACTATTGCACACAGGCTGACGACTTTAAAAAACAGCGACAAAATATTAGTTTTCGATAGAGGAAAAGTCGCCCAAGAAGGAAGCTTTAAAGAATTATCAAGCAAAAAGGGTCTCTTTCAAGATTTCCTTCTACAGAAAGCAGAAAGAAACCAAAACTAATATCTCCAAAACTTTATTTAAACACTTTGATATACTCAAAATATGGGTTGGCTTTATCTTACGCTTCTGAGCGTGGTTATTACTGCGTTTGCAAACATTCTTCAACGAGTGCTAATGAAGGATGACAAGAGCAATCCCTATTCATACGCTATTGCCTTCCATCTAGTTGTCACCGTTTTCTATTTTGCATTCTCTTCTATAAACGGGTTTTCTCTACCTGCTTTCAGCATCAAGTTTTTATTCATGCCACTTGCCTCAATGCTTTGGGGACTTGGAACGGTTTTTTTGTTTAGAGCCCTTAAATTGCTTGAGATATCAGAAGTTACCATAATTGGCTCGACGCGTACGTTAGTAACTATTGTTGGTTCTGTCCTTTTTCTAGGAGACACCTTTGGTTTCCAAAAAATCGTAGGTACGGCTATCATGTTCCTATCCGTCTTCCTAGCAACCAATCTCAAAAATGGTATTAAGTTCAATAAGGGCATCACGTATTCATTCGGGATGGCAATTTGTTATGGTCTAGGACTAGTCTTTGATGCATTCAACATCAAATCATTTGATCCCATATCTTATCTTGCGATAGGAAATTTAATGATAAGTCTATTTTTATTGCTGTTATTCCCACAAACAGTTAAGGCTTGGAAAGAATACGTCAACCCACCATTCCTTAAGAAAATGCTTCCGCTTGGGATCTTAAGCTCGACACAAGCCGTAGCATATTATTTTGCAATAAAATATGGACCAACATCCCAAATAGCATCCATTAACCTTTCACTCATTATTGTTACGGTATTACTTGCAGCCATTTTGCTAAAAGAAAGGGACAACCTTTTCAAAAAAATTATCGCTGCACTGTTAGTTACTCTTGGAATATTTCTTCTGAGATAAACCTACGAAAAAGAGGCATCTCGATCCGAGATACCTCTTTACACAGTAATTTTTTTAAAATTACATTGGTAATGCTTCGTAGACGCGGACTGCGCCTGTGTTTTCTTGAGCTAAAGGACAACCTTTCGCAATTTCAACTGCATCATCCATGCTATTCGCGTTGATGATGGTATAACCTGTTGCAGGTGTCATTTCAGCTGAAACTGTCTCGACGCCCTTTGAAGTCACAGACTTTCCGCTTGGCGCAAATGGATTTCCGCCATCGACCATTTTGTCGTGGAATGTTCCAAACCATGCCATCCACTTGTCTTTTGAGGCTGCCATGACTTCTGAGCTAGCATTAGCATCAACATCGCTCCCATGATATACAAATACAAATTTCTTCATCTTTTTATTCACCTCCTTTCGTTAGAATTTGTTTACGAACTTGTGAGTAATTACAAATTCTTACGTCCGCCAAAGCGAAGTTTCGACTGCATGGATGTAACCCATGAGGCGAACCTGAGCGACGGCGGAACACTTTCATTTTTCTTAAGCCTCGCCACGGTCCCATTTGACGGGATGAAGGCGGTCACTTAATCACTTCCCATTTTTCTTCGAACTCTTTAGAAACGTTGTGTAATTTTCGAGCGTTGCATTGTTACCGCCCCAATACGTGTGGTACTGAGCAAGCCAATCTTGCAATATGTGAAGGGTTATTTTGTTGAGTGTCAAAAAATGAGTTCTACCAATCTTTTTGTCTTGTACCAAGTTCGCAGTTTTTAGTATTCGGATATGCTTGTGGATGGCCTGAAGTGATAAATCTCGCATTGATGCAAGCTGGTGAACTGAATAGGGCTGAAGCCCGAGGACATAAACAATGTCTCGCCTATGCTCGTTTGCAAGAGCTTCAAAAATAAGATTTAGTTCGTTTGGAATATGTTGGTCTGGCATAAACTTAACTCAGAAGTTAAGTTTACAACCAAAAAATATTTCTGTCAATCTTTGGAATTTATTGTTCAACTGACTCACAGTCCCACAGCGTTACGTTTCACTGAATTAGGAGATCTATTTCTTCTCTGTCGTAGGAGTTACCACTGGAGTTTCTGTGGACGCCATTGTTGGCGTCGCCGCGGGTGTCGGGGCTTGGGCCTGTCCTGATATTGTCGGGGTCGGTATTGAAGTCGGAGCTAAGGTCGGAGTTGGCGTAATTTTTTGTGTTGGAGTTGGAGTTGAAGTCGGTGACTGTGTCGGTGTATTAACCACGCTTTGAGACATCGCTGGTGCTTGGGAAGGAATTGGCGTCGCAACAGGTGTTGTTGCGGGAAGCAACAAGCCTTGATCAGAACACCACGTAATTTTTCCAGCAGAAATTGTTATATCATTCTGCCAAGAAGCTGTTTGCCCCTCTGTGTTAGAGTTTTTTATTGACGCCCCAGTTGTCGTACTTCCAGTACCACAATCTGTTTGCTTCCATCCCCCTGTCAGACCATTTTCATAAACAAGTATCCCATAATTACCTGCAGGAATTTGGTCAAAGAAAACCCACCCATCATCTGTACCGACAGTTTTTGAGGTAGCTGTCTGAATAACAGTATTTCCTGTAGTGTCTGTTAGTTTTGCCGTTGCACCATTTACATATTTACCATCTGGCGAACCATTGCTCCCAATTTCTCGGACTCTAAAATGGATTCCACCTGCTGCTTGTGTATTTGGATTTTTGAGACCTACATCAGAACACCACAAGATGTCGCCGCCAGGAATATGCAAATTTGATTGCCAAGCTGCTGTTTGATTTTCAGTGTTGTCGTTTTGTATGGTAACTGAATTCGTAGTGCCACTATTGTTGCAGTCTGTTTGTCGCCAATATCCTGTGTACCCTTTTAAGTAAGTTGCGGCTCCATAGTATCCAGCCTGCACATTATCAAAGAATACCCAGCCATCCTCACCATTCACTGTTTTTGAAGTTGTTGTTTGAAGCACGGTGTTTCCAGTTGTATCAGTCAGCTTCGCCGTTGCACCATTTATATATTTCCCAGTCCAATTTCCCGAACTATCAAATTCCTTTACTCGATAGTGAACTCCCCCATTACCGTGGAATCCAAGGTCGTAGCAATAATTTGTAACTCCTGCAACAATAACTACACTATTATTCCATGCAGCCTTATTGTTCTCAGTTTGTGAATTTTGAATAGAGGCATTTGGGTCTGATGCTCCTGCACAGCTTGTCATTTTCCAAAATCCTTCAAATCCCGCCTTGTACGCCATAAGGCCATAATTTCCAGCTGGAATATTTTGGAAAAAGGCCCATCCATCTTGACCATTGGATGCTTGAGTTGTTGTGCTTTGGATGACAGTAGAGCCTGTTGGATCGGTGAGCTTAACCGTCGCACCGTTCACATGATCTGTTGCAAGATACGATTTTGGAACATTTGGATCATTCTCTATTAGATCTACTCTCATCGCCAAATTTCCAGATGTAACCGTTTGCAACCCCTCATCAGAACACCACGTTATTTGATTTGGCATAACTTTCAAATTATTCTGCCAAGCAGCCGTGAAATTGTTCGTATTTTGATTTTTAATATTTGCGCTTTGCGTAGTGCCTGCGCCGTCACAAGTTGTTTGTTTCCAAGCGCCTATCGAATTCCCTTTGTAAGTAAGTGCTCCATATTGGCCGGATGGTACATTGTCAAAAAATACCCAACCATCTTGCCCATTTACTGTTTTTGAGGTTGTTGTTTGAAATGCAACAGTACCGGTAGTATCAGTCAAAACCGCCGTAGCATCGTTAACAAACTTTCCAGTTGGATTACCATTTTTGTCTATATCCCGAACTCTAAAATGTATGCTTCCATTGCCAGTTGGCGTTTCGGTGAAACTAACAAGATATGCAGAGCTTGTCGCAGGAGTTGTGAAGTTATGAGACTGAGCGAGTTTGTCAGACCACGCGTTAAAGTTATAGTTAAAACCGTTCAGCGTTTGAAGGTTTGGAGTATCAAGACCGTGTATAAAACCTACAACACTTTCTACATTATACGGAGTGCTATGCGGGATACCATCTAGCATAAAAGTAAGACCGCTTACCGGGTAGCTATCAAACGTAAGATTAACCGTGTTCGGAGAAATAATCCTACTTGTGGTTGCTGATAGACCTGACGAGTCAACTACAGTTAGTATTATTTCATAACTTGTCTCGGCTGATGGCTCGCCAGTATTCGGAATTACAAAAGTTCCATTTTTAACTCCCTGTATTTGGTCTATGAATGGATGAATATGTGTTTGATGATGAAAAATAACACTCCAGGTGAAATCACTTGCTGGTAGGTCTCCGTCTTGCGCGTCGTTTGCTTCTCCGGAAAACGATATTGTATCTCCAGCGTTATAATGTGTCCCGTCAATCGGTGTGTCTATCTTTGGCACAGGAAGAGTCTTGCCGACTGTTATTTTAGTGCTAGCGTTTGTCTTGCCTTTTGCATTACTAACCGTGAGTACAACTGTATATGTTCCATTGTTTTGATAAGTATGGGTAGGATTGGCTGATGTTAACTTTGAACCATCTCCAAAATCCCAGGAATAGGTAAGATTTCCACCTAGAGGATCGCTTGATCCTGCACTCGAAAAGGTTACTTTCAAAGGAGCAAGTCCGGCAATAGGATTTGCCGTAATTGCCGCAACGGGGGGAAGATTTGTTGCATTGTAAGTAATTTTGTACATTGATCCGGTATTTGAGCTAAAAGTCGAGTCAGCAACAGTTACGAAATACATGTTGCCATCTGGCCCATTCATCAAATCAACAACCTCACCAGCAGCATCATCAAAAGCATTGTCAGAAATAAAATCTCCCTCAGAGTCAATTTTTAGGTATCTTATAAACCCCTTTGCGTAATCTCCATAAAAATAAACGCCTTGCATACTAGATCCAAGACTAGTCGACGAGTTAACATATCCACCGACAACTGCTGCCGATCCACCGTTATGCTGATAAGTAAAGAGAGGATCTATATATTTTCCGTTCGGAGGCGTACACGGACCCTCACAATCAGGCCATCCGTAGTCTCCGCCTTTTTGAATTATATTAACCTCCTCAGTCGTCGCCTCACCGACGTCTCCAACAATTGGTCTACCATCAGGCAAAAAGTTAAATCTAAAAGGATTTCGAAATCCATATGCCCAAATACTTGCCTGTCCACCAGCAAGGCCGTAGAATGGATTGTCAGTTGGTATAGACCCATCAGAGTTAATCCTCAAAAGCTTTCCCTGTATATTTGATAAATCTTGTGAATTGGCGTTATTCGCGTTATTTCCAACTGATACCCAAAGCTTTCCATCCGGACCAAAGCGAAGTGTCCCTGATATATGATAAGTATTTAGTGTCTGAGTCGACTTTAGAAGAATCTTCTCGCTTCCAGCATTTATCGTATCCCCTGTTACAGTAAACCTTGAAACTCTAAATTCATTAGGGGAAGCATTTACATATGCGAGGTAGACATAGTTGTTTGACGCAAACGATGGATCAAAAGCTATACCAAGCAGCCCATGTTCTCCATTAGCATCAACGGGAAGTGTTATAGCCGGTGTTGCAGCAAGCGTTCCATTTTTATATATTTTGACCTCACCTGTCTTTTGAAGAATAAATATCCGCCCATCAGGCGACTGACCCAATGCGTCTGGAAAGTTAAGACCTGAGACTACAGTGCTTTTTTGAAAACCTGTAGGTAATGCCGCCTGTACCTTTGGTACAAAAAGCAATGACAAAAAAACTAAATATACTAGTACAAATAACTTCTTGAACATGAAACCACATTATATTATAGGTTTATACATTTTACAACAATCCGATGTATACTCAGCTAAAATTAAGGTATATGGTAGAACTATAGGGGATTAAATACTGACTGGCTTTCCAACTGCAACAAACCTCTGCGTATCAAGAAATCCCGTACAAGTGTATATAGTAATTCTTGCATCCCCTGTCGAGTCCAGAATACTGGTATTACTAGGTGCAACAACCGTCGTATAGACAATTTTAAATGTCTTTTTAGCACCATTCGTATAGGTAATATCGACCAAATCGCCAGGCTTAACGCCCGTAAGCGGTCCTAAAAGACTTGTCCAATTATGACCGTAAAGCACACTATTTCCAAGCATTCCTGGAATAGGTGAGCTAATAAGATATGATACGCCACTTGTTGTTGCCTGCCATGAATTGTTCTGTATTTGAGCAGGATATATCGGAAGATTGATTTTGACTTTCTTTATGACTATCTGGCGTGGAAGCGTACCTGTCGATACGCTAGGCGTCTCCAAAACATTTTCAAAAGACAGATTTTGGGGACTATATCGCTGAACCATCAAAAAACTGCCGAATGCAATAAGTAGGATTCCTATAAATAATGAGGTTTTCGCGAAAAAGCGCATAAGTGCTCCTTTACTTGTTTTCGCGGGATTTAAGAAGACCAATTACTACAAAGAGTATACCCGCTCCAAAAATAGAAGCTATGAACTGCAGATTACCTGTGTTAGCAAGTCCAAATGCAGACGCACCTAGAACCGCGTTGTCTGATCGGCCATCTGAGCGACCGTCTGAACGACCATCAGAAAGGCCATCTCCTGGACCGCCAGGGTTGCCGCCCCCTACTTGTGGGTCTCCACATGTAAAATTGGCATTTTGGGCCAAATATGGCTCAGGTTCAAGACCCCATGCAGATCCATCTGGAACATATATCCAACCTTGACTTGTCATGACCTGAATTTGAGCAGGATCCATATTGCCGACTTTTTGCCAGTTTGTCTGAATACCTGCTCCATTGTCTGCACAGAAACATTGCATTAGATTGCCATCTGAGAGTGTATAAACAGTATCTTTTCCTGTGTGAGTCGCAGAATCTCCTACGATACCGTGAGTACCCGAATCGAAATTCTCTTTTACAGTTCCTTGAGGATTAACACAATTAGGGAAGTCAGCGTTCGTCGCAGCTGAGGCATGGCTTACTGCGCTTATCAATAAAGCTATATTTAGAAGTCCAATTTTTATACCGTTTTTAATATTCATATTAGGCACAAAAATGTGTAAGAGTAGTATTATAATATATTATTATAGGTTTGTCAATAGGCATGCCGATACCTAGACTTTAGGTTTATTTTATGCCTAAGAAGAATTTACGGAGCTTAAATATAATATCCTCTTTTTCGCGTTTAAGGGTGATCGTCTGCTTACCGGATGGTTTGACTGAAATAGTCGTTCCGAAGTAGTTATCAGCCTCAACACGTGCACTCTCAGAGACTCCCACTATAGGTACTGTAAACATACCATTTTTATCAGTAAAGTATGTTTTATCGCCAATTATTATATATGCATTTGAAATACCATCTCCTAACTCATCAGAAATAACGCCACTCGCATTCTCAGGATTATAGGCTGTTTTGATAACTTCGGAAACAGATCTTGCAGTTCCATTATCATTCCAGATAGATGTCGTACTGCCAATATTTGTCCAGTAGTTAACTCCAATAAGCTCTGGAGTACTTATTAGCTTTGAAAAAGCATCTGCGACCCACTGTTTTTGCTGTTCATCAGTCATATCTCCATTTATGTCCGGTATTGGTGCACCAAATTCACCCAAAACTATGCTCCCACCTGATTCTGCAGAAATGGCCTTTATATCTGACGTTAACTTTTCGGGAGTCGAAACGTAATGGTCAATAGTTACTACTCCATCCATTGCGGCTGTTGTCGCATGATCCATAACAGCTCGAGCAACATCCCCGTTCATCGAGTCATAATTTGAAGCCACATTTTTGCCTATTGAGTGAAACGCTGACTTCGTAACCTTATATTCATCGATCATAAACTGTCGAAAACCATCAATGTCTCCTGTTTGTCTTGGGTCACCCGGTCCTCCATTCTCACACTCAGGACATGCAGTAAATATGTCTCCATTTTCAAAAATGTCAGGGTGTTTGAGTATGAAGCTTTTCGTCATACTCATATGCTGTTCTCGAGTAATTTTGCTGTAGTTAAACCACCCTTCCCACCCCGAAAAATTACCTCTAAACCAAACATTTAAGTGGTATTTTCGCGCAGCAGCAACCCAATGCTCGAGCATGGGATAAAACTCCTCGTCATATGGCGTCGCAATCGCGACATGTGTCGCGCCTAGATCTGCAATATTTTTAACCTGAGCATCAATTGTCGCCATAAAAGCTGGGTCGTTTAGCTTTTCGCGCGAAAGGTCACGAGAAAACTTCATCGTATCAATCGACTGGAATCTCCACCAACGCGTCACTGGACTGGAGGAAGCCCTATGACTCGTAAATAGTACAATTAAAAATATGATTGGAACGATAATAAGTAATTTACTTTTCATTTTTCTGAGTGTTTTCTTCATACTCTATAAATTAGTTTTTAGCGTTTAGCGTTTGGCACTTATTTAAAGCTACCAACCCCCAAGAGCTAACAGCTAACTCCATTACTTCTGGTACCCAAGCGTCGGTTTGGTGTTTATGGTTTTAAGAAACTGTGGCTTGATCTCATAGATATCGGCAAACGGATAGTGATTGACAAGTGTATAATCCCCATTTTTATATGCCGCCGTTTTACTCACGAGCTTAAAAGTTTGGTCGTTATTGTCATTTGTACGCATAACTATCCATCTAGCCCACCTGTCGGGAGCAGTTGTCGCACTTATCCAGTAGGCGCCCGTTCCTTCGTGTATAAATTTACTCATTGGCAAACCAGATGAGAAGATAATAGCATCGTGGGATGCGGCAGAGATCAAAACAAATCCAGGCTTATTTTTAGCATTAGCAGCAAGCCACCCAGAAACCTCAGTAACGTTTTTCTGACTTGAACCAACTCTCGCATCGTCAATAGTTACTGCATCGGCATTCGCAAATGAAAAGTAAAGAACAAACGCAAGAAGCGCAATAACAATAATCTTTAATTTATCAATTTTTTGAGTAAGATAGCCTATAAATATGGCAATCGAAGGCATCATGAGAATGCCGTATCGAACATTAAACCAGGTGTTTCCTGATAAGCCCTGAATAAACAAAACTGATTGTCCAGCATAGAGGGCTATTACGTTAAAAACAAGAGGCACAAAGAGTGCTGTGGCCGCAATTTTTATGTCAGTTTTTATCTTCTTATCAAGCCACAAAAATGCCGCACCTATTACCGAAAGAACTGAAATAAACGCGTTTGAGTTATATGCAAGTGCAAAAAGATAAACTTTTATTGAAAATAATAGATCGCCTTTTGTAGGTAGATTTCCAGCCTCAGAAAGCTGCGATTGTTGAGTCGCAGCAGCATAAGGTCCAAAAATAAAGTATAGAGGATCTTTGAAGATCAAAAGATTCCACAAGAACCAAAGAGCTATTCCAAGCCCTGCAAGCGTACAAAAAAGAATAACGGTCCCCTCAGCTGCTTTGTATCCCTTTTTACGGAAGACTTGCAAAGCGATTAGACCGCTTGAGAAAACGAACAAAAACCAACCATCATAACGAATAAGGGTTGCGAGCATAACAAAGAACGCTGCTTTTATAAGGTGGAGAGTGTCGTCATATTTGAACCATTTAAGAAGCTGGTATATAGACGCCGTCATAGTTGCAATGAGGAGAAGTTCTGTCATTGCGGTCGACTGAAGGTAAAGGACATTTAAATTTGCAGCAAAAACAACTACTCCCACAACTCTACCTAGAATTCCCACTCCAAGCTCCTCCAAGAATTTATATATAAGAAGTCCCGTTGCGACAAAAGATATCATCGAAACAATCGCCCCAGATAAACCTGAATGCCACATAAAATCATTCCAGATAGTCAAAACCATTAGTATGTGCGGCAAAGGAAGCCACACTGATCCAAGCTGAGCAGCACCAGGTTTCAAACCTTCGACAACACGACGTCCTATATCAAGATGTGACCTTGCATCGTTATATGCGAGACCTAATCCGTTTTTCAAGAAGAATAAGTAGTAAAATGTTGCCGCTGACACTAGAAGAAAAAGCAAAGCTTCAAATGTATGCTTTTGGACAAACTTATTAATCGTACCAATGGTACTTTTATTAAACTCAAACTCTGATAAAAATTTATTCATTTTCATAATCTTTTTTAGGTGTAAAAATAAAATACGCACCTGCTGCAACAACCAAAGCTAAAATAACGAAGTAATAAGCGACGGCTGGGATGCTTTTTTGCAAAACAAAGTTATAGAAAAATGAGTCAAGCTCACCCTTCTGAAGCATTCGAATGTTGATTATGTACCACGAATCAAGATTGATATATCTAGCCTCAACGTAAGGTGGAATAACATTTGTTGTCAGGGGAGCAAGGAGCGAAATAGCTGCGCTGTATGTAAAGACCACGATGTATATAATTTTTACTAAAAGATTTTTTGCAAAACGCTGCAGTCCAACCCCAGCAAGAATACAAAGCTCGGGAAGTACTGCGATCATATATCGAGATCCAAACGCCCATCCACCATATGGATCTCCAAACATTGAATAAAGGACAAGACAAGTTGCAGGTAGAGCGAGTAATCCTGCCTCCTCCCATTTTTTACTTTTTTTCAGATACCCTACTCCAAAAATAAATAACAAAACAACTGGTGAGTAAACCAAGATCCCACGGTCATGACTAACTGTGAAAGAAGTAAGTCCATTCAGCAAATTCCTAGTTCTCAATGCACCCGTCGCATCAGTTCCTGATTCAGGAGCTGAAAGGTCAGTATTTTTAAGATCTTTTACTCTTGGAATGGTATTACTAAATTTAAGAGGGCTTCCGAAATGAATATAGTTGTAGTAACCATAAACAGTCATGAGTGCAAGAAATATAATCGGCGCAAAGATTACAAACCAATTTATTTTTATCTTAAATTTCTCTTTAAACTCTGTAATATTTACCATCTTGAGTGTTGCAAGCCCAACGATAGGCAAGAATATAAATAGATTTGGAAAATCGACAAATACCGCCATACTATACAAAAACCAAGCGAGAATAGCCTTTATTCCACGCTTTTTGTCATCAAGCGGCAACACGACGAAAAGCCCCAATAAGAGTAGAAATGCTGAAACTAAATGCGCATATAACGTAACCGAATAACCCCACGCGTTTGTTGCAAACCCAAATGCTACTGCTGCAAATGCTGATATGCTCCAGTGCAAACCAAGTCTCTTTGAGAACAGAAATATCATAATAATTGTCAAAAAGGAGAATATCGTTGAAATTGAAAAAGTGAATATCTGAGCTGCTCCAAGTTGAGTTCCCAGAATATACAAAGGAATGGCCATCATAGATACGGCAGGCGGGAAAAAAGAGTAATAGTGACCTTTTAATGCACCAATGTCAGGCGTTCCCATTGAGGCATAGTTGTCTATCGCAAAAGAATGGTCATTGATAAGTGATAAAATTATTGCGTATCTAGACCTCTCCTGGGACGTTTCAAAAGCTTGACCAGAAGAATTCTCCTCAAACTCAATTTGATGCGGCGTAGGATTACCTGCTTGTCCACGAAAAGTAAGCGCAAATAAAAACAACGAAAATACAACTAAAAATGGAAAAATATACTTTTTCATATTTATGCAAAAGAACTTTTCAACTTTAATAATCTCATAAAATTACTATTGAAGAGAAGTCCCAAATCTGATATCAAAGTTTGAAACTGGCGAGTATCAACTCTGCCTTCAATACAAATTCTATCGATCGTAAATTTGTCAGCATCTGACACTTGTCCACCATCCGTTGAAAATGCCGCTTCAAATCCAGCTTTCTTAACTACTTCTTTTACCTGGTCTGTATACTCACCCATAGGATACGCAAAGTATTTGAGTTTAAAACCAAGCTTTTTTTCAAGTCTTTTTTTGCCATCAATTATCTCTGATTTGAGTGCGGCAGCAGATAATGCCGAGAGCTTCGCGTGCGTGCTTGAATGGAAACCCACTTCCCACCCCATAGATTTAATCTTCCTCATATCCTCAATGGACATAAGCTCTTTTGTGTTTGCAAGAGTCTCTCGATTCGGCTCCTCGCTCGCTCCGAGGACGAAGATCGTCCCGACAACACCTTCCTTTTTCATAATAGGGAGGGCGTCTGTCATGAAATCACGATATCCATCGTCAAATGTAATAGCTATGTTTTTGGTATTATTTGGTTCATTAAGCATCTGATCAAGACTTACAATGTCTCGCATTTTTTTGATATATGCTATTTGCTTTTTAAAATTGTCTTCATTAACCGAATACCTCCAACTATCATTGCTAATTGAATGGTAGCAAAGAATCGCAGGCTGCTCTGAAGCCTTTGACTTAAGAAGATTGTTGAGAAAACTTAAAACATTTAGACCGCCAAAATAAATTTTTTCACCAAAGGTTGTTTTGTTAATAACTCCAAGATCAACTGCAACAGATTCCATATGCTTTTTAAGGAAGTTTTCCGCCTCGATATAATCTGGGTCGTTTTTTGCTCTAATCGCCATCATTTGAATAGCGTAATAGATAGATAGAGCGACAAATTTTTTCTTTTCTTGAGGTTTATCAAAAAAGCTACCGAATAGCTCGACCAAAGTTTTATGAGGTAATTCTTCAGAAAAGTATCGAACTGAATGAGCTGCATCTGTTTCAGGATCTGCTAGAACACAAATTTCAGGGTCAATAACATAAGCTTTTTTTCCTTTTATCAAAATATTTTGTGAATGTAGGTCTTTATGAGCTAAAATGTATTGCGTTCTAAATATAGAAGAATTTGCATATAGGCTCAAAAAACTACGCAAGTAAGAAAAATAACTCTTTATATTTTTAAAATCTCGCAATGTAACAAGCGTCAAGAATACTGGAAACGTCAAAGTTATTTGTAGTGAAGATCTCTTCGGAAGTTTTCTTAGCGTTTCAGAGGGTATATTTTTTGAGATATTTTTAAAGTCCTCGAGTATTCCTTTTATTGTTACAACTTTTACCTTTTCGCTTACTTTGACAAGCGGTGTACCGTCAATTAACTCTGTCACAAGATGCAGGCTCGCAATGTTTGAGATAAATTCAAGAACTTTTGGAAAGGCTACTGTTTTTTTACCAGGTAGATTAGATAGTAGCTTGAGCATGTTACCTTCATTTAAAAGCTGTTCGTAAGCAAGATTTTTAGCACCAAATTCAACAGTTTTTATAATAGCTTTTTTATTTTTTTTAGAACTAAATACTCCAACCGAAGTCCAACTTTCATCATTCTGCGCTTTTATAAGGTTGACAAGCTTATACCCGGCAACGCGATTAACATCTGAGGGTCTAGGGCTCTTCTTGAAAAGTCTTTCGTAAGCACCCATTATGCTACCTTTTAAGTAGTATTTTGCTGTTAAAAAATGCTCTTCCATATTATTTGGTACTTGAGATCTGTGACCATGAACCACCTATTTTTCGTGGGCTTATAAATGAGACTAAATGCACATAAACTTGCACAAGTAAATATGCGAGAGAAACAATTAGATCTTTATTAAAGTAGATCATAAGAGTTCGAATTTTTTGGACAACTGTGAAGTGCGGACGCTTGTTTGGCAGAAAATCTAGCTCTTGATCTGATATATGACGCGATAAATAGCGACTCATTTGTTTTACATAATCTTTTAAATTTGCGGGTAACGAAAAATATACAACAGCACCCTTTTCAAACCCTATTCGTTTTCCAAGACTTTTTGCATAAAGGTAGTAAAACTCGTCATGCATATAGTTATATTTTTTAATTCTTGCTTCTGGGAAATCTGCAATTCTGAGTATAATAACTGGGTCTGAACTTCGAAAAAACATTTGGTCTACTTTTGCTTTTTGCACCATATCTTCCCAGACATAAAACCCTAACTGGCCAATTTTTTGTGCCAAGTTTTCAGCTTTTATAGGCTTTGCGAAGCCAGATACGGCAATCAGTTGGTTATTTGCTGTAATTTTTTTGAACAGCTTTGAAACAATTAAGTTCGATTTTATTTGAAGGTCTGCATCCAAAATTACCAAGAAGCTATATTTTTCGGTTTTTGCCTTTGAGATTAAGGCTTTGATTGCGGCGGTTTTGCCAACCTGTTTTTTTGATTCGATAACCTCAACGTATTTATTTTTGATATTTTTTATAATCTCAACTGATTTATCACGACTTCCATCCGAAAAAACAGCAATTCTCCTATCAAAATTGCCCTTCTGGGAAAGCGCAGACATCACAACGCTCTCGATCGAACGTTCTTCGTTGTAGGCTGGAATTCCAATTAAAATTCTTTTTTTCATAACGAGCTAAATTGATGCAGATAAATTAGAAATTCTGTTGAAAAATATCATTCTCTGCCTCACGTATTGCCTAACAGACGAACCATTGAGTTTCTTTTTCATTTCCACATACTCCCTAAGCAACTTATTATTTGACTTTATTAGCTGATCTTGCTTTATCGTACTTGAAAAGCTTCTCAGGGATGGATCAGCAAGCAAAACTTCTACTTTTATGTTATTTCGCATGAATTTCCACTCAACAAATCGTTTTCTTTCTTTTGTCGGTTCTCCAAACAGCTTACTAAGCTTAGGTGTATACTTTTCAAACTTTTGCGGTGGGCAAGCGATCAAGAGGTCCACATCATTAAGGCCAAGTATTTTATAACTGGCTGAGCCAACAAAATACACTTTTAGAGTTGGTGTTATGTGCTTAATTTTAGCTATAATCTTCTGACCCGTTGTTGATAAATCTTTTCTGAAAGGCTTCATTACAACACGTCGCTTATTCGAATACGTATATAGATATAAATAATCTTTTGGAGATTCACATAAAAGTTTAAGATCAACCGCCACGTACTTAGCCAAGCTATTGAATCGTCTAATTATTTTTGAAGTAAAGCCTGCGATATTTTTCATAAGCTTAAATCTCCACGATAACTTTCGTGCTCGTTGCAATCTCCCACATTCCATATGAATTTAAGCTGTCTGTGTATGGAGTGATTTTTAATATTAGGTTTAGCGCTACTGCCAAAGGTACATAGACTGGGTTTTTGAAAAGTGTTTTAAAAAGTCCTCGTAGCTTGTACACCATTGAGATGTCGTGCAACTTCTCTACATCTTCACCAAAATATTCAACAAGTACGTCGCGTTCATTAAGAAACCTCTTGCCTTGCAATACAACTTCGCGCACGTTTTCCGGTGTTTTAAAGAGAATTGAAACATTTTTAAGGAATCTAAATCCATTTTTCTCTTTCGCTTTTACATATAGATATTCTTCATCGCAGGTAATATCTGAAGGATAAATGAAAGATTTTGAAAACTTTTTTCTTAGCATGCTCGCTCCTCCATAAAGGTTTGCGATATGATCCCCGCCGTTTATATCTTCCCTTGTATTATTCCAGAGCAAATTGTTCGCATAGATTATGCGACCCATCACGCTTTTTGCCTTAGCGGGAATAAAATTGCCTGCTGCAACTTGTGCTTTTTTATCTTTTAAAAACACTTCAACCATTTTACCGAGTGTTTCCTCGTCCCTTAAATAAACATCGGCGTCAAAAGTTGCGAGCAAATCACTTTTGTTTATTTTGTAGATTTCATTTAAGCGGTGCGGCTTCCCACGCCTTACTATTCCCCCCATTACTTTTATTCGCTTATCACTTTTTGCGAGTTTCTTTGCAACCGACAAGGTTTTATCACTCGACCCGTCAATATTTATATAAATTCTTTCAAGTCTGAAATTTGAATTTTTCTGCTTTTTAATTGAAGCGATTAATTTCGACAAGTTACCCTCTTCGTTATATGCTGGAATGCCAACGCTTACAGAAACTGTATTTGACTTTATCGTATCTAAAATAACGTTTACTATCTTTCTGATTGTTTCCATGTTTATGTCGTGAAACATAGGAAGACAGAGGATCCTCTTTGCAACTGATTCAGAAACAGGACAAGCTACATACTCAACATAAGGCATAGTGTTAAGTGATGGATAGAAATACCTTCTTGGAAATATGTTTTCTGCTTCAAGAGCTTTCTTAACAAGAAGAAGCTCTTCTTCACTTTTAAAAACAACTGGGAAATATGAGTAATTGTAAATAACGCTATTCAAATACTTAATTTCGTGAAGACCACTGTCCTTAAGAAGCCTTTTATACTCGTCGTACGCACGATTTCTAACCTCACGTATGGCAGGTACATATTTTAGGTTAGCAAGACCCATTGCAGCGTGCATTTCAGAGTTTTTAGCATTAATACCAAGTTCTGTTGGAAAACCTTCACGAGAAAGCCCAAAATCACGCATTCTACGCACTTTCTTGGCGACTTTGTCGTTATCTGTTATTACAAATCCTCCCTCAACTGTGTGGAACAATTTTGTTGCATGAAGACTCAGCGTTGAAACATCACCGTATTTAAATATTGATCTGCCGTTAATTTTTACCCCAAACGCATGTGCCGCATCGTATATAACCTTGAGATTGTGCTTTTTAGCTATTTTTTCAATTTTTTCAACGTTACAGGGATATCCAAACACGTGCACCGCAAGAATAGCTGTTGTTTCAGGCGTTATAGCAGCTTCAATCTTTTCCTCATCAATTGTAAGATCGTCTTCTTTGATGTCGACAAAAACAGGCTTACAATTCTCCCATACAATTGATGTAGTAGTCGCAGCAAATGTAAAAGGTGTAGTTATGATTTCTCCACGAAGATCAAGCGCGCGTATTGCAAGTTGTATTGCAACTGTACCGTTTGTAACAAAAAAAGCATGTTTAACTTTTAGGAGCTTTTTGATGTTATTTTCAAGCTCCTGCGCGAGCACTCCGTGATTTGTAATCCAGCGAGATTCCCATGCACGCTTTAAAATCTTTTCGTACTCCTCAAAAGGTGGAAGAAAGGTCCTTGTAACTAATACTTTTTTACTTTGCATAAGAAGCCTCCTTTTTTAGAACCATGTAGAAAAATTCTTCAAATTCGCTTGCAACGCGTGACCATGTGAACTTTGCAGCGTATCGACGAGCTTCTTTTCCGAGCTTGCCGTTTTGGTTTTTTTTGACTGCATCAAGCAACAGGCTTGCATACTCGTTTACATTGAAAGCTTTAGCCTTTGATGCAACATTGTCGCCTGTCCAAGAAATTCCTGGTATATCAAACGCAACGAGTGGAAGCTGTGAAGCCAAAGCTTCTAGTGCAAAACATGAAAATGTTTCATTTCTTGAAGGAAAAGCAACAAAAAGTGATTCTGACAAATATGCGGCTTTTTTGTCACCATAAGTTGGACCGACCATCGAAACTTTATTTTCGAGTTTCAATTTCTTAATAAGTTCGGCAACCTTCTTCTCATCGGGACCATTTCCTGCTATAACAAGCGGATATTTAACTTTGTTTGCTATTTTTGCATAAGCATGGAGAAGCAGATCGATTCCTTTTTGATCCATATCAAGTCTGCCGAGAAAAAGAATATGCTTTGAGCGCTTTTTCTTTATTTTGAAGAATTCTTCACCGACACCTTCTGGTATAACTGTTGAGATAACTTTTGGGTTGGAAACCTTCATTTTCTTTTCAAAAAATATAGTCAACGCTACAAAATATTTGTAAAAACGAAGCCCAAAACGCTCGACTAGATAAAATGGAAGGTGGTACATTTTTGAAAAACGATCCGCTTCAAAAGACGTTGAAAGACCAACGACAGGAATATTTGTAAACAAAGGCGAAAGAAGCGTTGAAACAGGAGCCGTAAAGCACTCGAGAATAACATCTACATTTTTGAGGCTTGTTACGGCAAGCGGTGCAGCAGCAAGATATGCGAAATTATTTACCTTAATGTTGCCCGTGCCAATACCGATATGCTTGTAATAAATTCCATTCTCAAATCTATCCTTATACCCTGGGTACTTTGAGCAAAGGACTGTGACTTTGTGTCCTTTCTCAACCAGACGACCACCAACCTCATAAGTTGCCCTTGCTTGGCCACCGTTAAGTATTGGATTTTTAACATCATCAAGATCCAAAAACACAATATGCAGTCTTTTATTTATTTTCTTCATATTAAAAAAGTGAGATTATTCGAGAGAATGCAGTTGTTGCTTTCGCAAATGAAAATCTTGATTTTCTGGCCTCAACTTCCTCATAAGCGGTTAGGTAGAAGCTGTTTGCGCTATTTTTCCAGTTAAATTGCTTCGCCCACTCAAAGGCATTCTTAGAAGTGGTATTTCTAAAAGATTTGTTTGTCAAAATTTTGTTAAGAGCTGCTGCAAATTCATTAACGTCCCCTACGCGCGCAAGAAGTCCAGTTCGAGTGTCAATTATCGAATCCCTCAACCCATTTGTGTCAGATGCAACGACAGGAGTCTTACACGCATTTGCCTCGATAACAGTTATTCCCCATCCCTCAACCTGTGAAGGCTGCACAGCAACCCATGCTTTTGACATAAGCTCGATTTTCTTAGAATTTGTGACTTTACCAAAGAACTTTACTTTTTTGGTAAGACTTTGCTCTACAACTATATCCCTTAGAATATCTCCCATATCACCTTCGCCTACGATCCAAAATTCAGCATTTTTAAGACGTTTTAGAATTTTTTTGAACGCATGGATTGCAACATCGATATTTTTGTATGCCTTGAGTCTGCCAACATACACAACAGATGGGTATGTTGTTTTTTTGTATTTCCTGGAAGGAAGATCAATTCCTGGGTTGATTATTTGAATATTTGCCTCATTTGCAATTCCATTTTTTACTATTTCCTCTTTTGTCGAGGAAGAAACCGTAATCACTGTTCGGTTGCGATAGACGAATGGCATTATTTTGCCCTCGATAAATCTTCCGATATATGAAAGGGGGAACTTCATTTGCGAAATAAACACGTCTTGGTGCACGTGATGGATCAGAAGAAGCACTGGTTTTGTTGAAAAAAGCGGTGTAAAAAATGGTATTCCATTCTCAGAGTCAACAACTACATCAAAATTTTTTCTAAATTTAAATATGTAGTAAAGCGCGGCCCAAATATATACCGTGTAAAATCCACCACGTCTTATCACTTTAACTCCATCGACAGTTTGGTTGCGTGCGCTCTTGCGATCATTCCCACAAAATAAAGTGACCGAATTACCCTCTTTCACCCACTGTTTTGCAAGTTCATGCACATATACTTCTGCGCCCCCTGCCCACATGTGCTTTGTGTCGCGCCAATTAAATATCAGAATTCTAAGTCCGCGAGTATTTTTTTGGTTTTTCCATGGCAAAAACGCCTCAAAAAAGTCGTAAAGGTTGATTGCAACTGTTTCATATGTTGATTCAAACATATATAAAAGTCCCAAAACAACAAGGTTTACAAAACCCATGACAATCATAACGTTTGCAATAGCAGCCATTGAATTGTGGTAAAGATTTATTCCAAGAATCTGAACAAGCGCTAGAAGAAAGCTTACAATTGGAAGTAAATGCTTACCTTTGATCTGCTGGAAAGCTACGATATTCGTTGCAATTGTAAAGGCAACCATAGATAGTGCGTATCCCGAGATTAGTGGCACAATAGGAAGCGCCTTACTTCCAAAAACAAGCGGCATTGTGATAAAACCAAGAGCTCCGAAGAGAACATAGGCAGCGAAGCTTGAAACAAATGATGCAGCAAGAAGTTGATAGAAGACTTTTCTCGAGCTTCCACCCGCACCCTCTTTGTGGCTGACTATAGGTAAAATAAACTGGGCAAATAAATATCCAGCAAAGAAAACCATCTTACCTGAGAGAGATAAAAGTGCATAAAGTCCTGCTTGCTCTTGAGACAAAAAGTGCTTTGCAAGAACAACGTCAATCGAAAGATAAACAACTGTTGAAATTCGAGTCAAGGCTGAGGACAAATAAAAACCTGCTGGAAATTTTTCTTTTGCTTTAGTTTTAGCTTTCTCTGGAACTACTTTTACCCTCTGCGCGGCTATTGTAATCAATGAAAATGAAACAAATGTAGAGAAAACTACGGCTGCATATACATACTTCTCAAAGCCTAAAATAACCAAAACAAATGAAGCAACAAATTTTACAACAGACTCAATTACAGCGATTGTCGCCAAATAGTTAAACTCCAAATTTCCTGTTAGATATCCTCCATCAACTGAAGCAACTATCGTGAAGAACCAGATTGGCGTAAATGCCAAGATAGGAAGTACACTTCCAATATTAAAAAAGTTAGCAATTTGTGAAGCAATAGCGAGCCATGCAACAGTTATAACTACTGCTAAAAGTATTGACCTGCCTCTAAGGTACTTCCAAAACCGCGTCGCAGGCTGCTTATACTTTCCAAATAAATATGCACTTTTATAAGTAACTGTTTTACCAAGGGCTCCTATTGGAATATCTGACAAGCTCAGGATACTTCCAAACAACGAAATTAAGGCGAAGTTCTCGATACTTATACTTCTTCCAAGATATGCGTTGTAAAGAAGGTTAAAAAAGTTTGAAAACACAGCTGCGCCGACAAGGTACGCACCTCTCTTTTGTGTTTTATCAGCATTTAAGATTTTTTTTGCGAATGATTTCATATTAGATAAGAACGGACATAGCGAATTTAAGCGGCTTTTCAAAAGTTCTCCATCCAAAATTACCAACGACATAAACAGCACGCACAGGTGCAGCTGCAACGCTTCTAACACTAATGCTTGGAAGTGCAGGAATATCAATCCAACCAAAAGTTTTTCTAGGTTGTTCGTCGACCTTCTTCTCAGGTTTCGCAGCAACTACCTGAGGCTTGGTCTTGAGAAGATGCAATCCGTGAACAGTCTTCTCCCAGTAATGAGGTTTGAAAAGAAGCTGGTACAATGCAATAAACGCTGAAATACTTATCATGATCCAGTAAATCGGGATCAAGTAAACATATTTCATGAGACTCCACTGACCCTTTTTTGCAACTCCGATCATGTAGTAATACAAGAACATGAAATTACCAAACACGAGTGAAAATACAGCCATATAGAAAACTGCGCTTGGGTAAAGAGCTTCAATTTGTGGCCCTACGTAAGCATAGAGCGCAAAATATGCAATTGTTGCAAGCCATAAGAATGGATTTATCAAGACGAATGCAATTTTTCCACCGATAAGAAGCTGGAACATCAGTGAATGCTTCTGGGTCATTCTTGATTCGGATGGTCTCGTGTGAACGAGATATGTCTGCATGTAACCCTTGATCCATCTAGACCTTTGTCGCAACCAGTTACCAAAGCGGCTATTTGCTTCCTCAAGTGTTACAGAATCAATAATCGCAGTTTTAAAACCCTTCTTAAAAAGCCTTACACCAAGATCGGCGTCTTCAGTAACATTGAACGGATCCCATCCTTCAACGGCGCGAAGACTTTCTATCTTAAAGTGATTTGACGTACCACCAAGAGGAATAGTCGTATCGACCGACTGTAATCCAGTAAGTGTTACATCAAACCAAAGCGAATATTCGGCTGTAAAGAATCGAGTTAGTAAATTTTGGTTAGGGTTGTAATAATTAAGTTTTGCCTGAAGACAAATAGTCTCGGCTGATACTTTCGAAAAGGCAACATATGCTTTTTTAAGCTGAAGTGGGTCAGGCATATCCTCAGCATCATAAATAACCAAATATTCACCCTTTGCATGCGATAGACCATAATTACAAGCCTTTGGTTTTGTTTTTGGTGCGGAATCAGGAACTATAAGAGTTCTTACGTATGATGGTAAGCTCATTTTTTTAACTGCCTCAATTGACTCTTGGTCGTCTGCTTCAAGAAGCAAGATCACGTCTAGTTTTTTCTTAGGCCATGAAATCTTTTCTATGGCGCTCATAAACTGAGGTATAACGTGAGCCTCTTTATATAGCGGACATAAAATCGTGTAGATCGGTAGATCACGATCATTAAGTCTTGCAATCTCGCTTTTTGTCGATGTAATCTCCTGTGGGTGTGCCAAACTTTTACCGATAAGGTACATGTTGAAAAGTACGTCGGCAAAATAAATCGAAGACAAGGTTGCAACTACGATCTGTAAAGTTAGCTTTGTATTAATGTAAAGCCCAAGTAAAACGTCAAGAATTATAAGTCCTGAGATGATCTTTTGAGCAAGTGTAAACGTCGTAAGAGCTGATGCATCATGCTTTATCGTTGTGTGCGTTGTGTACTTTCTTTGTTTGTATCCAATACCCGCACCAACCATAGCCTGTCCAGTAGGCGCAAAATGAATAGGTTCTATTTTTTTCGCACGAACTCTTATTGCATTTATTCCTATCTCAAGAGTCTGTTTAACAAAGTTCATCTTTGACTCGCCATTTACACGAGGAGCAAAAGTAATATTCTGGTTGACTATCTTGAATCCCGCCTCTTTTGCACGGTGAAGAAATTCAAGATCAAAAGTCCAAGGAGACGTTGGGTCAAACTTGACAGAATCAACAACTTCTTTTTTGAAAAGCTTCAAACCTGACTGGATATCATGTTTTAAGTTAAATAGAGTGCTTCCGAAGACAAATCGAAACACACGGCTAAAAACTCTTCTCGAAACGGAATCTTGGTAATTCTTCCTGTTTGTGACAACAATATCTGCAGTATTTAACTTTTCAATCATTTCAGGCAACGCCTCAGGCGGATATTGCAAGTCAGCATCAATCATCGCAACGCTTTCGTATTTCGCGTGACGCATACCCTCATAAATTGAATATGACTTACCTTTTTTACCCTGCTTGAGAAAATATGAGACAGGATAAAACATCGCCATAGCAGAAATAGCTGAAAGCGTACTGTCTGTTGAATGATCATCAATGAAGATGATTTCGTATTTTATATTTCTTTTTGACAAAGTTTTGTGAACGCGCTTTATAAGATTCTCAACGCTTCCTTCTTCGTTGTATGTTGGAACGATAATTGAAACTGATTTTTTAAGTGTTTTACCCATAGTTATTTATTTTTTTTGTTTTTTACAATATGGAATTCGATGAATTTAGAAAGAGAGGATTTTCCGATACGGTAGTGACCGCCAAATTCAATGGCTTCAAGTTTTTGAGCTCTGATATACTTATATATAGTGAGCTCGGATAGCTTCAAGAGATTCGAGACGTCCTTAACAGTAAGGAAGTCGTTTTCGTTATAATATCTCATAGTTTTGGCAAGAATTGTCATATATACCACACTTTTCTCACCTTGTCAATACTATGAGTTACTTTTGTAGGCTATTTTGTTATCTTATAATCTGCAATTAATCTGAGTTATATTGGGTGATATGAGGTGATGTTGAGTAGTATTTGTCGAAAGTATCACAAGATAGAGATTGCGAATAATGAATAAAGAAGAATGAATAATGAAAATGCGATAACTCGTTAACACGCCCACTAGCTATTAGCGTTTAGCAGTTAGCTTTTAGTTAAGAATACCTACCAACCCCCAAGCGCCAACCGCCAACCCCTTACACCTGATACCCGTTTTGGGCGATCTGTTATAATATAGGTCAGCACCGCATTCGCCCATCGCGGTGTTTTATTTATGATAAATATACGAAACGTTGCCATTATTGCTCACGTTGACCATGGAAAAACAACCTTGGTTGATGCGCTTCTTAAACAGTCAAAGACGAAGATGCATAAGGATACCGCGGAATCCCTTATCATGGACTCAAATGAGCTCGAGCAGGAGCGTGGTATAACCATTTTTTCTAAAAATGCGTCAGTCGTTTTCAACGATACAAAGATAAATATTATTGACACCCCAGGCCATGCCGATTTTGGCGGAGAAGTCGAGCGTGTATTAAAAATGGCAGATGGGTGTCTATTGTTGATAGACGCCAAAGAAGGGCCTATGCCACAGACTCGTTTTGTTCTCAAGAAGGCTCTTGAAATGAAACATAAGATAATAGTCGTTGTTAACAAAATAGACAAGCCAGACGCAAGAATTCACCATGTACTTGATAAGACCCTTGAGCTCTTTTTTGATCTAGGTGCGGATGATGAGGCTGCCGACTTTCCTATAGTCTACGCATCGGCCAAAAACGGCGTCGCCGGGCTTGAGCCTGATATATCTACGATGTCTGACATAACTCCCGTTTTTGATGCCATTTTGAGCCAAATCCCGGCTCCTACAGGAGATCCTGAAAAACCGCTTCAAATGCTTGTCACAACACTCTCCTCAGACTCTCACCTTGGGAGAATTGCTATAGGGCGCGTCTATAATGGCCGCATGCGTCAGAGCCAGGAAATCGCCCAGATTACACGTGAAGGTAATATCAATAAATTCAAGGTAACGTCCCTCATGACCTTTGAAGGTCTAGATCGAGTAACAACCGAAGAGATTAGCGCAGGAGACATAGTCGCAGTTGCTGGGGTTGCGGATCCTGTCATCGGAGAGACAATTGCCGACCTTCAGAATCCGATTGCGCTTCCGCTTCTTAATATTGAAGAGCCTACAATTCGTGTAACATTTACGGTTAACAGTTCACCATTTGGTGGTCGTGAAGGTGAATTTAAGACTTCAAGACAGATTGAGGAGAGACTATATAAAGAGCTAGAGACAGATATGGCGCTACGAGTTGAAAACAATCCCTCGGGTGGATGGACAGTGTCTGGACGTGGAGAGCTTCATTTGGCCATACTCATGGAACGAATGAGGCGCGAAGGATATGAATTCCAAGTCGCAAGACCTCAAGTTATTGACCGAGTAATTGATGGTAAGACACTTACGCCGTACGAAAAAGTCTACATCGAAGTGCCTGAGGAATTTTCGGGAGCGGTTATCCAAAAAATGGGGGAGAGACGCGGAGATTTGAAGGATATGAAAAATGAAAATGGGATAGCATTCATGGAATTTGTTATCTCAACTCGTGGTTTATTTGGTTACAGAAGTGAGTTTGTAACCGACACACGAGGTCTGGGAATAATTAACACTCTCTTTTTCGAATACGCTCCGGATAATGGATTCTCTTATGAGCGCCAACAAGGCTCCATCACAGCATTTGAAACAGGAGTTTCAAATGGTTATGCGATTACGAGCGCCCAAGACCGCGGTCAACTCTTTATAGGACCTGCTGAAAACGTATATAAAGGTCAAGTTATAGGCCAGAATGCTAGAAGCGAAGATATATCTATTAATATATGTAAAACAAAAAACCTCACTAATATGAGATCGAAAGGTGAAGGCGTGAATGTCCACGTGAAAGCGCCTCGTCGCATGGGTTTAGAAGACGCATTGGAATATATAGCGGATGATGAGCTTGTTGAAATCACTCCAAAGAGCATCCGCATACGAAAAGTAATTCTCGATGAGAATGAAGCACGCCGCCTCAGATCGCAGGGAAAACAAGTATAAAGTATTAAGCAATTACTTTTTAGTGATTAAGACTAAAGGAATTAGTGATTAAGATAATTGACTAATCACTTTAATCTTTTAATCCTAATCACTAGTAGAGACTTCTAGTATCTCGCATTCTCTTTATTAATTTAACCTAGTACATAAGGACCTAGTACTTAGTGCGCAGTTAAGTACAATAATTAACTACGAACTATGTTCTATTTCCTGCGTACTAGAGAGTTGCTCTTGATACTTTTGATACCCTTCACTATACTCTCCTTATACTTATCCGAGAGGAGGTGATATTAGATGAAAATACTACACATCGCTTCATACATTTTAGTCTTTATCGGCGGTCTTAACTGGGGGCTTATGGGATTGTTCAATCTTAATTTAGTCGACGCATTGATTGGCTCAGCTCCTCAGGTTGAGAAAATCGTATATATCTTGGTAGGTGTTGCTACAATATATTTGATCGCAACTCACAAGACATACTGTAAATACTGCAGTACAAAATAGCTTTCCAAAGTAATATAATTGTAGCCAGTTTTATTACGCTATGGCAAGGAAGCGCAAAATAGACGAAAAAGGTTCTTCGTATTATTATTATCTTGGTATCGTTATTGGTTTGATCATTGTTGTATGCTTCTCTCTTTTATTCATAACCAAACTCTCGGAGAGAAAAGCTCGCTTGTATTTCGCACTACGTAGTCAACCAACTTTAATTACATTCAATAATCCACGAAATTTTAACATTCCTATACTTCTTTACCACTACATAGAAATTGTGCAGGATCAGAATGATACTATAAGAAAATCCCTAAACATCCTTCCTTATACTTTTGAAAATCAGGTTTCAACCCTCAAAAATGCAGGCTATACATTTCTAACTCCCGCCGATATTAATTCTATTCTTGAGAACCATATGAGTATCCCCAAAAAACCAGTCATACTCTCCTTCGATGATGGGTATGGAGATTTTTATACAGACGTGTTACCTATTCTAAAAAAATACAAGGTTCGCGCTGTGGAATATGTTATCTCTGGCTTTTTGGACCACCCTAATTATATGACTCGAGATCAGGTACGGGAAGTTATAGACAGCAAATTGGTAGAAATCGGCTGTCATACAGTAGACCATCCTGCACTTAAAACGGTTTCAGCAGAAGATGCTACGCGAGAGATAGAGGGTTGCGAGGAGGATATAAATCGAGATTTTGGATTCAGACCTGTTTCATTTGCGTATCCTTATGGCTCATATGCCGATTTTCTTTTTCCGATTCTAGCAAAGGCTGGTCTTAAAAATGCAGTAACTACAGATTCAGGGACAGAAATTGCATCAACAAGTCTTTATGCAATACCAAGAATAAGGCCTGGAGAAAGAGTAGGGATTGAACTGCTAACTTACCTTACGAGCGAAATCGCCCATATCCAAAAGGACCTATCGATCGTCGTAAGATAAAGAATGTATCACGAGTTTAATACTACAAATAAGCAAAGTTCAATTAAGCAAATTAATCTATAAATGAATCAATGGATAAATTTATATTTAGAATTTTATACATTTAACAATTTAGAATTCATTTGAACTTTATCATTTGCATATTTGATTACTAAGATTGGCAGTGTTACCCATCTTAACTTTCTCCCCCGCACCTTTTCCAAAACCCTAGTATCTAATATCTAGTTTCTAGTCCCGCGTCTTACGTTTGTCGACCTCTCCTTTGAGTATCTTAGTTACCCGTTCAAAATCTTCTTTTCTCACGTTCAATCTAAATCTCGCCGGCACACCATATTTCTGGATAGGAACACCTTCGAAATTATCCTCGCTTATGGACGTTTCAACTCCTAACTTTTTCAAAACTTCTTGAGCCCTTTCCGCCTCTATCCTCGTCCTAAATATCCGTATCCACACCATAGAGAAATTATATCACCCCCCAACCTCCCAAACTTCCCCAACTACCCTAACTCTTGAAAATAACCTCTTCGGAAATGTAGAATCATAATATGCTGGTGAGACGTATCAAAAACATCGCACATGGTGTTGAAGCGGAACTCGCAAATGCAATCTACGGATTTGGAAGAAAACAAATTCCAACAATTGGTGTCACCGGCACAGATGGTAAGACGACTACAACTAGCCTTATATTTCATATTTTAAAAACGGCAGGATTTAATCCCGCTATGGTAACAACAGTCGGAGCACAAATTGGCGACACAACATATGAAACAGGACTTCACACTACAACACCGTCACCGTTTGCTTTACAGAAATATATCAAGAAAGCATCGGATGCTAACTGTGACTATCTAGTTTTGGAAGTTACATCTCACTCGCTTGACCAGAATAGAACTCGAGGCGTTGACTTCAAAATAGGAGTGCTCACCAATATCACACATGAACATCTAGATTACCACGGAACTTACGAAAAATATGCTAGAACAAAAGGGAGACTATTCAAGCGATCTGATATTTCACTTATTAACAAAGACGATGACTCATATAAATTGCTTAAGCCACTCCTCTCAAACAGAAATGTACTCACATACTCCATAAAAGGTCCCGCTGATTATACGAGTAAGTCAGTGGGGATTAAATTTCCAGGTGAGTACGATTTTAATTATGAAAATTTTTTAGCAGCCGTCTCGACTGCCGAGATTTTGGGGATAAAAAAAGAAATGGTACAGAAAGCTTTAGAGACATTTAAATTTCCCAAAGGCAGACAAGAAATTGTTTATGACCGTGATTTTCGGGTGATTATAGACTTTGCCCACACCCCAAATTCATTTGAACGGATTTTGCCTACGTTAAAGAAAAATACGAAAGGAAGACTAATTCATATTTTTGGCGCTGCGAGCAAGAGAGACGCTACCAAGCGTCCTCTCATGGGCCATGCATCAGCTTCCCATTCAGATATCATTATTTTGACAGCAGAAGATAGTCGAAACGAAAAAGTTCTTGATATTAACACCCAAATCAAACTCGGCATAACGGGATTTGAAGAGATTGATACCGAAGAGGCAATTCAGAAGAACAAAAAATTGCTTTTTGAAATATCAGATCGCGCGCGGGCGATTGAGTTTGCCGTTTCGATTGCCCAAACAGGTGACACAGTTGCTATTACTGGAAAAGGGCATGAACAATCCATGAATCTAGGACACGGTGAAATCCCCTGGAGCGACCACGAAGCCGTTGAAAAAGCAATCAAATTAAAGTTAACGAGTTAACGCGTTTGCGTGTTAACGAGTTCAATATTTAAAAATTCCAAATTTCTAATAGCTAGTTACTAATCAAGTTTTAATAAATTAACAAATTATCAATTTCTATTTTTTAGAAATTAAAAATTAGTAATTAGAAATTCCAACGATGCTCTGATACCCTATGACCTATACCTTCCTTATCTTCCGTCTCAATTTCTCAAACCAATAATCCACAAGGTATCTCTTACCCTCTACTACCAAGTCTTGTGCGGGCAAATACGCAACGTCTTGTCCTCCAAATCCCCTCTTAAAGAGAGAGAGTCCTGCGAACCTGTGGTCCTTTGAGCCTTCAGGTGAGACTCCCCAAAAGTTATATCGACTCATTCCTCTTTTTTTTGCCTCGCATATTGCCTCCCACTGGAGAAGGTATGCTCCAGGGTATCTGCGTCCATCCTCAGTACTTGCCCCATAGTGATATACGGCTTCTTGCCCATAAAAAATAATGAAGGCTTGAGCTAGTATTTTTCCTTCAAATTTTGCAGTATAAAGGATTGCTTTTTCGTCTTTAATAAAGATATCGAATTGGTTCAAAAGAAATTTCTTAGAAAATGGGACAAATTTTTGACGATTTGCAGTTTCAATTTGTAGATCGTAAAACTTTTCAATATTTTTTTCTCCATTTTTCTCAATTTTTATTTCTAACTTTTCTGCTTTTTTGACCTCGTATCGAGTTGCTTTTCGCATATTAGCGAGTAGCTCTTCTTCGCTTTTTGTTATATCAAGCTGACGAGTAAGCTCAGCATGAAGATACATCGGAGCAGGCTTAAATCCCAATTTATTAAACGTTACTTGTGAAAAATTATCATCCACGAGTTGCGGACGACATCTTACAAAAACGCATGAATTATCACTTGCGATTTTTCTAAGTTCCTCGGCAAACTTTTTTAACAAATCTTTGTCTTTCCAATCAACGATGGGGCCTCCAGGAACAACTAGAAATTTACCACGTTTTGAAGTTTCAATATACGCAAACATCAGACCAAGAAGTTTTTGATTTTCAAAAAAACCAACTCTAAATATTTTTCGAGATAGAGAGGCCTGGAAGTCTCCCCAAAGCCAACTTTGTAAAAAATTAGCCTCAGTGTGATCGTCCAAAAACCCCTCCCAAGTATTTTTCTCAGATATCTCCCTTGATTCAACCATATTTTGGTAGTGTCATTCTGAACTTGTTTCAGAATCTCATGTCTGAAACCCCGGATCAAGCCCGGGGTGACAAAAAGTTATTAATAATTGTGCAGATACGCATCGCATCCTTTTCCCGCACATTAATATGCGTGGGCAGGTTGACTATTATTTTCGAGTCGGCAACGGCGTTTGGACATTCTGGTGCAACATCAACATACCAAATATCCTCAAGATAAATCCCCTGCTCTTTTAGTTTTTTTAGGAGTTTGCTTCTCTGTTCGACAAAAATTGGGAACCGCAAGTTTGATGACAGCTTAACTGCTTCCAAAGTTTTTTGCTTGTCAAACATAAACATGGAGTCAGAAAGCTCCTCGACATATATCGAAGCAATTTTTCTTCTATGCGATAACTGCTCTGATAGCGTCTTAAACTGAAATACCGCAAGTGATGCATTCCATGAAGGCAACGAATAATACTCATACAGAGATTCATCCATGATATTTGATAAAAATCCCATTTTCTTTAACAAAAAATGATAAGCCTTACCAAGCCCCACACCATACATTTCCCTAATTTTGTAAGTAAAACTAGGATAAAACCTCTCCCTTAATCCGCCTGCATTTTTTTGATATTTGATATTTGATATTTGATATTTGATATTCCTAACAACTACCGCTCCTCCCGATACCGCATCAATTATCTTGTCTTGGCTAAAAGAAAGGACTACAAAATCGCCAACAGTCCCCGCCTCTTTTCCATTTTTATACTTCGCGCCAATACAATGAGCAAGATCCTCTATCAAGATCAGCTTATGCTCTTTACATATTTTTTGAATTTCCTCAATATTACATGGGTATCCAAGCGTATTCTGCACAACAACCGCCTTTATTTTTTTATTCATCCTTAAAGACTTCAGGAGACCTTCAGGTGTGAAATTTAAACCACCGGTCTCTTCTAGATCGATGCAAACAGGCTCAGCTCCCGCGGTTCTAATAGCATTAAAAACCGCAACGCATGTAAAGCCATTTATCGCAATTTCAGCATCTTCGGGTAAATCGAGCGCTTTGATTGTTGCCGTTAAAGCCTCTCGCCCCTTGTAAAACAAAGTGGCTTTCCCGCCATATTTTTCCTCAAGAAGATTTGTAAGCTTGTTTTTATCAGAAGCAGAACCAACGGTCGCAAGGGACTTTAGAACATATGATAAATTGTAATTTGATCCTAACGAATTAAATATCGCCATATTTTAGATGTCATTCTGAATTTATTTCAGAATCTCATTATCGAGATCCCGGATCAAGTCCGGGATGACAGAAAACCATTTACTATCTCAAAAACTTCTTTTGTATTTGTAAATTGAGGAGAATGTTTAGCATTGTCAATAACGAATAGTTTAGACCCGCTAATTAGCTTATTTATTTTAATTCCTCCTGAAAGAGGAGTAAGCTTATCTTGCTTTCCCCATATTATTAAAGTAGGTGACTGAATTTTTTCGTAAAATTGACCACAATCTATTGAAATCAGATTTAACATTGTCATTTTCACTATCGGATTAGCTTTTTCATAATCGTGTTCACCGGCCAGTCTGTAAACCAATTTGCGCAAAATTGGAGCCTGCGTAAACTTCTTGCCAGATTTAGCCAATATTTTAAAGAAGTTCTTTCTGAATGTTGTAGCTAAATCTTTTCTAAGAATTCCTGCCGCACCAATAAATATTATCTTCTCAACTTTTGCGGGATATTTAGAAGCAAAAGCTGAAGCAATTCTTGCTCCATTTGAGTGTGCAAGTAGAATGATTTTCTTTTCGCTCTTTGTTTCGCTAGTGAGCCATTCAACATAATCGTTAATTTCCCAAACAGTATCAAGTGGCGCTGTTAGACCTGGAATCTTGAGCATTTCATAATCCGTTTTATTTTTATCGAGCAGGTCCAGAAATGGTTTCCATTTTTCTGTTGAGTAAGACCACCCATGCAGTATATATACTTTGATATTTTTGCCTATAGTCCCCATTGTTTTCTTCTTATTTCCCAAATCTTTTCGCGACGAGATAGCTTTGACGCTTCCTGCTTGTTTTTAAGGATATTTTCAATAATACCCTCCATAAATCGAGCTCCTTTGAAAAGTATAGTTTCTCCACCTTTTATATTTACCGTCAGGTAATCTAAGACATCCTTAGGTGATACAAATGAAACAACATTTTTCCCATAGTGGTTTTCGAGAATTGAAAAACCATGCTTTTTAATTCTAGGACCTAGCAAAATTACCTTTTCGTAATCTGACTTAACGACAAGTTTTGCCAATTTCTCATGCTCCTCTTTTTCTTCCTCTCCTTGCTCAAGCATGTCTCCAATAACAGCCCATTTGTTATCTGCCTTTATTAGATTGAACATGTTGATGATCTCAGTTGCCGAGGAAAAGCTTGAATTGTAGCAACTATCGACTATCGTTGTATTTTTTACACCTTCAAATATGCTGCTTCGACCTGGCGGAATATCAAATTTGTCAAACTTATCATCAAACGAAAAACCAAGATAATTTGTTAATTCCAATATTGCCGATATGGAGTATGAAATTGCCCTGGGAAGTAAAAATCTAAATTTGTATATATCATTTTTAAGCTGATATTCTGTTCCACCCGTCGAAACCTTGTAGCTTTTTAGACTTTTTTCTGTGACTTTAATTACATCTGCTTTACTTCTAATAAGTTGCGACATTATTAAATCTGAATCAGAATTAATAATTACAAGCTTTGATGTATTTTCTAGGAAATATCCGTATTCGTACGCAATAGCTTCTTCAACATTTTTAAACTTACCAGATGAAACTAAATAATCAAAATTCATGCTGTGCGTTCTAGATGAGGATAGCCAAATTGTCACTTCGGGTTTTAAGAATTCTGAAAGAAATATTCCTTCGTTAGGTCTATCACAATCTGCTTCCACAACATATATTTTCTGTCTCGGAACACTCGAAAAAGCTTTAATTGGTGCGCTCAAAAAAATATTAATCCATTCTAACTTCTGTAAGGTTTCACGATGGATTCCAAGAATATTAAATGGGATACCAAATGAGCTGTTCGCATGATGAGAATAAGTAGCGTTTTCCCTCAACTGCGCAATAGCAAGATTCATAGTTGTCGTTTTACCTGCTGATCCAGTAATAACAACGACTCGCGGCTTCCACCGTGCGAGTTTTATCTTCGCAAAGAAGCGAAAATACCCCGCGATCGGAAAATACAATAATTTCTTTATTGATCCCAACATTTGAATTTATTATACCAAGAACTACTAAAACAATGTCATTGCGAGCGAGCAAACGAACGCAGTGAAGTACAGCGAAGAGAAGCAATCTCAGGTTATTCGATTTTCGGTTACGATGCCAGTATCGTTAGCAGGTCTACGTTAAACGTATGACTTAACCGATACGGGCCTCGCTACCTTACACCACAACCAATTAAAATTAGCCCGTAATACACGTGATACCCGTTATGCACTTGATACTCTTAATCACTTATTCTTTTACTGGTATACCGGTATATAAGTAATAAATGTGACCCAGCCTACAAATATATTTTAATACTAGTATACATGTATACCTGTGGCAATTAGCTCATGATACTCTTGATACTCGTGGTACCCTTGATACTCTTGGTACTTCTAAACTCCCTCTTGATTTACTCCCCGCGCTTCAACTATATTAGATACTTATGAATGACGAAGATGTTGTAGCGGCCGAAGAAGAAATAGAGACCCAAAGCGATACAATCGAGACTCCAGAGGAAATGATTCAAGAAGGCCAAGTTGTTGGAGCTGATATCCCAGATTCAACTATGACGGGCTCCTCAAGCGCAATGGTACTTGAAAGCCTTGAAAGCCTTATTCGCGAAAATCTGGCTAAAACTGACAAGCTCAATATCGAGCTCAATCAGCAGAAAGAAATGCTTGACTCGGTCCTTGAGAATGACGAGACATACAAGCTCCATTCAGAAGCCGCCAAGCAAGCTGCAAAGGTAAAAAGCTCAACAAAAAGTGAAATAATAAAAAGGCCAGAAGTTGCTCATGTTGCTAGAAAAGTTCAAGATATTTCAACCGAAATTAAAGAAATCAAAGATTCGATGAATTCCTATCTCCAGGAATACCAGAGACTCTCAGGAAGCAATGAGATAGATGATGCCAACGGTGAACCAATGCAAATCATCTCCTCCGTTAAATTAGTTAAACGCCGCCCATAATTTTTGCATTTAGCAGCTAGGGGTTGGCAGTTAGTTTTATTACTAACACCCAAAAGCCAAGCGCTAAACCCTAAAAATCATTTTTTTGCGAGTACAAGCGTCCATGCGAAGGGGGCTTTTGACGCAGAAATTTTGTAGTGGTTTTTCCTCAAAAAGCTTTTAAACCCAGGGTTGGTCCAATGGTTAATATGCTCGGGATGATTTCCGAATCTTGTTATATATTGACCTCGGGCAAGATGAGCAAGCATGAAAAACGGTTCGTTCGGAACAGAGAACACAACATATTTACTCGTTACACGCCTCAACTCTTTTACCGCGGCGGCAGGATCTTCTAAATGCTCCAAGACTTCCGTGCAGATAAGTAAATCAAATGAATTGTCTTTATAAGGAAGCTTGTAAATGTCTCCAATTTTTATGTTTATATTCGGATACTGTTTTTTACCTATCTTTATCGCATCTTCAGAATTGTCTACACCCTCATAGCTTTTACCAATTTTTGCGCGAGATAGCCTCACAATCGTGATGCCCTCCCCGCAACCAACATCCAGGATCTTGACAGGCCTTACGGGTTTTAAGGTTTTGAAAAGTTGACGGTAGAAATTGTCAATAAGAAGACGCTGAATTGGGTTCTTGGATGAGTGTTTTGTGTAGTTTGTCGTCTCAGGCATATAAAGTATAGATTATATATGAAAGAAAGTTTATTATATAGTACCAATGAAAAAATTAGTGCTGCTCATTTTGCTAATTATTACAGCAGCAGGCCTTGTATATTTTCAAAACCCCAAACCTAAAAACTTTAATATAACTTCACCTCTCCCCGACCTTCTAACACACGCTTTTCCAAAAGTGTTGGGTGAAGAAAATATTTGGAAACCAAGGGATATAACGATCGCATCAAGCATAAAACAGCCTGATTTGACTGCCAAATCTGCAGCCGCATATGACATTACCACAAACCAATACCTATATAAAAAAGATGTCGACACAAAAAGACCAATAGCCTCACTTACCAAGATTATGACGGCTATTATTGCACTCGAAAACGAAGACATAAATAAAGAATTTACTGTCAGTCATGCAGCAGCAAATATTGGCGAAGATTCAATGGGCTTGTCGGAAGGCGAAAAATTTGCTCTAAGCGACCTACTTTACGGTCTCGTTCTCAATTCAGGAAATGATGCAGCTGAAACAATTGCACAAGATTCACAATTTGGCCGCGCCAACTTTGTATATCTCATGAACAAGAAGGCAGAAGATCTAGCGCTTTCTGGAACCCATTTCACCAACCCCACCGGTCTTCAGGGGGATGGCAATCAATACAGTACTATTTCAGATTTGTTGTCGATAACTCACTATGCACTCCAAAATTCTACTTTTGCAAAAGTTGCAGCAACATATGAATATGATATTCCAGAGTCGTCCACTCACAAGGCATATACTCTGTATAATGAGACAAACCTACTTACAACCTACCCAGGCGTTAAAGGTGTTAAAACAGGGTTTACTGACGAGGCTGGCATGTGTCTTGTGACATATCTTGAATATGACGGGCATAAGATCATAGCAATCGTCTTAAACGCAGAAAACAGACGCGAAGAAATGAAAGAACTCCTCGACTATTCACTCAAAACAGAAGGCATCACCCCACCACCGCACGATTAGCGAACCTGTCAGGCATAATACTCCTGTCATTTCCGCGCACGTGGGAATCCAGAGTAAATTTTTCCAATATCTAACTTTGAATCAGAATTGGTATTGCTGTAAAATCGCACTTATGGCAACTTATGAATCCGAAACTCAGGTAACCGCCGAACGAACAGCCGAACAAGACGTAAAGTTTAATGTTGTTCGTAATCTAAAATTTGGCAGTTTACTTCCACTCCCCAACGGGAAACCATTCGGTGGGGAGACTGTCACTGCATACAGATATCAACAAGGCGCCAGAACGGAATACCTCATCGTTTTTGGTCCACTTAGTGGGTATCAATTATACAAGAGACTAAATGACGTAGCACGCGTAAAAGACGAGTTTGATGGTGTAAGAGCCGATTTCAGTGGAATTCTTTCAAGTGCAGAACTTTGGAAGCGACACAATGCTGACATGCCAGAAGCGTGGGCAGAATATGCGTCCTCAATTCAGCGTCAAAATGATGTAATGCAAACATTCAAACCTAGCGGGCTGCCTATTATACCCCACCAAGCATATATGCAATTGGAGAGAGCCAGGAACTCTTACTCAGCACTTGCGGAACACCAATCACAAGCTGACAACACAGTCGATAAAGCTTACAACCAAGCAACTAGAATGCTTTCTGGAGATATGCCTGTAGATATTCAATTTATCTCCCACTTTCTTCAAATTAGTAGCAGCGACAT
Source organism: Patescibacteria group bacterium (assembly GCA_035549295.1). GTDB lineage: Bacteria > Patescibacteriota > Microgenomatia > Levybacterales > GWA1-39-11 > GWA1-39-11. The sequence goes on from DASZRG010000039.1 coordinate 47,005, forward strand.
TGGAATGCGAGGGGTTAGTAGGGGGGATTTTACCAGATTAGTAAATGGGTTTGGATCACCTAAAATTAGAGAACAATTCCTTAATCGTTTCAAGAAGGTAGTTGCAGAAAAGTCGAGGGACGAGAATGGTGATTTGGATAAAACTAAATTAAGAAGTTACGCAGAACAAACGACCACAACACCCAAAGGCCTAATTAGGAAAAAAATTGACGACAAATATTTCTTGTATCCTACACACCTCGAACCATATTTAAATTCCTGGCATGTTCAGCAAATATCGGGTGTACAACTTAATGAGAATGGGGAATTCGTTATTCCACCTGATGCCAAAGAGAAAGTAGATGCAGAAATCAAAAGATTAGACGGAGATATTTTAAGAAAGCGTTCAATAATACCCATAATTCGCTTTGCAGAAACAGATCAGGGAGTTTCGGGTTTTGTGTTTAGTCATTCTGAAGCAAGTACGCCCCTGCCTTCATCTGTTCTAAAAGACATTGATAGCTCTACTGCCCGAGAAGCTTTGGATACAGAAGAATTTCACGAAGGCTGGCTATCAGGCGCAGTAGGAAATTTACTACTCATAGGTAGTCATCCCAAAATTAAGGAAATTAATGACTCTTGGAGCAGAATTTGGCAGAGAACTATGATTAGACGATCAGAAGCGGCTGGGCTTGATTCTACACTCCACGAACCACTGAATATTAATGGGCCTGTTCAAGTAGGTCTTATAGCAACCGTTGCACTCGCAAGATATCCCCAACACTTCAACCACTTTAAAGAAGCAGTCAAGAATCAGTTTGGAAGAATTAGAGATTAGCTCGTGATACACTTGGTACCCTTGATACTCGTGATGCTTTTGACTAACTCGGTGCCTGGGGTGGGACTCGAACCCGCATGACGTAAGTCACACGCTCTTAAGGCGTGCGTGTATACCATTCCACCACTGGCCCAATTCTGCTGGATGGATTATTCCACCACCCAGGCTAGTGTGTCCAAACATTTTATCTCAAAGTAGTTCGGTAGACAATATAAAGCTTTTATGCCGCTGGAATTAGTATTTCAACGTCCACGGTAGACTTTGGAGCATTGGGGTTTTTGAGCATCCCGCCTTTTTTAGCAAAAAACATAATAGCAATATTATCCTGTTGATGTTCAGAAAACTTGGGATAAATTTGCCGATTGATGCGAAGCGCGCTACTTCGCAGCGCTCCATGATGACTCCTGACATCGTCTTCAGAGTAGTAACCGTACACATACTTTATTAAATTAGGGTAAGGAACAATTACCCCTTCATTAAGGGAAAGTATTTTCAATAATCTACCATCTACTGGTGCCACTTTTACCTGAGTCTGATCTTTTCTAGTAAGAACCCTCAATTCTTCGTTGTAAGTGAAATCAGGATGATAGTAAATATTATCATCTAGATTATGCGTACTCTCCTGGAGCACGTTTAATCGTTCATCAATGAATCTGTACCCACTTTCTCTTACCGTTTCTATCGGATTTGAGTCAAATCTAACAATCTTATCTCTAACTTTACACACTACTGTTCTAACTGTCGCGTGGTCATCTTCCAACATATTTTCACTTTCCCAAAGCGCAAATGCAATCTTTTTAATAGGTGTCACTCTGTTTGGTCTAAGCTGTAACTCATGCAGGACCTTTGCTTCAGTTTTAGTTAAGTGAATTTTGTTTAAATGATTACCGCTTTCATCTTCGCCTTTATATAACTCGCTTGTATTTGAATTTGGGTTGAATTTGAAACTATAGCTGGGATAGTGCCAGGTTACATTAGGTTGTTCCGAAAGATATTTTCCCGGTGGAATTGAATTCGGGGTATTTAAACCTCGCGGTCTCTGAATTTCCCTTATCCTAGGGACAGTTTGTAGCCGCTCACTCATTTTAGAAGCATATTATCAAAATCTAAATTGAGTATCAATATTTTAGGCAGATACATCTGTTAAAATGGGCTATGACCGATATTGTCCTATTAAAAAATGCCACCGAAGTTGGAACTTTTGGAGGCAAGGCAGTGAATCTTGCAAAACTATTGAACGCGGGACTTCCTGTACCAAACGGTTTTGCGGTTGGACTTGGCGCATTCGGACCTGATGGCAAACTGTTCGCTGGGGCTAAAGAAGAAATAAGCAAACTTACCAAAGACCAGCCTTATGCAGTTCGATCTTCTGCTACTGCTGAAGACGCTGAAAATTCTTCCTGGGCCGGCCAATTCGAAACATTCCTCAATGTAAAGCCAAGTGACTTGATTTCAAATATCGAAAAATGTCACGCATCGGCAAAAATAAGAGCTAAATCATACGCAGATCAAAAGGGTGAGAAAGCAGTATTCCAAGTTGCCGCTGTAGTACAAGAAATGCTAAATCCTGAGTACGCTGGCGTACTATTTACCAAAGACCCTATCTCAGGCGAGAGTAAATTTGCTACTGAATATATCGAGGGTCTTGGCGAGGAATTAGTAAGTGGTCGAGCTGACCCAAAGCAAATTAGTTGGCAGAAAGACAAAATGCCTGACGCACCTTTTGATGTCAAGCAATTGAGCGAATTGGCTAAAAAGACAGAGAAACTCTTTGGCGAGCCGCAGGATATAGAATGGGTTTGGGCGGATAATAAAATTTGGCTAGTACAGGCTCGTCCAATTACAACAAAAGGGGGAATCAACAATGGTTATTATCTAGGTGAACCAGATGATCTTTTTTACTGGGGACCATCCCGAGCAAAACCACTCTATATGAGCGACTACATGCAAGCAGTTGAAAATTTTCTTCTCGAGTCGTCATTTCATAAAAACTTACCCAAACCACCCAAGACACTAGTTTTATTCCATGAGGGAAAAATGGTATGGCTAAATAATGCACATGCATTTGTCGAATTTGTAGAGAAGGTCTTCGAAGCCTATGAATTAAAAAATCGAATTGAAGAGGATATAAAAGCATGGCAAAATTCCATCGAAATATTGCCAACTCTAAAAGGTGAACACTTCAAAAAAGAGCTACTAAAGGCATGGAAATTGACTTTATTTGCGGAATTTTCGCTATATGGCGCAGATAGCGTGATAACCAGACGCTTAAGTCGCTTCGATGTTGCAACTCGACAAAAAATTTTTGGGACTTTTACCATACCAGATAAACAAACATTTCTGACCAGGATTGATGAAGAGTTACTCGAGTCGAAAGATCCACAAAGCCTATCCAAGAAGTACCCATGGATAAATGACGGTTATGATGGTGTACACGATACTGCCGAAAGTTATTTTGCAGATAGACTCAAGATTTTGCTTCAAGATAACACGAACAGCCATCTATCAAAACCAGATAAGTCGGCTCTCGAACACGAATTTTCTTTAAGCGGTGAAGAAATTAAGGTTTTGACTCTAACAAGAAGGTTAGCAGAATTTATGGATGATAGAAAGGAGTGGATGATGAAAACACGCAGATTAATAGAAGAGTTTTCGATATACATTGAGCATGGATGGATGCTTGACGACGGTAAAGCATCAAAAATAGATGAAGCAAATACAACAGACCTGTGGCAACGCTATATAAATTTCAAAGGGTCTACAAATGCAGTTACCGGCATCGTTGCGAGCAATGGAGGACGACATTTTGTAACGGGTGAGATTGTGATCGTTTCAGGTCCGACAGATACGGTTGCAAGCGGCATGATTCTAGTCGTTCCATCTACAAGCCCAAGCTATGTCCCCCTTATGAGGAGTGCAAAAGCACTTATCACAGACCATGGCGGCATGATGTCTCATGCGGCTATTGTCGCGCGCGAGTTCGGTCTACCATGTATTGTAGGCACAAAACACGCAACAAAAGTCCTAAAAACAGGCGATAAAGTAGTCCTGGATCTCGTCAAAGGCGAAGTCAATAGATAATATGCGTCAACTCAGCTCTTAGCGTTTAGCAGTTAGTAAAATCACCAACCTGCTGCAAGTACCAATCGCAAACCCTTAACAGCCAGGAATCTCCCTAATACCTTATACCAGACACTTGATACCCACGATACTGAATACTGATGCGGCTTACTTCCAGTCCTCCTTATAGTACTTCTTCCCCACAAGATTCTTTGGCATATATTCTTGATCTACTTTTTCACCAGTCTCGCGTTCTACTTTCCAGGTATACCTAATGTGCCCCTTTCCGTAGTCGAGCTTTTTCATAACTTTGTTTGCCGCGTTTCGTAGGTGAAGAGGTATAGGATCCAAATTTTCTTCGTCGATGTCAGCCATCGCCTCACCTATTCCGACAGTCGATGCAATAGACTTTTTGGCAGTAGCAAGGTATGTTGCTGTTTGGGCCAGAATGAGCTGCGCCTCAGGCATTCCTATCATGTTTACCGCTTGCATACATGCTGTTGCAAGCACCATTGCGGTTGGCTGGGCATTCCCTACATCTTCAGAGGCAAAAATAAGCATACGTCTTGCAATAAACATCGGGTCTTCGCCAGCCTTCAACATACGAGCAAGATAATGAAGCGTGGCATCTGGCTGACTGCCACGCATTGATTTTATAAATGCTGATATAGTGTCGTAATGCCAATCCCCTTTTTTGTCATAAAAAATTGCTTTTTGCTGAACAGCAAGTTCTGCTGTCTTGAGATCTACCTTTTTACTTATCGATGCCGCGAGCTCTACAGCATTTATAGCTGTACGAGCGTCACCATTTGACTGATTTATAACGTGAGCAATAGCATCCTTGGACCATTTTGATTTGGTTTCCCTTATTGCGCGATCAACTATTGCTTCAAGCTCTTCGTTCGATAAAGAATTCAGAACATACACCTGCGAACGAGAAATAAGGGGAGCATTTACACGAAATCCAGGATTTTCTGTGGTTGCTCCAATCAAAATTATCGTGCCATCCTCAACGCTTGGCAGAAATGCATCCTGTTGAGATTTGTTAAAGCGATGTATTTCGTCAACAAACAATACGGTCTGCTGCTGCTCGAGTCCACGTCGAAGATTTTTTGCATCATCTATCACGCGGCGGACATCCGCCACTCCACTCGTAACAGCTGAAAAGGATACAAATGCAGCATCAATATAATTGGCGATAAGTGATGCTAGGGTCGTCTTACCAACTCCAGGAGGTCCCCAGAGGATCATGGAGGTAACTTTTCTGTTCTCAATCATCCGCCTAATAGGGCGCCCTTCACCCAACAGATGTTGTTGCCCAATATAGTCTTCAATCTTTTGTGGCCTCAATTTTTCGGCGAGAGGAACTGTTGTATTTGTCATCCTGGATACGTATATTCTAACATGCATGCTCAACCCTACTCCAAATGTAAATATGGGTTATAATTCGCACCATGACAGTTGAAACAAGAAATCCTAAATTCTTTCCAGGGATTCGCCGTACACACAACCCAATACCTTTTAACCCAGAGGACCCAACCTCAACACTACCAGATTATCGCAGGTTCCACGCTCTTCCACGTCTTGACTTTATGAACGATTATACATATGGGGATTTACAAACTTTGAGAAGAATTGCTGAAGAACTCGGCAAGGGAGTCCCACTTGATGAAATAGGCCGTGGGGAAGATATGGCAGCATATTCTCGTGCTGACTTAAATTTCATAGTTAAATTTCCTTACGATGACTCTACCTGGCAACCAACAACGTTTAATTACAGAATGAACTATGGATACAGCATTTCAAAAGAATATTTAGGAGAACTTTTTGTTCCAAGCATGGATGTTTATGGAAAATTCACAAATTATCGCGGCGAAGAACAAAATGTATTGGCGATAGTTCAACATAAGGTGCAAACAGTCGCGAAAGTATTATCTCAGCTAAGAAATGAAGGTAATGAGGATAGAATTAAAAAAGTTAAACAAGATTTTTTAGATTTCAATCGACGAGCCTGGGAGTTAGGAATACTTGATGCTGATAGCAACTGGGAAGAAAATTATGGATACATGAGCGACGGGTCATTCAGATTAATCGATTTCGGAAGAATAACAGACGACCCTGCGCAATTTGCTTTTTTTGAAGGCCTACCCCGCACCAGTCAGTACGAAAGAGACCTTAGAGATTATTTTACAAATGAAAATTTCATGAAATTTTTTGGTTCACGCACCAGCTCACGCACTAGATCTTCAAATCCAAAGTAATCCTCTCGTTAACAATAATTTGATATATTTATTTCCCAAATTATTTTGTTACAATGAACTTAGTTTTGGGCTACCGTAGAAAAATTTAAAAGATTTTTCTATAAATTGTTAACAACACCTTAGGATGTATCTGTTCAGAGAGTCTGCAGGCTCTTTGGACAAGATTTAACAAACAAATCTCCGCTACAAACGGCTTGCTTCTTTAGTATCTTTAAATATTTTCTGATATAATTTTCTGAAACTTGGAGGGGTTTACCACATGAAAATGTAAACATTTTCAGTGCGAGCCTGAAAAGTTTTAAATAAGTTTACATTTAATTTTGTAAACTTTTGAGGGCCTATAGCTCATTTGGTAGAGCGCCTGCATGGCATGTAGGAGGTGAGGGGTTCGAGCCCCCTTAGGTCCACTAATCTTTTTTTGTAGGTTGTCTACTTCTTTTGAATTCCACGGCCACCATTGAGGCAATGAATGTAACAATTGGTACGGCAAGTATGAGTCCTAGCGATCCTGCAACAGTTGACACTATTTCTCCACTTATTGTCTCTGTATTAAATATTACCCAGTATGGCACCTTCCCTGGATTTAGCACTAAGAATATAAAAATGAAAAGAGACGAACCGGCATATGCTAATACCAACGTGTTTACCAGAGACAAAATGTGCTCGCGCCCCACATTAAATCCTTTTTTAAAAAGATCATAGGCTTTTATTTTTTCGTGAGCTTCTGCAAGCTCAAAAATAGTTGCGGATTGGCTTATTGTTACGTCATTTAAAGCACCAAGTGTACCAATTATAATTCCGCTCAAGAAAAGCCCTTTCAGATTTATGATTTTTGTCGCGCCAATCGCAAGTTGTGCTATGTCTTCATTCCCTACGCCTGTCAATGTTGCGAAATCTGTAAAAAGCATCGCTATTACTGTCGCAATAAGAAGAGAAATAAACGTAGACGCTAGTGCTACGCTTGTTTTTTTACTAATTCCGTGTGCTACGTATGTACTTATGATAAGTATTATCACCGCCCCAACTAGTGTTACAACGAGTGGACTAACCCCATTTAAAATATTAGGAACAATAAAGAACAGAATCACAGATAGACTTATCAAAAGACCCAGAAGCGAACCTAATCCCGCAACACCCGTTACAATAAGCAACATAACAACAAAAACAGCAAGTATTATAAAAATATTCATAGATCTATATTTGTCGTACACCGAATAGACTGTTTTTCCATTCATTGTTTGCCTCAATAGCACTACCGTATCTCCTTCTGAGACTTCATGGTCGAGAGTTAAAGTGTCAGGGTCGCCAATATGAATATTTAGTGTTTTATTTTCTTCGCTGCCACTAAGGATCTTAACTTTTAAATCTTGATAGTAATTAGTCTGACCAGAGGAAACTACTTTTCCAGAATCGACAACACTAACAATCTGTGCCTTTGAATACTCTTCTTTTACTGAAGGTGATTGAGCAAATGCGCGAGGCGAGAAAATGAGTATAAATAAAAACAGCGAGAAAAAGATTCTCTTCAAACGACCCATAAGGGTAATTTTATATTTTCCTGCTAAACAAATCTAGTGACTGTAAAAATAAAGATAACTCCAAGAATTGTAAGTCCAATCATTTTGTAAGAGCTATGTTCAGAATGGGCCTCTGGAAGCAGATCGCTTGCTCCAATATAAAGTAAAAATCCTGCGAAGAACCCAAGATACGAAACAAGCCATGCCTCAGGAATTTTAAACACAAATGTCGATAAAACTCCAAGGATTGGTGTTACTGCGTCCAGTAGCAAAAACTTAATAGCACGCTTATTACTGTTTTTGTTGGTTAAAAGAAGTGTGACCGTATTTAGTCCATCTGAAAAATCATGAGCGATAACTGCAAAAGCGATTAGCAAACCCACATGAGGATTCACCTGAAATCCAAGCCCAATTCCGACGCCATCAAGAAAACTATGAAAAGATAGGCCAGATGCCCCTAGAATGCCGATTGATGGGTGTTTATGGCTTGCGTACTCATCTTCATGCGCATGGTGAATAATGATAGTCTTCTCAAGAACATGGAAGACTAAAAAGCCAATAACTGTCGCGATAAGCATTTGAGTTACATCAAGGTGACGCTCAACTACCATTTCAAAAGCCTCAGGCATGATATCAAAAAAGCAGACAGCTAGCAGAACCCCTGCCGTAAAACTCATGATATAGTGCAGCTTGCTTTTATTCTTGAGTGCGAACAGTCCACCGGCGGTTGTCGATAAAAACGTAAAAAATGACAATAAAATCGCTTCCATATTAATTCTGGCAAGTATTACAGAGGCCAAAAAACTCTATATTGTGTTTTTCTATCGTAAATTTAGTATTCGTCTGAATCTTTTCTTCTTGCGTTTTAAAAATAAAATCAAAATCATCAAGGTCCTCTACTCGTCCGCAACTCAAACACACTATATGGTGGTGATGGTTTTTTGTTTTTAGCTCATATCTCTTTTTACCATCGCCAAACTCTATCTCAATCACAATATTCTGACACTTCAGAAAATCTAGTTCACGATATATGGTTGTTTTATTCGCTGAAAGATCTTTCTTGTAAAGATTAGTGATGATCTCACTAACAGATAGTGGCTTTTGGGTAGAGTTTAGAATTGAAAGTATCGAATCACGAATCTTGGTAACTCTAAATCCTTTATTTTTGAGATCAATGCTGTTTTTATTCATTTTGCAACTTGGTTGCATTTAGTATATGCAACTCAGTTGCACTTGTCAACCCGCAATTCATAATGGCGCCTTGAGTTCGAGTATGAAAATAGTTAAAATATACAATCAAGCTTTTTAGAAGTTTGGTTAGTTTGTTGTTTTCGTTAATTTGTTAATTGTCGGACTACGGGGTGTAGTTCATCGGTAGAACGCTCGCTTTGGGAGCGAGAAGTAGCAGGTCCAATTCCTGTCACCCCGACAAACAAGTTCAAGATGATAGTTTTTATACCTCTTCCGATCTTCGAGGAATAAACCTTGATAGAATCAATCCGTTTTGTCCAGCCTGCATGCTAAGATTACTCACCCTTGGCAATCCAAATCTAACGGGCGCCACGTAACCCTCGCCCTCCCAAAAGCTTTGTAAAATTCCCATACCGTAAGTGACGTTGTAAGAAACAACGTCTTCTGGTTGATATCGATCTGATTTTAAGTCTAGTGCTAACTGTTCATTCGGCGCAAGACAAACAATTTCTAACTCCCCAGCTTCAGCATCTATGCTGAATCTTTCTGGATCATATTCACGTCTAGTAACCGGGGCATTCAATCCCACTTCTATAATAAGGTTTGGAAAAGTTGTCGAACCCAAAAAAGTTCTTGGATTTTTGCCATCATCCTTTTCAGAGGCAACTTTAAAATCTTTAAAACCAAAATAATGAGCTTTCACATTCGGTACCTTGGGAATCATAGGCTCTTTTACTCCCAAGCCGTCAGGTCCTGGAAATCCGTTATACTCAACGACTAATTCTTTTTCCGGTGCAAAAGACTCTGTTTCAGTTGCCATAGAGTGTATCTTAATAGCTTGCAGGAATCATGTCAAATAAGACGAGGAGCGGGCAGCCCACCTTTGGTGTCTAGCTTCGCTCAAATTTTTGAACAATTTGAGCGGGATACCGGATTCGAACCGGTGACCTCCTCCTTGGAAGGGAGGCATTCTACCACTGAACTAATCCCGCAATAGCATAACATTATATCAGTTAGGAAAGCCCACCTCAAGAAACTCAAACAATTCAGATTATTTGCTTATTAAGTTTGCTATACTTTTTCCATGGGGAAGGAGTTTAAGAATTTATTTCTCTTCTATACTTCTTATCAGTGGTTTAACAGGATTAGCACTGCTATTCTGCCTACTATATTTCTGGCCTCAAATCTTACACTTCAAGAAATGGTCTTTGGTATTGCGCTCTGCTTTACTGCTCAGTCCCTCTTGCTTCTATTTGTTAGAAAGCTTTCTTCAAAACTATCTTGGAAGATTGCCCTTATTTGTGTTGCTATATATATCTGTCTAATTATATCCATCAAGTCGCCGCTTCAATTCTATCTGGGCTCATCTATAAATGGCTTTGCGTTGTTTTTCTTTTTTGTTGTCTACAACATTGCTCATTTTGCAAATACGCCAAAACGCAAGCGCGGTCACAGCTCAGCCCTTATGTTTGCAATTCCAAGCGCAATTGGTGTAGTCGCGCCAATTATTGCAGGGTTTTTCGCGCAACTTAACGTCACTTATCTCTGGGCCATTTCTTTAGCATCCTTCATCCTTTCCTTCTCGTTTATAAACAGACAAGAAGATTTTAAGGTCAATATTGATATTAGAAAATCTCTCAACTCTATTGAGGCAACTAGGGCTCTAATTTTCATAGAAGGCGTATGGGAAGCTTTAATATTCGCAGTGATACCCATTTACACACTGTATTTTATCCAAAAACCCCTTAACTACGGAGTCTTTGCTTCATACCTCGCTGTGCTCAGCGTTATCGCAAACCTAACACTTGGAAGATTGACGGACAAGCTTCAGAAAAGAAGTGTCTTCTTATTTCCTCTGACAATCATCATGGGAGTGGCAACCACACTCTTCGCTGTATTTCCACAAAACCTAACCTATTGGATAATAATGACTGGTGTTATTCAATTTCTGCTTCCTCTTTTCTGGAATCTTACCATGGCTATGGTTGTCGATTCTCACGCAAATCTTAAATTAGCCATTCCGGGACGTGAAATTTTACTTGCAGCGGGGAGAACACTAGGCGCAAGTTTTGTAATAGTGAGTCTTTGTCTTGAACCCTACCCTCACTACATTTTTATACTACTCGGTATTATCATGTTCGCATTCACAGGAGTTCTGTATTACAACAAGCACCTCACAAAACGCCACAGCTACCTTTAATAATCAGTAACCAAATTCCAATTAACAAACCAATTTTTAAAATCAAAACTGAAAAAACGATTTCTTAATTTAGAATTGAAAATTTGTTAATTGGTTTGATCAATTGGTAACAGGATATTGGTAAATTCTAGCTACTAAATTCCGAGTGCTCCTGTCACGAGGAAATGATAGAGGATGTAAGCAATTGCTATCAGAACTACAGCTATCAATATGGGGCGAATAAAGTCGACGAGATATGTGAAAGCCATAAAAAGAAGGCTTATTATGACAATAATAACTATTACTCTCAATAAATTCGGATCAATGATCATTGGTATTATTTAACACAAATTTACAAACTAATGTCAACTGGGGTTAGCATTTAGGTTTTAGCTCTTGGTTCAATTTCTAACACCTAACCCCCAAAACCCAACGCCAAAATTTCGCTCCGGTTTTCCCCTTGCATCTTGTCTCCAATCATTCTAAAATATTTTGTTCAATGGATAAAAATTCACTTTACAACGCAAGCGCGGACCAAATCAGAGAAATAGCAAAAAAATTTAAACTCCCCAAAGACAAGGTCGATAACTTCTTAAAACACGAAAGGATAGTCGAACTCAATATTCCTTTTACTAATGCTTTGGGAAAAACGGAAAAGATCCCAGGATACAGAATACAGCACAATAGTAAGCTTGGCCCATACAAGGGGGGCATCAGATTTCATCAAAATGTCACTCGCGATGAAGTTATGGCGCTTTCTCTCTGGATGAGTCTCAAATGTGCGGTTGTAAATATCCCCTTCGGCGGTGGAAAAGGTGGGGTCACAATCGACCCAAAAAGTCTTTCAGAGGAAGAGCTCGAAACTCTTTCACGTGCTTATTCAAGAGCAATTTATGACATCATAGGTCCTGACATAGACGTTCCAGCACCTGATGTTAACACTAACGCGAAGATCATAAATTGGATGACAGATGAGTACATAAAAATCGCAAAGAAGAGAAAAGAATACACCTCCAAAAGTATAGGGACATTTACTGGAAAGCCTGTTAAAAAAGGTGGTCTTGAAGCTCGCGAAGAAGCAACTGGTTTTGGTGGCGCTGTAATTCTTGATCACCTTGCAAAACAACTCAAACTAAAACCCGAAAAGACAACAATTGCTGTTCAGGGTTTTGGGAATGTCGGGTATTTCTTCGCCCATCATGCAGCTGCACGTGGCTTTTTAGTTACCGCACTTTCTGATTCAAAGGGAGGTATCACCAAAAAAGGCACAACTGCAACAGTTTCGCTTGATATAGAAAAGGTGATGGAATGCAAAAATGAACAAGGATATCTCGCTGGTTGCTACTGCGTCGGCGGCGTTTGCGATATAAGCGAGGGGCGCGTGATAACCAACGAAGAATTACTAGCACTTCCAGTTGATGTACTCGTCCCGTCAGCACTTGAAAATGTGATTAATAAAGACAACATGAAAAATATAAAAGCCAAAATTATCATAGAGATGGCAAATGGTCCCGTTACACCTGAGGCTTATGACTATCTCACCAAAAAAGGAGTAATCATAGTTCCTGATATTCTTGCAAATGCCGGTGGAGTCACAGGATCATGGATCGAATGGAAGCAAAACGTAGAGACTAAAAACTACACCAAAAAACAAGGACTCGATCTTCTTGATAAAAAAATGGAGACAGCATTTTCTGAGATCTGGTCAACAATGAAGAAAAACAAAAGCACAATGCGCGAGGCAGCACTTCTTGTTGCACTTGCTCGCTTGATGGACTAACATACGTCTATGGGCGTCAACGAAGACTCGGTCAAACTCCACCAGAAACTCCACGGAAAACTCTCTGTAAAGCCGAAGATAAAAGTTAAGACAAGAGAAGATCTTTCACTTGCCTACACTCCCGGTGTCGCTGAGGTCTGTCGAGAAATTAAAAATGACCCTGATCAAGTTTATGAACTTACAATCAAACGAAATTCGGTCGCCGTCGTATCTGACGGGTCGGCTGTACTTGGCTTGGGAAATATAGGTGCAAGTGCAGCAATTCCGGTTATGGAAGGGAAAGCACTACTTTTCAAAGAATATGCGGATATTGACGCATTTCCTATTACTGTCGAAACTCAAAGCGCATTTGAAATAATCAGTCTTGTCAAAAATATTGCTCCAGTTTTTGGAGGGATAAATCTTGAGGACATCTCAGCTCCAAGGTGTTTTGAAATAGAACAAGCTCTTCAAGATATTGGTATTCCGGTATTCCATGATGACCAACACGGTACGGCGATTGTCATCCTCGCAGCACTTATCAATGCCTGCAAACTTACAGACAAAAAACTTACAGATTTAAAAGTAGTTATACTGGGAGCAGGAGCGGCAGGCACAGCAATCGCGAATCTCCTACTCTGCGTTGGGCAGGATAAAAAAGTGTGCGAACCAGTTCGCGAAGTTATAGTGGTCGATTCCAAAGGGATTATCAATCGTAGTCGTCCAGACCTTCTGAATAATTCATCAAAAATGAGACTTGCTGGAATTACCAACAGGCAAGATACCACAGGATCACTTGAAAACGCAATAGTTGGTGCTGATGTATTTATTGGAGTCTCATCTGGTGGTAAATTACCAGGTAGGCTTATCAAGAAAATGGCAGAAAAGCCAGTTATTCTAGCGATGGCCAACCCAACACCGGAAATAATGCCGGATGAGGCCCTCAAAAATGGCGCTTATATCGTTGGGACAGGCCGATCTGACCTACCTAATCAGGTTAACAATGTTCTCGCATTTCCAGGGGTTTTTCGAGGCGCTCTTGATGCCCGGGCCAAAATTATAACGAGTGGGATGAAGATAGCAGCGGCGTTTGCTCTAGCCAAATCAACCAAAAATTTATCGATTAATAATATCCTACCCTCTCCTCTCGATAAATCAGTACCAAAGCAGATAGCAAAAGCTGTTCAGAAGACCTACTTGACCGAACAAAAACTCTACAACCTCTAGAATCTGACAACGACTGCTGTTGCGTCATCGTTTGAAAATCCAAATTCAGCTGCTTCTTTCTCCGATCGTGTGGCGGGCTGAATACTACCCAGACCAATGCCAATTCTTCTTCTGGCAGCATTTACAATAGCGGCTGCGGGATCATCTTCGATCATGCATCTCTCTATTTCTTCTTGAGTTAAATTTCGCCAAATCCCATCTGTAACTAGCACAAGGCGATCCGCAGGTTTTATATCCAAATGATTAAACTTGGGCTGTAATTGTGCTTCATGACTTCCCAACACGGGTCCAGCTGAGCTATCAATGGCTTCAAAAAAACATCCGTCAGACAGTAGATACGCTCGGGCATCTCCAACATTTGCCAAATACACATCATTACATGCACTTGACGGGTGGGCGCTGTTGGGTTTTTGCACTAGCGCAATCAGACCAGTTGACTCGCCACCCTCGGATAATTTTGAAACTATTGTAGATACTTTATTTAGAACACCTTTAAGACTGTCACGCTCCGAAGTATTGAATAGTCCGACAAAACTATCTGCAGCAACATTCGCTGCAAGTCGACCCTCACCATCTCCTCGTCTTCCATCAAATACTCCATATATTCCCAAAAGTCGCGCGTCAATAAATCTATCTGCGTTTGTCTCTGGACCATTTCTACCCATACTACTCGCCCAAGAATTTATTTCAGGAAGTCTCTCCAATCTTTCTCTCATAGATATTAAGCAAGTAAAACTTTAAGGTACTAAGAGGATTATATCTCAAAGACAGTAAGTTGGGAGTGACCATCGTAAACAATTCTTCTATGATTCATTTTTCTCCTCATAAACATTCTTTCGTAGTTTGATCGATGCCCCGGATTATTTGAACCGCGTTCTTCATAAGTAAATATATCATCACCCTCCACCGACTGCAGGCTTACTGATTCCGCTCCGGCCCTGACTACTCCAGGATTGTCCATTACGAAATTATGCTGCGCAATATCTACATTTCTCCCAACAGTTAGACCATACTGAGTATTACCACCAGCGTATTGAAGAACATAGAATTTACCATCAGTTGATATTCTCTCGACATACTCTTGCCCAGCGAACCTTCCTTTATGCTCCGTAGAAACATCGACGTATCTCATTCCAGACTTTTCGTATTTAAATCCGTACTCATTAGCCTTTCCGGTCGGATAATTTGGTTCTCCACCAATCTTATAGCTCTTTCGTCTTGATTCGGCAACGAATTCTTGCACATCCTCTGGTACAGCTCTCAAAAGTTCACTCATTCCGGAATATTATCAAACAACTATTCTTAAGTCAATGCTATAGGCCTCTATATTTTTGGTAATAGCCTAAAGCCATAGTCTCCCTCTCCTTATTTATTGTAATGACTTAAACATTGATTTCCTTCTCCCTGGAGGGGAGAAGGTTAGGATGAGGGTGGGCGAAAATACAATGCAAATTAGGGAGAGGATTTGATGAGGTAAGAATAACTTTCGAAGCTAATACTGGCAAGGACGGACCCTACCACAGATGGGCGGTAGTTTTACTATCCTATAGCGGTTTGGTATAATTCATGCCATATGGGTTGCGAACAGGAAGCATTTACATCGATTGCCAGTGGTCTACAGAGTCCTGGAGTCAAAGAGGCATTTTCTTCGGCTGCCGCAGGCAAAGGCGAGATAAATCTACCTCAGGAGCTGAGGGTTATTAATAGATGCTTTGAAAAGGTAAATGTGATGCTCGCAAGCACAGATCCTATTCACCGCGATTTTGCCGGAGTTAGAGACACAAAAATCTTGCTGCAGATAAACAATACTACCCCGGCCATACTCCCCAACCCATTTGCTGGAACTGATTCAAGAAGAACTTGGATTCTAAACTGGTCCGAAACTCTTAATGAAACTATCAAGACAGGTAATGAAGAAATTAAGCCAGCTGGGACGGTATACATGGATCCTTCTGAAATAAATGGCGGAAATCCACTGAGCGTATTTGAGTGGTATCTCTACGATGGTGCGGCTCGCATGGTCGCAATTCACTTAGGCTTCCAAAATAAAGATCAAGAGCAAGAAAATGCAGGAGACTCAATCGCATGCGCACTTACTGAGGCGGCTGTAGTCCTGGCAGAAGAGGGGGATTCAGAAGCACGCGATGTAGTCAAAAACATGCTTGATATGAAATTTATTGTTCACGATTGGGCTTTCGCCCATGAACTAGTTGTGCGCGCTGAAAAAGTTGCTAATAGTCAAACCTAAAGTTTTCCAGAAGTGTTCTTCCGTCATTTGAGAGATTGAGTTCCAAAGCTTGATCTTTACTCATCCACTTATATTCATCGTGTTCCCAATTGAGCACCACTTCTTCGGAATCAACTTTACATCTGTAACCAACAATTAAAACGAAGTCATTATCCCGGTTTGTGTATGTGTGTAGAAAATATGGAGACAGGTCAGCGACAGAAAGCTGAGTCTCCTCTTCTATTTCACGCTTCACAGCCGCATATGGCTCTTCGCCGTTTTCAAGAGATCCACCAGGTAGTGACCATTTGCCTGCCCCACCCACTTTATCTGATCTCAAAAGAACCAAGATTTGGTTTTTACTGTTTAGAATTATCGCCTTTTGCCCTATGAGTGCGAAGTCTTTTTTGTGGACATGATTTGGATCATAGTCATTCATTTTAAGCTGCGCTCGGCACTTGGAGGACCCAATTTTTTGAGACGCGGGGATCACTGCATAGATTTCGATTGAAGCAGCACGGTCTTCGCATGCCTTTATTGAGCTTATCAAGCATCACATCGAGGTGTTTTTGGCGAGTCTCCTCAGTTTTTACAGCGCGCACCCATCTTACCCAGTCCCAGTGCGCAAGCGGCGTTGTATCGTCCCATAAAGCCTTGGCTTTAGGAGAAGTTTCAAGTGCTTTCTGCATGTCGACTGGAACTTCTGGCTCAACCCAGTCTTGAGTAGGCTCTAGTGAAACCTTAACTGTATCACCCTCTTTTGCCTTGGCATCGACAAGCAATTTTTTACTGGGCTCAAACCAGTGACTTGGTGTTTTACCATGCCCATATACTCCGTCCGGCTCTAGAAGAGTTTTAAAAGGAACATTATTAACAGTTCCAGCGACCATTACCATACCTCTGGATGGCAACTTGATTGAAGCCTCCTCTGGAAGTCTAAGGATCGTAAAATCCCCAATCTTAAAAAGCTTTGTTTCAAAATTTATCGTTGTGGCTTTTTCTTGCTTTGTCGATTTCATATGTTAATTATACCAAAGAATGCAAGTCTGAGGGTAAAAGTCAATCCTGTAGGATATTATGTGATACTAATCTAATACTAGGGTTGGTATGTTGCTCAGGCATTGCATGCCTGATGCACCCCAAACCCTAGCGGGTTTGGGGTGGAAGACGGGTGCCGCCCCCGCGACCTCCAGGTCCACAACCTGGCGCTCTACTGTTGAGCTACAACCACCACGAACGGTAATTATCAATTACCAAGCACCAATTTTCAAGTGCATTGTACGCCTGGCGGGAGTCGAACCCACAACCTTATCGTTAGAACCGATTTGCTCTATCCATTGAGCTACAGGCGCAAGAAAGTATGTAAATTATACCCGAAGTCACCCATTTTTTAAAGCTGGGCATTAGACTAGACCTTGCACCCCAGCTTTCCGTCAAGGAGTCTCCTTGCTACGCATGTCAAGGAGACTCCTTGGAGATAATCTTTGTCGTACTTTGCAAACTGTTAGGTTTATGTGACTTATAAGTGAAGCTATTCGTACTGACTCTTCATA
>DASZRG010000040.1:0-2201 GCA_035549295.1 Patescibacteria group bacterium
TTGGTGATTTTTCGCTCGAGTTCGAGAACTTTTACTTCTCGTGATAAAAATTCTGAAACTTTTTCAAGACGCGATTTGATATCAATGGTCTCAAGAATATCTTGCCTCTCAGACCCTTTTATATCAAGAGTTGATGCTATCTGGTCGGCAAGCTCTGATGGTGATACCTCAGA
Organism: Patescibacteria group bacterium; assembly: GCA_035549295.1. Lineage (GTDB taxonomy): Bacteria > Patescibacteriota > Microgenomatia > Levybacterales > GWA1-39-11 > GWA1-39-11. The sequence goes on from DASZRG010000040.1 coordinate 174, forward strand.
CATAATATTCATAAAGACTAGAAAATCAGCCTGCTTACCAAGACCGAGTGCTTTTTTGAATTCCGAAATAAGATGGTTTGAAAGTGCTTTTACCTCTGGGGTCTGATTGTTGTCCTCGTCGATTTCCTCAATTCTTGCCAAAAAGTAGCCTGCTTGCTCATCATAGGAGACTATTCGTGCGCGAGAAAGACCTTTGACAAGTGCATTTACTTCACCGTCTGTTCTTATCATACGCTCAATGTGGGATACTGTACCGACGTTGTAAAGATCCTCTGGTCCGGGCTCGTTGAGCTTTGGATTGCGCTGAAGTACGAAGCATACTATTCTCTCGCCTGCAAAAGCTGACTCGAGTGCAGCAAGACTCTTCGGACGGCCAAAAGTCAAAATTGATTCTGTGTGGGGAAAAACGATTCCGTCACGAATAGGTATTACTGGAATTAATTGTTCGTTATTTCTATCTGAAAGACGTATCATAAAAACTAACTTTAGCAGTATAACAAAGGAACTGCTAATTTGTCAAGTTCTAAAGTGAAATAAATTCTGAGGAAATAAAAAGTACTCCTCTACTATATATAAGTGTGTGACGAATTGCAAGGGTATCACGAGTATCAAGAGTATCACGGGTACCACGAGCTAGAATTCCGTGTGTAGTTTTGCGTCATGTTTTGCAGGTTTCGCGGCAAGTCTTACCATTCTTAAAATTACAATCGGCCCTTGACAATGCGACAAAAACGATCTAATACTTTTAATAGTGAAGGATTACGCCTCGATTAACAAAAAATGGTGGAATGATGTCACTCCAGTACACGCGAAGTCCGACTTATATAATCTCCCCAAATTTCAAAAAGGCAAAACCAGTCTACAGTCCACAGAAATCGAGGAACTCGGCAATGTTCGCGGAAAAACTATGCTTCACCTACTCTGCCATTTTGGAATGGATACTCTTTCTTGGGCAAGAAAAGGTGCTACAGTCACAGGCGTTGATCTGTCTGATTCATCAATAAAACTCGCCAAAAAACTTGCACGCGAAAACGATATACCCGGAAAATTTATTTGTGCTGATGTCTATGAGCTTCCAAGCATTTTGGACGAGAAATTTGATATAGTTTTTGCCTCTTATGGAGTGCTCTTGTGGCTTAAAAATATTAAAAAGTTTGCACAAATTGTAAACCATTATTTAAAGCCGGGTGGAAAATTTTACATAGTAGAGCTTCACCCCTTCACAAATATTTTGAGTTTTGACTTCAAGCTTTATTATAAGTATTTCAAAAAAGGACCCTACGTTGACGACTCGGAAGGAACTTATACAGACTGGAATGAAAACGTAAAAGGAGTAACGTATGAATGGAGCTATACTATGGGAGATATTATAAATTCTTTAACGCGCGAAGGATTGCGAATAGACTTTGTACATGAGTTTCCATATACGATGTATGACCAATTTCCAGGTTTTATGGAGAAAAACAAAAAGGGACAGTACGTCTTGAAAGATAAAAAGATACAAATTCCACTACTTTTCTCACTCCAAGCAACAAAAGAAGATCTCAAAAAGCAAGCCCAGTAAACTTTATTGAGGATAGAACATTCATAAATATTTTCGAGTCAACCGCATTTTTGCTCCCGTGATCCTCATCAAGAGACAGTTCATATATATATCCCTGGCTTGCTAGAGCAACAGTATTTGCAGCAAGTACACCTTGCGCCGCGCCGATTTTTATTTGTTGATACCCTTCCTTTTTGCCGATAAAAGCGAGTCGCTGTTGATAGTCGGCATATGCGTCGGGTGAAGTTTTTTGATTGTAGATTTTTATTGAGAAAAATCCGTCATAAAAATAAGTACAGGTATCACATGGCAGCGAGTTGGGCGAGAAAGCGATTTGGGCACCCCCATTTGCTTGAGAGGAATAATCTTGGGATTTCCAACCATCCGGCACGTTTATTGAGAAATTAAACTTGTCATTGTTATATGGCATCCAATTATTAACTTCAGGTTCCACCTCAACTGTTGGCGAAACAGCCGATGGAGTT
>DASZRG010000041.1:0-12248 GCA_035549295.1 Patescibacteria group bacterium
TTACAAACAAATTCCGAACCATTTACCAGGGTTTATACGCCGATTGTGCCCCATAAAATAACTGATTTTAAGAAGTTCACTTTTATTTTGCACGATGGATACGGGAAAAAGCATAAAAAGAGCTTAGAGATAACAGAGGAAAAAGAATAAAACCATGCCTTAAAGCATGGTTAGATTTATTAAGGCTTGAGGTCTTCTTTAAGCTCTTCTGGTAATTTTAAACTAACAAATAAAGCGTCAAACTTCTCATATATTTTAATTAAGGTTTTTAATGCTTCAAGATATTTATTATCATCGTCAAACTCTTTAATCTCACCAATTTTTGCCGATGGGTGAGAAAATGCAACTCTATATTGATTGACCTTAAAAAGCGAGCTGGCGGTATCAGAATCTATTTTTTTAATCTTTTGAAGTACATTAATTTTCTTTACAAAATCCATTTCCTCAATGACACTTGCAAGACGTGACCTATATACACGATTGCTCTCTATTTTACTTAGCAATGGTGAACCTTCGAATAAGTAGTCACCAATAAAAATTTCCATTGATACCTCCATGCGCGTGTGAACAAACATTACAAAATGCCTTAATTTCTGCAAGGGTCCATTGAGATAAAAGGGGTCAATGTCTTCGAGGTTCTGTAATTGACGTAAACAATTCTCAATCTGTTCGTCAACTGTTGCCATAACTAATTATATCATTCTCATAATGGCACCTTCGGAATTTTTACAAAGCACTTCAGTTTTCGATAAATGCTAACCCATACCAGAACTATTGGTTCGACAAGCTCGATATTGCCGTCACAAACTAAACATTAAACCTTACAAGTTCATCGACCATTAAATCCGCTATTATCTCTGGTTTTGCTTTAGAAAAGATCTGAATGTCTCCGTATTTTAAGTACTTTGCGAATCGTTCTTTTATCTTCTCTCTTTCATTAGATTCTATCAATCCGAAACCTCTACCTAGTTGTCTTTTTACAACGATTTCGATAGTCTCATTAGCATCTCTAGAAGGTAAAAGTAATATCGATACACCATTATCCTTGAGTGTTTTGACATGCTTAAATACTAATTCCTTAAGGCCTTTGTGAACCAAAAAACCTGACGAAAGTACAATCACAGTATTTTCATTGCTTTTAGATAACAACGTGTAGAATAATTCAGAATTTTTCTTAGCATAATTATCATATCCAAAAGATTCGATATAAGAGCCGATGTGACCTATTTGACTCAGAAATTCTTTGTCTAAGTCAATTAATTCATATCCAAATTTTTCTGCAAGTATTTTTCCGGAAGTAGATTTTCCGACTCCACCAGGTCCAATCACAAAGATTTTCATTGACTATATTATAATCTTTAGCTATTACTCCTCTTTTACATCTTTCATTGACAAAATATAGCAAGTCGGAGTAATCTATATACCATGTATACACTCCCTGATCTTCCCTACGACTACGACGCACTGGCGCCATTTATAAGCGACGAGATACAACACCTTCACCACGACAAACACCACAAGACATATGTAGACACATTAAATAAGGCCCTAGAATCGCACTCTGAATGGCAAAATAAGCCCATTGAAGAACTCATAACCTCGCTTGATCAAATTCCCGAAGACATTCGAACTGTCGTTCGCAATCACGGCGGTGGACATATCAATCATTCTGCTTTTTGGGAAATGATGGCCCCAAAAAACGGACAAGAGCCAACCGGAACACTACTTGATAAAATCCAGCACTCATTTGGGGATCTTGCAACTTTTAAAACTCAATTTGGCGAGGCTGCGACAAAAGTTTTTGGAAGCGGATGGGAGTGGCTAGTGCTTGATGGGGGCGAGGTAAAACTTATGAGCACACCCAATCAAGATTCACCACTTACTTCTGGCAAAACTCCTCTACTTGGTCTCGATGTCTGGGAGCATGCGTATTATCTTCAGTACTACAACAAGCGGGCAGACTATATTGAAGCGTGGTGGAATGTTGTTAACTGGGATAACGTCGCAAAAAGATTTGATGGAGCTAGCAAATAGATGAACGATCAAGAAAAATTTATCAGAGATGAGCTTGTATTTCAGCTTATGCGTGGTAACGCACACTCACCTTTTGAGGCTATTGTCGAAGACTTTCCTATAGCTCATATCAACGATAAGTTTCCAAATGGCGTCTACACATTTTGGCATCTTCTCGAGCACATAAGACGTACTCAGGCTGACATACTCGACTTTTGTATAAACCCAAATTACAAAGAAATTGAATGGCCCAATGACTACTGGCCGGCACGAGACGAAAAAGCTACCAAAAAAGACTGGGACCATACTATTGAGCAATTTCTAGAGGATCGCGAGACTTTCAAAAAGGTAACACTCGACCCAAAAGTCGATATTTACAAGAAAATCGCTGGTGGCTCAGGCCAAACCGTATTCAGGGAAGTATTTGTCGTAGCCGACCACAATGCGTATCATCTAGGCGAATTCTCCATCATGCGCCAAACTCTCAAAACCTGGGGCAAAAACCACGAATAAAGATTTGTTCTCCACATAACAAAAAGTCGCTCCACAAAGCACAGAAATAGCCAAAAATATTGGTTATTATGTATTTGATGATACTAAAAATATAACTTATAGTATTTGATACTTAAGCTAAATTCAAGTATAATTCATCAACTAATTTGAGGCATGGGTCTGTTTAGCATAGTCCCATAAGCCACAGATTTAGCACTTTGACAATTTGACTGTGGAACTCCTCGCTAAATTACTCAAAAGCTTGAGTAATTCTTTGCCTGCGGCACTCTTATTCTGACTCTGTCAGGGTCAGGTTGCCTTAGGCAAATACACACGTGAGGAGAAATTTTGAATAAACACGTTACTGGAACCAACAATCACTTGAGGCTATTTATGCTGAGTCCTCCTTGGATTCAGACACAATGGTAAGTTTAGTTCAGCAAAATGCTGAGGGAGGTTCAAGTTGTCCCCAAATACGATCAAAGCTCTCGGAGTCGTCGCAGTTGTCCTCTTGGTAGGACTTTGGGGTTATTCCCTAGTTGTCTCAAGCCGAAACAACTATGACAACACGGTAGGTAACGTCCAAAATGCCTACCAATTCCGCTTCGACACGATCCCAAACTTCGTGTCAACGGCCAAGTTCTCCGTTGAGAAGCAGGAAGAATTCACCAATGAGAACTCGCGCATACGCGAGGGGCTAACGACCGCAACAGGTCTTGATGCCGACAAACTCGCCGACCAATACCGCAACCTTCTTGTCAACGTCCGCGCCGAAGCGAATGTCACACTTAAAACGGATCAGCTCACGGAGCTCAATTCAGAGATTGACAGCGCAAACCGCGTCGTCCGTAACCAACGTGACATCATGAATGGCGCCTGTAGAAGCTACCGGAATGCAGTCCAGCTACCTCCAGGTGCATTTGTCGCCTGGATCACTGGCTTCGACAGCTCGTACTGCACCATGTTCAAGGCAGATCCGGAAGCCCAAAAGGCACCGAAAGTGGACTTCACCCACTAGGGAGACTCGATGAGGTATCGATCCGACTATAGTTTTGACAGATGGAATCAACGCCCTCGACAGCGCCACACCGGCGCTCTTGTCGGGGGATTTGGTGCCATGTTGGCAGTTCTCGCTCTCGCAATCATCTCGACGATGTCATCCTGTGGTGGCCCCAAAAAAACCAACCTCATAGTAGGGGTCAACACCGACTTCCCACCTTTCGAGGTGAGAAATGGCGAAGACATCACGGGATTTGACATTGACCTGGCCAACCTCATTGCGAAGAAGACAGGTCGACACTTAGTAGTACGGGATTACAGCGAGTTTGACTCGCTGCTCCCCACTCTCAAGGCAGGCAAGCTAGACATGGTGATCTCTGCTGTCACAATCCGAAAGGATCGTGAAGAGGTTGCCAGTTTCAGTTCGCCCTACTTTGAAGCTTCCCAAGCGCTTCTTACGACACAGAGCGCCAACCTAACATGGTCTGGGAAGGCAAGTGATCTCGCAGGTAAGCGGGTCGGGTACCAAAAGGGGACGACAAGCGAATCCTGGGTGAAAGACAACCTACTGGACGGAAAGGTCAATATCGAGTCAGCAACGGCGATCGATGACTTGTCTATCGGGTTGCTCTCGCTCAACCTCAAGTCTCTGGATGTCATCATCATCGACGCTCCAGTGGCCGAAAGCTACGCAGGGTCCCACAAGGACCTACGGGTCGCGGGTAAAATAGATACAGGCGAGCAGTATGGAGTGGTAGTCGCCAAAAACGATCCACAAAAGCTGCTACCTACCGTCAACTCTGCTCTCAAAACTCTGCGTGACAAAAACGGCAAGACGAATACCACCCAATACGACCAGCTCGTACAAAGGTGGTTTGGGGGTGCAAAATGAGGCGAATAGCACTCCCGTTCCTTTTCATTCTGGTTCTACTGGCTAGTGCGTGCGGCAGTCACGGACACACCACCTCTGACAGAGGTCGGTACATCTATGATGACGCAGAGCGGCTTCCAACCGAATCAGAAATAGCGCTCGCCTCATACCTCTGGCGGCTTGATGAGAAGACGGACTACGAAATCGTTTTCGTCTTCCCCAAAGAGCAACTAGATGAGGATGCGATCCTTGCGAGGTTCAACAAGCTCGGCGTGGGAAAGAAGGGTCGCGACAACGGTGCAGCCGTTTTCGTTTTACCCGACAACTCCATCTTCGTCGCAATAGGTGCAGGCAACGACAAAGTCACCACCCCGTACTCAAAGACGTATGGTGAAAAAATCTTTGCCAGCCTCAACGACGATCCTGTGCTTACCTATCTTCGGTTCGCGTCAGCTATAGGAGGGAAGGTCAATTCGAGCAGCGACAACCAGGTTGCAACGAGAGTGTACGACACGATCGCCAAAAACATAGGTGTCATTCTGCTCTGGACGGCGACTATCGCCCTCTTTCTCTTCGCGGCTCAACAAGTCAATGGCTTCCAGGTCTACGACCTGATTTTGCCAACATTCGCGTTCGTCATCTTGGGCATCTTCATTGGCTTCACGGCTTTGGAACCGAAGCCTGGGTCAAACTATGCAACTTATGGCGTCATAACGTCTGAGAAGCATAGCACCTACGACTGGGTCGAGATCAAAGAGTTTTGCGTATCAACGGGCAAGACGACGACCTGCTACCCCTATCCAGTCGATCACACGGACTATCGCAACGACGTGTCGTTCATGTCCTACGAAGGGACTAGCTACGGCTGGCGATTTACGACTACCGACTCGAAAAGCGCCTGGGGTCATCATCCTGGCGAACTCGACCAACTTCAAGTCAACAAGAAAGACAACACGCTCAGCGATACTGCGGGCGTCGACGACTTCTCTGGCGGTAAGACGGTTGGCGACGGAGTCTGGATCTACTCCGGCATGAAGAAAGGAGACAAGCTCCCCTAACACGGAATCCACAGTCACTTTAGTAGGCACCCTTGGCCGGTTCTTCCGGCATCCCGCTTTGCGGGATTTCTAACGAACGAGGGTGTCTTTTTTTGGCCAAATTGGACAAATTAAAGTCAATTACTTAAAATATCCGCATGGCAAAACAAAAAAAACCTTCTTACATGATTCCATTTCAAAATATTAACTTGACAGTAGGAGAGAAAATTGAGATTCTTTCAAAATTCAATTTGTTTAAAAACTCAAATAAAGCTGAAATTGAAGCTTTCGCACGCGTCACGAATCCTAAAAATATCAGACCAATGGAAATTTTTGTCGAGGAAGGTTTTGACGATCACAGAACCTACTTCGTCTACAAAGGTGTAGCAAGCCTTTTCAGAACAACGAGAGAAGGTGAAATAATAAATATTGACGTAGTTGGCGCACCAACAATTGTTGGAATGTCTGGACTAATCGACAATAAGACTAGCACCACGTCTACTGTGGCTGTTGGAGACCTACAGACACTTGTGCTATATCAGAGAGATTTTCAAGAGCTTATTCCAAATTACCCCAACCTTGCTCTTGAAATGATGAAGCTTTTCGCTGAAAAAATTCATAAGTTTGACGTTTTTATCGAAGATGTTCTTTCTAAAAATCTTCACGACAGAACCTGGGGTTTGCTTCAGTACTTGTCTCATTATTTCGCGCATGATGAAATCACACTCTCACATGAGCAGATTGCAGACTTAGTGTGGGGAACGAGATCAAGGGTTACAGAAGTGCTAAATAAACTTGAAGAGGAAGGGAAAATACAAATGGGCCACAGAAAAATTAAACTTACTTAATTTACTTCTTTTTTGCAGCTTTGCGGGATTTTTTAGCAGATTTGTTGGATGCTTTTGGCTTATCCTCTATTATTTCTATTTTTGTAATTGTTGGAAGAGCTGTTGGGAATATCTTCTCAACCTCAATACCCTCAAGCATCTGAGCAACAGTTATAGTGCGATTTACGCCTGATCCGCGAACTTTGCGAACTATTCCTACAAAAGGCACGTTGCGCTCGCGCTTTCCTTCAACGAACTTTTGAAATACGCGAATGTGCTGCTTTTCACGAATTTGTAAAGCCGACTTATCATCCATAAGAGGTTATTATACAGAATTACAGGCAGAATCTCAAGCCGAACGCTCAAACATTAGGAATCAAGAAGCATGAATCAAGAATCAAGGTAAATTTCTCTGTATGCATACTAATAATACGAATAATTATCATTAGTATAATTAGTATTAATTCGTATATTAGAATCGAAAATAGGTTAATTTGTCAATTTGTTAACTGTCAATTGTTACTCGGCGGCGGCTTTCAAAAATTCAACGAAGAAAGGGTGTGGCCTGAGCGGCCTACTTTTATATTCGGGATGGCCCTGCGTTCCAAGATAAAATGGATGCACTTTTTCTGGGAGCTCAACGATCTCAACTAAGCCTTCTTCTTTTGATCGCGCTGCTATAACCAATCCTTTCTCTTCAAAGTCTTTTGCAAAATCATTGTTGAACTCATATCTGTGCCTATGGCGTTCTGATGTAAGACCCGTTTTCTCATCTATGCTCCCATCTTTTTTGTAGAATTCAAATGCTCGTGTCCCACGCGCCACTATCGCATCCCATGTTCCAAGCCTCATTGTGCCTCCGTAGGCACGATTCTTCATATGCTCTTTTTGGGACTCAATCAGATGTATAACGTGGTGCTTTGACTTTGAATCGTTTTCGGCAGTTTCAGCATCGGTCATACCTAATATATCGCGCGCGAAGCCAACAACTGCAAGCTGCATACCATAACAGAGGCCAAGATATGGAATTTTGTTTTTCCTTGCATATGACGCCGCGACTATCATGCCCTCCGCCCCTCGACTTCCCCATCCGATTGGTACTATTATTCCGTCTGGTTTTCCGATAACTTCCCCTATCCCTTTCTTTTCAACCTCTTCAGCATCAACCCAAGTAGTTTTAATGTCTACATTCGCAGACCATGATGCATGATCTATTGCGTCAAGAAGCGCAGCGTAGGAGTCTCGTATCTGATATTCTCCGGTTCCAAAATACTTACCCACTATTGCAATCTCTATTGTCTTTTTCTTGGACGCTTTTACTTTGGCAATCATTTTTTCCCAATCTTTGAGATCTGGCTCGCGAACTGTCAGCCCAAGCTTACTGAGTATTTTTTTATCAAGCTCTTGTTTGTGGAGAACTATGGGCACCTCATAAACGGTCTGAACATCTGGGTTTGAGATGATGTGGTCACCCTCCATGTTGCAAAAAAGCGCAAATCTGTCACGACGTCGCTGGTCAAGATATTTTACTGATCGAGCGACTATGAAGTCTGGCTGAATCCCCATAGAGTTGAGTGTTCTAACGGACAATTGAGTGGGTTTGGTCTTGGGTTCGCCAAGATGGGATGGCGTAGGCACATAACTCACGTGAACATGGATGACATCGCCAGGATTTTTAAGCGTCATAATACGTGAGGCTTCGTAGTAAAACACGTTTTGGTATTCACCCGCTGTTCCGCCAAGCTCTATCATGACAATATCTGCATCTTTTTTCTTTCCAAGCTCAGTTATTCGTGAAATTATTTCATCTGTTATATGAGGTATAGCCTCTACGTCTTCACCATTGTATTCAAAACGGCGCTCGCGGTCTATTACTGTCTGATAAATTCTTCCCATTGTGACAAAATTGTCACGTCCCATGTCTTCATTTAGGAATTTTTCATATGACCCAATATCCATATCAGCTTCTGTTCCATCCTCACAAAGAAACGGGTCGCCGTGCTCTATGGGATTTATAGTCCCTGCGTCAAGGTTGAGGTAATTCTCAAATTTTATGGGGGCAACTTTGTAGCCAGCTTGCTTAAGAAGAAGCGCGATTGAAGCCGCAGTTATTCCTTTTCCAATTCCCGAAATAACACCGCCGGACACAAAAACATACTTAACTTTTTTTGAGGGAGAAGCAGTTCTTCCTGATGTAACAGGCTTTTTTGAAGAATTAGAATTAATACTTGATGAATTCTTGAGCGGCACGATTTATATTATCAAATAGCCCAAATCGTGTCAATGATGTTTTAATTTAGTTTAAGTTTGTTAAAATAATTGACAGAAAAGCAGTTTTAAACAATTGTGAAAAAGATTATTTTTCTCGATCGTGACGGAATTATCAACAAAAAACCCGCCAAAGCTGATTACGTAAAAAGCTGGGGCGAGTTCCAATTGTTACCGCACGCTTTGGAGGCATTAAAATATTTGGAAAAAAATGGCTTTCAAATATTTATCATCACCAATCAAGCAGGTATCGCAAGAGGTCTCATGAGTGAAAAAGATCTCGAAAACATCCACAAACACATGCAAGAGATTTTTAAGAAAAACAATATTCACGTCACGAAAATTTATTATTGTCCTCACGGATGGGATGAAGGCTGCGATTGCCGTAAACCCAAACCTGGCATGCTGTTTCAAGCAGCCAAGGAGTATGATTTTGATCTTAAGCAAGCAATTTTTATTGGAGATGATGCGCGAGACAAAGAGGCTGGTGAGACCGCGGGCTGCCGCGTAATACTGATGAAGCCAGATGGGGACCTTTTAAAAATAGTGAAAACGATAATTAATGTATAAGTTCTGTAAAAATTAGCCTGAAAATAGCCAGTCCATTAAAAAGAGGGCTCATCTTGCGCACGCCCCCTATTCGTCTCGGCTCGCTGGCAGGAATTTCTGTGACTTTTAACTTCTTCTTCGCACATCTGATAGAAAGAAGTGGCTCAAGACCAGCCCTCGGTATATCAATCTGAGACTCGCGGACAATATCTTTTTTATACGCGCGAAACATGACAAGTGTGTCAGTATATTTTCCACCAAAACATATATTGATAAGCTGTGTAAACATAAAGTTACCAAAAGCAGTTATCCGGTCATCATCCTCACTAGTTGCACCTTTTAAATACCTTGAGCCGATCACCATGTCGTAGCCTTCGTTTATTTTCTTAACGAGCGCAGGTATGGCCTCAGGCACTGAATTTCCATCAGGACTAAAAGAAATAATATAGTCATATTTTGCGGCTCGGGTACCCTCCAGACTAGCATTTGTTATACCTTTTGATTTTTGCTTGATCACACGATACCCTTTTGACTTTGCGTACTCGAGTGAACCATCTGTAGACCCACCATCAAGAACAAGTATTTCATCGACCCATTCTTTCTTGACTCGCGGCATGATTGCCTTCATGCCTTCGATTTCATTCAAAACGGGAACAAAAAGAGTAATTTTATTTTTTTTCATTAAATACGTTATATCTTTTGTTGACGATGGATTTATTTTTTAGGTACCAATCTATCGTTTCCTTGATACCCTCCTCTAGTGAAATATTGGCTTCAAATCCGAGAAGTTTTTTTGCTCGCTTCGTATCCATTAACCTCTTTTTGTCCCCCATCGGCTTACTTTTATCCCACACTATCTTGATTGGTCCGCCAGGAACAAGATGCGCAATAGTTTCTGCAATCTGCTTTATAGTCACACCTGTACCACTTCCCAGATTAACCGGGACATGTATTCCACGCTCAATAGCGAGCATCATGCCGCGTGCGACGTCTTTGGAATGGATAATATCTCGGATAGGTGTTCCATCCCCCCAAACGGTCAAAGGATTTTCACCCGATAGCGCTCTGTGAATTAGTGACGGTATAACCATTGCGTTCTCAGGATCAAAATTGTCGTACGCTCCGTATACATTTGCCGGTCTGACTATTGATATATTTTCCCAACCATATTCAATTCTGTAGCTTTCAGCCTGAAGTTCTCCCATGCGCTTTGCCCATCCTGCAAACTTGTCATTTTCAGATGGAAATGTTTTCCAAACATCATCTTCATGAAAAACCTCAGCCGGAGCATATACTCCAATAGTACTTGTGTATAGAAAACGCTTGACACCCGCTCGCCTGGCTGCCTCCATCATATTGGTGTTAAAAAGAATTGTGGGCACAAAAAAACTTGCAGGACGCTCTTTTGTCATTTTCGGGGACCCTTTTATACCTGCGAGATGAAATACGATATCAATCCCACGGCAAACTTCAATGCAATTGTTAATATTTGTTAAATCAAGTCTTTTGAAAGCAGCTTTGGGGTGAGCGCGCGAGGCATCATCAAGAGATGCAATTGTTACTTTTGCGCCTGATTCGATCAGTAGCTCGACGAGATATCTTCCGATCATCCCTGTCCCGCCTGTGACAAGTATTTTTTTGTTTTTGTAAAAATTGGAACGAGTACTTCTCATAGAATGTTCTCATTGTACCATTCAATAGTCTTTTCAATTCCTTTATCAATCGAAATTTTGGGTTTCCAATTATACTTATTTCTTGCCTTTTGAGAGTTAACTGTTAAGTTAAATTTTATTGTGGGCTTGGAATTATCATATTCAATTTGCAACTTTTTCCCAGAAATTTTTATAATTTTTTTTATAACCTCTTTTACAGAATACGCTTTATCAAAACCCAGATTAACAAGCTCAAATTTTTCTTTTTGTTTTTTAATTACAATTTCAACAAAATCGACTAGATCCGAAATGTAAAGTAAGTCCCTTTTCTCAGATCCATCTCCCCAAACAACAATATTTTTATCTTTAGCTGTTAAAACCTTGGTGATTGTTGCTCCAAAGAAATGTGACCGTTCAAGATCATATTTGTCATAAGGTCCATACATATTTGAATGACGAATTGCAGTATATTTTGTCCCACCAAGCTTTGAGTAAAATTCGCACATTTTTTCCAAATATACCTTTGTCCATCCAACACCAAAATATTTATCTGTTATTTCAAAAGTAAAATCCTGCTCTTTTACAGGAGTTGCTTTATTGGGATACATAACTGTGCAGCTAAAGAACACAACGTGCTTTACGCGGTTTGCAAAGCAGGATTTAAATATTAGACTATTCATGACAGCATTATCAGTTACGTGGATATAGGGTTTGGAAAGAATGTCTTTTGCGCCTGACGTTACCGCAGCCGCTTGAATAACAATATCTTTTCCCTTGATGATCTTGTCCACTTCGCGCGCGTCAGTCAAATCAACTTTTACCAGCTTTACTCCTTTTATTTCAGGTTTCTCAGTAAGATATGTACCATAAACAGTCAAATCAGAACGCGCGGCAAGCCTTTCAGCAATATTTCTGCCAATAAATCCACTCGCCCCACAAACTAAAACAATATTTTTGCGCATTTTAGAATGGTCCTCGAAATCTATTCTCCCAGCTATAAAATTCCTCATGTTGCAAATTCGCTTTTTTTAAACCCAATTTTTTTTCAACTTCACGAATAATGTTTATGGCATTCGGATAAAATTTGTTTTCAAGAGGACGTGTGGTTGGCACAAAAACATGCGGAAAAGCAATTCTTGTGACTGGAGATTTTAAATTGCTAAAACATTTTTCAGAGACTCGTGCCGCAACTTCCGCAGAAAACCCACAAAACTCGAAGTCATAGTCAGCAACTATACAATGGCCAGTTTTATTTACAGATTTTACAATCGTTTCGTCATCAAGTGGATAAATCGTTCTAACATCTATGATTTCCGCGTTTACAGCATGGGTCCGGGCAAGAACCTCTGCGGCTTTTGCGGCTTCGACGTTCATCCAAGACGATGCAACAATAGTAATATCATGACCTTTTTTCAAAACAAGAGATTCTCCGATTGGAACCGTATATGAATCGGACGGCACATCCCCTTCAAGCCAGTGAAGCCATCTGTGCTCCAAAAAAATTATCGGACTGTTGTCACGAATTGCTGATATTAATAGT
>DASZRG010000042.1:0-2376 GCA_035549295.1 Patescibacteria group bacterium
AATGCCTTATTTGGGCAAGGTCGTTATCATGGGATAAGATTACTCATGAAAGTATGGCTCTTTTAGAACGTCAATTGAAATAATAACATGATAGAATAATTTGTAATGATTAGATTGGTGTTAAGATCATTGCAACTTGATTTGGAATTTTTACTTTTGAAAATGCCCAGTACCGTAAAAGTAAATTTTTTAGTCAAGAAATATATCGTTTTGCTGTTTGAAGCATCTAGAACTGTTATTCATCCTGAAAGAAAAACAAAAATTTTTGGTCAGGAATATTTTTATGATGACAAGCTAGGTCTGGCTGTCCTGCAAGGAACATTTATTGATAATGCTTTCTTACGGACATTTATTCCCCAAAATGGAATTATTGTTGATGTGGGTGCCAATATTGGTCAGTTCAATCTATTTTCAAAATATTTTTTGAAAGCGAGGAAAGTTTATAGTTTTGAGCCAATTGAAGAAACCTATAAGATTTTGAAAAAAAATTGCCCCAGAAATAGTTATATGACGGCAATTTCTACTAAAAAAAAGCTTAAAATGTACGTAGCTGTCTTAAGTGTCTGGTCATCAGCATATCTGGAAAACCCAACAGATAAAGTTGAAATGGTGAGAACACAAAAGATAGATGATATCTTAGAAATAAAAAAAGAGAAAATTATAGAACTTCTTAAAGTTGATACTGAAGGAACTGAATTAGATGTCTTAAAAGCAAGTAGTGAGACTCTTCATAGATCTCAATATATATTGGTCGAAGTTCAATTTATGCATTTAACAAATGGTAAGTTATCTAGAATTTTGGAGTTCCTCGAATCAGAAATTAAGGGAGTTATCCTCATTAGAATTGGAAGAGTCTACAATTCGCCTATTGATTATACTACGGGTTCTGCAGATATGTTATTTTTTAATCCAAACGTTCAGAGATGAAGTCTCCTCTTATTACCATTTCAATTCCTACCTACAACAGTGAAAAATTTATTGGGAGATGTTTAGAGGCAATCAAAAGACAAAATTACTCCAATATTGAAATCAATATCATTGATGGAGGATCAACCGACCAAACAGTAAACATTGCTAGAAAAGAAGGAATAAAAGATATTTTTATCTGCAAAGATGCATTGCTTGCTGCGCGATTTGAAGGAGTCAAGCATGCAAAGGGTGAATTTGTTTTACTTCTGGACAGTGATCAAATTCTGGATAAGACTGCTATTGCTAGGGCGGTTGAGAAAATTGAAGCAAACAAATTAGATATGCTTGTCCTCGAAGAACATGTGTACAAGCCCCAAACATTCCTTGAGCATTTGTTTGAAGCCGATCGGAAGTTGATTCATGAGGTTGCTGATATGAGTCCATATACAGGTGTTGTCTTGCCACGTTTTTATAAACGACGATTGCTGGAGTCTGCGATGAAGAAAATCCCCAAGGATGTTTTACTCCATGTTGGCGGACAGGATCATGCGATTATTTATTATGAAGCCTGGCAGAAGTCACAGAAAGTCGGTCTGCTTGAAACAGCTGTTTTTCATATCGAGCCAAGTTCTTATCGAGTCATGTGGCAGAAGTTCTATCGTTGGGGCAGGACGAGCGCCAAAGCACACCATAGTCGCTATGACAAGCTCCTTGTCAAAAAAGAAAGATTTCGTACAGGACTATTTAGACCTGGTCTTATCAAAGCGAGTTTGGCTTCAGTTGTTTTACTCATACTCAAGGGTATTCCGTATAAATTAGGTTATTACCAAGCTACATTGTTGTCATAATATGAAGCCAAAGATTTCAGTTGTCATCCCAACTCGTAACCGACCCGTTCAGCTTAAACGATTAATTCGTTCCATTAATACATCCACATATCCTAGCAAACTGATTGAAATTATTATAGTCAATAACGGTGATCCTCTTGAAAAAGGAATTGTCGCCACAGAGATTATTCAAAACCCAACGAACAAAGGTCTGGCTTTTGCGCGCAATCAGGGGGCGCATGTCGCGCATGGTGCATTTGTTTTGTTTGTGGATGATGACAATGTTCTGGACAAAGAGTGTATTTCTCGGTTGGTTGAGACTTTTTTAGGTAGAAGTGAGTATGTGGTGTTGGGCCCCAAAACATTTTATTTATCACAGCCTCAAAAATTGTGGTTTGCCGGAGCGAAAATGAATCTCTGGACTTCTATACCGTATTTTTATAAAGAAGCAGATTTAGCCAGGGCTTGGGATGGAGTATTGACTGTTGAGAATTTGCATAATTGTTTGATGATTGATAGGAAATGTGGAGAGAGCGTTGGGTGGTTTGATGAAAAGATTTTTATGAATGGAACCGAGTTTGATTTGATCCGGCGATTAAAGAAAAAGTTCACAACAAGTAAATGAGGAATAGTCCTGGAG
>DASZRG010000043.1:0-81077 GCA_035549295.1 Patescibacteria group bacterium
ATAACGGCTGTGTAAAAATATGTGAAACCCATAACAAGAACAAAATAGAATACATTGTAAGCAACACTTGTTGGACTAAAATTGGTAGCTAAAAATGTACCAACTGCCGAGACTATTTTAATAGATGACTGCATCATGTAGTTTGAAAGAAGTGATGGCAAAAGGACGATTGATACAGCAAAAATAATCGGGATAACACCTGATTGATTGATGCGAAGCGGCAAGTGAGTTGACTGACCACCATATGTCTTGGAACCTCGAACGCGTTTTGCATAATAGATAGGAACGCGTCTCACTGCTTCATTTACAAATACAATCGCCGCAACAACAAAAACCGCAAGAGCCGCAAAGATGAAAAGATTAATTACATCTTGTGAATTTATAGTTGAAAGAGTTTGGAAAATAGCAACTGGAATACGCCCCACAATACCTGCGAAAATTATGAGCGAAATACCGTTCCCTATCCCCTGTTCCGTTATGAGTTCACCAAGCCACATAACAAGAACTGTTCCGGCTGTCATAGTCAGAATAAATGCAAGAATTCCAATGATGTTGAGGTTTGTGATAATTTGCTGATTTCGAAGCAGCGCATACATTCCAAGTGACTGAATAACTGCGAGCGGAAGAGTTATGAGCTTTGTGTATTGGTTGATTTTCTGTCTTCCATACTCGCCTTCTTTTTGTAGCTCTTCAAGCTTTGGATAGACGATTGTTAAAAGCTGCAAAACGATTGACGCATATATATAAGGCCCAAGTCCAATTGCAAGAATTGAGAAGTTTGAAAGTGTTCCACCTGAGAAAACGTCAAGAAGTCCAAGAAGCTGATTTTGATCAAAAAGTGATTTTATTTGGGCAATATTTACTCCGGAGACTGGTATATGAGCTAAGAATCTAAATATTAGAAAAATTCCAAGAACAGTCAGTATCTTGCGTCTCGTATCGCGATCGCGAATTGAGTTTCTGAAAACGTTTAGGACCTGTTTCATAAAGGCTTAGGAGATTTTACCACCTTTGCTCTCGATCATTTTTCTTGCACCTGCTGATATTGCAACTTTTACTTCGTATGCGCGACTTACTTCACTATTTCCGATTATTTTGACTCCATGAAGATTTGCTTTCTCACTAACCAAATCGCTCTTAATAAGAGTCTCAACATCAACAATCGCTTTGTCTGACAATTTTGACAAGAGCTTTATGTCAACAGGAATCATATGCTTTTTAATGACTTTGTTGCGGCCTCGTCCGCGAAGAAAAGGGAGTCTTTTTGTCAAAGGGAGTGCTCCACCTTCAAAGAAAAGACCTACAGTATTTCTTGCTTTTTGACCCTTGGTCCCACGGCCTGCTGTCTTTCCGCGTCCCGAGCCATGACCTTGCCCAAGTCTTCGAAGCTTTGTATCAGTTGTTTTATTGAGTTTTGATAAATCCATTATTTTGTCCTCCCGAGTCTTGTTAGCGCTTCAAGCGTTGCATATACATTTCCCGACTTGTTGTTGGATCCAAGAATTTTCGATGAAATATTTTTAATTCCAGCAACCTCAACCACGGCACGAACAGCCCCTCCAGCAATAATTCCAGTTCCTGATGGAGCTGGTTTTAGTAGTATTTGAGCAGCACCTTGCTTAACCAAAACTGGGTGTGGAATAGTATCATTTACGATTGGTACATCGATCATTTTTTTGCGAGCCTGAGATGCACCTTTGATAATTGCTGATGAAACGTCGTTTGATTTACCGAGCCCAACACCAACATTACCACGACCATTTCCTACAATAACAAGTGCTGCAAATCTCATCTTGTTTCCACCTTTTGTCTTTTTGGAAACACGATTTATTTGAACTACTTTTTCGAGTAACTTTTCTCCTTGATTAAAAACTTGATTGTCCATATTTTTAGAAAACTAAACCTCCCTCTCGAGCACCATCGGCGAGTGCCTTGACTCTACCGTGGTAGCGATATGACCCTTTATCAAAGACTATTTCTTTCACTTTTTTGTCGATTGCAGCTTTTGCGATCAACTTACCAACCTCAGCAGCTCTTTGGGTTTTGTTGAGCTTTTTATCCTCAATTGCTGCCTCACTTGCTGAAGCTAAAGTCGAACCTTTTTTATCGTCAATTACCTGAGCATAAATATATTTATTTGATCTGAATACAGAAAGCCTAGGCAATACGCCATTTGCCAAAATTTTTCGGCGAATACGATTTTGACGTCGTGATTTTCTAATTTTTTTAACTTTTTCTTCTTTTTGCATATTATTTACCTGCAACTGCTTTTGCAGCTTTTCCAACTTTTCTTCTCAATTTTTCACCCATGTATTTTATTCCTTTTCCTTTGTAAGGATCTGGTGGGCGAACTTTTCTTATATCCGATGCGACGTCTCCAACAAGCTGCTTGTTGGCACCCGCAACAGTAATAACATTTTCTGCGACTGTTATTGTAACACCTGTGACAGGAGACACCTTAACAGGAAGCGAATAACCCACATTTAAAACTAGATCTGTACCATCGACTCTTGCGCGATAACCGACTCCTGTTAACTCAAGCTTTTTCTCAAAACCTTGATTAACTCCTGTCATCATGTTGGCAACAAGTGCGCGAACAAGACCTGCATACTTTTCAACTTCTTGTGTCGCAAGAGTCTTTTTAATCCTAACACTATTATCTTCAACAACAAGCTCAATACCATCAGGCATCTTTTCTTCAAGACTACCCTTTGGCCCCGTCACAACTATTTTTCCGTTTTGAACGGTTACTGTTGATCCGGTTTGAATTTGTACTAATTTTTTTGCTATGTTTGACATACTTTATATATTAAATATTAGATATTGCATATTATATTTTTTGAAATTTTATAATCTACAGTATATTATCTATTTCTTAAAAAATTTGAGCTATGAGCTCTCCCCCAACACCAGTCTTTGTCGCTTCACGACTTGTCATAATTCCCTTGCTCGTTGATACAATTCCCATACCATGTCTTGAGACAGCAGTTTTTAGCTTCGTACGACCAACGTAGTGATGCACTGATGGTTTTGAAACAATTTTTACGTCGACTATTGCAGGCATCCTATTTGTGTATTTAAGATCAATTTCCAAAAATTTCTTCTCAGTTGTAACTTTTGATCCAGCTCTCTTAGCCTTATCAAATTTTTCAGTTTTTGTTTTTATTTTTCCAACAAAACCTTCTTTTTCAAGAATTGCAGCAATAGATGCAACCACGTTTGAATGTGGATAAACCAATTGCTTTTTTCGGGCTTGATACCCGTTTTTAACTTGTATTAAGAAATCTCCGATTGTATACATATTTTTTGCTTTTGGCGTTTGGCTCTTGGCGATTAGTTTCTAATTGCCAACTCCCAACCCCTAACTCCCAATTACCAGCTGGCTTTTTTAACCCCTGGCAATTCTCCGCGTAATGCTCGCTCACGAAAACATATTCGGCAAAGACCAAATAGTCTCATGTAACCACGTGATCTACCACATAATTTACATATATTTTTTTGCCTAGTACTAAATTTAGGCTTTCTAGAATTTTTTACTATGTTTGATAATTTGGCCATTAGTTCTTTGCCTCCTTTTTAAAAGGCATGCCCATTGCGCCAAGCAAAGCGCGCCCTTTTACATCATCTCCTGCAGATGTAACTATTGTTACCTGAAGACTGCGAACCTTATCAACTTTACCCGGGTCTATCTCTGCAAATACAGTTGTTTCAGTAAACCCAAGAGTTAAATTTCCTCGACCATCAAAAGCCGATGCATCAATCCCTGTAAAGTCACGAACCGCAGGAAAAATGATTTTAACAAGTTTTTCCATAAAATCATACATGCGCTTACCTCGAAGAGTAACATACATGCCTATTTCGTCTCCTTCTCGAAGCTTAAAAGTAGCAACAGATACCCTTGCTTTTGCAATTTTTGGTGCTTGACCCGTAATAAGAGATAAATCTTCTTTCATTCTCTCAATATTCTTTTTATCAGATAGGAAATCTTTCATGGATGTATTAACCATAATTTTCTTAATCCTTGGTATTGCCATAGGATTTTTAATAGATAATTCATCCATTAACTTCTTGACTGTTTCTGATTCAAATTGTTTTTTATAATCACTCATAATTTTAGATATTAGTAATTAGATATTAGTTACTAGGTAATTTCCTAGTTACTAGTATCTAGTAACTATTTCCTAGCCCTGTCTCTGTTTGTGTTTTGGATTTTCGCAAATTATATACAATCGTCCTCTTCTTTTAACGATTTTACATTTGTTACATCTTTTTTTTACTGACGCTTGCACCTTCATATTTTTAATCAATTGGCTTCAAACATTTTCTACAAATGCGAACCTTTGCTCCTTTTTCAATCTTCAAACCAATTCTTGTTGCTTTGTGACATTTTGGACAAACAATCGCAACTTTTGACGATACCATAGGCTTGGTTATCGTTATAATCTCTGACTTTTCGTTCTGAGAACGGGCTTTAACATGTCTTTTATATTCATTGATTCCCGGTACCAAAACTGTATTTTTGTCAGGATTGACAACTTCAACCTTTCCGGTTTTACCGTTGTCTCGTCCCATTAAAACTTTTATTGTATCTCCCTTTTTTATTTTCATATATTTTAGCTTTTAGCTCTTGGCGGTTAGTAAAAACTAATTGCTAACCCCTAAGCGCCAACCCCTTTTACACTACGTGATTTGCAAGTGATGCAATTTTCGCGTAACCCAAATCTTTTATCTCTCGAGCGATAGGTCCAAAAATTCTAGTCCCCATCGGATTTTTTGATTTTTCATTTTCTACTATAACTCCAGCATTTTCAGAAAATCTGATATATGTTCCATCGTCACGTCTGTACTCTTTTCTTGTTCTAACGAGAACAACTTTTACTTTGTCTCCTTTTTTAAATTGAGTGTTTGGAAGTGCTTTCTTAACAACACATCCGAGATATGATCCAAGTTCTCCTTTTCTTCTCTTTGAACCACCATAGATATGTATAACTTGAAGGATTTTAGCCCCCGTGTTATCCGCAACTGTTAACATTGTTCTGTGCTGTACCATATGTTTGCTTTTGGCGCTTGGCTTTTGGTGTTTGGTTTGCGTTTTAAAATTAACTAAACGCTAACCCCTAAACCCTAAACGCTTTTTGCTCCTTCCTTAATAATTCCTATAACCTTAAAATTTTTATCGCGACTCATTGGTCTTGTTTGTTCAATTTTTACGTTTTGACCAACCATAAGCGCCATTCCAGCAGTATCTGCTTTTAAGTTAGTTGTTCGTCTCAACATTTTTTTGTAAATAGGATGCTTTACAAATCTTTCGATCTCAACGACAACCGTATTTTGCATTTTTGTCGATTTTACTCTTCCGATAAATGTTTTTTTAGCCATATTTATTAGAAATTAGATACTAGAAATTAGATACTAGGAATTTCCTAGTTTCTAGTCTCTAGTGACTAGTCTCTCCTTTCGCGCGTGATTTATTTTTTACTTTTTCTTCTTCAAAAACTTGCCCCATTTCTTTCAAAGACATGAAAGTCAAAACTCTTGCTATGTCTTTATTCTTGGCGCGTCGCGCATTCATGTTTTTTGCTTTTCCAAGTTTTTCCTCAATCGATAGCTTTGAAAGCTCTTCTCTCATGTCAAGAAGCGTGCGCTTCAACTCGTCTAACGTTTTCATTTTTAAATCTGCAATATCTGTTTTTTTCATAATTTATAAATGACCCCTTTTAATAAAGCTGCTTTTGACAGGAAGCTTGTAAGCTGCAAGTCTCAATGCTTCTTTTGCTATTTCCTCTGTAATTCCACCCATTTCAAAAAGAACACGTCCACTCTTAACTGGCGCAACATATTCATGTATGTCGCCTTTTCCGCCACCCATTCTAGTCTCCGGGGGTTTTCTAGTGATAGGTCTGTCTGGAAAAATTCTTATCCAGATTCTTCCCCCACGCTTCGTAAAATGAGTGATAGACTTTCGAGCAGCCTCTATTTGTCGGCTGGAAATATTTCCTGACGCGTCGGCTCGAAGCCCAAACTCACCAAACGAAACCTTGTTGCCGGCAAATGCTATTTGGCCAGCGACCTTTGGTTTAAATTGTTTTCTATATTTTGATCTTCTTGGCGTTAACATAAATTTAGCTTTTAGCGTTTAGCGTTTAGGTGTTAGTTACTAATTGCTAACCCCTAACTGCCAACTGCTACTTATTTATCCAGACTTTTACTCCTATATATCCACTTTTTGTTAGGGCTGGATTTGATGCATAATCAATATCCTCACGAATTGTTGAAAGCGACACTTTGCCTGCCTGCAGTCTCTCGCGTCTTCCAATCTCAGCTCCTCCAATTCTTCCCGACAAAACAACTCTCACTCCCTTTGCACCTGCGCTCATAACCTTGTCAATTGTCTGCTTCATGACGCGTCTTGCAGGCATACGTCGAATAAGTTGATCCGAAATATTTGTAGCAACCAGATATGCCGAAAGATTTGGATCTTTAATAGGCTCTACTTTTAATTCAATCTTCTTTGAATTTCTCTCTTGCTTTGTTACTCCAAGCATTTTTACAATCTCACGCTTGAGATCTTCAAGACCTGAACCGCCACGACCTATTACAATTCCAGGACGGGTAACATAAATTGTAAGCTTTATGCTTGATAGAGATCGCTCAATAATAACGTCTCCTACACCAGCCGGCTTTAGCTTTGCAAATAAAGCTTCACGAATTTTGATATCCGAAAGAACGGTCTTTGAATATTGTTTTTTTGAATAATATCCTACGCTCTTAAAACCCTGGTGTATACCAAGACGAAGTGCTACTGGATTTACTTTTTGTCCCATGATTTTTGGCTTATGGCAATTGGCTTTTGGCGGTTAGTATAAAAAACTAACTGCTAACCCCTAAACGCTAAGTGCTATTCGCTTTTCTCCTTTCTTACTCTTTTTGCTGCGGCTTTAATACCTGCAGTCAAACCTTTTGGCTTTGCTTCTTCGGCTGTTTCAACGGGCGCAACCGCGCGCATTGTGTCGCGAGTCTTACCATCTGCCAATATAACTCGTATGTGACTTGTTCTTCTTTTGTAGGGTCTGGTTCTTCCGCGACCAGCAAAATGAAAACGCTTCATTCCCACTCCACCGTCAACGATTATGTCTTTTATGGTCAGTTCATCTTTTTTAGCCTGAAAATTGTTGGTTGCATTAGCAACGGCTGAATCAAGTGCTTTTTTAATAGGGCCTGCAGCTCGCTTATTCATAACAGAAAGAGATGATAAAGCAACCATGAGCTTCTTCTCCTTTACGCCATCAGCAACCAAACGAACTTTTCGTGGCGATATTTTTATATTTTTTGCAATTGCTATATATTCCATAATTCTAGATATTAGTGACTAGATATTAGATATTAGGAATTTGTTCTACTAGTTCCTAGTATCTAGTTTCTAATTACTATGTTTTACTGACCTCCCTCGCAACAACTCTCCCGTGACCTCTAAATAGTCTTGTCGGCGCGAATTCACCAAGTCTATGACCAACCATATTTTCAACTACTTTTACAGTAATGTGATTTTTTCCATTGTGTACCAAGAAAGTAAGACCAACAAATTCTGGCGGAATTTGGCTTGCACGTGCCCAAGTCTTGATAGGTGCAACTTGCCCACTCGCGCGCTGTGCCTGAACTTTCTTCATAAGCTTCTCATCAATGTATGGTCCTTTTCTAAGTGATCTACTCATATTTTAAAATTAAATTGTTTAATTGCTAAAAATTGTTAAATTGTTTTAAACAATATAGCTATTCAACAATTTAGCAAATATATTTTACTTTCTTCTCTTAACTATATTCTTGTTTGAATATTTCTTTGGTCTTCTTGTCTTACCAACTGCCTTGCGTCCTCGGTAGGTCTTTGGTGAAGTCATACCGATTCCAGAACGTCCTTCTCCTCCACCGTGAGGGTGAGAAGATGGATTCATCGCAACTCCGCGAACTGCTGGCCTTATACCTCGGTGTCTTGATGCTCCTGCCTTACCAAGTACTCGATCTTTCCAATCTACATTTCCGAGTTGTCCGATTGTAGCAAAATTTTTAACTAAAATCTTCCTTATTTCGCCTGAAGGCATTCTAACATATGCATATTCACCCTCGCGAGATACTATAAAAGCTTGATTTCCTGCTGAGCGAGCAAGCTGTCCACCCCGTCCCGGGTTCAATTCGATATTGTGAATTGGCTGTCCGACCGGAATATTTGCAATCGGCATAGCGTTTCCAGGACGAATATCAACATCTACACCTGATGCAACCTTATCCCCAACCTTAAGTCCTACTGGAGCTAATATATATCTTTTGTCTCCGTTCTTATAGTTTACCAGAGCCAGGTCAGCTGAGCGATTTGGATCATACTCTATAGCTGCAACAACACCCTCGATTCCAACATTATTGCGCTTAAAATCAACGCTTCTGTAAAATCTTTTGTGTCGTCCACCCTGATGGCGAACAGCAACACGACCTTGCGAATCGCGCCCTGACTGTTTTTTAAGAATTGTTAGTAATTTCTTTGACATGGTTTATTTCTTCGTTTCTTTCTCTTTTTTCTTATCTTCTTTCTTTTCTTCCCCGGTACTCTCTTCAAAAATTGCTATTTTTTGTCCATTTGCCAGCTTTACGCGTGCTTTTTTATAATCAGCAGGAAGAATTCTGCGACCTGTTCTTGTATTTCTTGTTTTTGTTCCTTTAATATTTGCTGTGTAAACATTTCTAACATCAACGCTAAAAAGCATCTCAACGGCATTTTTGATATCAGTTTTAGTAGCTGCTTTATCCACTAAAAATGTATATTTACCCGCTTTTGCCTCAGTAAATGACTTTTCAGAAATAATTGGTTTTACTAAAAAGCTTGCAAAATTTTTCATATTATTTTCCTAAAAATACCTTCTCAAGCGTTGGGATTGAATCCTTGGTAATAACCAAGTAGCTACTATTCAAAACTTCATAAGTGTTGATGCTGTGAGTTGGTAATACGCTCGCGCCATCAATATTTCTAACTGATCTAACAACACTCTTTGCGTCTGCAACAAAAAGGAATTTGTTTGTTTTATTCTTCTTTGTTACAACTTCAAGTGTTTTAAGCAATTTATTCATTTCGGATGTTTTTCCTGATGCGCCGGTTACATCAATTGCAATAATTCGACCAGCAGCTAACTTTTGTGAAAGAGCTGAAAAAATTGCTTTTTTCTTCATTTGTTTTGATAATTTAAGCTCAAAATTGCGAGGTTTTGGACCATGTGCAATTCCTCCTCCAACAAAAATAGGTGCTTTTATCGCTCCGTGACGTGCACGACCTGTACCTTTTTGTCTATAAATTTTTCTAGTTGAACCGATAACTTCTCCGCGAGTCTTGGTAGACGCTGTACCTTGTCTTTGGTTAACCAAATAAACACGAATCGCCTGAGTCATAAGATCTTCATTGATCTTTGCTCCAAATATCTCTGCTGGAAGACTAATTGTTCCGCTTTTTGCACCATCTATACTAAAAACAGGGAGTGAGAGACTTGTGCTCTTTGCAGTAACTGTCTTTTCGGCTTTAGGTGCAGCAGCACGTGAAACAGCAACAACTTTTGCCTTTTGTGTTGTTGAACTTTTGATATTTGATTTTTGATTTTTGATCTTACTTTCCGGCATTTTCCTCCTCCTTTGACTCGACGGAACCTTCAGTGGAGTCGGTCTTTGTCTCGCCAGAGCTTTCAGCGTCGGCGGACTTTTCAGCTTCATTTACCACTTCAGTTGCAGTTGCTGGTGTCGCATCAGTTGGCGCCTCGACAACATCTGCTGCAGGTGCTGTCTCAACGACTTCTGCCGTTTCTTCAGTCTTTACTTCTTCTTTTCCAAGATCTGCGACTTCTGCAATCTGGGATAAATCCTCCTGAACTGTCTCTATCTTTTCTTCTTCTTTTTTCTCAGCCCAAAGAGGAGTGAAGTTTTTGTTCTTTCGACCAACCTTATTTAAAACAACTATGCTTCCACGAGTTCCTGGGATCAAACCTTTAACCAAAATTAAATCATCTTTGATCTCAAGAACCTCAAGGTTTTTGACAGTTACTTGCTCATTACCCATGCGACCGGCCATTTTTTTACCTTTGTAAACACGGCCTGGAGTTGTACCTGATCCGCTTGATCCGCGAGCACGCTCACGATCTGACTGTCCATGAGTTCTTGGTCCACCAGCAAATCTGTATCTCTTAACAACACCTGCAAACCCTTTTCCTTTTGAAGTTCCAGTTACGTCTACGTAGTCGCCAGCCTCAAAAACCTCATCAATTACAACTGGCGATCCGGCTGTCGCGCCTGCGACATCATCTACCCTTATTTCGCGAAAAAAGCGGGGTGTTGTTGATAATCCCGCTTTTTTTATGTGGCCGCTCGTTGGTTTGTCAGGGCGCATATTTTCTCCGAATGAGAGTTGAATGGATGAATAACCCTCTTTTTCAGGAGTTTTGACCTGAGAAACGACGTTTCCACCCACGGCGATAATCGAAAGCGGAACGCGGGTTCCATCTTCCAAAAAGCCTTGCGTTTGAGCAATTTTTTGACCAATAAGACCTGTAATGTTCATGTTTTTTAAGGCAACAAAAAAGCGACATCGAGTCGCTCCATTCACGTCCCAGGGATTGAACTCGTAGCATCATGTAACTAAAGAACCTATCAATAGTTTGGACATGTAAGATAGAATTATATACTGTTTCGGCCTTAATTGCAACACGCACGAAATACGCTCCAAAAAATCATATCTGATATACTAAAATCGTGGAAAAACGAGAGGTAAAAAATACACCTCCATCATCAAAAAAAGTAATTTTGGCATCTTTTTTGGTCGATCTTTCTGATGTTCTGCTGAGCCTTTTCGCTGCGACCACCTCCGGAAGCATCATCATGTTTATCGAGCTAATTGAGGCTATTGCTGACCTTTCAGCATCCGGACTACTTGTAATTGGTGCCAACCGAGCAAAACTACCCGCAAATAAAGCCTTCCCATTTGGTCACGGCCGTGAAGTCTACTTCTGGAGCTTCATTTCGGCGATTTTGATAATAGGGATCGCATCAACATTTTCGATATATTTTGGCTGGCAAAGACTCACAAACCCGCATGAAATTAAAAATATTCAGTTAACTTTTCTTATACTTCTTATAACAACCTGCACCAATGGGTATGCGTTCTACATAAGCCTAAAGCGTCTTCGTGGCAAAATACACTCAAGAAGCATTTTAAATTCATTCCTGAGATCGTCACTGGTCGAAATTAAAACCACTTTTGTACTCGATCTAATGGGAACTGTTGCATCAATTCTGGGATTTTTCGCATTACTAATATATGTTGCAACAGGCGACTTACGATTTGATGGAATTGGAGGAATTACGGTTGGATTCACACTTGCTACGCTCGGAATACTTCTGATTCTTGGAATACGAGACCTCTTAGTTGGTAAAAGCGCATCAAATGAGACTTTGGAACTTCTCAAGAAAATTGCCCTCACAATACCTGAAGTAAATGATGTTTTGGAAGTAAAAACAATGCACATTGGGTCAGAAAGGCTTCTTGTAAACATGAATGTTACGATGAAAAATAACCTCACGACACAAGAAGTCGCAAAAACTATAGATGAAATCGAAAGAAGAATAAGAATAGAGATGCCAGCCGTAAAACATATTCAGGTCGAACTTGACCTTCCAGAATAGTAATTTATAATCACAATATATGAATCAGCGAGTCGTCATGGGCGGATTTATTGTCCGAGATAAAAAATTTTTGATTGTAAAACGATCCAAAAATGATAGTTTTCTTCCAGGATTTTGGGAAATACCAGGCGGCAAACTCGAGCATGGAGAATCTCCAGAATCTGGTTTGTATCGGGAGCTCCTGGAAGAAACAGGATTGAAAGTAAAGCCTATTAGCGCACTTTCTTCGTGGACTTATGGAAATGTAGACAAAACACAGTTCATTCAAATAGACTATTTATGCGAAATAGAGCAAGATGCACAAGTTATTTTAAGCGAAGAACACGAAGAATATAGATGGGTTGATTTTGAAGAGGCTAAAAAAATGGATATAACAAGTCCTATGAAAACTGAAATTTTGAAATTTGAACAAAATCCGCTAGTGAGAACTTACTTCTCCTAGAAGCTACATTTTAATTTCAACATCAACTCCGGCTGGAAGATCAAGGTGAATAAGAGACTCAATTGTCTTTTCAGTTGGCGAAATAATATCTATGAGTCTTTTGTGAGTCTTGAGTTGGAAGTGTTCACGAGCATCTTTGTCGATAAAAGGTGACTTATCAACTGTAAAAACGCTTCTTTTTGATGGTAGCGGTATAGGACCTGCAATTTTTGCTCCAGTTCTGATAGCCGTATCAAGGATTTGTTGACACGTTGAATCTATGATCCTTGAATCATATGATTTTAGTCTAACTCTGATTCTTCCTTTTTGTGCCATGACTTCCTTTTTAAAATAAAAAAACCTACCGCTTTCAGCGCAGTAGGTTTACACATGCTTTTCTAACCAAAATTGTAAAATGTGCTACCAGAGATCCCGGATCAAGTCCGTGATGACCAAATGTTATTTGGTCACTTTAGTAATAACTCCGGCTCCTACTGTTCGGCCACCTTCACGAATAGCAAATCTCATTCCTTCTTCAAGTGCGATAGGTACAATAAGCTTTGCACTCATCTTGGTGTTGTCTCCTGGCATAACCATCTCAACACCCTCACCAAGGAATATTTCACCAGTTACATCAGTCGTTCTGATATAAAACTGTGGTCGGTATCCTTTGAAGAATGGAGTGTGACGTCCACCTTCTTCTTTGGTAAGAACATAAACTTCAGCTTCAAATTCTGTGTGAGGAGTAATAGATCCTGGTTTTGCTATAACCATTCCACGCTCAACATCAGCTTTTTCGATACCTCGAAGAAGAAGTCCAGCATTATCTCCTGCTTGAGCATCTTCCAATGTCTTTCGGAAAGCCTCAATTCCTGTGATAACTGTTGATTTAGTAGGTTTGATACCAACTATTTCGATTGTGTCGTTAACTTTTGTAATACCGCGTTCTACGCGTCCAGTAACAACTGTTCCGCGACCCTTGATTGAGAAAACGTCCTCAACAGGCATAAG
This sequence comes from Patescibacteria group bacterium, assembly GCA_035549295.1. GTDB lineage: Bacteria > Patescibacteriota > Microgenomatia > Levybacterales > GWA1-39-11 > GWA1-39-11. The sequence continues at coordinate 13,139 of DASZRG010000043.1, forward strand.
GAATGGCTTGTCTGTATCACGAACTGGAGTTGGAATGTACTCATCAACCTTGTCCATGAGCTCCATGATTTGAGCTTCAGCCTCAGCATCACCTTGAGTTGCTTTAAGAGCTGAACCCTTGATGATTGGTACCTCTGCACCAGGATATTGATATTTTGAAAGAAGTTCACGAACTTCCATTTCAACGAGATCAATAAGTTCAGGATCTGAAACCATATCAATTTTGTTAAGGAAAACAATAATTGAAGGCACTCCAACCTGGCGAGCAAGAACGATGTGTTCACGAGTTTGAGGCATTGGTCCGTCAGCTGCTGAAACAACGAGGATTGCTCCATCCATCTGAGCAGCACCTGTGATCATGTTCTTAACATAATCAGCGTGTCCAGGAGCGTCAATGTGAGCGTAGTGTCTTTTGTCTGTTTCGTATTCTTGGTGGGAAATGTTAATCGTAACTCCACGAGCTTTTTCCTCAGGTGCGTTATCGATATCTTCATATTTTCTTGCTTCTGCGTAACCTTTTTTAGCAAGAACCATTGTGATAGCGGATGTCAAAGTTGTCTTACCATGGTCGACGTGACCAATGGTTCCAATGTTGACGTGCGGTTTGTTGCGGTTAAATACTCCAGCCATTTTTGTAAAAAATAAACCCTTCGTTTAACTCAGGGTGAAATACATGATACAAAACTTTTTAAAAATCGTCAAGAGGTAAATTGCATGCAAATACTCTACAAATATAAATCGTGCGAATATCTACAAATAATAACGGTTTGGTAATAAGTCTGCGCTACACGAATAAACCCGAATGTAAACGAATGAAATCCGAATAATTTAGTCATCAAGACTAAAGGAGTTAATGATTAGTCTGATGTCTTAATGATTGATCACTAATTCTTTTAATCCTAATCACTAAAAGGGATTGCTTAATACTTACTTACTGATGGCGCCGAGTTCGACAATTGTTAATCCGTCTCGTTTTATTTTTTGCAAAACGGGATAATTTTTAACTTCTTTATTTGATGATGAAACTTTTAATATCATTCTAAAAGTATTCTGTGGTGCTGGATCAACCAAAATTGGAAGCTTATTGCTCATCTCATCTTGCGAAACAAGCGATATTGACAGGAATTTTTCTTTTGGCAAATTGCTGATTACACCTTGCGTGTCAGATATGAGTGCGTTTGTTTCAGAATTATTTAGGCCAAGAGGTTTTGAAAATTTATCTATGATTTCATCCCTCCAATTGCCAGCATCAATAGTAAACTCTCCTTCACTATTCAAATGGATTTTCTTCGGATCAAATTCATAATATATATTTGAATAATTAATATCATTACTAAACTTCAGATTACTATTGCTGCTAACAGTAAAATTCCATAGTGGATTATTTGAGCTGTAAGACGGCGATGTATATGTAGTTTGGAAATCAGTCGTTAGACTTAGTTGCATTGGTTTTTGAGAGTAGACAAAAATGTGAGGAGATACTCCTGTAATATAACAATTTCCTACTGAGCCTTGAGATAAGAACAGATTCTGAATAGTATCAACCGTTGATGACGGAAATAGATCGGGTTTCTTTACCCAATCCGAATACTGATAGTGCTCCATCGCGTCATTTAGAATTGATTTTGTATCGCTAAGTACTTGTGACACGTATTTTGTTTCGAACGAAGCACCCCCATCAAGACCTCCATATTGTTTCATGCAACTACTCGTCATAGGTGCTGGCATCGCATAAGTTGAACAGTTTTTATTCATCGTATCAAATAGCTGGTCAAGATCTGTACCATAGGTTAAGCTGGGATTCGCGCGAGCAACATTAATTGCATATTGCTGTGCAACAACTTTAAAAAATGCATCTCGAACCGCATCGATGTTTATATCACTTGGATTATCAGAATAAACATAATAAGAATGTGTAGTTCCTGACGGTGCAACTACTAGTTGTCCATATCCTTCTACATCAAACTCAATAAGATTATTTATGTCTCCACCATTCTCATCTATACATGCGTCAGCAGGCGGAGTACTAGAATACTGAGGGGCTGGTGAATTTGTTTGTTGGGCAATGCTTGGTTGAGACGTTGGGGTTACTTGGGTAATAGAGGGACTAAATGATCGCATCTGAATCGTTTGCTGACCGAGAACTTGCTCACCACTTGCAGTATTTGATGCTAAATCATTTTCATTTGAAACCATACTTAGATCTGATCTCAAGGCAGGAACTACCTGGGCAAATTTAACATTATAGCCTGAATCCAACTCGACACTACCTCTTACGAGGTAATATGGAACGTATGTATCCTGTGCCACATCAGTAGGTTTATCAAGATAGATAAGACCCACATCATAAATCACGGCATTGTTATATGTAGCTTTTGCTTGATCATCTGGATAAACTTTGCTCAGGTCAGTTGCTCCCGATCCGTCAGGGACCGTAAAGCTATAAAGTGCTTTATGGCTCTTTAACGAAGCTAGAGCTTCATCGGTTGAAATAATCTCATCGGCAGACGCACTACTTTTTATTTGCTCAGAGTTTAATATCCAACGAATATTTGAATCGATTGACAACAGTGACCCATCTGAAGTTACTGCAATTGTTATAGTGTTAAATGAATTTGGTCGAGCAAGCCCATCAAGACCGGAACTTTCAGATATTATATTTTTGTCTTGCGGTGAATCAGCATTTTCAACAACGCCCGGCAGAATTTGCGAGATAGGTTTGTTAACAGGCAGATTCAATGCCCCTCCCAAGTTTACAACAGGCAAGCCAAGGCTTGTTCTATGACACTCTACAAAAGTAACAGATGAGGGATAGCCTGTTTTTTTATAGGTATGCTGACAAGAAAGGAATGAATCTGCTAACCCTATACTCTTTATTACACTCTGTGCCATGTCAATCGGAGTCGAAGAGGAAATATTATCTGAGTTAATTGTGCTTATTTTAAAGTCTCCATACGAACGATAGTTAAATTCTCCCGACGATTTGTTAAATTGCATTATTCCACGCTTCTCGGGATCTACTAAATTGTCAAACACCACGTTTGGGTCACCCGCTGTTTCTTTAAGCTGGTCAAGACCGAATTTATTTCCAAAGGCAAACGCTTCGGCGGTCGTAAAATTGGATTTGAGAATATATTTTGAAACAGATACAGGAGCAACTGAACTACTAGGCTGTTTTTCAGTGTAATAATTAAAATACACTTTTTGGCTCGGTGTTTCTGCCGTTTTTGAGGTTTTATTTCCCTTAGCTGGTTCGTTTTGTGCGACTTTTGGTTTGTTTAGTAGTAAAAATATTGCTAGCACCAAAGTAATGAATATAGCAATTCCGCAAGCTATAAAAATCCAGTTCTTTTTGAAGTTAAAATTTTGAAATAAATTCCTGATCTTTTGGATCATATTTCAGGTTACACATAAGCTGAACTTTATTCAAGCAAGAGGCTACTTTTGTTTAACTAAGAAGTATTCTTCGCGAGGCAAACCTTCTCTGAGCTTTAAAATTCTTTCGTAATCATGTTTTTGAGACTTGTGGGCTGCCATCGCTGCAAGCTTTGTGTCCCAAACACTTGAAACATCGACAACCTCATCTATATCTTCCATCTTGTATCCATCTGGCCTGTAGACAAAATATGGCTGACCTTTTTGTCGATCCGTCATTTGTCTAGTATTTGCCGTATACATGATCTTTTTAATAAAAGGTGACCTTTCAAAGACGAATGACGAAACCATGGACATAACTATGTGATCTATATGACCTGATCCGCCATTGGGATTGGAAGTGAGTATCAATTCGGGTTTTATTTTCTCAAGATGCTTCTCAATTGAATCGGCTATTTTATGATAGATCGAATTGGAAAGCGTGCCGTCAACAAAACCTAGGAAAAAAACTTTTTTGATTCCCAAAATTTTTGCGGATTTTCTAAGTTCGTCGGCACGAACTTCGGATAATGGTTTACCATTTCTTAAACTATCCTTCCCTATTTCTCCCTTAGTAGCACAAAGCAAATATAGATCGTATTTTTGGGCAAGAAGCGCTATCGTCCCGGCCGGCCCGAAAGCCTCGTCATCCGGGTGGGCGAAAATACATACTGCGGTGCGGTTTTTCACAACTGTATTTTATCACTAATGTATCCGAATGGTTAGTCCGAATGAACCGAATGCACTATACTTTAATTATGCCCAATATCGTTTATCCGGAACTTTCATATAAGTTAATGGGTATTCTATTTCAAATACATACAGAATTAGGTAATAGATATCAAGAAAAATATTATCAACGAGCAATTGAATTATCTCTTAAGAAAAATGGAATTATATATAAAAAGGAACTACCAGTAGATTTAATCTTTGAGGGAGAGAAAATTGGTAAATATTATCTCGATTTTTTGGTTGAGAATAAAATTATTTTAGAAGTAAAAGCAGTCGAGAGAATCTTACCTAAAGATTTTACTCAATTACTTGCATATTTAAAGGCAAACAACCTAGAGCTAGGAATTCTAGTAAACTTCAGGACTAATAAATTATTTTCTCGAAGAATTTTAAACTCGGATTTTCAAAGAGACAATTCGGGTCATTTGGAGTAAAAATTCGGATTTATTCGTGATACCGCTACGCGGTGCCTAGTTGTTCCAGTTTTTCTACCATATGGTCATCACTAATATTTGATACATCAACATTTTGCTGATGCATAAGGATGAGGCCTTGGATGATTTTTCTAGCTTTCGCAGCATCTGCTTTTCTTAGATATGGCACAGAGACTGTATTATCGGCAAATGACTGGTCAACAATCTTGAGCGTTGAAAAAAACGGACCCTCATCAAGAAAAACATCAAGAATATTTTTTACATATATGCAGTGGACATTAAAAGATGAAAAGAACTCTTTTGTAATGACATTTACCTTGAGAGGGTCTATCGTTATCTTATCGGGAAAAAGTGCAAAAGGAAAAACAGATTTTGTTTTGAAAAGAACATGATTGGATTTGGAAATGATGAGATTAAATTTTCTCGTATTCTCTGCGACTTTTTTGACATATTCTTTGGCCGCATCTTTGAGTCCCTCTTTGTTGGCTTCATCTATAAATTTCTGGCGAGCGGGATCGCTTCTGATCTGACCGTTTTTTGGGTATGATGAAAGTTGATTATCCATAGCTATCTAAGTTACACAAGAGGGTTTAAGTTCACACAAAGATTGGCGAAGAAAAGGGTAAGAACTTATCGAGAATATCTAGATCAATACTACAAATAAGCAAATGAATTAAGAAACTCTAAAATGAATTAATATATAAATATTATTTCGAATTTATATATTTAACAATTTATAATTCATTTGAACTTTATCATTTGCATATTTGCTTATTAAAGCATGGCTCACCCTCATCCTAACCTTCTCCCCTCAAGGGAGAAGGAAATCAAGGTTTTTTGATTTGCGATCTCCTGATATAATGTCTATATGAAATATAATGACCTTACGGATGAAGAGAAACACGTTATTGAGGATCGGGGCACTGAGCGCGCGTTTACGGGTGAATATGACGACTTCTATGTTCCGGGGACTTTTATATGTCGTAAATGCAATCTCCCTCTATTCTCATCAAAAGCAAAATTTGATGCTGGATGTGGATGGCCGGCGTTTGATGATAATTTTCCAAATGCAATTCGTCGCATGGCTGACCCTGATGGTGAGCGCACTGAAATAGAATGCGCGAATTGCGGAGCACATCTTGGACATGTTTTTGAAGGTGAGCAGATGACTGAGAAAGATACTAGGCACTGTGTAAATTCACTTTCTATTCGCTTTGTTAAAGAAGGCGATAAAATACCTCCCACAATAACTGAAGAATAGTTGATATAATTTTTCTCCCAGGTCTTTTTTGTTTATGAAGAAGAAAATGTCGTATGGCAAGTTGTTTTCTATATTTCTCGCTGCCGGCTGGGCCTTTGGAGGCGGCTTGGGAGTAATTTTTGAGATGGAAAAACAACTCGTACACAAGCACCATTTCCTAAGTAAAAAAGAATTTATGTCTCTTTTTGCAATAGGACGCGTCGTTCCAAGTGGAACAGTCACGGCCATTGCGATCGCCGTCGGCTACAAATACAAAGGGCTTCTCGGAACTTTAGTTGCGCTTCTCGGGGTCATGATTCCAGGTTTTACAATAACTTTGATACTCGCCGCGCTCTATACTGTTTTTAAACAAAATAATTATTTTGAAATAATAAATGCCAGCATTATGCCAGCGGCAGTAGGCCTCATATTCCTCGCAGCAGTAAATATGGGAAAAGACGTTTTTCATTCACCGCTTCTTATTGCGTTCGCTCTAGCAGCATTTCTCGCGACCATGCTTGGCATGAGCGTTACACTTGTCATTGGACTCGGAGCACTACTTGGAATTGTTCTTTTCTCACAAATAAAGGAGGGTCATGATCTCCCTTATTAATCTCCTTTGGATATTTGTAGTCGATACAGTCATAACTTTTGGAAATGGCCCAGTCATACTACCGCTTCTCAATCAATCCCTAGTTCAACAGCTTCATGTTATCTCAAGCGATCAACTTCTTTATGCATATGCAATAGGAAGAGTAACACCCGGGCAGGTAAATCTTTATATTGCAGCTGTTGGATATTTTCTTTTTGGACCAGTGGGTGCAGTTTTATCCTCTATCTCAATAATTCTTCCTGGATTTTTGATGATTCCAATGGTCGCATGGTATGAAAAATTTCACAAAGTATCGATCATCAACAATCTAATAAAAGGAATAACAGTTGTATCAATCGGACTGATATTTACAGCAACAGTTGCCATCGGTCAGGATGTTTTGAAAGGAGTTAACACCTGGATCGTTTTCCTATCAGTTATTGTTTTTAACAGAGTATTTAAAATAAACGGCTTCCTGAGCTTCATCGCCGGAAGCGTACTGGGAATAGCAATCTATTTCTTCCCCCTCCACCACTAAATTACCCAAGCTTGACAACTACCACTAAGAATTGCAATCCGATATAATTCATTTCAAATGGATTCATCACCTGACTTAAAAGAAGGAAGAGGCTTAACCAGTTCTATTGATTTCTCCAGGGCACCGACTGAAATTCACGGCTATAGCTTCGGCGAACCTATTGATAGAAGTAATTATACAAGCTTTCTTATTGACGATTTCAAAAGATCAAGAGGAAAAGCTGCAGCACAAGTATATTCGTGGGAATGGATGAAAAACCACACTGGTGTAGATATTCCACGTTTATTAACACAATTTGTGCAAAGTGGTGGATTAAGCGTATTGACCCCCGAAGAATCTTCAAGAGTTTTACAAGAATTTAGTAGAGAAGGTAGACACAAAAGAACAATAAATCAAATATCATATGAGGAAGATAAATCTTTTTCATCTCATCTATCCAAACAAATAATGGATGTTGTAAAAATACATAATAATCAAGGGAAAGCAATTATATTAAACGGACAAGATCATCAGGTCGGAGTAATTGATGAGAGCGTAATAGGAATGAGCAGAGATGACTTTCTGAAATGGCAGGCCACGGATGCTCAAAAAGATGAGAGCCTCTTAAGAGGATGACCCCATAATCTTAATTGATGTAGACTTAATTTTTGTCGGGGACAAATTTGAGGGCTGATTTTTTATTGTTCATTTGCAACTCTTTCAAGATCTTGACCATTAATCTTGCCCATTTTAATACTATCTGTTACAAGTCTATTTGAAGGATTTGCTGTTTCTAGGATCACTTCTTCAGTTACGCGCACACCGAATTGACCTAATTTATCGGTTAGGTTTCTGTGAGTATCTCCTATTGTAATTAGAACCTTTAGCTGTCCCAAACTTAATTTTTGAAGTAAATCTGGATCTTTTTCGACTAAGGACGCTATTTGTTGACCAAATTGACCTACCATAAACCATTCCCTTAAAGACTCAAATGCAACTGTATTTATAATTTTAGCCTTTTCCACTTCTGAGCCTTGTCCAGTAATTCCATAAATAACATCTCCTTGCTCTATCATCCCGCTTCTTAACTCATCTCCCTCTTCATTATCTACATCAAAAAAGCTTACTCTTGTCTGTGTGCCAGAAATTGCATCTGCAATTCTGCGATTAAAGGGGTACTGAACAAAATCTTGAACATCCCTATTATCCTGTGCCGATTCACCCGTATCTGCAAGAAAATCTAAACCTTCTTGTAAATTTTTAGTCCAGCCAAGTCCTTCAAGTAAATAGATATCTGCATCGCTAACTTGCTGCTCATAGCTTTGGTCGCCTAATTCCTCAGGCGTAGCATGTCTTCCGTATCTAATATGAGTATGGATACCTTGACCAAATTCACTTAAGAACTGGTAACCCTGGCCTAATTCTTCATCTTCTTGCAATCTACTAGGAGGCACCAAAGGCGAAATTCTCTCTTTCTTTTGTGGTTCTTGAATAACATAATCTCCGTTTTCCTTAAAAAAGGAATTATTATGCCATGCCACTTGCGCATCAAGTCTACTATGTATACCTTGCTCAGCTGTATCGTCAATACTCATGTTCTCAATATAACATAGGTTTTATATAAAGATTTAAAAATTCTAGAATTTAGCTTAAAATTGTAACACTAAAGGAATTTGAATTGATTTATATATTAATTTTTGTCGGGGACGAATTTGAGGGCGATGGAATTCATGCAATAGCGCTTGCCTGTGGGCTGTGGGCCATCGTCAAAGACGTGGCCCAAGTGGCCGCCGCATTTATCAAGAACTTCTATTCTTGGCTCGCCAGGAATACTATCATCTTCGCGAAGGACTAATGCATCAAGCTTAATAGGTGCCCAAAATGATGGCCAGCCAGTACCGGAGTCATATTTTTGCTCAGAGCGGAAAACAGGCTCGTTACAACCAACGCTGTAATATGTTCCTTTTCGAGTCTCGTGATCTAGCGCTCCAGTAAAGGGCACTTCTGTCCCGGCCTGCCTGAGTATATTGAACTGCTCAGGAGTCAAGATTTTTTTCCACTCGGCGTCAGACTTGAACTCTGATTTGTCGAAGGATCCGGAGATGATCTTGGCGGTGCTCGCTGAGTTAGAGGTATTAGGAATGTTAGTATTGTTAGAAACGAACCTTAGATAAACTAAAACACCGATAAGTACGAAAGCGACTGCGATAAAGGGTAGCTTGTTTTTCATGATGAGCATTTACCTCCTGGTGCGCAAACGCCCCGGGGCATACTTGATGGCGATGCATGCGAACAATTTTCAACATTATCACACAAAAGCTTGGGTTTGCTGTGAATGAGGGCTTGTCTGTTGTTTATCTTCTGACTTAGAAAGAATAAAACCAAAGCAGAAAATATGATTAGAAGAAATAAAAATAAGTTGTTGTTTGATTTATTTTTTTCCTGCTTTTTCGTCATGTATAGAGTATACCAATAAACAAATGTTAAAGGGTTAACGAATAAATTGTCTGATTCTGGACTTCCTCATTGCTTCGCAATGAGTCGCCAGAATGACAATTCGACTAGAGCACATCGATACCCCAATCTCGACCCGACTCTCAAGAATTCGGCAAAACGGAGTGAATATTACGAATACAGAAGAATCAGCCAAATGTAAAAGCAAACACTTGAATTCCTGGGGAGAATTCGAGATGCAGTAAGTGTTGGCCAGGTTTACCATGAAGATTGATCAAATCGTAAAGGCGATCTTGATCTATTGTCACAGTACCGTTTTTAACATCCGCGCCTGAACTCGAATCATCGACTACCTTACCATCCATCAGCACCTTAACGGATCCATTTCCGCTCGCCGGCTTGTGCATGACAAGATATACATGTTCTGCGGAAAACTTGTATTCCAAAACTGCATTATTACCGGTAGTTGAGTCTTCATCAGCAACTTGCCAGTTTCCACCAAAATTAAATGAATTAACCGGAATATCAGGTGCAAGATTTAAGTTTTTTTGATTGCCATTATTTATTGATCCATTTGGATAATAGTATTCCATTCTTGAGGTACCAACATAAGTCTCAGGTGAAATCTCCTCAGTCGGGGTCTGGTCGGGCATATTAGATAGAGAGCCAGATATTTTTGCTCCCGATTCTTTTAGAAGCTCACGTATCGCTTCTTCTGACTGGTCATATTCTCCTTCACCAAAATGAGTTCTTCTGACTACTCCATTTTTGTCTATTAGATATTCCGCTGGCCAATATTGATTTGAGAAAGCATTCCAAGTCGCATAATCGTTGTCCTGAGCAACTGGATAGTGAATATTGTATTGCTTTATTGCATTTGCGACGTTTGTCGTATCATGCTCAAATGCAAATTCTGGGGTATGAACACCTATTACAACAAATCCATCATCTTTATATTTGTCATACCACGAAGTGACAAATGGCAGTGTGCGAATACAATTTATACAGGTGTATGTCCAGAAATCTATAAGAACAACTTTTCCTCGAAGATCTTTGAGTGACAGTACCTGCCTGCCGGCAGGCAGGTTCAGCCAATGATTTATACCAGTTATTTCTGGTGCCGGATAATTTTCATTGAGCAGACCATTAGTGCTTGGAGAAGTTGGCATCGGACTAAAAGGTTGTCCCACAATATTTTTGTTTTGACTATTCCCTTTTATACTGTTCAGCTGAGATGTAACCGCAGAGTTGCTTTCGATACTAGTTATGAAGTTTGAATATGAAGGAATAGCATTTAGAAGGTTTGCTTCAAGAACTTTGTCATAATTTGAAAATATGAGGAGTGCTGTCGCAATAATTATTACTCCAAAAATTTTCTGGAGATTTCCTGTATATTTATTAAGTGATCTACTCTTTTGCACAAATCTTTGTCCGGCGTATGAGAAAAGAAACAGTGGAATTCCAACACCTACAAGATAAACAAAAGTTACAAGAATAATACTTGCCCCAACTGTGCGAGTCGCAGAAAGCGTTGCAATAGTTGCAAGAATTGGACCTGCACATGGAGCCCAAACAACACCTAGCGCAAGACCCGAAATAAAACCAGGTAAAAAGCCTCCCGCGAAGCGGGATCCGGCTCCGCCGGATAATTTTCCTGCAAACCCAGACACAAATCCCTCGACAATTCTAGTCAAGCTTGGAATAACCATTGTTGCACCCAAAAATAGAAGTATTAGAACAGCAACAATTCTTAAAATATTTGGATCAAAACCAAATAATTTAACAAGATACGAAATTGATAAAGTTATAAAACCGAAAGAAAGAAGTATTCCAAGTGTTAAACCGAACGGTCTTCTGTGATCACCTCCGGCTGCCGCAGATGAGAGAACAATAGGAAGGAGAGGCCATATACATGGGGCAGCAATCGTTACCAGACCAGATAGAAATGCAAAAAACAAAAGAATAACCATAACTACGTAATACCCTCTGATAATCCCGCGTCATAACGATCGGCGGTCGGGATCATCGCAAAATATTATTTTGCAACGTGCCATATACCACCAATTCCGTCACCATATGCATCGCCAGAATCTTTGTCTTTTTCGTAGTAATACAATGGCTTTCCATCCCATGCATATTGGGTAGATCCATCGTCACGCTTGATAGTTGATAGATGTACTGGCATAGGAGATGGAGCGGCTCCAGTCATAAGATATGGCGGCCAAATTGTCGCGCATTGACCGGTACAATTACTCTTTGTGGCAGTATCTTTATCATATGTATAAAGAGTCATGTTTTTTGAGTCTGCTGCGATCTCGCCGAGCTTAGCATCCTTCTTCATCATTACAGCACTTTCCTGTGGAACTGCAGTGGGAGTCGGCTGCGCTGTCATTTTTGCATCTTCAACCATTTTCTGAGCTTCCATCTTGTAGGCTTCCATCTTGTCGGTTGCTCTCTGCCTTTCAACCAAAAAACCGACAAGACCACCTATCAAAAATGCAACAACGACCAATATCCAAGTTGTTGTTTTATTCATACTAATTCACCTCCCATCTGAGAGAATTATTTTTTAAAAATATCACGGGCAGGAAGAATGACCTTAGTAAAGCAAAATAGGCACGATATGTCAACTTGCAAATCAGTGTTTAAAACGTTATAAACAAGAATAATACAAATCAGATATACATGATAAAAGGCATTGATTCAATACTTATAGGAAGCAGTAACGCAGCAAAACTTGCTGAATTTTATCGCGAAGTAGTTGGGCTCAAACAAACAATGGAATTTGAAATGGGCGAAAATGGTGAAAGCGGATTTTCATTTCAAGTAGGCGACCAATCTCTTGCGATCCTTGATCATTCTGAAGTTGTCGGTAAAAACAAAGCTCCTGGAAGACTTATCATCAACTTTGAAGTAAGCGATATTGAAAAAGAAGTTGCACGACTTGAAAGGCAGGATGTAAAGAAACAACAGGATATATATCATGTAGAAGGATATGGACTTATTGCGACATTTATAGATCCCGATGGCAACTATTTTCAAGTTGTTCAAATAAAAGCCGCGAATTAGTTGAAAATTAATTCAAAATCTTCAATACTGTGCTTGCAAAATATGATTTAGATGTTATTATATTTTGTGTCCTATGGAAGAAGATCAACCTAGTGAAATTTTTCAGGCCCCCCCAGAATACCAAAGCAGACTCTCGCGTCAAAATTCCGGCGGATCTGGCAAACGCTATCTTATAATCATAATCTTTATTGTTGTCCTTGTTGTAATAATTTTAGGAGTATTTAAATTCTTACGAGGAGGAAAAAATACAGACGCAGATATTATGCCAACGCCAACCTCTGAAATTGCTCCTTCAGATACTCCTTCACCAACTCCTATTAACGGCAGTCCAACACCAACTGGTGCAGTTTCGACCACCCCAAGCCCTTCCACTACTCCGGGCGCATCATCAAGTATCGACAAAGCTACAGGTCTTGATAGAAGCAAACTAGCAATACATGTCCTAAATGGAAGCGGCGTGTCTGGTGCGTCAAAAAAAGCTAGCGATTTCCTGGAAGGACTTGGCTATAACGTTGTCGAATCAGGAAATGCGGAGAATTTTGACTACGACAACTCGGAAATACAAATAAAGGCAAGCGATAGTAAATATCTTGCTCTTTTGAAAAAAGATGCTTCCTCAAAATATACGATTGGAAGCACTTCAGCAACCCTGAAAGAATCCGGACGAGACGACGCCGTATTCATCGTTGGAAAAGAGTAATTGCAAGGGTATCACGGGTACCATGGGTATCACGAGTATCACAAGCTATTCATTTTTCAGCAATAACTGTCCACTATAGCACGTGATACTCTTGATACTTGTGATACACTTGATACCTCTCATATAACCATGTACACTCTTGCCCTTGATCACTTCGAAAAGAATGACCCCATATTATTTGAGGTTTCAAAAAACACAGAACCTTTTGAACTTGAAATACATCCATACCCTTTTATCAGACTTCTCAGATCTATAGTTGGACAACAGCTTTCTGTAAAAGCGGCGAGTACTATTTTTGGCCGATTTGAAAATCTTTTTGAAAACAAAAATATTACACCCACCGGTTTATTAAAAATCACAGATGACAATTTAAGATCGGCGGGAATTTCTTATCAAAAAATTTCTTACCTTAAAGACTTTGCAAATAAAATAGTTGACGGCGAAGTGGTCCTTGAAAAATTTGCATTACTTGAAAATGAGGAAGTTATCGTAGAACTCACCAAAATAAAAGGCGTAGGCCGATGGACGGCGGAAATGTATTTGATGTCAACACTTGCGAGACCCGATATTTTTTCATATGGGGATTTGGGACTGCAAAATGCGATAAAAAAACATTATGGCATGAAGAATAAACCAACGATAAAACAAATGGAAAAACTTTCAAAAAAATGGTCGCCATTTAGAACTTACGCAGCAAGAATTTTGTGGAAAAGTCTTGAAAATAATCCAATATAATGTCTTAACTGATTTTTGCAACAATACCCTTAAATTGCATATAAATAACCTGAGCGAGAACTGAAAAGATTAAAACCATTGCCATAAGCTCCCAAGAACGAAGCTCGAAAAATCCGTAATAAGCAACCTTTTTTGTATTTGTTACAATTTCCCAGGAATTGATTCTTAATATTCGCCCAAGCACCATACCAAATCCGACTAAAAAATTTACAAAATATATAACCTTCATACTATTTTTTTTCTTAAATTTTTCCGCAATCATTCTTTCAAAAGGGTTTAGAGCTAAAACGAATGTAATAATTCCAAGCACGACGAGCACAAGATACATAAATAAATCCAACAATATATATACCCCACTTATTTTTTGCATATCTTCGAAAAAGTGATAAATATCGGTCAGCAAATATACTGTATTGGGCAAAAAACCCAACCAAACAACTCCTAAAATAACTCGTGTGATAAGTGACTGAGACTTATACATCACTACGGCGATTACGACGGGGAGAAGTGCTAGGAGGATGTTAAAAGACATCCACTGCAAATTAAAAGCTAAAACATCCATTCAGAGTATCCTGCGAGATCTGCCAGTTTCGAGGTACATTATATTAGCAGGATTATGTGGATCAGTCAAATTAGCCAATTCAGATCTGGCCGTTTTTTAGTCTTTTTGAAAAATCTTCAAGAAGCTGCTCGAACGAATTAACAGGAATAACGTTTGCCGGAAGTTCAAGTCCCGCCCAATGCCTAAACACAGCGTTGTTAGTGAAATTTTTCATAACATATGCCAATACATTAGACGGCAAATTCATACTTACTGCCAAATCATCATCCACCTCAACTACTGAGTAGCCTTCGTCAACTTTAGTTTTAACAGTATTTACCTTATATGGCAATGAATGCTTACGACCATCATGGGGATTTAAGTTAAAGTCGTCAATCACACTTCTGTAGCCCCACTTATAAAACCATTGTCTTGTTGTCTCATGGTGCCGTGGTTCCCTTCCAGATAGAATATCAACACTTACCGCGCGACCTTCCTGGGCTACAATATTTCTAAAACTCCTAACCATCTCTGCTCCTCCGGGTTTTGGCATTCTATGTTCATATTTTGAATCGCCATCACCCTGAACTGTCGTTGCACTTAGAGTGTCATGTGCGGTTAATATTGGAACTATTAAATTTGATCTTCGGATGAGTTTCCAGGCAGTTGGACCTGGCAACGGAGCATTAACGTGCACTCCATCGGCGTCGTTTTGAAATGAAATAGGACTTGGTAATTCACCGCTTGGCATTTCCGGATGGTAACAGAGTCGACTTTAAAAGTCAAAGCTAGCTTACAATTTCCACCTCAACTTCCGGCGTAAAGTTGAATGTCTCGACGAATTTTTCCTGAATTGCCTTAATTATTGAAAGTACGTCTGTTGCTTTTGCGCCGCCTAGATTGACAATAAAATTTCCATGCTTTGACGAGACCATCGCATTACCTACTCTATATTCTGAAAAATTGAGTCTTTTTATCAAATAACCCATAGCAACTTTTCCATACCAATCGCGCTTTATTTTATCTTCTAGATCAGGAAACACTTCAATTATTGACTGAGTGTGTTCGGGGTCTGAGATATTTTTGAAAACACTTCCGCAATTTGGATATTCCAGGGGATGGCGAACTCTTCTATACTCCATGTTGTTAACATAAGTCTGTCTTGCTTTGAGAACCGTTGCATCATCTACTTTTGTAAGTCTGAATTGCGCCGAAATAACTCCAAGTTTTTTCATTTTTACTAATGAATTGCGATAAGAAAATTTAAGTTCAAATCTTTTTAAAACTTTGAATTTTGGTTTACCATTTATCACCTCAAATATCTCTACCTCTTTTACGCTATCCTTTATTTCTCCTCCAAATGCGCCGACATTGCCGCGAATTGCAGCACCTACATCCCCAGGAAGGCCACCTGCCCATTCAAGACCAACGAGGTTATTATTTAGTGCAAACTTTACAAGATCATCAAGCACAACACCCGCATCTGCCTCTATGATATGTGGTTTTAAGAGTCTTATTTTGCCGGGAACAAAACGAATAACAGCTCCATCAAAATATTCATCTGTGAAAATGAGATTTGAACCAGTCCCAAGAAAAAATGTTTTGGTAATCTTTTCTCGTTTTAACAACTCAAATACCTTTTTGATATCATCCTTATTTTCGACATCATATAGATATTTAACTAGTCCACCAATTCGATAGTAAAGGATATCCGATATTTTAAAGTCTGAATAAAGTTTCATATCTAGGAAATTCTAGTGCTATTCCTAATCAAGCACCAAATTCAAAATAACAAGATCCAAATAATTTTTCAAATATAAATTTTCAAACTATTAAGATTTATTTGCTATTGCTGCAAAGATTTTAACAAATTCACTCGCCTCCTGCATTAGAGGTTCCAATTCACGTCTGAAGTCTAAATTTGCGTCTATGAGCAGGTCAAACCAATAAACAGTTTCCTTCGACTCTTTTCTACAGATTCTTATCCTAAAAAAGAAATCCTTTTTTGTTTCTGTTTCATTTGCTTCTCGATAATTTGCACCGATTGAGGTCGCTGATCTTACAAGTTGATCTATTAGTTTAAAATTAACGGTATTCTTGGGTAAAGAGCTTAAAACTTTAATCGTTTTCTTGCTGAACTCTAAAGTTCTATCTTCTAAGTCATACTTTTTAATGTTTGATGCTTGAGACATTATTTGGAACTTGGAATTTGGAATTTGATGCTTTAGTCTCTTGTTGCGTCGGCAACATGTTCTTCTTCCAGGCGGAAGATACCTTCATCAAGTCTTTTTTGATCAAGGAAATGGGAGATAAATCCAATTGAGCGGGATGCGACAAAAATTGCGTTAAAGAATTCAATATCTACAAGCTGCTTTAATTCATCAACTGAATAGCCTTCCTTTTCTGATAATAAATCAAGAAGTACCGCAGCTATTGATCCATCTATATTGAGAATGAGATTTCCCTTTTTCGCAACTGTTACTTTTTCTATTTCTTTTGCAAATTTTGTGTACTTGGCATCAAGTCCTTCTGTGAAAGACAGAACTTCAGCAACACGCGGATCTGGAATATCAACTCTATATTTTCTGTGACCTATTCCTGAAATATATTTTTTATTTGCCGCAAATTCTTCAACAAACTTTGATGCATCAACATCTCGTTCAACACCCATCACAAAATTTGCTGCTGCTTCATTTATGGCCCCTCCAAATCGTGGACCTATTGTTAAAATTCCTGTAGCTAGTGACGACACAAGATCGCGTCCTGCGCGTGCTGTAATAATGGTATTAACTGCACCTGATACATATGGACCATGGTCAACAAGAAGTTTGAGAACAAAATTCATAAAATCTTCGAGTTCTTGTGACTTGATTTTTTTTCCAAGAAACATTGAGGCAACAACGTACCCAAACGAGTGATTTTTTGAAAAACTCAAAAGTTCTTCACCCACTATTTTGACACTTCCACCATCATCCCTTGAAATACTTGTTGATATAAGTCCATGTTTTCGACTGTCCATATCATCTATTATAGCCTGTTTCTCATCATTTTCTTCCGATAACTCCTGAGGTATCTCGCTCATCATTTGCACAAATTCAGAAAAGCTTTCTGCGACATGAACTCCGGCGTCCCTCAGAGCATCTCGTTTGGCGCGAGCTGTCTCGCGCGCGTTTGCCGCCATTGCTTTCGCATGACCAAATTGCGGAGCTGTTGGGAAAATTTCAGCAACGGTTCCCGCAATATAACAATAAACAGGTTTTGTAAGTTTTCCGCTTTGTATAAGTTCACAAACTCCATATTCATCCGTTCCACCTAGCTCTCCAAAATAAACTATATACTCAGTTGCCGCATCATTTTCAGCCGCAAGGAATGCTTCTTTTGGTGGAGTTGCAGGAAATCTTTCACCTCCGAAATGGAGCGCAAATGAAATATTTTTCTTGTGTTGTGCAAGAATGTTTATAAGCTCATTCGTTGTCCCACCTGATGCTGAAAAAACCGCAATGTTACCTCGCTTAAATAAGCGTGCATCAACCAGTTGTCTATGCGTAACTCCTCCGATAGCACCAAGTTTTACAATATTCGGAATAATAAGTCCCACCGATGCTGGACCGATGATAAATATATTTTTCGCATCGGCAAGAGTCTTAAGATCTATCGCATGTTTTTCTGGAACACCTTCTGCAAAAACAGTACCGCCAATAATCGACGGTAATTTTTCAATCGCGTCAGCCGATGAAACAAAAGCGCGTCTACCCGATGAAACATTTATAAAATATGTGATAGCCTCACGAAGATCACTTGGGATTTTTGCAACTTCAGAATAGACGGGAATTAAAATTTCTTTTTTTCCAAAAAAGTATCTCTCAAATCGACGGCCCGCAGCAACAATTCCAATAATCGATGGTTTAGTATTTCCCGATGTAAATTCAAAATCTAGAATTGATTGAATTATCGACGGATAAGATCCGATGAATAATATTTTTTTGTCTGAACTGATTATTTTGTCTATGCTGATCATTTTTTTTCCTTGTCATTCTTAAGGAGCAACGCGACTGAAGAATCTTTGTTAAAGATCCTTCGAGCTTCGCTCTCAGGATGACAAACTTATAATTGCTTCACCTACAATATCTGACACCACAAATTCCGGGCCATGAACTGCACCTAGTAGCTTATTTTCATCTAAGAATTTTCTCATAATCTCAAGGCCTTCTTTCTGATGTGGACCACCGCGTCTTACAAAAACTTTAACTCCTTGCTCTTGAAGATCTGGTACGACATCCGATATAGCACGAATAACTCCCAAAAAAGTCGTTCTAATATCTGTAAAGTTTGCAACTCCTCCACCGATAATTAACACCTTTTTCTTCGCCTGAGATTTTAAAAGTAGAGAAAGTAAATTTTTTGCATAGAGAAATGTCTCCTCTTCAGTCGGATTTCCAGAATACTCTCCATAGTTTGCAAGTTCTCCACCATATCCAAGACTCTGGACTTCATCTGCCAGCATTACACTCACTCCTCCACCTGAGAGCAACATAAAAATAGAACCATTAGGATTGAGAACAGTTAGCGTAAGCGACGATGAACTTTTCTCGGCAACTTTTGCAATATTTTTCTCTTCCTCAGTTTTATCAAGCTTTGCGGATCGGATATCGTGACTACTCCAGTTATCGACAAAAAATTCAGCAGCCGAATCTACTTCACTTGCTATATCAAGCATGAACGGTGTCTTAAAAGAAATAACAAGAGGATTTATCTCAAGGAATGAAAAATAATTTATTTCAAAAACTTCAATTATTTTGGTAAGAAAGTCAGGACTTAATTCTATTTTTGACGCGACTTCTTCTATATCTTTTGGATCTGTAATCAGATGTTTTTTTACTTCATGCTCATACGCTTCAACATCAACTCCACCCTTACTTGAGTAATAAAGGACAGTCCCCTCCCCCGCTCTCTCAAGTGCAAGATAGTGTTCTTCTGAATCTTCATGAGCTATCATTTCCTCAATCAAAAAATGAGAATATCCTTTTTTACTCAGTTCTGAAACTGCATCTATTATGTCGTTTGCTTTTTCAAGATCAAGTTTTATAAGTCCTTGTTTAAATCTCTTTTTAATTCCTTGATCAACTTTAACAACGTATTTTTTATCGGTCTTTACTGAATCTTCGATCTTTGAAATTGGATCATGATCTATCGTGAAAGGGAAACCAGAATATGGTGTTTTGAGATGATTGTTGACGATAGTTTTTGCGCGAAATTCGGATAACTTTACTCGTGGCATACTAGTATCAAGTATAAGGTATTAGGTATAAAGTATAAAGAGGCAGCGGCAATAAGATTAAACTTCAATTCTCATCATATCTTCGCCAACAATGACTTCGCAATTGGCAATATTTTTGATGGTTGCGATCATCTCCTCTTCGCGACCCACGCATTGAGGACCAATATGAGTTAAAACTACTTTCTTAAATCCGCCAATTTTTGCCAAGTTACCAATATCCTCGGGACATAAATGATTACCTATCAATGACTTTTTATCCGGGAAGGAACATTCAAGTATTGCTATATCGGCATTGCGACCTAGCTCACATATTGTTTCGTCATAACCCATATCTCCTGAATAGACAATGGATTTATCTGAAAAATCCAATCGATATGCAAGACTATCTGCGGTGTGTTTTATGCGTGAAGTTGTTACTTTAAAATCAGATGAAGCAATAACAGTACCATCATTAATACTTTGAATACTAAATACATCTTCTAATTTGAAATCTTCTTTATACAATTTCCAAACATTCAACATAATGTCTTGCACACTTGGTGGAACGTTAACTAAAACTTTTTCAAGTTTTCTATTACGAGTCTCCACGCATCGTCCCTGCATAAATTGGATAAGATCCACATTGTGGTCTATGTGATGATGAGTAATAAAGATATGAGTTGGTTTAACAAATATATCCATCCCACTCGAGAGCATTTTATGTAACACGCCACCGCCCATATCAAATAATAAATACGAGTCTCCAATTTCAATTCCCCAACCGGAATACGATCTAAGCGGTTTATTAGGGGACGGCGCACAGAATCCGGTGCCGTAGAGAGTTAATTGCATGAGGATATTATATCAGTAAGGAGAGTTGGGGGAGTAAGGTAAGTTAGGGGTTAGTAATGACGTTGGGATACGGAAGAGATTCTGAAACAAGTTCAGAATGACGACGTTGGATGGTCAATTGTCAGTTGTTAATTGTCAATTGTAAATTACTGGGCTGTAATGCGGCCTGTGAATGTGGATTTTGCGAGCATTGCTTGGACAATGTTCTGTGGAACTTCTTCATAGTGTGATGGCTCCATGTAGTAAGTTGCGCGACCCTGTGACATAGACCTGAGAGTTGTTGCATAACCTGAAAGCTCTGATAGTGGAACCATTGCAAGAATAATTCTTGCATTTCCACGCTCTTCAGATCCTGAAATCTGTGCACGCTTTGAAGAAAGATCTCCAATAACATCTCCCATAAACTCCTCAGGTGTTGTGACTTCAACTTTCATGATTGGCTCAAGAAGTTTCATGTCACCTTTTTTAGCTGCTGCTTGAAGTGCCATAGATGCAGCAATCTTAAATGCGATATCTGACGAATCGACATCATGATATGAACCATCGTAAACAGTAACTTTCAAATCAACAATTGGATACCCTAATAGAATTCCTTTCTCGAGAGTTTCAGCAACTCCCTTACTGACTGATGTTACAAATTCCGCTGGAATCGCACCACCCTTAATTGCATTTACAAACTCATATCCTTCACCGCGTGGATTTGGCTGAATTCTCAACCAACAATGTCCATATTGTCCTCGTCCTCCTGTTTGCTTAATATACTTACCCTCCCCTGTTGCTTCAATTCCAAATGTCTCTTTGTATGCAACTTGAGGAGCACCAACATTTGCAAGCACATTAAATTCTCGCTTCATACGGTCTACCATGATCTCAAGTTGAAGCTCTCCGACTCCAGAAATAATAGTCTGGTTGGTCTCGTGGTTGGTCTTAACTGTAAATGTTGGATCTTCTTCCATGAGACGCTTTAGAGCAAGCCCCATTTTTTCTTGGTCTGATTTGGTCTTTGGCTCAATGGCAAGTGAAATAACAGGTTCTGGGAAGGTAATCTTTTCAAGAACAATTGGTTTTGTTTCATCACAAATTGTATCTCCGGTTATTGTGTCTTTAAGCCCTACTACAGCAACTATTTCTCCAGCATAAGCTTCCGCTATCTCTTCTCTCTGATTGGAGTGCATCAGAAGAAGTCGACCTACACGCTCTTTTACATCGCGAGTTGAATTGTAAGCGTAAGAACCGGATACCAACTTACCAGAATATATACGAACGAAAGTAATTTTTCCGACGTGCGGATCAATTTGGACCTTAAATGCAAATCCTGTAAATGCCTCTTCAGGAACTAATTTTCTTGTTTCATCAGTATTTGTCTTTGGATTGATACCCTTAACTTCACCAAGATCAGCAGGAGATGGAAGGTAGTCAACAACTGCATCAAGAAGTGGCTGAACTCCTTTGTTGCGAAGCGATGTACCTGCATAGATTGGAACTAATTTATATCCGACAACTGCTTTGCGAAGTCCTTGTTTCAACTCTTCATTTGAGATCTCTTCACTGTTGAGGTATTTTTCAAGAAGTGTGTCGTCATTTTCTGCAATCTTTTCGATCATCTTGTGACGATATTCCTCAACTTGTGCCTTCATATCAGCAGGAATTTCATCTGAAATATCGTACTTTGCTCCAAGCTCTTCCCCGCCCCAAGTAAGTGCTTTCATATTGAGAAGATCAACAACTCCTTTAAAATCGTTCTCAGCACCAATCGGAAGAACCATAATGCATGGGTTTGCACCGAGTCTATCCTCAATTGATTTAACGGTCTTTAGAAAGTCAGCACCGAGCTTGTCCATTTTGTTAACAAAACAAATTCTTGGAACATGATATTTATCAGCCTGACGCCATACAGTCTCTGACTGTGACTGTACACCTTCTTCTGCATCAAGAACAGTTACGGCTCCATCTAAAACACGAAGTGAACGCTCAACCTCTGCTGTAAAGTCGACGTGCCCGGGAGTATCAATAAGATTTATTCTGTATGGGATATCTTGCCCTTCTGAACGTCCAAGTGGTGTATGTGTCCAAAAAGTGGTAGTTGCCGCAGAAACGATAGTAATACCTCGCTCTCGCTCTTGGTCCATCCAGTCCATTACTGTATTTCCATCGTCGATATCTCCAATTTTGTATGACTTTCCAGTATAGTAAAGAATACGTTCTGAGGTGGTTGTTTTACCTGCATCAATATGCGCAATAATTCCAATGTTGCGAATTTTATCGAGTGGTACTTGTCGTGATGTGTCTGCCATAAATAAAAATAAACTCGAGCTACTTGCCTCGAGGTTTATATTCTATCAAAAATTTCCTCCCCCTGCAATAATGCGCAGTGGCTGAGTTGGATCATCACTGATTGTAAACTGATTCACG
Source organism: Patescibacteria group bacterium (assembly GCA_035549295.1). Taxonomy (GTDB): domain Bacteria; phylum Patescibacteriota; class Microgenomatia; order Levybacterales; family GWA1-39-11; genus GWA1-39-11. The sequence continues at coordinate 36,088 of DASZRG010000043.1, forward strand.
CTGATTTAATTTCACAAAATGATTTTTGCTATAATCGTCCAATGAGTGGAAACAGAATTAAAATTCTTCAGGAGAATTTGGTGGATTATAAGATTGATGCGCTCCTTGTTTCATCGGCTATTAATATTCAATATCTAACAGGTTACTCGAACTTCTCAAAAGATGAGAGGGAGGCGTATCTTTTTGTTACGGGAACATCCGCAACTCTTTTTACTGACTCAAGATACATTGAGGCGGTCGAAAAAATCATTCCTAAAAATGTTAATGCCACAACCAAAAGACCAATTTCTGATGAAATAAACAAAATCGTAAAAGAAGAAAACGTTGAAAAAATTGGTTTTGAAAATAACTTTACATATGATGAGCATTCGCGATTTAAAAAGAAAATATCTGCAAAACTTGTTTTGGTCGACAGCCTAATTGAAGAACTTCGAAGCGTAAAGGATGATTCAGAAATTGAATCAATTAAAAAAGCTGCAGCACTAACCGACAAAACGTTTACATTTATTAAAAATCAAATAAAGATCGGTTCTACAGAAAAACAAATTGCGTGGGAAATGGAGAAATATATTCGAGAAAATGGTGGCATCTTGGCTTTCGATACTATAGTAGCTTTCGGTGCAAATTCTTCGGTGCCGCATCACTTAACATCAGATAAAAGACTTAAGACTGAAGATGAATTTGTTTTACTTGATTTCGGATCGAGAGTCGACGGATACTGCTCTGACATGACGCGGACTATTCTCACAGAAAGCGCATCGGATCGCGCAAGAAAAATTTATGAAGCAGTTTTAGAAGCTCAAGAGTCATCCGCTCAATTGATTAATCAATTAATCAAAGCGTCAAAACCTGTTGATGGAGCAGTTATTGCTCGACGCGCAAATGAAGTATTAAAACAACATGGGTTTGCCGACGTTCCACATGGGCTCGGCCATGGGATAGGACTTGAAGTACATGAGCTACCTCATCTTCATCCAAAATTGACAGACGAAATACTTGTTGAGGAGAATTATTTCTCAATAGAACCAGGAATATATATACCAGGATTTGGTGGAGTTAGAATTGAGGATGATTATTTGATGACAAAGAATGGGCTTGAGCAAGTAACAAAATCACCGAAGTAATCGAGATACTAGATATTAGAAACAAGTAACTACTTAAGGATTAAGTTAAAAAAAGTTTAAAGTTATTATTCAAATATATTGATCCAAATCACATACAACTCGCATAATTCATGATTAAATTCGCATTATGAGAAAGTTTTTTGCAATATTTATCGCACTATTTTTACTTCTTTCTATCTTTCCTGTACCGACATTTGCTGCTGAACCTCAAAAAATTGTTGTTCTTGCAAGAGGGAAAACGGTTGACAGTGATTACTTTGGCGCAGGAAACGAAGTTAGAATTTCAGGAACTGTAAATGGAGATGCATATGTTGCAGGAGGAACTGTAGTAGTCGATGGTACGATTAACGGAGATTTACTTGTAGCCGGTGGCAATATAACTGTCACAGGAACAGTAAGAAATAATATTAGAAGCGCTGGTGGAAATATAAGCATATCAGGCGCAACCGTCGGAGGAAATATCACAGCTTTAGGAGGTCAAATTAACATCGATAGTGCAAACCGACTTCAAGGCAGCATTGTTGCAGGAGGAGGAAATATCCAGATTTTTGCCACCGTCCCACGAGGAGTTACACTTGGAGGAGGAAATGTCGTGTTAGGAAGCGTTGTTGGAAAAGATGTTTTTGCTGGTGTTGGTAATTTAACAATAACTCAGAATGCGCAAATTAACGGAAATTTAACTTATTTATCTGATCAGAACGCTAATATCGCGGAGGGTGCATCAATTTCAGGTCATGTCAAACACGAAATACCTCAGAGAAATCAAGTAAGAGCGAGCCAAATAGGTCGAACTACCGCACATGCCGCGGCAGGATTTCTGGGAATACTCAAGATATTTGATTTAGTAATAATTATAATTTGGGGATTATTCTTCATAACGTTCTTCCCTGTATATACAACCAATGTTTCAAATTATATTAGAACCAATTTTTGGACCAGCTTAATTACTGGACTAGCAGTCCTAGTACTTACTCCTATTATCGGAATATTATTGTTTGTATCTATACTTGGGATTCCTTTTGCGCTACTGTTGTTTGTTCTATATATGATACTAATTTGGATTTCAAAAATATTTGTCATCAACACTTTTGGACAATTTATTCTAGCTCGAACAAATAATAAAACAGGCGCTATTACTACTTTTATAGTCGGAGTTGTCGCCTACTTAATACTAACTCTCATTCCAATAATTTCATTTCTAACTCATTTGATTATTACACTGGTAGGAGTTGGCGCAGTTGCTGCTCAAAAACAAAAATATTACTCCGATCTCCGAGCAAAGAAGTTGATATAAGATAAAAAGTCACATTAAATCAAAGAAGGTTGATAATAGAAAATATTTGTTTTATTCTTGAGGATGATTGGAATTTATCAAATTGGAACAATTACTAAGCTCTAAATTTTACAAAAAACATAGCTACGAAATCATGGTCGTAGCAATAATTCTGCTCGCCATTTTTCTTCGCTTCTACAACTATTCAGGCCGCTTACTACTTGCTGGAGATCAAGCACGCGACGCAATAATTGCCCAAGAAATAGTAAACGAACACAAGATTCCTGCTGTTGGTCCATTTTCATCAGTCGGTAACTTCACAACCGGAAACATTTGGTACATATGGCTTGGATTTTCAGCGGCTCTTATTCCTACTTTCGAAGGACCTTGGATAATTCTTACCCTGTCCTATATCACGATAGTAATTTTGATGATAATTATTGCAAGAAACATAGGCGATAAGTCCTTTTCACTGATAGTCGGACTTTTGGCGGCAGTTTCACCAGCCGAAGTTGCCCAAAGTACCAATCTTACTAACCCATCTCTTGTAGCAGTATTTTCGGTTTTAACGCTACTGTTTGCACTGCTTTATTTAAAAAAGGGTACAAATTTATTTTTGTTTTTGGTTGCCTTCTTTATAGGAGAAGCGATAAGTACGCATTTTCAAGCAGTCTATCTTCTTGTATTAATTCCAATAGTTCTTGTTGTTAAAAGACCAAAGTTATCTGGATTTGTTTATTTAGCAATTGGACTTATTATTCCATTCATTGCCTATTTTTATTTTGACTTCAATCACAACTTCTACAATATTCGTGGAATCATTGACTATGTAAGATTCGGCCAATATAGAATATACATTGCAAATCGATGGCTTACATACGCAGCCGTTTTTTGGCCCGACATGTGGGGAAAAATAATCGGTGGGAACAAACTATTCGGCTATTTGTTTATGGCCCTTGTAACGCTCTCCACAATCTATTCACTTCTTAAAAAACAAATTAACAAACAATTGCTATCCGTCGTTGCAACTTTTGCAATCGTTTTTGTTGCGCTTCGATTTTATCGCGGAGAAAGATTTGATGGATATTTTGTATTTTTACATCCATACGTATTGTTATTGTCTGCATTCGTAATCTATTTTATTTACAAGTTAAACAAATATTTAGGACTGCTTATTTTATTTCTTGTATTAATCTTTAGCATAAATGCAAGTTTACCTGCTCTTTTCGATAAACAAACAGAAGTAAATAAAGGCGAGTATTGGAGCAACGTTTTTATAAAAGATTTTCCTGATAAAAAATTTGAGTTTTATCAATTCACAAATAGCAATGAATCGCTAAGTCTTCCAATAGTTATTAATCTTTATAAAAAAGGCAAAATTCAAGATGGTGGATATCGAATTGGTTTTGGAGGTCCAAAACCTGCGGACAGAAAAAATTATGTTTATCTAAAAGACAATAAGTTAGGATTTGACCTATGGAGTCTAAATAGTAGTAGTTCTGCGCAGCTCATAAAATCCGGCTGGCACAAAGCAAATCCTTCCTCAATATATAAGGTGTCGGCGGAGTGGTATAAATAAGAGTATCACGAGTAATTACAATCGTTTAAAGTTATTGGGTAACGAAACCCGTATCGGTGAAGTTTTACGTTTAACATACCCCATTGACGAAACGGGCATCGTAACCGATTAACTTAGATAGTCTACTGGGTGGTGATGTCTATTCCGAGGATTTTTGTTCCTACGACCACTTGATCAACTACATCAAGACCGTTTGTAACTTTTCCAAATATTGTATATGCGTGCGGCAGTGGGGTATCTTTTTTCAAAATAAAGAATTGACTTCCATTTGTGTTAGGACCTCGATTGGCCATAGCAAGAACCCCTCTTATATATCCCGCTTGGTATGAGGGTGTGTTAGGATTTAGCTCATCTTCAAATGTTGGTCCATAGATTGATGTACCGCCAGATCCATTACCGCTTGGATCACCACCCTGAATAACCCAATCCTCTACTCGATGGAAAGTAAGATTATTATAGTATCCTCGTTTTGCCAGAGTTGCAAAGTTAGTTACAGTCTTTGCAGCTTCTGATGCGTAAAGATCAACCGTGATGTCTCCTTTATCGGTTCTAATAGTTGCGGATTTTGCATTTGTTACTTCATCTGTTGAGTTTGTAACCTGCTGACTTTCTCCGCCAGGTGTTGGTGTATTTATGGATACTGTTGGAGATGCCGTAGGTGTCAAAAAATTTGGTGTCTGAGACTGTTGATTGGTACTTTGATTTGTCATAAAGTAAATTCCTAAAAACGCAACAAGAACTATTAAACCGAAAACCACTGCCGTTTTCATGTGACATTTATTCTAATCATTTCTGATCATTTTTTCAAGCACAAATACGCCTGAGCTGGTTGGAAGATTGGAGAGACTATTACCAGCGGAAGTGAGAGAAGGCTTTGTTAGCCTCTGCCATGCGGTGTGCAACATCGCGCTTTTTAATAGCTTCACCTTCATTTTTTGTCGCTGCGATAAGTTCTGCGGCAAGTTTTTCAGAAAAAGTCTTGAATTCTGCTGTTGGTCTTTTTTTGGCTGCTTCTAGAATCCAGCGAATAGCAAGAGCTGTTTTTCGTGCACCTCGGACTTCTGTTGGAACTTGATAAGCAGCACCACCGATGCGTCGTGCTTTAACTTCTACTTTTGGTCCAACCGCCTCGAGAGCACCCTCAAATATCTCAACAGGATTACCTTCTTTTTTGAGAATTTCAAAAGCATCCATCATGACTTTCTGAGCAATGGTCTTTTTACCATCAACCATAAGTCTGTTGGTGAACATAGACACTAAAATATTTCCGTAGACCGGATCACCTTTTATTTCGTGTCTTTTTATTTTTTTACTTACTCCACGTGCCATAAATTTAGATATTAGATACTAGTAACTAGATATTAGGTTATGCGGCGGCGGCGGCTGGTCGCTTTGAACCATATCTACTTCTTGATGTTCTTCGTGTCTCAACCCCTGCAAGATCGAATTTACCACGAACCAAGTGATATTTAACTCCTGGTAAATCTTTTACACGACCACCACGAACCAAAACGATACCGTGTTCTGCTAAATTGTGACCAATACCCTGTATGTATGCTGTTACCTCTTCTCGGTTGGACAACTTAACACGGGCAACTTTACGAAGTGCTGAATTAGGTTTTTTAGGAGTCATTGTACGGACGAGCGTTACAACTCCACGCTTTTGAGGCGAAGGAACCTCAGAATAAGTACGAAGTTTGGCATTAAAAATAGTACGCAAACCTGTTGCTTTTATTTTCTTTGATTTTTTCGAACGACCTTTTCTTATTAACTGATTAAGTGTAGGCATTGTCGTATTGTACTATAAATCGTGCTCAAATACCAGTATTTAAACAAATTGACCAAGAACCAAATTCCAAATTCCAAACCAAATTTAAAAGTTAAATTTTAAATTGTTTAAACATTGATGATTTGTTAATAGGTGCTTGGTGAATTGATTATTAGGAAGTGAGAATTAGGCAGCTGAGGCAGCCTCAACTACAGGCTCTGCTTCTTCTTTTTGTGCTCCGACGTTTGCTTCCATGAATTCACCACGAACTGGGATAAGACGACCAACGATGACATTTTCTTTAAGCCCAATAAGATGGTCTATTCTACCTTCAAGTGCTGCATCTGTTAGAACCTGAGTTGTCTCCTGGAAGGAGGATGCTGACAACCATGAATCTGTAACGAGTGATGCTTTTGTTATACCAAGTACAATCTCTCGTGCAGATGCTGGCTCTCCACCTTCTGAGATAATATTTGCATTTTCTTCCTCAAATCTGAGCTTTGAAACGAGGTCGCCAGGCATAAGAGCTGTGTCGCCTGGTGTCTCAATCATAACTTTATCAGACATTTTTCGAATGATAGTCTCAAAATGCTTGTAGTGAATAGCAATACCCTGTGACTCGTAAACGTTCTGAATCTCATCAATAAGATATTGTTGTGACGCACGAAGACCTGAAATCTTTAAGATATCGCGTGGATCAAGGTAACCCTCACAAAGCTGTGTTCCTGCAACAACATTTTCACCTTCCTCAACGAGAATTGTTGAAGTAAGAGGTACAAAATATTCACGCTCATCAACTGGCTTTGATTTGGTATTTCTAACTCTTATGATATACCCATCTTCAACCTTGGTAACTTCAACTTTTCCTGCGATTTCAGCAACAGGTGCAAGAACCTTTGGACGTCTTACCTCGAAAAGCTCCTCAACACGTGGTAGACCCTGGGTAACGTCAGACATAACGACTCCTCCAAAATGACGAACACGCATGGTAAGCTGGGTTCCAGGCTCTCCAATCGACTGAGCTGCTATAACTCCAACTGGTGTACCTTGATCTGCTCGCTTGTAAGCTGAGAGGTCCCATCCGTAACACGCTGCACAAAGACCGTATTTAAGTCTACAGAAAAGTGGTGAGCGAACAATAATCTCAGCAATTGAGTCATCTGCTAGAATTTGTGCAAGCATTTCGTAGTTAACCTCATCTCCTTTTTTAACGAGAGTCTTTTTGTCGCGCTTTGAAACAACGTCTTTTAGAACTACACGACCCAAAATCATGCTTGTCATGTATGTTTCGTTGTCGCGCTTTTCCATCTCGACTGGAATACCCTCGTCAACTCCACAATCCTCTTCGCGGATAATAACATCGTGGGCAACGTCAACAAGTCTTCTAGTCAAATATCCTGCGTCTGCTGTCTTAAGAGCTGAATCGGTCAATCCTTTTCTTGAACCACGAGCTGAGTTAACGTATTCGAAAATTGAAAGACCTTCTCTAAAGTTTGACTTAATTGGAAGTTCAACGATTCGTCCCATTGGATCGAAAATAAGACCACGCATTGCAGCAAGCTGCTTAATCTGATCTTTTCCAGCACGAGCTCCTCCTGACTCAGCAATAATGCGAACAATATCGTTTTTGTCAAACAGATCCCATGTAAGATTTGCCATCTTTTCAGTTGCTTCAAGCCATACGTCATTTGAAAGACGTCGCTGCTCAGAATGAGTTATAAGACCGTTTTGGTATTCCTGCTCAATCTCAGAGATCTTCGCTTCTGCTTCATCAATAAGCTTGTCTTTGTTATCAAGTCTCTTCAAATCAAAGGTTGAAACTGAAATACCAGATAAGGTTGCTGCATAAAATCCAATACCTTTTATATTGTCGATCAAGTGTGCAACCTCTTCCTCTGAACAAATTACCATTGCTCGTGTAATAAGTTCTTTAATAGTTGATGCTTTAACTTCGCGATTAACAAATTTGAGTGACTCAGGAAGTCTTTCGTTGAAGAGAATTCTTCCAATCGAAGTCTCAATGAGTGCTCCGCTCAGTCGAACCATAATAGGTTCACGAACCTGAATTTTCTTAAGTGAGAATGCGAGATGCGCCTCTTCTTCGCTTGAGAATGTAGGAATAGTTTCGCGTCTTGTTCTCTCATCGATTGATGTGAGGTAGAAAACACCAAGAGCCATTTCTTTGTTTGGAAGAGTAATAGGTGCACCATCTGCTGGCTTGAGCAAGTTGTGCTGCGGCATCATAAGACTGATTGCCTCCTCTTGTGCTTTCTGTGAAAGAGGAATGTGAATTGCCATCTGATCTCCATCAAAGTCAGCATTGTATCCAGCGCAGACACAAGGATGGATCTTTATAGCCGATCCTTCAACGAGAACTGGGTAAAATGCCTGAATACCTAGCTTGTGAAGAGTTGGAGCACGATTCAGGAGAACTGGGTGGTTACGTGTAATTTCTTCCAAGATATCAAATATCTCAGGTGAGCGGCGCTCAATAAATCTCTTTGCAGCTTTGACATTGGGGGTCGTGAGACCTCGTGCTATAACTTCACGAATAACAAACGGTTTGAAAAGCTCAAGTGCCATTTCTTTTGGAAGACCACACTGGTTAAGAGTGAGCTCTGGACCAACGATGATAACTGATCTACCTGAATAATCGACTCTTTTTCCAAGAAGATTCTTTCTAAATCGACCTTGTTTACCTCGCAAAATATCTGAAAGTGATTTGAATTGCTTTTGAGTTTGTGAAGTTCTTATTGAGGTATCAATAAGGTAATCAACTGATTCTTGAAGCATTCTTTTTTCGTTTCTCAAAATAATCTCAGGTGCACCAAGTGAAATAAGGTGCTTCAAGCGGTTATTTCGGTTAATAACACGGCGGTAAAGATCGTTTAAGTCAGATGTCGCAAATCGTCCACCGTTAAGCTGAACCATAGGACGAAGATCTGGTGGAAGAACTGGAAGGACTTCGAGAACTAATGACTCTGGTGAGAATCCTGCCTTGTTAACTGACTCGATCAAGTGTTGACGCTTGAGAAGCTTGAGCTGTTTTTGACCTGATGACTTTTGCACTTCTTCACGAAGATCACCGATAAGTTTTGTGAAATCAACTGACTGAATAGCATGCAGTATTGCAGCAGCACCTGTCTCAACTTCGAAGAAGATTGGGACATCATATTCAATAAGTCTTACGTACTCTTCCTCAGAGATAACATCCCAAAGCTTAAGACCTTTAATAATGTCGCCAACTCTTGAGAAAATTTCCTCAGTTCTTGAAATTTCTGTCTCAAGTCTTTTGTCGAGTGCAATCTTTTTCTGGCGATATACAACATCAGTCTCCTCAAGGATAAGTTCTTTCTGCTCATCTGGAAGTTTTCCCTTTACGCCTTTTACCTTTTCTTTTTCTTCCTCACCAAGTGCCTTTAGTTCCTCTTCAACTTGTGCTTTAAGATTCTTAACCCTTTCTTCTTTTATGTCATTTATTGTCTTTTGAGCATCTTTTCTCTTATCCTCATCAATCTTTGTAACAAGATATGAAGCAAAGTAAACAACTGACTCTAGATCTTTTTGTGCTATATCAAGAAGCGTTGAGAGCTTTGAAGGGCTTCCCTTTGAAAACCAGATGTGAACTACTGGACATGCAAGTGATATGTGACCCATGCGCTCACGTCTTACTCTTGAATAAGTGACCTCGACTCCACATCTATCACAAACTATACCCTTGTATCGAATTCTTTTGTATTTTCCACAGTAACATTCGAAATCGCGCGTAGGACCAAAAATACGCTCATCAAAAAGTCCGTCTTTTTCAGGTCGGTATGTTCTATAGTTTATGGTCTCAGGCTTTGTGATCTCACCGTATGAGTAAGTTTTTATATCCTGTGACTCTGCAACCAATACCTTAAGACCTTTAAAGTCTGAAATATTAATTGCGTCAAATTTTTTATCTTTTCGTGTTTTTGGCTCCATAAATATTAATTGAGGTCGTTTATTATACGCCTGTTTCCTCCTTTGCTGCAATCAGATCTTCCTCAGTTGGCTCAGCTGTCTCATCAAGTGATGCTGCAACTTCCTCTTCTCCTCCAAATGCTTCCTCAACTTCTTTTTCCGTGGCGACATCAACACCCTCAAGGCTCTCTTTTAACTCTTCTGCTTCTTGCTTCAATTCTTCTTGCTTCTCAGATGTGTCTTCTGCATCGTCTGCAACTATTGCCTGCATAGGAACAATATTAAGCGATAACGACTGTAGCTCACGAATAAGAACTTTAAATGACTCAGGAACGCGAGGCGTTGGAATATCAACACTCTTAATTATAGCCTCAAAAGCCTTTGCGCGACCTGAAACGTCATCTGACTTGATGGTCAACATCTCCTGAAGAGTGTATGCTGCACGATGCGACTCAAGTGCCCAAACCTCCATCTCTCCAAGACGCTGTCCTCCCATTTGCGCTTTTCCTCCAAGCGGCTGTTGAGTAACAAGTGAGTATGGTCCAGTTGATCTTGCGTGTGCTTTATCCTCAACCATGTGGATAAGCTTCATGATGTAACCAATACCAACAACGACATCATTCTCATATGGATCACCAGTTCGAGCATCATATAGCTTCATTTTTCCATTGTCAGGCATTCCAGCATCTTTCATAAGACCCATGTATCGATCCTCGTCCATCTTTTCAAAAACAGGAAGAGCAAGCTTGAGACCAAGTCTTTTTGCAGCGAGTCCAAGGTGAGCCTCAAGAAGCTGACCTAAATTCATACGTCCGAGTACTGAAATTGGGGAAATAATGATATCGACTGGAGTACCATCTTCAAGATAAGGCATGTCTGAATCTGGAACTATCTTTGAAATAACTCCTTTATTTCCGTGACGTCCAGCGAGTTTATCTCCAACAACAACGTGACGAATCTGTGCAACTTCAACTTGCATCTTTTTGATCGTTCCAGGTTCAAGCTCATCACCACGTTCTCGGTCAAGAACCTGTACGCTTGTGACTATTCCGTGCTCACCATGAGGCATGCGAAGCGATGTGTCGCGAACTTCACGTGCTTTTTCACCAAAGATTGCACGAAGAAGTCTTTCTTCTGCGGTAAGCTCTGTCTCGCCCTTTGGAGCGATTTTACCGACTAAAATGTCGCCTGGTTTTACTTCAGAACCAACAACAACTACACCCTCGTCATCAAGATTTGCCAAGTCTTCCTCTGCGACATTTGGGATATCGCGTGTTGTCTCCTCAGGTCCAAGCTTAGTATCAACAACAGTTGCCTCATATTTTTCGATGTGAACTGAAGTCAGCGAATCGTCACGGACCAAACGGTCTGAAATAACGATAGCATCCTCATATCCAAGCCCATCAAATGATGCGTATGCGATGACCAAATTTTTACCAAGCGCGAGTTCTCCAAGCTCTGATGCAGGACCATCAATAAGGATATCGCCTTTTTTGATTTTTTGACCAGCAGTTACGACAGGTGCCTGATTGAAGAAAGTATTTTGAGCTGTTCTTTTGAATTTCTCAATCTTGAATGTTTGGGTCTCACCGCGACCATTCCCTTTTATAGTAACTTTGTTGGCATCGACAAATATAACTTCCCCGTCATATGGAGCTGTTATAACGCGTGCCATAGCAGAACTTACAGAGCCTTCCATACCTGTTCCAATGATTGGACTTTCACTTTTAATAAGTGGAACAGCCTGACACTGCATGTGGGTACCCATAAGAGCACGGTTTGCTTCATCGTGATCGACAAAAGGAATAAGAGCCGCTGATGTTCCAACGACCTGGCGTGGAATAATATCTATGTATTCAACTTTTTCGCGTTCGACTTCAAGATATTCACCCTTGTAGCGAACTGGAAGAAGCTCGTCTGTGATATATCCATCTTTATCGATTCTGATATCTGCATGAGTGATGTAGTGCTCAAGTTCTGTGGCTGCATCCATATATACAACTTCATCAGTTACTCGAAGTTTGGACTTCTCGTGGACAACCTTTTTGTATGGAGCCTCCAAAAATCCATACTCATTGACTTTTGTGTAAAGAGCAAGATAGGTAACAAGTCCAATGTTTGGACCCTCAGGAGAGCGAACTGGACAAATTCTTGAATACTGAGATGAGTTAATATCACGAATCGAGAAGGAAGCACGCTCACGTGAAATACCACCGGTTCCCATAACAGTTAGACGTCTGACGTTATCTATTTCTGAGAGTGGATTTGTCTGGTCAAGAATTGCTGAAAGCTGTGATGTTCTGAAGAATTCGTTAATTGCAGCTATTATTGGATGAGCGTTTATAAAGTGTGATGGAGCATATTGTTCTTCAACTGATGCAAGACTCATTTTTTCTTTAATGATTCTTTCAAGTCTTAGTGCACCAACACGAAAAGCTGTTGTCTGAACGAGTTCTCCGATTGAGCGAATACGTCTGTTTGAAAGATGATCTATATCGTCGATATTTCCTTTACCGTTTTGGAGATTTATAAGGTATGACATGATACCAATTACGTCGTCGATTGTGAGTGTGAACCCGTCTGGAGCGTTGAATGTTGGGATTGCAGATAGCTTCTGGTTAACCTTATAACGACCGACGCGAGATAGATCGTAGCGTCTTCTATCAAAGAATGAATCACGGAAATTTTGGCGGATAGTGTCGATAACCACAGGCTCTCCAGGATTCATTTTCTTGAAGATCTCAATAAGAGCATCAGTACCACCCTTTGTTTCATCTTTTTCGATAGTGTTCTTTATAAATATCTCGGCTGCTTCAACCCCTTTGAATTTCTCATAAATCTCTTCATTTGTCTCTATTCCGAGCGCTTTAAGAAAAACAGATGCGAGGAATTTCTTGCGGCGATCAACTCTGACAACAACCATATCTGTTCTTGTAGTTGAAAATTCAAGCCATGAACCATGAACAGGCCTCATTTCAGCCGTGTAGAGAGTCTTACCAGTAATTGGATCTTCAACTGCTGTGAAGAAAACACCAGGCGAGCGAACAATCTGTGAGACGATAACTCTTTCTATACCATTAACAATAAATGTACCGCGGTCGGTCATTTTTGGTACTTCACCCAGAAAAACATTTTGCTTTGTGCTTTTTCCAGTCTTTTTGTTAACAAGAGTTGCTTCAACTGTAAGAGGAGTAAAGTATGTAAGACCTTTGTTGAGTGCTATTTCTTCAGTAATTTTAGGATCTCCGAGCTTGTAGTCGCCAAGTGCGAGTTCCCAATTTTTACCAGTGAAGTCTTCGATAGGAGATATTTCGTCAATTACTTCTTTGATACCTTCTTCGATAAACCACTTATAGGACTCTTTCTGGATAGAAAGGAGATCTAACTCTGGTAGTGCTTTTTCAATTTTTCCCCAGTACTGCCTTGGGCTGCCAACTTTTTTTGTCATTAGAAATAACTTCTAGGAAGGGCTGCCTTTAGAACAAAAAAAACGGAAGGTACAGTGTACCCCCTCATTCAAAAGGCTCGATAATTTATATACTATGGCTCGTGCTTTGTCAAGCACCAGTTTTGAGTAAAGTATCGTGTATGGTTGCGAGTTAACGGGTTTGCGGGTTAATGAGTTAATTTCCAGTTATTATTTACTATTTTTTGCTTAATACTCTTCCCGCAACTATTACTTTGGGACTAGATCAGACCTGTTACCGCTTGGCTTAAACTAACAGCTAAAAGCTAACTGCTAAACGCTTGCTTAGACCTAGAGGTACTTTTGGATATTGGCGGCGTGGCCTTCTGAGGTCTTTGCCGGGTGAATGTGGCCTTCCTTATCAGATATATAGTACATATAGTCTGTTGTTGCCGGATTTAGAGCTGCTTGAATTGCCTGAACACCAGGGTTATCAATCGGTCCTGGGGGAAGTCCTACATGCTGATAAGTATTGTAAAGCGAGTTAACTTTTAGATCATCAAATGTCAATTCCTGCTTCCACCACTTACCAGTATCGCTCTGATAACCAAGAGCATAAGCAACTGATGGGTCAACCTGAAGCGCCATCCCATCATCAAGTCTATTGTGAATAACTGATGAAACGATTGGAAAATCAGCTGCAAACTTTGCTTCTTTTTGAATAATGGAGGCGATAATAACCGCATTCATAAAACCTGTGTTGCTTTCCGAAATACCTGATTCTTGCATTCTCTTATCAAAATTGTTCTTCATCATCACAATAACCTGATCAACGCTTGCGTCTCGAGGAATAAGATAAGTATCTGGAAAAAGATAGCCTTCCTGAGCATCAAGCTTGGGTCTCCATGAGTCATCATATGAAGGAAGGTTCTTTTTGAAAACGTCTGCAATTTCCTCAGCTCGAAGTCCTTCTGGAATTGTTACCCAGCGGTCAAGTGTCCCATGATTTAGAGTCTCAATGATCGCTGCAAGACTCATAGATGGCGAAAGCCTATAATCCCCCGCTTGAATCTGCTTGTCTTGGTCATTGAGCTTTACATATATAAAAAATGCAACGGCGTCTTTTATGAGGCCGTCTTTTTTGAGGTTATTTCCAACTTCGCGAATTGCTTCACCGCGATTTATCACGAAAATTTTCTGACTCTTATCATGCGGATTTACCGGTGCGTTGCCAGATATCCAGTACATAATCCCGGCTAAAACAACAATACCTACAATAATTAGAGCTATTAAAGGCTTCTTCATAACATGCTATTTTACCATATTGTTATCAGTCAGAAAATCGAACGGCTAAACAATATACATTTGACCTTTGACATGTGACTAAAAAGGTCAATTGTCAATTGTTAAATGTCACATGTTATTACTCGATTTCAAAAATCGGAAATAGTGAAAGTGAGTCGATTGACTCACTTATCAAATTCTCGTGACTAGTATAAAGAGTCATCAAATCATCACCGTGTTTTACCTCATCGCCCAAGATGTGGTTAAGATATATACCTGATTTTTTATCAGCAGGCGCACCAAGAATCTTTGCAATAACTGTCAAGTTAATATTTTGAAGCTTTTTGATTTTACCTGACTTTGACGCTTTAACTATATGCGTATGTGCTGCTGGGTGCATTTTACTTGATGAAATATCCTCATCTCCGCCTTGAGCTTTTACGATTTGTCTAAATTTTTCAAAAGCTTTTCCGGATGTTAATAAGTCTGTGGCCCAATTTTCAGTATTTTGATAATTCTTCTTTACCATATCTTTCAAATGAACCGGTGAATCCTCAAGACATAGATCTAAAAGCTTTGCCGACGCATCTATTGCAAGTTTTTCAAGATGCATTGGCCTGTCTTCGATCTGCTCAAGAACTTTTACTGAGTCACGTGCTTCAAGAAGTGGACCCACACCAAAACCCGCTGGCGCATCCATTTTATGAATAAATGTCCTAACTTTCACCCCAAATCGCTTTCCAAGATATTTGAATTTGCGACCCAAAACCTCCGCATCTTCTTCTTTATGTAATTTAACGGTTGGTCCATATGGAAGATCTATTACAACGTGCGTTGAACCAAATGCAATTTTTTTTGCCATAACAGAAACGACGATCTTATCATATGATTCAAAAAGAAGAGGCTCTTCTATCTTTATTATGTCATCATCAGCAGGAGCAATTCTAAATCCCCCACCCCACACAATGCATCCCCCAGTCTCATCGACTATTTTATATATCTGATCTTTTGTAAATGTAACGTCTGAGATCGACTCCATGCAATCTGCAGTTCCCGCAGGAGTTGTAATTGCACGGGATGAACTCTTTGGAATTTTAAACCCAGCCGCTGCAATTATCGGAACGAGTATCAAGGTTACACGAGTACCGGGTACTCCACCTATTGAATGCTTGTCGGCGACTATACCCTTGAACTCGAGTTTTTCGCCTGTCTCAACCATTGCCCGGGTCAAATAATAGAGTTCTTCATCAGAAAAACCTTCTGAATATCCAGATGCAACAAAATAAGTTGTCAAAACGTCTCCAAGTTTTTTCTTTGCAATTTCATCCATAATTGCAAAAATTTCTTTGTAGTTAAGAGTTTTACCAACTAATTTTTTTCTTATCCCTTCAAGCGCTAATTTCTTTTCGTCCTTGTCATCCATGTTTTATAAAATAACAAAATTACAAATTCCAATTTCCAAATAAATTCTAAATTTTCAAATTACAAAATCTATAAACAATTGTGCTTTTAGCTTTCTGAATTTGCGAAAGTAACACTTTTTTGATTTTTTAAATTTGATATTTGTTTGGAATTTGGTGCTTGGTGATTGGTACTTAAACTTATATGTCCTTTCCCATTGCCATTTTGAATATTGCTGAAATAAATGATTTGACAAAACGAAGTGTGTAATAAAAAACCATGTTAAATATCTTAACGATTGTGGGCTCAATTTTTTCGAAATAATATTTTATGCGGGAGAGAAATGCAGAACGATTGTAATCTTTAATATCTTGATCGGTCATCAGACTCGAATTTTGATCGTCTTGCATAGATTAAGTTTACGTTGATGCGTTAAGTGTTTCAAGTGAAGCGTGTATTATAAGTCTTTTCCAAATTGTTCCAGGTGGTGTACATGTAACCAAAGTTATATATGAATGATCAAAACTTTGAGATAGTATGTTGGTATCATCTGGTGAAGTAATTACTATTGAAAATATTTTGTATTTAAACTGTGTACCTTGAACAGTAATGTTTATTTCATCCCCAACTTTTATAGTGTGAAGTGTAGCGAAGATAGTTTTATAATTTTTTTGGTCAAACCAAGCAGGAATAGTCGAATGTCCAAATATCACGGCTGTTCCATTCTGACCCGGAATGGCAGTACCGAGGTACTGAACAAGATGATGATCGAGATCATAGTCACGTGTTGAAACTGTAGCGTTATCTATCCCTAGTTTTGGAATAGATAGGAGATATGAATCCACCTTTGAGTGTTTAACTGTATTTGATGGAAGACTCGGGTACCAATTTCTTGCATCATTATAATCAGACGTTAAAGACGATATTCCCTGACTAATAAGTCCTCCAAAGTCCATCCCTCCATTTAAAACCATGTACTTGGGTATCGGAACTTCAAGATTGGTTTGAATATAGTCACCCAGAAAAACCTGATAAGCGATAACTGGAAATAAAAAGTAAAGAAATATTCCAAGTCCAATAGTTATTAATATTACTCCGGCGATTTTTTTGTAGATTTTTTTGTCTACTCGTTCATTTTTTTCGTAGTATTCGGGCATTAGTTTCTAATTTCAACACTTATATTCTTTGGGTTGGCAGAAAGCATCGCGGGAAGACCAGGAATTTTGTTTTTGAATGAGATGACAACATCTGTCACACCCGTCATATCTCGCAATTTTTTATCTGCATCATTGACGCTTTTGCCACGAACATCGCTAATTAATTTTGCCGTATCGATTTGAGGCGAGAAAACAGCATTTATTTTGAGAGTTGCCGAAGCAGAATCTCCATTCGATCCTGGCTTAACGTCTGTAATATCTATTTTTGAATTCTGGGTTTGAAATACATAGGACCCAGGAACGTCATTTTTAGAAAGTTTTTGGACATAGTCATCAAGATCAGACTTGCTATATGTTCCAACGTTATAGTCAATTGTTGCTGTCAAACCAACGGTTCCGGCTTCATCTCCAGATTTTTTAGTATACGACTTGTCCTTTACTTCTGATGAAAGAGCTTGGGGAAACGTTACCTCACTTGAGTCAGAACTTTGGGCTTTTGAAACCGCATCACCTTCGAGTTTTTGCGTCACAAGAGTTAATAAGTCTTTTAGATCTGTGTCCGAAACAACTGTTGTTGTTTTACTCGTTCCACCAGTTATTGCATCTGAATTTTTCGCTATAACATCAGATGATGAGACACCTTTTACTGTAAAATTCGAAGCAGATGGTAAATTGTACTCTTTACCAAATTTGGAAGCTTGAACTTTTACCGATGCTGATGAAAGGGTCGTTGAAAACGATGAAGTTGAGGCTATATTAACGTCATCTTGCAACTGGAACTCCAAGCCATTGGGCCCGACAATAGTTGAACCATCAAGAAAAGTTTTACTGTCTTCTGTTTTGTTGTAAATAGTAACTGACCCAGTTGCCTTATCTCCTGTCTCTTTTTTACCTGTCGCATTTTTACTCTCATCTCCCTTCACTTCTTCTGTTGAAACAGACATTTTGATCTCGTTATCTCCCGTCGGATCTTTTGAAAATGAAATCGGGACCGACTTATCAACTGCCTTTTTATCAGCAAATATTATAATTTGCGATTGGAGAAGAACGTTATAATAAAAATACAAAAATCCTGCGATTAAAATTATTGCTCCGACAGCAAAAAATATCCCTTTTGATTTGATGAAGTTACCGCCCGAGACCGATGGAACCGTAGGAATACTTGGAATTTTAAGACCCTTTAGTTTAGACAGAACAGCCGAAACATCAATCGGTACGGGAAGAAGTGCCTTCTTCTCATCAGCAGCTTCCTCGTCTGGCTCATAATCCTCGTCTGTTTCTTTGAAGTATTTAACGTTTGGTTCTTCTTCAAAACCTGCAAAATCGCCCACTTTTGCAACGTCTGATTTTTCAGTGTTTTTAAGTGACTCTTCAAAAGCGTCTTCTTTTTCATCCATCTCAGGTGCCGCCTCAATCGCAATATCTTTTTCTTTCAGAAATCCAAACTCCTCAGAAGTTGCCGTATCAAGGATAACTTCCTCATCGTCGACTAAAGCTCCGCTGTTCGTTCTCACGTCAGACAAAACCTCAAGCTCCATTTGCGTTGCAACTCCATTTATAGTTGCCTCGTTCTCAACGCCTTTCTCGAGAACAACAACCTGAGGAACATGAAGAAATGGAATTGATTGTGGCCATTTATGAGAAATAAATTCCTGCTGCATTTGTGCAGCATTGTCATAATCAAGAAGAACGAGTTTTGCGGGAAGTACGTCAACACTATCCATCTTTTTGAATAGCTCTTCCGCCGTTTCAATTACACCCTCACTTACAGAACTTGATTGCGCTTCCAAAATTTTGCCTGCGCGAACCAGGTAGG
Organism: Patescibacteria group bacterium; assembly: GCA_035549295.1. Lineage (GTDB taxonomy): Bacteria > Patescibacteriota > Microgenomatia > Levybacterales > GWA1-39-11 > GWA1-39-11. The sequence continues at coordinate 54,841 of DASZRG010000043.1, forward strand.
CAAATACGTGATTTTTTGTAACTTCAATGAACATTGCAGATACTGGAGCTCCTTCTTTTTTCTCAATGAAATGAACAATCGCCTCAATAGATGTGAGATATCCTATCGGAGTTAGACCAAGAGACTTACAAACAGTTTTGAGACGATCAAGATAATCAGGTTTTATTTTATTCTCAACAATCCAATCATATGGAAGAGAAAAAATTGTTTTATCAACTGTTGCGCCTTCCGGAAGACTTGATTCCAGGAAGCTAATTGAGCGATCGGCCGCTTTGAGAAGTTCTTCGGAGGATATTTCATCAATGTCTGTTTCGAGGTGATCTTCGTGGCTTGCAAGAATAAAAAGCTTATCACCATGCTCTTCAAAAAGAATTGCCCCAACCTTATTCGGCTTAATTAAAAGTGATAGAAAATAATTTTTTTCTACTTTTTTGTTCTTTAAAAAAGGCAGCTGCATATTTGATTACTATCAGACTACGAGTAACTAGATACTAGAGAATAGTAACTAGAAGTCTCCAGTTATTAGTTAGTCGGTTACGATGCCCGTTTCGTTTTTGGGTTACGTTAAACGTAAAGACTTAACCGATACGGGTATCGTTACCAAATAACTTTAAACGATTGGAATCGCCCTTGATACCCTTACTAGGCAACCGTTGCGTAAATGCGACGGTTACTCTTCCCTAGGCTTTCCTCTTTTAATATTTTAAACTCTTTTAGTATGCCTGTAAAATCAACATGAGGCCCCCCGCAAAACTCGATCGAATAGACAGCGTCCTTTTGACCTCTCTTATGTGTTTTTGAATAAGGATTTGAACCTCCAATAAAATAAACTTTTACATCTTTTGCATATTTATCCTCGAATAGGCCAATTGCACCGATTTTTTTTGCCTCTTCGATAGGCAAAATTTCAAAATGTACAGGTAAATTTTCGTTAATTTTTTCATTTACAATTGTCTCGATTTTTTTTATCTCTTCATCAGTTAATTTACGATCAAAATTGAAATCAAATCTGACTCTCTCTGATGTGATATTTGAACCCGTCTGATGAACCTCGTCTCCCAGAATATCGCGTATTGCCTGATGCATGAGATGAGTCGCAGTATGTCCCATAATCGTCTTTTCACTGTGATCTGCAAGACCACCCTTGAACTTCCCGGCTGATGCAGTCCTTGAATTTTTAGAATGCTCTTCCATTTTTGTCGCAAACGCTTGTAGATCAAAAGTGTATCCAAGACTTTTTATTTGTGTCGGAGATAAACCATGAGTGGTATATAAAATAAACGCATCATCAGCTGATATCTCAGTTACGCCCAGCAATTCATCGCCAATTTTTTTATACTTTTTAGCTATAAAACGTTTCGCTTCTCTTAAAGTGTTTCTGTATTTTTGATCTTCTTCAAGGATGGTATTTTTTATATGCTCATATCTCTCTAAAAGCTTTTCGTCTGTTACCTTATACTGATCGACAATTCTATCTAATACCTCAACTATTGATTCACCCCCAAGAGCATAAAAATTATCAAATCCACGACGAAGAAACCGTCTCAAGACATATCCTTGTTCTTTATTTGAAGGGATAACACCATCTGCTGTAATAAATACTGAAGCAAGCATATGATCAAGGACGATTCTCATCTCTCGCGAATTTGCTTCATACTTTTTTGCAGTAACATTTTCAATTGTTGAAATAATTGGAGAGAATAAAGACGTTCTGAAGACATCCTGCTGGTTTTCAATTGCCATCAAAAGGCGCTCAAGTCCTCCGCCAAAATCAACGTTTGGTTTGGAAAGTGGCGCAAGTCGGCCATCTTCTTGCTTTTTATAAGCCATAAAAACACTATTCCCAATTTCAATAAATCTTCCACAGTCGCAATTTGGATGACAGTTTTCATCTGCAAATTTACTTTGTTCATGAATTCTCAAATTTTCCCCGAAATCGTAAAATACTTCAGTGCTTGGTCCACCCGGTTCACCTGCTGGCATCTTGTCAGGAGTTCCAGATCTAGACCACCAATTTTTCTCAGCTCCGTAATATGAAATATGAGACCTGGAATCAATACCTGATGATTCAAACAAACCTTCCCAAATTGATTCTGCCTCATGATCCAGCTCTAAGTCTTCAAAGCCTTTAAATACTGTTACGTAAAGTTTTTTTGGATCAATGTTTAACTCGCGGGTTAAGAATTCAAAAAACCATGGAATTTGGTCTGTTTTGAAATAATCACCGAGTGACCAGTTACCAAGCATTCTAAAAAATGTTGTGTGGCGATTGTCTCCTACTTCATCTATATCTTGCGCACGAAAACAGTTCTGAACATTAACAAGCCTTGATCCTTGAGGGTGAGTTTCGCCCAGGAGATATGGAACGAGTGGCTGCATACCTGAGGAGGTAAACAATGTAGTTGGATCATTGAGTGGAACAAGAGACGAATTTTGAATCATAATATGTCCACGTTGTTCAAAAAACTGTATATATTTGTTGATTATTTCTTTGGCCGTCATAGCCTCATCATTATAACATGTGCCATCGGAGTAATGGGCATTTGGTAGAAAGTAGTAAGTATTAAGCAATTGTTTTTTAGTGATTAAGACTAAAGTAGTTAGTGATTAAGAAAATTAACTAATCACTTTAATCTTTTAATCCTAATCACTAGCATCTAATCTGATTGACAATTGAGCGTAATATTTATATAATTATAGGCTATATCTTCCTCTGCCCATGGGAAAAATAAAATCGCCATGGCCAGAAAAAAACCTAACTTATTTAATTCGGTTAAATCAAATCTTTTCAGAACAATCAGTTTGATATTTCAACGTGTACGTTCAGCTAAACTAAAGGATAGATATAAATCTTTAGTTAGCCAGGCAAATAAAACAATTGAGAAAAAACCATTTACAGTATTTTTTACACTACTTGGCGTTATTCTTCTTTTAATTATCGTCGGAAGCATAATAAGAAAGCCAAAAGCTGCTGAGAAAATCACACCCCCTATAAAAACAGTTGAAGTCTATAGAATAGGTACTGCTCCAAGAATCCATGTTCAAGCACAGGTTGAAAAATCGCAAGTCGCAAAAATAGAAGCTCTATCAGGCGGAGTCGTATCTCAAATTAATGTAGTTGAGGGTCAAACTGTTGAACAAGGCACACCATTGGTCTCCTTAGCATCAAATTATAGTGGTGGAAATATGGCAAGTCTTCAAAGACAATTGGCCCAAAACCAATATCAGAATGTTCAAGATACGTATGATGCTCAAAAAGATATCATACAAAAACAACGACAAGCAGCAGATGAAAACAGGACTAATGAAGACAAAATGCGAGATATTGCAAACGTTTCTGTAACTGATACGCAAGTTTTGGTAAATCTTGATAACGATATACTATCAACCCTAAATACCAATCTACAGAATTTAGAAAACACTAATACGGGTGGGGTTAATGACCAGATGATACTCTCAACAAAAGAACAAATAAGTCAATTCCAAGCAGCTATTGCCCAAGCTGATGCAACACTTCATCAGACAGGATATCAAGCTGATCAAGCAAATCCGCCGTATCAACTTGCGACAATTACACACGACGAGACAATCGAGCAACTCAATATTCAAGAAAAAACTCTCGACCTATCACTTGAGGCAAGTAAAATAAATCTTTCTATAGCCCAGGTTGCTGAGGCAGCTATGTATCCCGTTGCACCGTTTGCTGGAGTGGTTGAGCGAATTTATGTAACAGCTGGACAAAATGTAACTTCAGGCACACCTCTTGTACTGATACACGGAGCTGGAGACTTTAAGATAGTTGCGAAATTGCCTGCAAAAACTGCAAAAACAGTTTCAAAACTTGAAACCAGTCAAATTCACATAACCGACAAGAAAACGATTAGTGAAAATCCTTCATATATTTCAAATGAAGCAACCGATGGATCTTTGTATGCGGTAATTTTTACAATGGATGCTGCTTACCAAAACGATCTATCAGATCAAGGGTTTGTAGATGTTGATATACCTGTTGGATATGCAAATACATCTGAAATTTCACCGTTTATACCTCTTGATTCGGTTTATCAAACTCAGAATAATTCTTATGTTTTCGTGAATGATCACGGACATGCAAAAAGCAAAAATGTTACTCTTGGGACAGTTTTTGGACAGTACGTAGAAGTTGAACACGGATTGTCGCGCGGCGATGAAATAGTTGTATCAAGAAACGTACTAAATGGTGACCCCCTCAAAACTGAATAATGGCAATCAAATCTTATCTGTCAAATTTAAAATTTGACCCAAAACTTCGAGATTCTTTTAAAGCCAAATATCTAAACAATATACGGCTTGTTATTTTGTTTGTGTTGTTTCTATTTGTAGTTGGAACATCAAGTTTTTTGAGACTTCCAAAAAGACTCAATCCAGAAATTAAAATTCCTATTGTCTCAGTAACTACTGTTCTTCCTGGAGCTGGTCCAAATGATATTGAATCATTGGTAACGATACCGATAGAAGATGGTCTAAACGGACTGCCCAACAAAACTGATATTGACTCCACTTCGAGTGAATCGGTCTCAAATATTACTATCCAATTTACATCTGGAACAGACTCAGAAAAAGCAAAGCAGGATGTTAAATCAGCTCTTGATAGTGTTACGACGCTGCCTACAGATGCGACAGCACCCACTATCCAAACCTTTGATATTGAAAATCAACCCGTATGGATATTTGCAATAAAAACAAATGCTGATCCTGCAACCTTATCCCGTTTTGCAACTTCGCTTCAAGACAAACTTAAATCAAACTCAAATATAGATCACGTTGATATCTCAGGAATCGATAAACAAGAATTTCAAATATTGTTAAAACAAGATACCCTCTCCAACTACAATGCCAATCCCATGCAAATTGCTTCTGCTGTTAAAGCGGCTTTGAAGTCATATCCTGCGGGGGATGTCGATACGGAAAATTCTTCTTTTCCAATCGGAATTGATGCACCAATAACATCTGCGGCTGATATAAGAAACTTAAATATCAATCTCTCGGGAGAAATTTTAAAACTTGGAGATATTGCGACAGTCTCAGAAAAAACTGCACCTAATGCTCAACAAGCGTACTATGCGGATTCCAATTTTTCAGCGCAAAAAGTTGTGACGTTTTCTGTTTTTAAAACCAAAAGCGCTGATATAACAGACGCAGCTGCGGATGCAAAAAAAATAACAAACCAAACAATCTCTTCTTACCAAAATGTTTTTCAGGTGGTAAATGTTCAAGATACTGCAACCGAAGTTAACAAGCAATTTAACGACCTAATATCCAATTTTATCAGTACAATTATCTTGGTATTTATAACTTTTCTTGTTTTCTTGGGAGTTAGACAAGCCTTAATTGTTTCGATAACCATTCCGCTAACATTTTTATCTGCATTTACAGTTATGTATTATGCGGGACTATCAATAAACTTTTTGTCGCTATTTTCACTACTTTTATCGCTTGGGCTACTCGTTGATGACTCAATCGTTATTATTACTGGAATAACCTCCTATTACAAAACCAAAAAGTTCACACCTCAGGAAGCGGGACTTCTTGTATGGCGAGACTTTATTGTTCCGATTTGGAGCACGACAATTACAACCGTATGGGCATTTATTCCACTACTTCTTGCAACAGGAATAATTGGTGAATTTATCAAAACAATTCCTATTGTTGTAGCCGCTACTCTATACTCTTCAACAACAATTGCCGTTCTTATAACTCTTCCTCTTATGATGGTTACACTTCACTTGAAAATGCCTAAAAGAGTAAAACTTCTCCTTGTGGCACTTGGAGTTATTTTTCTAATAATGCTTATTTCTCCATTTACATCAGGAAATGCTTTTGGTGGGCTAATACTTATTCTGTATCTCGCATTTATTTTTGTGACATTTAAGATCAGATATCGAATAGCGGAGAAGATTGCTGAAAGAATTCAACCATCGAATAGAAAAAGAGTGTCTCAATTCTTTAACCAGTTCCTAAATCGCGGAATAATCGATCTTGAAATAATCGGAGAACGATATAAAGGAATCATCTCAAGAATACTGGAAAATAAAAACTCGAGAAGAAAAGTTATTGCTGCCATCATAATCTTCACAGTCTTTGCATATCTTCTAGTTCCAACAGGTTTTGTTGTGAATGAGTTTTTTCCGAAAGAAAATGCAAACATATTATATGTAACAGAGGAACTTCCGGCTGGAACAAAAATAGAAACTACCAATAGAGAAGCACTGGACTTGGCTAACTTACTCAGAAAAACGAATGGCGTAAATCATGTTACATCCCAAGTTGGATCAGCAATTGACGAGACGGGAAATAGTTTCGTTTCGGGAAACAACATACTACAGGTAACACTCGACCTACCGGATCCTGATAAACAAAAGATCACATCAATTGACATGGCAACCGCGTTACGCGAAAAATTTAAGTCTTACACCAAAGGCAAAATTGCGGTTGTTGAAGAAAGCGGTGGACCACCTGCTGGCGCTGATGTACAAATACAAATTCTAGGAGATGACTTGCAAAAACTTGATGGCTATGCTGACCAGATATCTGCATTTCTTAACAAACAGTCAGGCGTTGTTAACGTAAATAAATCGATAAAACCTGGAGTTAGCAAGATAACTTTCGTTCCAGATTTTGCAAAAATATCCCAAAACGGTCTGACAATTGATACCGTAGGTTTTACATTAAGAACATATATCAGTGGAAATAAAATTGACACCGTTAAATTTAACAATTCGACTGATTCAGAAGATATTGTCCTAAGACAAAATGGAGTAAATGCAAGTCCTGAAGAACTAGGCGCAATAAACATTACAAACCAGCAGGGAGCAGTTATCCCGCTTTCTGATCTGGGACAGTTCGCCCTAAAAACCAATCCTACCCAAATCACAAGACATAATAACAAGAGGACAATAACAATTTCAGCTGGTGTTTCGGCTGGATATTCTGTAACGACGATAAATAAAAAACTTGAAGATTTTGCGAATACGAAACTAGGTCTTCCGGATGACTACACATGGCAAACAGGCGGAGTAAATGATGAGAATAATAAGTCGGTTCAGTCAATTCTACAAGCCATGCTTTTGGCAGGGATATTAATCTTCGGAACAATGGTCATACAGTTTACATCGTATAGACAAGCTCTCCTTGTAATGCTTATTATTCCAATTGCTGTTTCCGGTGTATTTGTAATTTTTGCACTTACTGGAACTCCGCTTTCATTCCCAGCTCTCATTGGAATTCTTTCACTTTTTGGAATTGTCGTAACTCATGCGATGGTCCTAGTCGATAGAATTAATCTAAATAGAAAATCAGGACTTCCTTTCTCAACTTCTATCGCCGATGCTGCAGCAGCCAGACTTGAACCAATATTCTTGGGATCATTTACTACTATCGTCGGACTCGTACCAATAACAATTTCAAACCCTCTCTGGCGCGGACTCGGTGGAGCAATTGTCGCGGGTCTCTCATTCTCAATATTTATAATGCTTTTCTTCGTACCGACAGTATACTATATGTGGTTCAAGCCGAGTTCGGAGAAGTAGAGTATCAAGGGTATCAGGAGTATCAAGAGTATCACGAGCTGATTTCCAATTTACATTTGACAATTGACCATTGACCCCGATTGAATCGGGGCTGACAATTGACCGATAAAACTCGTTAACTCGTAGCTTTGCTTAATACTTACTACAGAATACTTTATACAGGAGATAACCTGGGGACTACGCTATGAATTCTCGGAGTGGGCAATCTGTTGTTTACACGAAGCTTTAATAAGCATAAGAGGGATTCGTGTGTACTTTCTTAAGATTTATATTCATATCATATTCAATTGCATATTTGATGTTTTCAGCAGGTATATCGGGTATTGTAATTTCCTCCTCATCTACTTGTTTAAATGCCTTACTCCCAACATCAACAATACTATAAGGATCGATAATATAAACAAATCGACTGATAGTATTATTGGGTATATTAATCTCCTCTGGATAACGTACTGCTATATCTAAAAATGGAGTATTATAAATTACGTCCGTATCCGCGTTGTCTGGATCCTGCATTGCCTTAAATCCTGTTGTAAACATTCCCCCGTCTCCCTCTGGACGTCTCAAATCACCGCGGAATAAAAAGTCCATATCAATAGATTCTTTTATTATCTCTTCCAGTCCCCTACTTAATTCTTCTGGTTCAGCAATACTATCAACCCTAGAAGAGAAAACACCACCATCTCCACTACTTCTCATTTCGTCGATGATACCTTTTATTCTTCTATCTATAAGTCTTTGTTTTTTAATCTTTTCTTCTTCTTTTGCTTTTCTAAAATTATCCTGAAATCTTGCGGCTGGAAACTTACTGATAAATGCACCCATATCAACGACTATATAGTCATCTTCGCCTCTTCTTTCGAACCCATTAACTGTTCCTATCATTCCTTTCTTATTTGCAACCCTATCTCCAGGAGAAAAAACTGGTGTTCCATCATTTATCTCTATAGATGAAGTATCTTCCGCCATATGCTTACATTACAATAAATTCTCTTAGAGGGCAATCTGCGTGTTTACATGAAGCTTTACAATAAGTTCTACCATACCAAATAAGTCCCAAGCCAAATTCTCGCCAGTCTTTTTGTGGAACAATTTCCATAAGATCTTTTTCAATTTTTACAGGATCTGAATTTTTTGAAAGACCAAATAGATTTGATAAACGCTTAACGTGAGTATCAACTACTACACCTTCTGATTTACCAAAGGCTTCTTGCAAAATTACGTTTGCAGTTTTGCGACCGATAAAAGGAAGCTCTAATAATTCCTCCATCGTCTCAGGCATTTTTCCTTTGTATTTTTCCGCAACAATATCTGCTGCATTTTTGATAGCTTTTGATTTTCCTTTATGAAAATTTATACTCTTAATATCAGTGTCAAATTCTTCAAGCGATGCTGTTCGATAGTCTTCAAGCTTTTTATATTTCTTAAACAACGACTCAGTAACTTTATTCACACCAACGTCTGTCTGTTGAGCCGAAAGTGCTACAGCAACATATAACTCCCACGGATTACTATGATTAAGTGGTGTTTTGGCGTGAGGAAAAAGTTTTTTTAATTGAGCACTTATCTTTTCAGCCTTTTGTTTCTTGTCCATATCGCAATTGTCATTCTGAACTTGTTTCAGAATCTCGTCTAGGTCCTGAATCAAGTTCAGGACGGCGTGGTTTTACTCTCCAATAATCTCTCCAAACACTTTTGCAAGTCGCTTCGGGTCGTGTCGAATCATGCTTCTTTTAACTATATCTCCCTGCTGTGCCTCTATCTCTTTTCTAAACAAAATTGGAGCTCTTATAACTTTCATGGCAGGCGGCAAATCTTTATATGAATCAAGATCATCAACTACAGGAATTGAGAATTCGTCTTTATACTTTTCAATAGTACTCGCGGGGAATTTAGTATCATTGTTTATGAGAACAATATTTATTCTATCAATAGGCATGTATTGCTTCAGATCCTCGAGATATTGTGACGCAGTATAGTTGTACGCCTCTCCATATTTTGTCATGAGATTCATAACAAATACAATTTTGCCACCCGATGCATTGAGAGCATCAACCACTCCATTAATAACAAGATTTGCCACAGTATTGGTATAGAAATCACCGGGACCAAGAATAATTGTGTCAGCTTCAAGAATTGCTTCACGTGCCTTCTCAGTCACAGTAGCGTCAGGTCTTGTAAAAAGCTTTGTGATTTTGAGCTTTCCATCATGTTCTGGCTCATCAATAAGATGCTCCCCTACTACTTCTGAGCCGTCTTCGTAATGCGCTACAAGTCTCACATCTTCATGAGATATCGGAAGAATACGACCCTTAACCTTTAAAATTTCTGACGTCTGCTCAATCGCTTTCTCTTGTGACCCAACAATATCCGTAACGGCTGCTAGAAAAAGATTACCAAACGTCATTCCAGAAATTCCCTGACCTTTGTTATAACGATACATGAAAAGCTCACGAAGAAGAGATGGCTTTGAAGAAAGAGCTGCCAAAGCAAGCCTAACACCCGACGTGGGAAGAAGACCAAATTCGTCGCGGAGAACCTTGTTGGAGCCTCCATCATCAACCATCGTTAAAAGGGCTGTTAGATCATAACCCTTATTATGAAGCGACGAAAGGACAGTATAGGTACCCGTTCCACCACCTATAACTACGACTTTTTTCATGCGTGATCGTATTATAGCATCATGAATGCTCTCATGCGAGCCTATAGAATTGCAATTGAACACGCTTCCCCAATTTACCCGAATACAATCGAATAAACCCGAATGCCCGGTTTGAATAATATTCTTTAGATAAACACAAGCGTTCGTTAATCATAGTACTATTCGAGAGTCATTCGGGGCATTCGGGAAAATTAGGGCACAGAGTTACTTCTTCTTAATCCCTCTAAATAGGCGTTTTTTAGAGCTGGAACTTTTTGTGGCAGTCACTTCTTTAACTGGCTCATCAGGCTCTGCTTCGTCAATTTTCTCATCAATAACATCTTCCTCAACAATTTCAGATTTTATATCCTCAGCTGCCTGAATTTCATCTTCTTCGTCAAGAATCGTGACAGGAGGCTTGACTTTTTGAGTATGTTTTTTCTCCTCAATAAAGTCCTCGACCATTTCAAGGCCAAGACCGGTAATTTCTTTGAGAATCCTTCTACCCTTTTTTGTAACAAGCAAAGAGGCAAAAATGGCGCCTAATATAAAGCCCCACAGAAATGCGTTGGTTCCGTTTTTAGCATGCTTATTCGTCTCCATCACTTTCCTTTACACGCTTTAAAATTTTTGAGATCGTGGAAAGGGATTTTGAAGAAAAAAGAAGGCCTGACAGAAACGACATAGGCTCAGATACTGATTCTGTGATATTCTCAGTGTTTTCAAGAATTTTTGTCGCGTGAAAAAGAGTTTGCTTCAACTCCCGAAGTATGAAGAAGACTTGCACACCAAGTACAAGAAGAAGTAGAGTCAGTAAAACAATCACGACAAGCAAAACTGCCTGGACAGGGTCGATCATGTTTATAAATTATCAGAAAACGAAGGTAATAGCAAGGGCAAGTAGCTTGTGGCGCGTAGCAAGTGGTAGTTTGGTTAATGAGTTAACGGGTTTTGCGTGTTAACGAGTTTCGTATTATCTTTATTCTTTATTCATTATTCAGTAATCTCTAGCTCCTGATACTCTTGATACCCGTGATATCCATTTCTAGTCGACTTTCACATCAACAATCTTCTCACTTGTTTTGCCAAAGCGGTTTTTGGCAACTATTGTTATTTTTGAATCTCCAGAAAATTCATACACTGATTTACTAAATGATCCATCTATTCCAACGTAAACTTCATAGTTATTAATGGTTACAGTCGCGTATGGATCTGTCTTTCCTTTCACCTCAACGACATTTCCCGAAACTCTCTGACCGTCGCGAGGAGATTCTAAATTAATATTGGGTGCGAAAATAAGCGAACTATATTGAAAAATAATATATCCTGTAACGAGTAAAACTACTGCAATAATCAAGATTCCACGCGGACTAAATATTGCGCTTCTATTAAATACGTGTTGTTTTTTACGAAATTCTGGAATGATCGGGACATGTTTTTTTGAGCTATATTCTCGGCGGAAAAGCGGTACTGTAAGACTTGCAGGCAATCCCAAATATTTGCCGTAGTTTTTTACAAACCCCAGTGCATAACTTTCGGATGGGAGCTTGTCAAAGTCACCTTTCTCTATTTCTTCGAGATAAATTCTCTTTATTTTTGTCTCTCGTTCGACATCCGATAATTTAAGACCCTTTTTCTCTCGTATTTCACGAAGCGTGTCACTAATTTTCCTCATATGAGTTAATTACCAATAACCAAATTCCAGTTATCAAACCAATTGAGAAATTTTCAATGTTTAATTAATTAAGAATTGTTAATTAAAGTTTGGTTTGAAAATTGGTTATTGATGAATTGTAAATTTATTTACTTTATGTTTGCTGCCTATTAGCTAAATAGGTTTCGGGGTCGCGGATGAGAACATCACGGGGCTTTGCTCCGTCGGCAGGACCTACGACTCCGGCTTCTTCAAGCATCTCAATTATTCTTGCTGCTTTATTAAAACCTATAGATAACCTTCTCTGAAGAAGCGATGAGGACGCTTTATCATATGCACATACAATTCTAACTGCTTGCTCAAACAATTCGTCATCTTTTCCTCCACCTCCTGCATCCATACCACCTGCTGATCCTTTTTTACCGAGACTGACTGCTTGTTCTGTAACTTCAGTCGTGTATTGGACAGGAATTCCGCGTGACTTGATGAAATTAACAACTCTTTTTACATCTTGATCTGATACAAACGTGCCTTGAATTCTAGTTGGTCTTGCTTGGTCTGGCGGGACATAAAGCATATCTCCTCGCCCCAAGAGTTTTTCAGCACCCGGCTGGTCGATTATAACCTTACTATCAATCATTGACGAAACGTTAAAAGAAATACGACAGGGAACATTTGCCTTAATAAGACCTGTTAGAACATCAACGGAAGGTCTCTGGGTTGCAAGAACTAAATGAATTCCGGTTGCACGAGCCATCTGCGCAATACGAGCAATTGAATCCTCTACCTCAACAGCAGCAAGCGCCATAAGATCTGCCAATTCATCAATAAATATGATGATATAAGGCATAGCCTGAAATCCGGAAAGATCATTGAATCCATCGATATTTTTAACACCTGATTCCTGAAACTGAACATAGCGCCTATCCATCTCTTTCATTGCCCACTTCAGTGCGGAAACCGCCTGCTTTGCCTCAACAACAACTGGAGCCATCAAATGAGGAATGTCGTTATATCCCGTCAGTTCAACACGCTTCGGATCAATCATGATCATTTTAACCTCCGAGGGAGACGCACGGAAAAGCAGCGATGTAATAATCGAATTTACAATAACAGATTTACCAGAACCTGTAGTACCAGCTATCAAGACGTGGGGCATTTTTGCGATATCGGCAACTATAGTATTTCCAGAGACATCGAGTCCAAGCGGAACGGCAGTTTTGGTTTTTGCTTTTTGCATTTGGTCCGACTCAAGCATTGTCTTGAGAGATACGATCTCAAGTGACCTGTTTGGAATTTCTATACCGACCAAATTCCGGCCTGGAATTGGCGCTTCAATCCTAATTTGTCCTCCAGGAGCCTCAGTTGATAAAGCAAGATCATTAGCAAGCGCTGTCACTTTTGAAATTTTTGTACCTTGCGCAATTTCGAGCGCATATTGCGTAACAGATGGACCGACATTTACCTCAGAAACGCGGGATTTAACACCAAAACTTTGAAGCGTTTCCTCAATCGTTTTTGCGATTTTCTTAACATCTCCCGTGTCTCTTTTCCCGGCATGAGCCGAAAGAAGCGACAGAGGCGGATATTCCCATACACCCATCTCGAGCGGCTTATTAACGACGATTTGATCTGACATATCGGCTTTTTTACTTGAGACGGGTTCTGGCTTTTTATCATTTATAACGGGAGGTGGAGGCGCACTAACTTTCATAGGCTCCTCTTTTATTCCCTTTATTTTCATTTGCTGAATATCGGAAACTGCAAATTTTTTTGTTTTAAAAAGCGGAGCTGCTGCGGCAATAGTTGACCCAATACCAGCGCCCACTGCCCCAAACATCTCAAATAATTGGGTTATTGAAAGATTGAGAAATACCATAAGACCTACTAACGCTGCGAAAACGTAGATAATTAGAGACAAAGAACCAAAGAATGAATCAGAGAATGAATATATTTTAAGCCCTATTTGACCTGACTGAAAAAGTCCAAGTAAAGACGCAGTTAGAATCGAAAAACCAAGAAAGACAGTTGGTTTTGTAAATGACGCTTTCATTTGAGTCATAAGAAGTCCAAACAAAAGAAGATCTATTGGAACTAAAAATGAAAGCCACCCGAAATAGGAAGCTAGGTAGACATTAAGACTTGTCAGTATATCGCTGCTTCTTGTATACGACGCAAAAAGTCCTGCGCTTGCCAAAATGCAAAACACCGCAATAAGCATGTAGATAGAATTGTTCTTGAGTTTTCCACTGCGACTCCTTTTTTTGTACTTGCGACGACGTTTGGCCATGAGTGTATAAAGAATAACATTTTTTGCCTAAAATTCAAAGTTTTTAAGCACGTAAATCAGCTAAATCGGAAATTTGTTAGTATAATATTATCCTTAAGGATTTATGCAATTTCAGCTCGTTAAATTCCCCGTTATTCGACCAATCGTTCAGAGCATAAACTCTGATATCGATAAGTTTGGACTTCATGGAGCAATGTCCAAAAAAGTTAAAAAATCTGGTGCAAGATTTTTAACTTATGGAATAGATGAAGAGGTGCATAAAATTTTGAAAGATGAGCCAGTTTTAATTGTCGCAAATCATGCCCACGAGATAGATATACTAGCGATACTTGCCTCTCTGCCATCAAGGCCTGATACATCAATAGTAATAAGTTCAAGATTTATGAATCTTGCACCTAACGCTGATAAGCATTTGATACCGGTATATATTGAACATCATATTGACAAAAAAACTGAAAAGATAAAAGAAAAGTTCTTTAGGAGATTACAACCTATTCATGTTTATAATGAACACGAAGAGCATTTAAAAAACATTCAAAGCATTGCGCTCGCGTCAAAAAAATTAAGCCGCGGAGGACTCGTTATTATTTTTCCGAACCCTAACAAAAATCCTTTTACCAAATGGTATTCGGGTGTCGGACACCTACTGAAAGGTGTTAAATCAAAAAGAAAAGTCTACGTAATAAAAGTTTATATCTCTGGAACATCCAATCTCGACTATTTCAGACTTATACCACATGCTTCAAGACTTTTAAAACCAATAAAAGTTGCTTTCGCAAAGCCTATTGCAATTAACCCAATACTTGTTAAACACCCCAAAGAAATAAAGTCATTTTTGGAAAAAAAATACAATGCCTGGCTAAAAAAACTACAGATAGATACTACTTCAATTTAGAAGATCTAGGATTCGAGGACTACAGGCACGACTAGAGGCTGGCGGCCTTCATCATACAAAATTTGTTCTGATTTTTGCTGTATAACTTTTCTGAAAAATCCCCAATTTGCAACTTTTTCTTGTTTTTTCGAAAAGACTTTTAAAAGCTCGTCGTTTAAAATTTTTGTAAATTTATCTTTATTGATACTATTTACTCCGCGAAGTATTGCATCAGGCTCTGATACGAGTTGCCCAGTAAGAGAATTTATCTCTGTGATAACAATTATCACGCCCTCCTCAGCTATTTTTTGGCGGTCCATAATGACGTAATTTTCAATCGCAGTTCCCGAGATCTGGTCAACGTAAACGTTAGGAGAGGCAACAGATTTTCCAACGCGAAAACCATTTTGAGTAAAGATGATTTCTTTCGCTTGATCTGCGAAAATTACTTTGTCATCCGTGTATCCCATGTCCTTCATGATCTCTCGATATGCAACCATATGCCTATACTGACCACCAATTGGCAGTAAGAATTTCGGATTGGTAAGCGCAACCAATAGCTTTAAGTCATTTTGTGCACCGTGTCCTGAGACATGGAATTCGTCAGTTATATTTGAGTAGACAACATGAACCTCTTTTTTGGAAAGAGTGTCGATAAGCGCGTTGATGTTGATCTCATTACCTGGAATCGGATCAGCGGAAAATATAACTGTATCCCCTTTATTCATTCGAATATCTCGATCCTGATCCTCAGCTATTCTCACGAGACCTGATTCGACCTGAGCTTGAGACCCAGCAAGAAGTATCAGGACGCTTGATGGCGGAAGTCTTTTAATTTCCTGTGGTCGAACTTCCATTTTGGCTGGCAAGTCCATATATTTTAATTTTCGTCCTATGTCGCGGGACTTGAGAAAAGAACGACCAATAAAGCATACTTTTCGGTTGTATTTTTTTGCGACCTGAATCGCCTGATTCATCCTAGAAATGTTTGAGGAATATGTTGTTATAAAAATCTTCCCCTTACTTTTTCTAAATTCCTCGTCAAATTTTTCCGTGATATTTATCTCCGGTCTTGAATGCCCTGGACGCTCGGCACCCAGACAGTCAGACAACGTACACAAAATACCCTCCTCACCCCATTTAGCAATTTTTCTGACTTCTGACGGTTTCCCGTCAACTGGAGTAAAGTCAAATTTAAAATCACTCCCATGATAAAAATTTCCGATTGGTGTACGAATAAAAATATTTGCAGCATCAATTATCGAGTGGGTTATCCTTGCAAATGAAACATTAAATGATCCAAGACTTATCGAGTCGCCGAATGAAACCGTTTTCACTAAATTTGTCTCTCCGAACTCTTTTAGTTTTTCATTCGATAGTGCGGCTGTAAGAGTTGATCCATACACTGGAAATTTAGGAAGCTGAGGAAGAACAAAAGGAAGTGCCCCAATATGATCTTCGTGCCCGTGAGTGAGCAACATCCCGACAATTTTTTTGCCCGCCGAAATTTGCTGTTTAAGATAGGAGATATTTGGTATTGTTAGATCGACTCCAGGCATTGAATCATCAACAAACCCTATTCCACAATCAACAATGAGAATTTCATTCCCATATATATATGCGGACATATTTTTGGTGACATCTCCAACACCACCGATTGATATATATGATAGCTGCTCCATAAGATAAGAGTATCAAAAGTATCAGGGGTATCAAAGGTATCACAAGCCAATCACCCGTGATACTCGTGGTACACTTGGTACCCTTGATACCCATTCAGCCTTACCAGGCTGGCACAAAACTTTTTACATTTTGTGACGTAATCCTGTATGGGCCTGCAGGAATTTTACCCTGCAGTTGAAAAAAAACAACTTTACGTACTACTCCCTGTATTATACGCTCAAGACTTCTAATTCCGGAGTCGTAGCCTAAGGGCCTTACGATATCTTCCCAAACATTGTCATCAATTACAATATCAGTTGCGGCCATTCCTGAATCGGCTAAAACTCTTGGAAACATATAATTTTTTGCGATAGTTATTTTCTCAACATCAGTATACGAAGGCATCTGTATTATCTCGAGACGATCAAGAACTGCAGTTGATATATCCTTAGTATTGTTGGAGGTTGCAATAAACAAAACGCTCTGAAGATTGAATGGGTAGTCAATGAAATGGTCGGAAAACGCTTTATTTTGATTTGGATCCAAAAGCTCAACTAGCACTCCCATTATGTCGGCGCGTGCCTCAGCCGATACACGATCTATCTCATCTAGCAAAATGACAGGATTGTTGGTGCCAGCGCGTCTTAGAGCTTTTGCAATGAGGCCTGGTTCTGCATCTGGAAAAAGACGAGTCTTACCGCGAAGCTGAGCTGCAGATCCCATACCTCCAAATGGAATGCGCTCAATCTTTCGCCCTAATGATTCTGCAATCGAATACGCAATTGTTGTTTTACCTACTCCAACAAGTCCAACAAGCGAAATGATAGGAGCACGAGCAAAACTTTCTGCTCCCATATTTTTTTTCTTTTTCAAAATCATAATAGAAAGATATTCCATAACTTTTTCTTTAACATCTTCAAGACCATAATGGTTGTGATCCAGAACTTGCTTTGCATGATTCAGGTCAAGAATATCATCTGATGCTTTGTTCCAGGGAAGATTTGTAATCCAATCGATGTAGCGTGATATTGAGTCATACTCCACAAAAAATCCAGAATCGCCTTTTATAATCTTTAGACGATCAAGCATCGCAATAACCTTATCATGAAGGTCTTGTGGAAGTGAGGCAGAATTTATAGCGTTTTCAAGCTTCGTAAGTTGGTCATCAATATTAAATACTCGCCCTTTTGCAGACTCTGCATTTTGCGTGGACGCTTGATTTGTATTCTGAGTCGTAAGCGTTGTAGATGTTTGATCAGGTGGTTTTTGAGCAGTATTATCCATGGATTAAGTATAGCATGTGAGTTAAAGCTATCAGAAGTATCAAAAGTATCACGCGCAAATTCTCAGTACATAGTTCCTAGTGCGCAGTTCATAGCTAATTACATAATAAATAACTAAGTACTATTTCCTATGTTCTAGTTCCTCGAATATCAACTCGTTAACTCTTTAACACGTGAACTCGCAACAAACTGAATACTTTGTACTGGATACTCAATACCGGATGCGCACTGGCTTGACATGCGCGGCGGCGTAGGGCTAAACTATTTTTAAGAGATGTCTTATAAGCGATTTGGGTTGATATTATCTGCTTTATTACTGGTAGGATTATTCGCAATTCTTACTCCATCAAAAGCTACTTCGGCTCCACGAAAATTAAGAGAAATACCGCTTCGTCACTTTAGACGCGCCTGCGACAATCCTAAAAACGGTGAGGCAGCTTGTCATATACAAGTCGTTACGGATTCTGCTGGAAAGCCGCTTGCATCGGGCACACCATCTGGAGGATTTGGACCTGATCAAATTCATAACGGATATAATCTGCCCTGTACACCCGGTGGGCCAGTACAATCAGTATGCGCAACACCTTCATTATTTGGTCCTCAAGTTATTGGAATAGTTGATGCATATAATGCGCCCACTATTGAAAATGATTTAAATATGTATAGCGAGAATTATGGCTTACCACTCTGTACTCGAGCAAATGGATGCCTGAGTATCGTAAACCAAAATGGCGGTAGTAGTCTTCCTCCATCAAACAGTAGTTGGGCGCTTGAAACGTCACTTGATGTTGAAGTCGCACATATGATGTGCCAAACATGCAAAATACTTCTCGTCGAAGCAAATTCCGCATCTATCACAGATCTTGGAACAGCAGTCAATCGGGCTGCAACGCTCGGCGCAACCTCTATTTCAAATAGTTACGGGGCAACTGAATGGTCGAGTGAATCAGCGTACGATCCTTATTACAATCACCCAGGAATTGCCGTTATAGCTTCAACTGGTGATGATGGATACGGTGCATCTTATCCTGCTGCAAATCCTCAAGTAATAGCAGTAGGAGGAACTACGCTATCTCTTTTTCAAGACAATAATTATTCGTCAGAAAATGTCTGGTCTGGAACAGGAAGCGGATGTTCTTCATATGAAAATGCATCGAGTTTCCAAACTAATATTCAAAATTGGAGCTTAACAGGTTGTTCGTCAAAACGTGGCATAGCTGATCTATCGGCAGACGCAGACCCAAATACTGGAGTTTCAGTTTATGATTCAACAAGCTATCAAGGAAGCCGCGGATGGTGGATAGTAGGAGGCACAAGTCTGGCATCACCAATTGTCGCTGGCACATTCGCATTGAGTGGAAACACATATCAAAATCCTGCTTCTTATTTATATGCAAATTATAACTTGGCAAACTTCCGAGATATAACAAATGGGTCAAATGGAACTTGCAAAACAATCATGTGCCATGCAGGCAACGGATATGACGGCCCAACAGGTCTCGGATCTTTAAATGGACTTTCAATATTTGGAACAAATTCAGGAATCACTCCAACGCCGTCCGCAACTCCGACTCCTACTCTTTCTCAAACCCCAACACCATCACCAACTCCAACCTTAACACCCACTCCCCCGTCAGGCGATACGATTTCTCCTACTGTATCAATTACAAGTCCGCAAAATAATTCGACTGTAAGACACTCAACCTCACAAATAATTCGCGCAAATGCAGTCGATAATGTAAAAGTTACAAAGGTTGAATTTTATGTAAACGGATCGCTTTTGTCGACGGATAATTCCTCACCTTATGTTTCCATTTGGAACGTTCCATCGACTAGAAACAAAACATATAGCTTATCGGCTAAAGCTTATGACCCATCAGGAAATATTGGAGTAAGTCAAACGATTACAGTCACCTCTCAATAGATTTAGCAGTTTTAAAACCAGACTTACAAACAAGACAAATGTCAAAACCCCATAAAATCAGTCCGCCATAAAAAACATGAGACCTTAAGATGACTGGAATCCCTGCAGGATTTGGAAAATTCCAAGCGATTAAGATATAAGATAAAAGAAGTAAGGCATAAGACGATATTTGGAAATGATTCTTCTTTATATAAAAAAGTGTTGCAAATAGCGGAAATAGTATCCAAACAAAATGATGCTGCCAGGAAAACGCATTAATAAGAAGAGATGCGGAAATTGCGATACCAATTTTGAGATTCGTTAGTTCGCTTTTTGTCTTTTTGAAAAAAGAAAAAAGAGTTATTAAAAAAATAATAGCAGACAGTATAATCTTAAAAAAAATTCTAATTTGTAAATTATTTGTCGCCCGCCCTATGAATCCTGTCAATGCTTGGTTGTAATAATCAGTTTTCCATCCACTAAGAAGACTCGGAAGTACATTTTTTACAAAATAGATATTGATATTTCCTCCGACAATAAAATAAGTGGCTGCTAAAAAAACGCAACTAAAAATTGCAAATGCCACTAAAATTTTCCACTTTTTGTTGATGATGAAAAATAAAATTAAAAAAACAGGAAAGACTTTTAACAAAATTGAGAAAGCAAGGAAGAACCCAGATATTGTTTTACGATCTAGGTGATAGCTGTAAATTGATAAAGCAAATAACAAGAAAATAAACATATTTGCCTGCCCCATTCCTAGAGTAAATTTTGTTGGAAAAAAAGTTAGCAATATTATTCCAAACAATAGTAAATTCTGAGTTTTAAAAATATCCTCTTTTAAAAGTTTGAATATTAAATAAATTGTGACAAAAAATGCAGACAACGAAAGAACTGTCCATATCTTTTCAGCTATTTGAAACGTGAAAAAAGTAAAAGGGAAAAAAAGAATCGTAAATATTGGGGGATACAGATATTGTGAGAAAAAATGGTAATCTCCCATGTACGGATTACCTCCGGAAAAAGCGAGCTTTGCACCGTAATAATAATTTGAAAAATCAGGGTAGAAATTAAGAAGAAGAACTCTTGAGAGAACGAGTACAGAAATCAAAAACAATAAATGAGAATAATACTTCCTGAGGAGAGATAATAACATTTATCTCTTTATACACTATTTATTTTTTATCGTCTATTGCGGTCACCGGGGCGCATCGAATCAAAAGGGGCTGGACCTGAATTCCTGGAACCTCGTCTAAATGCTTGTCGTCCTCCGCGTCCACCTGAACGGTTGTCGTCACGTCTCCCAAAATTTCCACCACCACGTGAATATCCGCCTCTTGATGGACGATCTCCACGATCTCCGCGTCCACCACTGCCACCCTCGCTTTGACCTCCCTGTCCACCTTCTGGTCTTTCTGGCCTTTCGCCAAAAATCATTGAAAGATTAATACGGCCATGCTCATCTACTTCGCGAACATTTACTTTTACTTTTTGGCCAATTTCAACAACATCCTGTGGATCTTTTACATACTCTGTCGACATCTCAGAAACGTGTACCAAGCCTTCTTTTCCAGGAACTATTTCAACAAAAGCACCGAATGTAACAATTCTTTTGACTGTCCCTTCAAAAACTTCTCCACGCTTGAGTTCGCGAGTTATAAGGTCAACCCATTCTGCTGCTTTTTCAACTGCTGCTTCATCAACTGCTGAAATTGAAACCGTTCCATCCTCTGCGACGTCAACTGTCGCACCAGTTGTTGCTGATATATTGCGAATTGTTTTTCCGCCTGAACCAATGACTTCACCGATTTTTTCTGGGTTAATCTTAACAGTCTTAATCTTCGGAGCGTATTTTGAGACATCCTCGCGAGCACTTGGAATAACAACCTCCATCTTTTCAAGTACTTGAAGACGTGCAACGCGTGCTTTTTCAAGTGTTTCCGTAACTATTTCATCAGTTAGACCTGCAATTTTGACGTCGAGCTGAATTGCTGTTATACCCTTTGTTGTACCTGCAACTTTAAAGTCCATATCGCCTGAGAAATCCTCAAGTCCGATGATATCTGTCAAGACGATGAATTTTTCACCCTCGGTCATAAGACCGATAGCAATACCTGCAACAGGTGCGATAAGCGGAACTCCAGCGTCAAGAAGTGATAGTGTCGATCCACAAACAGCTGCCTGAGATGTCGAACCATTTGAAGACATAATCTCTGAAACTACACGAATTGCGTATGGGAAAACAGAAGCATCAGGAATAACTGCTTCAATTGCGCGCTCGGCAAGTGCACCGTGACCAATTTCACGTCTATTTGGTGATCCCATGCGGCCAGTCTCTCCAACAGAATAAGGAGGGAATGAATAGTGATGCATATAGCGCTTTGCAGTCTCACCTTCAGGGCTTTCAATCAACTGCTCCATCGAAGATGGACCGAGTGTTGCAATAGTTAAGGCCTGAGTCTCACCTCTCGTAAATATAGCTGACCCATGAGTTCTTGGTAGAACACCGACTTGCGCCGAAATCGGACGAATTTCATCAATTTTTCGTCCATCTGGTCGCCTTTTCTTGTGCATTATCTCTTCGCGAACAGTCTTTTTGAAGACATAATCAACTGCACCAGCAATTTTGCCTTTGTCGTCAACATTCTCTTTTTCGAGCTCGTATATTTCATCAATAATAGTCTGTAGTTCCACTCCAACTTCGCGATCAACACCTTTTTCTATAAGCTCTGTCATTTTGTGCTTGTATGATTTTTCAACAAGCATGATGACTTCTTCTTTTTTCTCGTCTTTTACGACTTGTACCTTTTTATCACCAATTTCCTTAACCCATTCGTTAATTGCTGCCTCAATCTTTGCGTTCGCTTCCTTGGCAAGTTTGATTCCATTGTCAACTTTGCTCTCCTCAACTTGCTTTGCACCGGCTTCGATCATAACTGATCGGTTATCGCGTGAAGAAACAATAAGATCAAGATCCATAAAGGCCTCCTCAGTTGCCAAAGGATTTACAACCAATTCTTCCTCGTTGTCTTTTCTGATAAGACCTACGCGCGATGTACCAATAGGTCCATTCCATGGGATTTTTGAGATTGAGAGCGCTGCTGAAACCGCAACTGCTCCGAGTATATCTGGCTTATTTTCTCCATCAACTGAAAGAACGGTAATTACAACCTGAACATCTTTATGAAGTTCTTTTGGAAAGAGAGGGCGAATCGAGCGATCAATCATGCGGGCTGCAAGGACAGCTTCGTCTGAAGGTCTTCCTTCACGCTTTACCCAACGGCTACCCTTGATGCGGCCGCCAGCATAGAGCCTCTCAACATACTCAACTGAAAGCGGAAAATATCCAAGAGTTGAGTCATTTCGACCCATCACAACGGTTGCAATAACCATAGTGTCGCCCATGCGAGCGGTTACAGCTGCTGATGCTTGTCCTGCAAGAACTCCTGTTTCGAGTACGATCTGAGATTCGTTAAGTTGTATAATTTTTGATGATTTTTTCATTTTATTGAGGACGTTATTCGTATATTATGTGGATAAACTTTTATGCCGACATTCCTACTTTCTTTCCTATTTCCTCGCCCCGTACTTTGTCCATTCTCATTAAGAAGTTGAAGAGTCTTCTTCTTTTTGAAATCATATTTAAAAGACCACGTCTTGAGTGAGAATCCTTTTGGTGGATCTTAAGATGATCTGTTAATTTTTGAACTTTGTGAGTAAGAAGTGCTATTTGGACCTCAGGACTACCTGTGTCGCCTTTAACAGTTGCATACTCATTAATAATCTTCTGCTTATCGTCTGAATTTAAAGCCATATTTTCGAGGTACCGAGTAGTTAGCGTTTAGGGGTCATCCCGAATCTCTCGGAATAAGCTCTAGATACTAATTACCAGGTCCTTGTAAGTATTATACCAAATACGTGCGCGATTTACAATATTCGATGTATCGATGAGCGTTTTTGGGTTACGATGCCCGTATCGTCATAAGGTTACGTTAAACGTATAACCTAACCGATACGGGTTTCTTTACCTTGTACCGCTAAACGATTGAAATTAGCTCGTGATACCCATGATACTCTTGATACCCGTGGTACCTTAATTAATTTCCCTTCTTCGTTCCCTTGAAGACTTTGGGGAGAAACCAATCATCTGGAATATCCTCAGGAAGTGACCCTTCAGTAAATGGCGCGTCGACTAAATCATCTGGTAAATCAAGGCCTGATGCCTCCTTAGGTGTATTTGGAATCGCTTGTGGCGCTTTATATGGCGCAGGAGCCTGATTAAGATCAGGAGTCCTTATTGGATTATTTTGTGGTTTTGGAGCATTAATTTGATTGTTATTTACTGCCGGAAATGGATTTCTTGGCGGGTTCTGAGGAAAACGTGCCTGATTATTTTTTGGCTGCTGTTGTGGCTGAGACATAGGCTGAGCCTGCTGCGGAAACGGATTTCTTGGAGGTCTTGGCGCAATCAGCTGATCTTCATTTGGAAAGTTACGCGTGCGATCGTTTGCTCGATCAGATACCCGAGCGTCTCGAGAATCAAACCGTCTGTTCCTATCAACGCTTGCTCGATCAGATACATTATCGCTTTCCATTTGGTTTCTTTCTTTTCTTTTTGCACCATTTTTAAGCAGGTATCCTGCGGCATCAAAAGCGTATGCTGAGGTCGTAGGAAGCGTAAAATTGCGAGTTGCAAAAGATATTCCATCCATTAGGTTCTGAAAAGCGTCAACATCAGGCAAGAGAGCGAGTTCTCGTACAATTTCAGCCACGATTTCTGATACAGATGAGGCTTGCGGATCAACTAAAACGATTTCCCCCATAGCCGTATTCATAGGGTTGCTGTCAATGACGATTGCCTTGACTGCTGCAGAATCAACATATGAGGCCAATTCTTGATCTGTTTGAACCCCAATCGTAAATAAAACTGCCGGCTCTGATCCCTTTCTAATATATTCAATTTCATCTTCTCCAAAAGAAATACCGTTCTCCTCGGCAAAAAGGTTGACCTTGAGACGGTCCCCTTCGATGTTGTATGAAACTTTCTCTATTTCACCATCACGATATGGGACGGAAACGGTTAAGATTTTTGTATTTCCAGAGAAGGATTTTGAGATTTTGTCTACTCCAAAGAGATTTGAAACTTCAACAGTTGGCGATTTCTTTGAGATTATTTGAGGGTTTTTACCTTCGTTTTTGAGAATAAGATAAAGACCAAGCGCGGCACCAACAGTATCAATGTTTTGAACTTCACCAATGATAATTCCAACGTTGTTTGTTGAATCAAGAAGTTCCCGAATCAAACCTGCCTGGTTTTTTACTGACGGATTCATATACGAAAAAGTTGGCCTTAAATAACAGGCTGTACTTTGCTATAGGCTATTATAGCATCTTGCGGCGCGAAGTCAACCAGAGGCTCAATTACTATCCCGCATTCTGTATTTTTATTTGCTACTTTTATGTCTTCTTTACCGTGTCTTATAGAAACAATTTTTGACGATCCAAGTTCTTTTTCCGATCGTTTTACCTTAATTCGATCCCCGACTGCAAGCCTACCCTCAACAATTCGCAGTCCAATAATTGGCCCACTTGAGCCCATAAATGAAGCAAGAATCTGGCCTCGACCAAGCTCTTTTTCTACTTCTCCTTGAGATAAGGTATCCATCAAGATATTGAGCTCATCTAAAAGCTCATAAATTATTCCGTAAGACTTGTAAAAGACCTTTTCGGATTGAGCAAGGCTCTCTGCCTCCTTGGTTGCGGCTGCATTAAAGCCTAAAACGAGCGCATGGAAGTCCTTAGCCATCAAAATGTCTGAAACGGTAATCTCTCCCTGGCCCTCGTAGATAACTGTTACTTGTTCTGGAAGTGAGTTTTTGAGAGCTTCAAGCTCTGCTGCGCTCTCAGTTTTTAGAATAATCGGGACGAAATCTTTTTTGTCATCTCGCAAGAATGCCATCATGTCAATATTGGCAGCTGCAGGCTTTATAGAAGGCGCAACTATTGGCTCAACCTCACGGTCGAAAAGAACAGATCCTGCTGGCAAAACCTCGGTCGCTCCAAGTATTTCGACTGCCTCACCAGCTACAGCCTCTTTTATGTTCGCACCTGTTGCTGCTACAATCGCCCGAATCTTACCGATAGGTTTTCCGTGAATGAAAATAGGATCTGATATGGCAATTTTTCCGCTTTTGATAACAACCGTCGAAACAATTCCACGTCGCCTGTCAGCTTTAGCATCGATTACAACTCCTTGAAAAGGTCCATCAGCAGTTTTTTTTATCGCTGATAAATCATAGACTAATACGATAAGGTCCAAAAGTTCTTTAATATTTTCACCAGTTTTTGATGAAACTCCAATA
>DASZRG010000044.1:0-5181 GCA_035549295.1 Patescibacteria group bacterium
GGTTCCACAAATTATGAAACGACTACAGATCTAATTGGGACATATTCTCGCATAATAGATGAAAACGGCTATTCTTTAGATGATGATCTAAGGCAAGATGTTGTAGGGATACATGTCGCGTTTGATCGAATGGATACTGCAATTCTGCAGAGATTGGTTCGTCAAAGGCCCGTTAAGACCGTTCAGGTATATCAAATACGTGGTGAACTACAAAAGATAGTTACTCAGGGTAAACAGTTTTTTCATCAGGCAAAAGATCCAAAAGAGCACTTTCAAGACCAATTGAATGCAAAAGCATTAAGCGTTGGTTGCGACGTAGCATTGGTGGCGAAGGTCGAATCTCTGAAAAATCTTTTCAAAGGTATTGTTGACGAAGAGCAAGCAGAAAAATACGCAAAAATATTTTTTGGATGTTACTCACCATCCTTTATTGTAAAAGCGGACGGAATTTCACTACGAGACTTAGTTACTGCTGAGAATATGCCTTCTGCGATTGACATGTTCTCGCTTTTGGCAAAAGCCATGTGCGAAGATGATTTTGCAGAAAGTCCACATATAAATTTTGATCAGGAGAGTTTATTGAGTGACTATCCTGCACTGGTTAAAGATGCATCTCGCACATTTGTCGGTAAACTTCGGGCACTAATATTTGTTGATAGCGAACACATAGCGCAGCGCAGGCGTCAAAAGGATAATTTTACAGTAAATATTGGTAACAATACTATAGATTTGGCGAGCAATATGTTTAATTTGCAAAATGAATTTCGTGAGACACTTATTTCCCCGGATTCCCCAAATTTTGCCGAATCAGCCAAAAAGGTAGTTGAACTGCTTAACACTTATCCTGATTCAGGCGCCTTGATATTTCCACTTTTAAGATTCAGAGATACCAAGCATGTTCGCGACTATTATAGAGACTTAAAGGCGCTCGCAAGCAATGAGGCTAGTCCGCCGGAATGTGGAAGAATATTTGAAGAGTTCGATAAAGTGCTCATGCCTATTTCTGACTACGGTATTGTTCGTGCAAGAGATCTTAGCTTCTTATTGTCCGAAGATCACGAAAATGATGAAGTAGCTGTAAGACCAGATTTTGCAGGTTTAAAAGAGACTTTCGATACGTATGGCCAAGATTTAAAAGGGAAGCAATATTGGGTTTCACAAGAGCAGGAAATGCCATTGCCATTTTTGAAAAACGAAGGTATAAGAATTTCTTTTGATTCTGCAACGCATGATAAGTTCGGAGTGTTATTTAGGTTTGATGATTTAAATGGCAACAAAAAAATCTTAACATTTGCCGCAGACTTATCGAACCAAAAATTTGACTGGAATGCAGTTGAATACCCAGATGAAGCTCCTGCGCTGTGGAATGAACTTTATCATTCAACTTCTCGTTGTATGTTTGGGCTTGTTGACGAATTGTTGGTTTCACATCCGGAAGTTGAGATGGACTTGACTCCAGTTGAGAATCTTCCAATGACAAGAGATCCCATTTATGATCTTCGAAAAGACGCAAGAAGGGGAATAGCTCAAGCACAACCTGATACTACTGAGGTGCGTTCGTCAAAAGAGAAAGTTAAAGTTCCAAACATCATTGATCTTCCGGAGGAGACCGATAGGGAGGGGTTGACCGCCCTTTTCAAAAAGTGTGGTTTGCCATTTGGCGAGCTTGAAATTGTGATGCAAACAATAAGAAAGAAAAACGTTGATAGGAATTTAGAGTTAAGAAAGTTGGAAGGGTCGGATCAAATATTTGAATATAGTACAAAAATAGGAAATAAGGCTATTCGGGTAATGTGTTCGTCGGGAATATCATCTGGCAACGGCGAAAGACACTTTAAAGTTGAGTACATAGATTACCACACCCGTGCAATTCAAAAAGTCGGAGGAACCTTGCGAAGAGGAAAATAATATTGGCTCTTACACAATTCTCATATTCCTAAAACATTTCTTACATTTCCCTCCGTTAATATACTAGAAGATTGCATTTAGCCTGTGTTTTTTATATAATCTTGGCTATGGTTGACAACGTTTGGAGCCTTTCTTATGGGATTGAAACGAAAGATAATTATCTGTGTTCTGATAGTCGCGTGTTTTATAGTATTTTTATTGCTTAGATCTTCTTCGCAAGCTGCCCAAATTGCGACAGATCTCCTGCCTCTGCCCAAGGTTGAGCCTGTTACTGAACTCTATTTTACAGATCAAAATAGTCTGACAAAAACTGTTACATCAGGTTCTCCCATTAAATTCAGATTTACTGTCCACAATCTGGAAGGAAAAACAACTGCCTATTCCTATCAGGTTATTTTGGTTTCGGGTGATGTAAATACAATTATTGATACGGGAAAATTTAGTTTGATTGATAGCGCATCCAAAACCATTACTGAGTCAACTACGCTTGGTTCGTACTCAAGAGGTGATCATATTATAGTTTCACTTCCTGCTCGCAACCAGCAAATTAATTTTTATCTAAATGGAGGAGAAGGAAAATAAAATGAAAAAGTTGGTGATTCTCATACCTTGCTTTAATGAAGAGCGTGGTTTATTAAAGGTTTTGCCTCAAATACCTTATGAGAGGTTATCCGCGGTAGGTTATGAAACAGCTGTAATAGTTATTGATAACAAATCAACAGATAGAACCAACGAAGTTGGCCGCAAAAATGGCGCACAGGTTATTTACGAAGCCAAAAAAGGAAAGGGCTACGCGATAAGAACTGGATTTCAGTCCATAATGCGCGACACGGATATTGTAGTTATGCTTGATGGCGATGGAACTTATAAAGCATCTGAAATACCAAGACTTATTGAACCAATTGATAGTTACTTTTGTGACGTTGTCGTTGGATCGCGTTTAGGTGGAAAATCTCTAAAGAATTCCTTTAAAACCCAAAATAGGGTTGCCAATTGGTTTTACACTTTTCTGGTGAGGACGGCTTATAAAGCAAACATTACAGATGTTTTGTCTGGGTTTTTTGCATGGCGCGCTAGTGTTATCACTGAGATGGAGCCATTTCTTGAGTCAGACGGATTCTCAATAGAGATGGAAATGATAACCAAGATGAAAAAACTCGGATTCTCAATGTATTCGGTTCCGATAACTTACGATGAGCGAATAGGTGACACTAAATTGAGATCCGTTTCTGACGGTATAAAAATCTTGATATCTTTCTTCAAATATCTCTCTTGGTCACCGACCCGTGGAAAAATCGGTATCGCTTTCAACAGATAGCGTCCTATGAAAAAACACATAAAAAAAATTGCCATAGTGTCGGATGCTGTGTATCCATACAACAAAGGCGGTAAAGAAATAAGAATTTATGAAGTAAGCAAGAGGCTTGCGGCCCTTGGCTATGACGTCAATATTTATTGCATGAAGTGGTGGAAAGGGGAGGCAACAAAGCAGGAAAACGGTGTAACACTGCATGCAATAAGTCCTCGCCTCAAGTTGTATTCTGGTTCGAGACGTTCTATTTCACAGGCGATTGCATTTTCTCTCAATTGCCTAAAAATGATGAATATACAATTCGACGTCATAGATGTTGATCATATGCCGCATTTGGTGTTATTCCCTTTAAGATTTGTTACTACTATTCGCCGTAAAAAGTTGATCGTAACCTGGAATGAAGTTTGGGGCCCAACTTATTGGAGAAAATATCTTGGTGTAGCAGGTTTTTTTGCATATTTTGTTGAGAAAGTAAGCTCAGCACTTCCTGACAAAATAATATCAGTATCAGAGCATACTACTAGCCAGTTAAAGACTCAACTAAAATTTAGAAGGTCAATTTCAACCATTCCCAATGGAATAGACCTTAAAAAAATAAAAAACGTTGTAGCTGATGAAGTATCGTCAGATGTTATTTTTGCTGGAAGACTTCTGTCGCACAAAAATGTAAACGTCTTGATCAATGCAATATCGCTTTTAGTTAAGAAATATCCTCAGATCAAATGTCTGATTGTTGGGGAGGGTCCAGAAAAGTTTAGTTTGCAATTACAAACGAAAAAACTAGGTCTTGTGGGGAATATAGTATTTCTCGATTTTTGTGACGATCATGATAGATTATTTAGCCTTATGAAGTCGTCAAAAGTTTTTGTTCTTCCGTCAAATAGAGAAGGGTTTGGAATAGTTGCTATTGAAGCAAATGCCTGTGGCATACCAGTTATTACAGTTGATGAGTACGATAACGCCGCGAAGGATCTCATTTCAAATGGTCGTAATGGTTTTGTATGCAATCTCAATGCAAATGAAATTGCTGAAAACATTTCAAAGGTTCTTTCAGAAAAAATCGATTTCAATACTGATTATAAAATTGAAGAATATGATTGGGACAATGTCGCAGCTAGGGTTGCTGCATCATATAATTTATGAAAAAAATAATCGTTACAACATCATGGGATGATGGACACAAGCTTGATGTTAAGCTTGCTGAGCTTCTTAAAAAATATAGTATAAACGGGACATTTTACGTTACGCCCAAAAATCACGAGTTTGCTGCTCGTGAACTTCTTACGCCTGACGAAGTTGTAAGTCTATCATCAGATTTTGAAATTGGTGCTCATACAATAACTCATGTCAATCTCTCAAAAGTAGGTCTCGACGTTGCAATAAATGAAATATCTGAATCCCGTACATATTTATCAAAGCTTCTCGCTCGCGATGTCACATCCTTCTGCTACCCCTATGGCGCCTACAATAGCGATGTAAAAAGGATTGTAAAAAACTGTGGATTTTTACTCGCAAGAACAGTTGATAGATTTAATACAGAGATAGATGATCCATACGAGTTAAAAACAACAGCACAGGTTTTGAGTCATCCACGGGATGCAGCGGATTTGAAACTTATCTCCAAATACAAAACTGTTGCATGGGAAAAATTGGCGAAAGCGCAGTTTGATGAAGTACTCAGAAAGGGTGGTGTTTTTCATCTTTGGGGTCATTCATGGGAAATTGAAAAGCACAAAAATTGGGAAAAACTCGAAGAATTACTCAAATATATTAGTGGACGCAAAAATATATCTTATCTGACAAATTCTCAGTTGATTTAAAATAATGAAAAAAAAACTATTAATTGTTGCGCCATATTTTTATCCATGTGTCGGTGGACTTGAGAATTACGTTCTCAATATAGCAAAAGGTCTATCTAGAAAACGAAATTGGGAAGTTGTCGTAGTTACTACAACCATTAG
>DASZRG010000045.1:0-1503 GCA_035549295.1 Patescibacteria group bacterium
TACCAATAACAGAGAATCCACTATTTTTATAAAAATCTTTATCTTCAATTGAGATTGTTCCTTCTTGAAGGTATTTGGGGATATCTGTCAGCTTGGTATACGTACGATTTTCATCTTGGTATACAGAGTAGAGAAGCTCACCATTACGATCATAAATACGGGTAGCATCTTTGTATTTGGAAGTTACTAACTTTCCTGGAGTTGGCAGATCACGACTATACCAAAGGAAAAGAAGCGGAACGATAATAATACCGGCAATAACGCCGTACAACACAAGACGAGTCACCCTACTCCAGAAAGAGACGTTAGTAAATGACAAAAATCCAGGCAGGCTTATTCTCCTATGTATTCGGCTGCGCCTGCGTCGCGGATGGAAATCGGGCATAGACTGGCTTATTATAGCAAATGGCAAAACCTCCAGTAAAATATGCTATACTTGAGGCTATGGATGCTATACAAACGCTTCTCTCTCGTGGAGTAGATAAAATTTATCCCTCAAGAGAGGAAGTTGAAAAAGTCTTAAGAGGTGGCAAAAAACTAACACTTTACCAAGGCTTCGACCCTACCGGCGTCCAAATGCATCTCGGTCACATGATTGGTCTTCGCAAGCTGGCACAATGGCAAAAATTAGGCCATAAAGTTATTTTTCTTATTGGGGATGGGACAGGACAGGCAGGAGATCCGTCTGGCAAAACCCGTTCACGCGAGAAATACCTCACCAATGAACAGCTCCGTCAAAACGCTAGAGATTACGTCATGCAGGCAAGTAAAATTGTTTCCTTTGAAGGAGAAAATCCTGTTGAGATTAAATATAATGGTGACTGGCTTAATAAAATGACTCTCGCAGACGTTTTGGAAGTAGCTGGCCATTTTACGCTGCAACAGATGATCGAACGTGATCTCTATCAAGAAAGACTCAAAAATAACGAGCCACTCAATTTACGCGAATTCCTTTACCCATTACTTCAAGGTTATGATTCAGTCGCAATGGCTGTAGATTTAGAATTAGGCGGATCCGATCAGACATTTAATATGCTCGCGGGAAGACAACTCGTCAAAGAATATCTCAACAAAGAAAAATACGTCATGACCACACCACTTCTTACTGACTCAACAGGTAGAAAAATCGGCAAAACTGAAGGAAATGTTATTGGGCTAAATGATAAGCCTGATGATCTCTATGCCAAAATTATGGCTTTAGGCGATGATGTCATCGTCAAAGGATTTGAATACTTGACCGATATCCCACTTACAGAAATTGGACAGATCGAACAAGCTATCCAAAACGGCGACAACCCACTTACCTTTAAGAAAAAACTCGCTTTTGCGATAGTTGAACAGTTTCATGGAAAAGAAAAAGCAGAACAGGCACAAGTGATCTTTACAGACGTAGTTCAAGGCGGTAAACAGCCGCAGGCTATTGAAGAAATTCATCTTAAGGATGAGGGGGAGTTTCTTAATGAAGATTTACTTGTCAGTCTCAATCTAGCATCATCCAAATCT
>DASZRG010000046.1:0-10426 GCA_035549295.1 Patescibacteria group bacterium
CATCTAACAAAATTGCAAAGCAATTTTCAGGAAAAATAACGACAGATGAGGCTCTTTTTCCACGCTTGGTGTAATTGCCGCAAATTATCAATTCTGCTATCATAGATTGACGAGATGAAGCGCAGAATACTTCTTGTCATCACGGTAGTCTTTATATTCTTTGGGCTTTTTGTTTTTTTCAAATTCCTTGCAAATATTATAGAACCTCGCGGAAAAGGTGCACTCCAGGTTACCACCAACATTAAAGCGCAAGTTTTTTTAAACGATAAAAATATAGGAAATGCGCCGATTTCTCTTCTAAATCAAGATCAAAGAATAGATTCAGGAGATTACAGCCTCAAAGTAGTACCTGAGGATAAATCTCAATCACCGTATAACGCTCGGATCACAATTAATCCCAATGTTCTAACGGCAGTTGATCGAACATTCTTGCCTGGTTCGATTGCGTCTTCATATATCGCAACTCTTGAGAAAAATGATTCTTCCAATCCACAACTTTTTATTGCATCTGTCCCAGATGGAGCACTAGTATCAATAGATGGAGACTCACAAGGCAT
This sequence comes from Patescibacteria group bacterium, assembly GCA_035549295.1. Classification (GTDB taxonomy): domain Bacteria; phylum Patescibacteriota; class Microgenomatia; order Levybacterales; family GWA1-39-11; genus GWA1-39-11. The sequence goes on from DASZRG010000046.1 coordinate 558, forward strand.
AACACCTCTTGATGTAAAGACAATTTCAGCATCCGAACATGAAGTTGAAATTGAAAAACCCGGTTTTTCCAAAAAAACTATTAGGGTTAGAACTGTGGCCGATTATAAATTGGTTCTTAATGTGGTTCTTGGCACAGAGACAACCGGAGACGAAACACTTCCTGAGAATACATCTCCAACTCCTGCACCCTCGACTGCCGTGAGTCCTACGCCGAGTACGCCAATGATTGTCATAAAGGATACTCCTACGGGTTTTTTGCGCGTCAGGTCAGATTCGTCAGTCACATCAAGCGAAGTAGCTCGCGTTAATCCAGGCGAAACATATCCCCTACTTGACGAGAATGACGAGTGGTACAAGATACAACTAAAGAATGGATTGACCGGGTGGGTAAGTAAAACCTATGCCAACAAACAACCTTAGGCAATAACGAAGTAGATAATAAGAATAACTAAAAAACACCACACAATAACTGACGCAAGTAGTGGCATATCAGATAACAGAACTCGATCGGGACTTTCTCCTTCCTGCTTTTCGTAAATATCTTGCAAGTATCTCATTAGACCATAAATGACTGGGAAGATTGTTATCATTAACCATTTGCGCTGTAAATATCCAGGCAAAAAATCCGGCATTAATACATTTATATTGATGCGGACTCCTCCGGGATTCTCAAGAAAAGTAAAAAGGGAATAAAAAATTGCAGTCGAAGTTGCGAATATAACTGTATATACGTCAAGTAAAGATTCCGAATAATGCGAAAGACTTTGTCTAATCTCTTGAACTCGAGCGCCGGAATAGTCTTTCAGAAGCGTAAGTTCTGACCTTCTTTTACCAATAGCCAAAAACAAAGATAACGAAACTGTCGTTAAAAGCATCCAAACAGAAAGATGATAACCAACTATCGTCTCACCAGCGAGTACACGTAAAATATAGCCGGCTGCGATAAAAAATATATCAAATATTTCAATTGCTTTGAAAACGAATGAATACAACAACTGTATAACGATGAACAGCATCCAAAACAAAATAAACGCCCCACCAATCATATTTGCCAGACTGAATGATGCAATAATAATGACTAAAAATATTACAACTGCCTCCTGCGGGCTAATAATACCAGAAGCGATGGGGCGTGCTTTTTTAAATGGATGAAGTTTATCTTTTTTTGTGTCGACCAAATCATTGATAATATAAGTCGATGATGATAACAAGCAGAAAGATATAAATGCTAGCGCAACACTAGTCAAAGAGTCCCAGTCAAATAGCAAACCACCAAAAGTTATAGCTGCGAATAATGCAAAGTTCTTCATCCATTGCCTAGGTCGCAACAGTTTTAGAATATAAAAAAGATGTTTAAATGCTTTCTTCATTTATTTTTCTTAACAAAAAACGTAACGTAAGAATAACCGAGCCAACAACAACTACCACTAAAATTATAGCAAAAAGTTTACCGCGAGATGATAAATTTAGGGCAAAAACACCAAGCAGAAGAGAAACGATCCAATATGAAATTGCGATTCTTCTTTGACCCATTCCTAATTTAAGAAGAAGATGATGTAGATGTTCACGATCACCTCTAAAGGGCGACTTGTGCTGCATGATTCGTCTAATAAAGATGAAAACAAAATCTGCAGCTGGAACTCCCATTACAAGAAGAGCTGTTGCTAGTTTTACACCCGACATGATCGAAAGGACGCCTATCATAAAACCAAGAATTGTAGCAGAGTAACCAGGAAATATTTTGGCGGGATAAAAATTATAAAACAAAAAGCCAGCTGATGCTCCAGCTACAATAAATGCCGCCTGAGATATCAAGATATTTGATTCTGTTAAAACGGGAAATCTGAGAGCAGCAAAACCTACAACTATTGCAGAAATTGCAGCTATACCTGGCATTTGACCATCCACTCCCTTGCTCCAGTTCAACATATTCATAATCCATACAACCCATACGACTGCGATTAAACTACCTAGAGAAAGGTCAAAACCAAAAATGGGATATGAAATGTTTGAGAAATGAAGAATACCTCCTAGTGGATTTGTTATGAAAGGAACATGAATTCCTGAAAAAACAACAATTGCCGCACAGACAATATTTGCTCCAAAACGAAGATAGGGCGATAGATCATATCTATCATCCAGCAAACCTACTATTACTATTAATCCACCCGAAATTAAAACTGGCAAAAATACAGTGCTGTCGGGAAGTAAAAACAAAATACCAAGAAGGATAGATAGATATATCGGCAGTCCCCCCCCACGAGGTAGTGTTTTTTTGTGAATAACTGCAGGATGCTTGTGGGTTTTTGGATCATCTACTAAGCCCAGTTTTTTGGCAAAAAAAATCGTTGGTGGCGTTAAAATAATAACCCCGATGCAAGAAACTAAAAAAACACTGATTTGGGATAAAAGCATTAGAATACTAAAAAGAATATTTCAACGAATGCTATAAAACCAATTATTATAAGAAGGAGTGAATTGAAAGACAAAATCCTTGAAACTAAAGTATTTTTTTTGTAAAAAAAAGCACTCAGAAAATTGTTGAATAAAAAAATAAGAAAAAGAGATAGGGGCAATATGAATATTGCTTGTGACCCGACAAGTCTTGACTCTCCCCACGGTTGACTATTTATTAAAGGTATTAATGGAGGAAATTTTGAATATAAAACTACGACTACAATTGACAAAAAAACCATGAGTAGCAGGGAAGAAAGGAGTGAAATTCGAATTAGATTATCTGCCCAAACAAGTTTAATACTGCCTCTCATAAATTGTTGCGTCGTCGACTTTGTATCTTAAATCGTAATTATCCAGGAAATTGCTTAATACGTTGTCGTCTTTAATCTGAATTATATATCGTGGCTTCGATTTATCAATAGCCCCTTTTGTCTCAGAAATTGCATTTTGATAAAACGTAATGTGATATGAAACTGTATATCTACCGGGAGGCAACTTACCAGAAAGTGCATATATCTGAGGGTTATCTCCCCAAATAAATATACCGTCAGTTGGTTTTGTTTTGTATTTTATGTAGTTTGCCAAATCATAATCTCGACTTACGCGCCTGTCAAAAAAGTTTTGGTATTTTGTCACATCTCCTCCCGTAACAAAAGTTAAATAATTTATATAATAAGGAACAATTTTAGTGTAAAGCTTAAACTGGCTGAAAATTATAATCAGACAAACTAACAAAATAGGAACTGCGATTTTCGTCATTTTACTTTCAAAAATTAAACCTAAGGTAAGCGAAAATGCTGGCAGAAGAACTAAAAGATAGTGAGTGTATGGACGCGCAGAAAAAAAGGCGTCAAACATTGAGAACGCAAGCCAAATCAAAATTATTATTCCTATCTTCCCAACAAATCTTCGATAGGTAAATATCAACAACACAGAGAATAGTAGAAGAAACATTTTCAGATATAGAAGTCCGTTTGGAAATATGAAAAAATTTCCATATGCGACATAACCAACATTTTGTGAAAAAGCAGCTCTCCAAAAATCTGATAGTGCACCAACCGATATGAAATAAATAAATGTCAAAATAACGGGTACAATAAATGCGACTCCAAATACCGCTTCTTGCTCAAGTCCAAGAAGAAGCGCTTTCATTTCACGTACGACTTCAGATCTTTTAAATGAAATCCTGTCAAAAAATCGAAGCGCAAGTAACGCAGTCGAGAATGCTGCGAAATCAAAAAGTGCAACAATTTTTGTAAGAAAAGCGAGGGACAAGACTAGACCTGCAATCCAGGTTAATTTAAATCTATTATTGTCGCGCATGCAGAACAGAAGATAAAAAGAGACAAGAGTTGGAAGGATCATAAAGTTCTCGGCGTTGGCGATATTTCCTTCTATGATAGGTAGACCAAATACAATCGCAAAGAAACTTGTGGAAAAAATGACAGATTTATTGTTTTTGAAAAATCTTTTGGCAACTAGAAAAAATAAAATTGTCGAAAGTAGTCCGAAAATTAACGATAGTAACTTTGCGGAAAACTGATCTCCGTTAAAAATGGCATAAATCAGATAAAGGATAGGCGGCTTGTTATCCCATATGCCGGAATAGAGAATACGACCTTGCCGAAGCGCCATTCCAACAACCTCGTATACGCCTTCATCCCCATACCAATATGGCTCAACTACGCTAGGAAACCTAAGAAGAGAAAAAACTGCAGAAATTACTGAAATAAAAATAAGATCATTTCTATTTATTGTGCCTTTTATATATTCACCGAATTTTTTCATTATGATTTCTCAGTAACGTGGTATTCAAGGCGTTTGCCTAATATTAATTGTACATGAGAAATTAACGCAGGCAAAGAAGAAAGAAAAAATCCAGATATTGGCATCAGAACAAACTCAAGCGGAAAAATAAACTGTCTAAATCTTGACACCTCGCGAGGAGAGCCTGATCTCATATCAAAGTCTACATATATCAAAACGAATAAAGCAAACAAGCAAAGAGTAAGTATGAAACCCGACATTTGAGGTAATGAATAGCCAAGACTAGTTCTCGTAAAAACAGGGTTTAGAAAAACTATTAAGTTGGCAGAAATAGTAATAATGTACCAATTAACAGGCCATAGAATATGGTCGAGAATAACGTTTGCGACGAGATAAGTCTTTTTGAAAAATGGCGCATCATGCGCGAGAATCCACCATTTCAAATATACAGCGTCGTCTGAAATACCCCATGACCAACGCCTTTCTTGGTTATATTTATTCATAAGACTTTTAAAGTAAGTTGGTGAACGAGGAGCATCCATTGAGGTTTTAAGAAGAATAGGCTCAACCGTAACTTTTCCTTGACTTCTAAAAAATGCTTTAAAGAAGATTCGATAATCTTCTGGAATGACATCTGTATCCCAATAATCAATATCTTTTAAGAGCTTGAACGAAAGAGAATAAACTGAATTCGGGATAAGTCGCAACCCCTGCACTAATAGAGCAATTCTCCAAAGACTCCCGAAAAATGAGATAATTCGAATAAATGATGGAACTTTCCAGAAATTATTATAAGAAACATTTGCAGACTGCCAAAATGCAAGATGCGGCGTTTTCGAAGTAAGGAAAGAATAAGTAAGACATGCAAAAAATTGCTTATCAAAAATAGCATCAGCATCTGCTGAAGTAACTGTTAAATAGTTGATATCGACCCTACCCTCTTCTATCAAAAATTTATTTGCCGCATGTCCGGCAAATGCTTGGTTTGATGATTTTCCTTTGACCTCAGATGGTATATCTGGGTGAAATGTTGAATAAAATCCTGCAAAGATATGTCCATACTCATCAGATAGTTTTTGTGATTTTTCTTTTGCCTCAACTTCACGCTCTTCAAAAGCAACAAAGATAAATATCTTTTTTGCAGGAAAAGTTTGATGAGCGATACTGTCTATTGTCTCCTTTATTTTCGAAATGCTCTCCTGATAAGTAGGAATTATCACAAGATGATGAACCTTTGAGTAGTTTTCAAGGACGGATGATTTCTCAACCCAATTTGTTTTTTCTGCAATTTTTATTTTTTTTGAGGCTAAAAATGCACAAACAGCTAAATTTGCGGACTTATAAAGCCAATAGACATCAAAAAATATTATGAAGTATGCAAGTTGAATCGGAAAAAAAACTGCTCCCCAAAATGGCATACTTATAAGAAAAATTGCAAAAAGTGGTGGAATTTTCTCAAGAAGCGTTATTGAGCGACGAGGATATCTAGTAAAAATCTTTGTAGCTATTTTGTGCATATTAAACTTTTATTTTAAATAGTTTTTCAAAGTTCGAATAAATATTTTCGGAAAACTCAGGAAAACCTATACCCTTTAACTGGGCTAAATATTCACCAATAATTATAACATTTTTAGGCTCATTACGGGTCCCGCGAAGAGGTACTGGCGGTAAAAATGGGCTGTCAGTCTCTGTCATCATGCGATCAAGTGGCACCTCTTTTACTAGATCTCTTAGCTCAACTGATTCACCAGGCGCAATTCCTTTATAAGTTGTGTTGCCATCAAACCCGATATAAAAACCGAGATCAAGCGCATCGTGTAAAACATCATGGGTGCCCGCAAAACAATGAAACATACCCGGTGGATCCTGAAGTTTACTCTTGTAATCTTTTAATATCCTGATAACATTCTCGCCAGCTTGTCGATTGTGGATCTGCAGAGGCAAACCAACATCTATCGCAAGCTCTATTTGTTGACGAAAAGTCGCTTCTTGGATTTTTTTATCTACTATTCCATTTGATTTATACCTAAAATAGTCCATCCCTATTTCCCCAATTCCAATTACTTTTGGTTGAGTCACTAATTTTTTAAGTTCCTCAAACCAATCTTTTTGAAGCTCTCCTTCAAATTCGATATCTGCTTTGTCAGCATGATGAGGATGCACACCAACAATGGCGTACATCTTGTCGAATTTTTGAGCAAGTTCAACTGCGCGTCTTGATGATGGAATTGAGGTACCCGTGTTTACGATAAGCTTGACGCCCGCATCAAACGCTCTGCTTGCCACTTCTGCATAATCCTCGTCAAATGAATGTAAATTGAGATGACAATGGACGTCAATCATGATGGTATTAAGTATAAAGTATAAAGTATTAGGTATAAAGTGCTAGGCGTAAAGGGTAACGTAAGAGAACTTAGAACTCCTAGAGGAGACCTCTTACTATACCTTCAGGAAATTATCAGCGTTTTTAAAAAATATTTTGATATACTTTATAGCTTTCTTCATGAATTTTAAAAAAATATTCATAAAAAATCGGATATTATTTCTTCTTCTTGCAATTGTTATTGTTGCCATAGTTTTAAGATTTGCGAATTACCAAAATAGGTTTGGGCTTGCGGGTGACCAGGCACGAGACGTCCTTATCATTCGAGAAGCCTTAAAACTTCACAAACTACCTATAGTAGGTCCCTTTTCAGCATCTGGCCCGTATGTTTTTGGACCAATATGGTTTTGGATTTTTTCACTACCCGTAGCACTTTTTCCTAAAACTTTTTTAGCTCCCTGGATATTTCAAAGTTTACTTTTCGTATTGATGATTCCTATTATGTTTTTTATCGGAAAAAAAATGATTGATGAAACTTTTGGAATTATCATCTCTTTGCTTACCGCACTCTCGCCATCAATAGTAAAAATTTCAACAAATTTGATTTTTTCAGCGTTGGTCTGCTTTTTATCCTTAGTCGTTATTTACTACTTCATATCTCACCTTAAAAATAAGAAAATTAGGAGTTTTTATCTACTTATTTTCTTTATAAGCATTGCAATAAACATTCATTTCGAAGCTATACCACTTATTGTTCTTATACCTTTTGCGTATTTCGCACGGAAAAAAACTCTTAGCAACTTGATTGTCTCGGCAATTTTATTTGTGATTCCTTTTGCACCGCTTATTTATTTCAACAACATTTACAACAATTATGAAATAAACAATATCATGCAATCCGTAGTATTTAAAAAAACCGCTACTCACTCATTTTTACCAATTCAAATTCTAAAAAATGAATTAAATTTTTCTATTTCTCTTTTCCCAAACATCTGGAACTCGACGATATCGGGATATTCGATACCAGGATTGATCATGTTTTTAATAACTCTGGCTATTTTGACTTATGCTTTATCTAAAAATACGATCAACAAACAAATAGAAATATTATCCATAACATTTCTTATTATGTTAGGAATTGTAGGCGACTATAACGGTACACTTTTTAAAAATCTTACTGCCTTTACATTTCCGTTTGTAGTAATTATTTGTGGGTGGGTTTGCTATTTTATATACAAACAAAAGCAATATCTCGGAATAGGAATTCTAGCAATGATTCTTATATCAAGTTTGATAAATAACTTTTACAATATTAAAAACTCAACAAACATTGCAGCAACCAGTGCAGTTTATTGGGAACATCAACTCTATAAAAAATATCCGAACCAAAATTTTGCGGTTTTCTCATACTCAACCAACTATCTCGATAAAAGTCTTCCGCTATCACTCTACCTCGACGTAGCAGGAAGAATAGACGCTAATGGCAGAAAAATAGGAATTGCAAATTTTGGAGATCCAGTTAACTATTTAGTATCAATAAACGGCCCAGACAGAATGAGAATTTATGATTTTGCAAAAACTCCGGACCGAGAACTTACAAATCAAAACTTTTCAGAAAATAACCCATCATATGTTTATGAAAATACTGTCGATTGGTACAAAAAATAACTTGTATAAAGTATTAAGGAGAGTTGCGAGTTAACGTGTTTGCGGGTTAATGAGTTATCGTATTCTCATTAATCTTAAATCTTCATTCTTTAATCTTATAATTCCTAGCATCTAATATCCCTGCCCGCAATGCTATGCATAGCTTTGGCAGGCGGGTAGTTTCTAATTGCTTGTAGTCTGACGGGGGATTAATAGTCCATTCCCATGCCGCCCATGCCTGGCATTCCGCCAGCACCAGGAGCTTGTGGTTTTTCCTCAGGAATATCTGTTACGAGCGCTTCAGTTGTAAGAACCATAGTTGCAACACTTGCAGCATTTTGAACAGCAGATCTTGTAACTTTTGCAGGATCTATAATTCCGGCATCAAGCATTGAGCCATATTCCATAGTCATAACATTAAATCCATAGTCATTTGATTTACTAGCTTCAACTTTTGATAGAACAACTCCAGCATCCTCACCTGCATTCTTGATAATCCAACGAATTGGCTCGGCAAGCGCTTGATAGAGAATTTCGATTCCAAGTTTTTGGTCAGCAACTTTTGTCGCTACTGCAAGTTTTTGAAGAGCTGCACGCGCTCGAAGCAAAGTAACTCCTCCACCAGGAACTACTCCTTCTTCAATTGCAGCTTTTGTGGCCGCAACCGCGTCAATAACTCGCTCTTTCTTCTCTTTCATTTCAACCTCGGTTACAGCACCGACGTTGATGACTGCTGCCCCACCAGAAAGCTTGGCCAGTCTTTCTTGAAGTTTCTCGCGGTCAAAGTCAGAAGTTGCACGATCTATTTCTTTTTTGAGCATCGCAATTCGGTCATTAACAACCGCACGGCTTCCTTTCCCACCAATTATTTGAGTGGATTCATTTGTTGCGAGAACTTTTTCTGCGCGTCCACAATCATCGACTGTTACTGACTCGAGCTTGCGACCTGTATCCTCTGATACTACAGTTGCACCTGTTAACATGGCGATATCCTCAAGCATGGCCTTGCGGCGATCACCAAAACCTGGTGCTTTAACAGCCAAGATATTGATAACACCTTTTAGTCTATTAACGACAAGTGTTGCAAGTGCTTCACCCTCGATGTCGTCAGCAATAATTACGAGATTTTTGGAGATTTTTACAAAACCTTCAAGGAAAGGTACGAGCTCTTGAATAGATGAGATTTTTTTGTCTGTTATCAAAATATATGCATCTTCAATTTCTGACTCCATACGATCTGAGTTAGTCACAAAATATGCAGAAGCGTATCCTTTGTCAAATTCCATCCCATCCTTGTAGTCAATCGAGAATTCAAGTCCTCTACCTTCTTCAACGGTTACTATTCCATCTTTTCCAACCTTATTCAAGGCATCCGCAATAAGTGATCCAATCTTTTCGTCTTGGGCTGAAATGGTTGCGACCTTTGCCACGTCTCCTGTGCCAACCTTTTTAGACATTTTTTTGATTTCAGAAACGACTTCAGAAACACCCTTTTCAAGGCCGAGACGAAGTATCATGGGGTTACTACCTGATGAGACAGCTTTAAAACCAGCTGTCACGATTTGCTGCGCAAGAAGAGTTGCTGTAGTGGTACCATCTCCTGCAACGTCATTTGTTTTGGAAGCAGCTTCTTTGACAAGTTGTGCACCCATATTCTCAAATGGATCTGGTAGT
>DASZRG010000047.1:0-2312 GCA_035549295.1 Patescibacteria group bacterium
GAAGACCATGTATTTATGAGGAGAACTTTGGTGCCAAGTCTTCTCGAAGCTGTAACTGAAAATAAAAACCGCGAGAAACTTTTCCTATTTGAGATAGCAAATGTTTATATAAAAAAGAAAGGCAGCTTGCCAGATGAAAAACTCAGACTTGCCGCAGTCTTCAAGCGACCAAAGGCAGACTTTTTTGAAGCCAAAGGAATTATTGAAGCGCTCCTGTCAAATCTCGGCATCAAAAATGTTGATTTTAAAACTCCAAAGAGTGGAGCAGTAGGTGCGGATGTGTATGTAGAAAACGATTTCCTGGGGGAAATAGAAATATTGGAGCGAGATCTAATAGATCTTGAGCTTGATTTTGATATCATTCTGAAGCATGCGAATCTTGCGAAGATATACAAACCCTCATCGAAATTCCCTGAGGCAGTGGAAGATTTAAGATTCGAGATAGACCCGACAATAACTTATTCGAAAATTGTCGAGGCGATCTATAAGGTAGATAAACTTATCAAAAATGTTTCACTTCTTGATGTTTATCACGATAAGAAGACGTTTAGAATTGTTTACCAAAGTGAGGAAAAAAATCTAACCAGCGAGGATATAACGCCAGTCCGCGAGAAGATAATCGCGGCCCTCGAAAAGCAATTCAAGGCAGAACTGGCTTGATATTTAGTAATTATTTTAGACATCATTCTCCCTCTCCGAACCTTTCAAATACGTTAGACATCATTTCCCTTCTCCCTTGAGGGGAGAAGGCTAGGATGAGGGTGGGGTAAATTCGTTAAGTATCTTATATAACACGCCATCTAAATTTTGCAGTATCTCATTATTCCAAAACCTCAATACGCAATATCCTTCGGTAATAAGCCATTTAGTTCTAGCGTCATCTTTTTGTTTGGTAGAATCTTTATTATGTTGCCCACCATCTAACTCTATAATTAACTTTTCCTCTAAGCAAACAAAGTCTACGATATATTTACCTATTAAATGTTGTCTTCTAAATTTATAGCCAGAAAGCCTACGTGAGCGTAGGTTATACCAAAGAATTTTCTCAACATCCGTAGTGTTTAATCGAAGTTTTCTTGCATGATACAGCTTACTGTCCATGCTTTTATTATATGTCTTTTACCCCTCACCCTAACCCTCTCCCCCAAGGGGCGAGGGGAAATGAAAAGTAGTCCTCCCCTTGTAAAGGGGAGGAGAATTGATCTCTAAAGTATCTCATGTTATGGGGTGGGGGTCGGAGTTAGGGTCACAGTGGGACTTGGAGTGGGGGAGCCGTTTGGAGTAGGGGTCGGCGTGTCTGTTGGCGAATTGTTATTTGAACCATATTTATAGTCGGATGTATCATGTGGCGGATGATAAAGTGGGTCATCTTTGTGATTTTGCTCAACCCAAGCGTCTATTGCTTCTTGCCAACGATTTTTTCCATCAGTCGACACTGGATCTGACTCCTCAAAAACAATATAGTCCTTGGCGTTATAATCGCCATGCGCAATCTCATCACCGTTGGCAAGCTTTCCATCCTGATGAGATGAAATTTTTAGCTTTTTATATATCGCGGCCGGAGTAGTAGGCTCTGTTCCCTTCACAAAATATTCGGTCCTTGTCGGCTGACCATCACGCGGCAAACCGCCAGAAAAAGAGTCAATTTGCACTGCCGAAACATTTGGCGGGACTTGCGGCTGTTCATCTTTTTTTCCTTTCAAAACAGCAGCCATAATATCATGCCAAATAGGAGTTGCACCAGTTATACCTGATGCAATTTTAGGATTCATGGGAGTATTATCATTATTTCCGACCCACACGCCAACTACGTATGATGGGGTATATCCCATTGCCCAGTTATCTCGTTTTGAGTCGGTAGTACCAGTCTTAACCGAAACTGTTTTACCCGGAATATTTAAAAGAGAATTGTGACCGAATGCGTCTGCACGAGCGTTATCATCAAGAAGAATATGGGAAATAAGGAAAGAAATTTCAGTGGAAAGAACACGATTTCCGGGTGAATCCTGGTGTTTGAATATTGTTTTACCATCGGAGTTCTGCACCTCAACAATTGAAAACGGGTCGTGTTTTATTCCTTGATCAGCAAAAACTGAATATGCTGTCGTCTCCTGAAGAAGTGTTGCCTCACGACCTCCAAGAACGAGTGAAAGACCAACGCTTTTTAGGTTCGCATCAGTTGGCTGCCAATTTTCAATACCCATGTCGTACGCTTTCTGCATAACTGGCTTTATTCCAACTCTTGCAAGCATTTTAACAGCGGGTATATTAAGAGAGTTACCAAGCGCAAACCTAATCTGGACGGGCCCACG
>DASZRG010000048.1:0-7656 GCA_035549295.1 Patescibacteria group bacterium
AAAATTCATTTCAGAGCGGTAATGAGTCTGAAAGACGAGATATCTAAACGCAAGCGGATTAAAACCTTTTTGGACAAGATCCGTAATTCGATAAAAATTACCAAGCGACTTGGACATCTTTTCACCTTCAACCATAAGGAATGCCGAGTGGATCCAGTATTTGACAAACTGAACGCCGGTCGCTGCCTCGCTCTGAGCTATTTCATTGGTGTGATGAACTGGGACGTGATCAATTCCGCCTGTATGAATATCTACTGATAGGCCAAGATATTTCATAGACATAGCAGAACACTCTATGTGCCAGCCAGGAAAACCCTCGCCCCAAGGAGAATTCCATCGAAGAGCATGGGATTCAAAACGTCCTACTGTGAAGAACCACAAAGCAAAATCTTGCGGATTTTTCTTTTCATGATCCACTACTACGTCGCTTCTTGCACCTACCTTTTGATCATCAAGGTCTTGTTCTGAAAGTTTCGTGTAATCTGGAAATTTTGAAACGTCAAAATATATAGCTTGATCCGTCTGGTAAGTGAAACCTTTCTCGACAAGTGTTTCAATAAGTGCAATTTGATCATCAATATGCTCTGTTGCACGGGCGACTATCGTTGGCTTCTTGATATTTACAAAATGAAGTGATTTGAAAAAATCATCCTCAAACATTCGAGCAACTCCTAGTACATCTTTTCCAAGCTTTTTGGCGCCTTTTTCAAGCTTGTCCTCACCAGCATCAGCGTCAGAAGAAAGATGACCAACGTCTGTTACATTCATAACATGCTTCACCTCATAATTGTTGGCTGAGAGAAGTCGAACCAAGACATCGTCGTTTATATATTTTCTTAGATGACCGATATGCGCATAGTCATACACAGTCGGACCACAAGTATAAACACCTACATGAGGCGGATTAATAGGATCAAATTCCTGGATCTGTCGTCCGAGTGTATTATAAAGTTTCATAGCCTCCATTTTACCAGAAAAGACACTAAACTACACTAATGTGAACATGAAACCGCGCGAATAAGAGGATCGTCATGCTGAACTCGTTTCAGCATCTCGCGTGCGAGGTCCTGAAATAAATTCAGGACGACGATTAAAGCCTGTGATACCCGTGATACCCTTGATACTTTTGATACCCTTTATTTGAGGAGTTGCTCGATTGCGGCTTGGAGTTGATTATCAAGACCTTTTGATGCAATCTTTGCTGAAGCTGATGCATCAAAAGCAACAGGATAGTCGGGAGTGAGTCCTTTGTGATGTACCCATGTCTGATTAGGCGTCAACCATTTTGCAACAGATACATGAACCGATGCTCCGCCATCGAGATCAACAGCTTGCTGAACTGTACCCTTTCCAAATGATGTCTCACCAAGTAACTTTGCGCGGTTGTGGTCGCGTAGCGCACCAGATACTATCTCTGATGCTGATGCAGAACCTTTGTTGATAAGAACGATCAAAGGCTGGTCAAGAAGAGTGCCGCGTCGCGAGACGAACATTGGCTCCTGATTCTTGTTGGCATCCTCCTGAATAACAACAACTCCATTGGGTATAAATTCAGATGCGATAAACACAGCATCATTAAGATACCCACCAGGATTATTTCGAAGATCAAGTATGATCCCTGCTGCTTTTTTGCCTGCAAGTTTTGTATTTAGAGAATTGACTGCCGACAACCACTCGTCATTTGTCTTATCACCAAACTGCGAAAGCCTGATGTATGCAATTGGTTTACCTGACGCGCTCTCATCGCAACCTTTATCGGTACATGAGTAGTTTTTTAACCAACTCGTAACACTGTGTATAACGATAGTATCACGAACAATTTTGACTGTAACGGGTGTTTTCGACTTCTCGTGAAGAACAGTAAGCGAAATCGGAGAGCCTTTTGGACCACGAATTTTATCAACTGCTTGTGAAACAACCCAACCACTCGTGTCTTCGTCATTAACTTTTACAATTACGTCTCCTGCTTTTATTCCCGCTTTTTCAGCAGGTGAGCCGTCAAGAGGCGCTACAACAACTATTTTGTTGTCAGGCGATGCTGAAAGCTCGGCCCCGATTCCAGAGAATTCACCGGCCATTTGGGTTTTAAAAGCGGTGTTTCTAACTGGTGGGAAGAATGAAGTATAAGGATCATTAAGAGTCGCAAGCATACCATTGATAGCACCTTGAAGCATGGCATTGGCGTCAACTTTGCTCTTATCATAATAGTCTGAATTTACGCGGTCGAAAACGTCATAAAACATTTTCATATCGAGAGTTTGTCCTGCGGGTGGAAGCTTATTAACAACAGAAACTATTGGGGTATATTTTTTCCAGGAAACTGAGACATTGTTTATTCCATACCAATATCCAACAAGAAGAGATATTACTACGATTAGAAGTGTTTTGTAGTTTTGGGCAAAAAAACCTTTTTTCATTAACTATTCAAGACCTACCACAAACGGCATGAGACCAATGTACCTTGCGCGTTTGATTTCACTTGTTACACCACGCTGGTGCTTCGAACATACACCAGTGCGTGTTTTTGACAAAATTTTACCTCGCTCTGATGTATAGCGTCCAAGAATTTCGTACTCAAGAAAGTCAGGAGCTTTTTTTTCTTTGCAGAAAAAACATTCTCCACGAACTTCTTCCTGTCTTCTTCTCGTAACTTTTTTCTTTTTATTTTTATCTTTCATGTTTATTTATATTGTTAAATTGTCTTATTGTTAAATTGTTAATTGGTCAACTGTTAGAAAGGGATGTCGTCTGGATTTACATCATCTGACGGCTCAACCTTTTTTTCACTTTTATTTGCTTTCGCTTTTGGCTGCTTTTCTGCTGCCGACTCCTCAACTACTGGCTCAGGGGCCGGTGTTGCTTCATGCTCAAAAGCTGCTTCGTCTGCTTGCGATGCTGGCTCCGCTCCATCGCGTCTTGCGTCAAGAATTATCATGTCGGATATTACAATTTCTGTAATATTTCGCTGAACACCATCTTGACCTGTCCAGCTTCTATTTGAGAGCCTTCCTTCGACGTAAATCTTTCGACCCTTTGTCAAAAGCTGCGAACAAAGCTCTGCTAATTTGTTCCAGGCAACTATCCTGTGAAAATCAGCTTCATCTCTTTTCTCTCCTGAGTCAGTAACCCAAGTTCTGTTAGTTGCTATACCAAAGGTTGCAACTGCAGTCCCTTGCGGTGTATACCTCAATTCAGGATCGCGTGTCAGATTCCCAATCAATTCTACCTTGTTTAAACTACGTGCCATATCTTTCTAGTCATTAGGATTAAAAGATTAAAGTGATTAGGACTAATCGCTAATTCCTTTAATCTTAATTCCTAACTAACAGGTGTCTTAAAATTTCGTCGCGAATTAAAAGTCTTTTATTAAAGTCTGCTGTAACTTTGTCAGATTCAAAGTTCATAACCACATACTCCCCACTCTTTGCATGCTTTATAGTATATGCAAGCTTTTTCTCGCCAAGAGATGTAACTTTGTCAGACTTGACATCACCAAGCCACTTCTTGATCTCATCATAAAGCTTGTCTTTCGCTTCTTTTTTAAGGTCTGATTTTAATAATAGAACCAATCTATAGCCTTTCATATAATTTATTCCGAATAGGTAATTATAGGAAAAATAGCCATAAATTACAATAAGCAAATATGCAAATTGTAAATAAGCAAATGAATTTTGTAAAAACTTAAATTTATAAATTTAATCCATTTATCATTCATTTCATATTTGGATCCTTGCTTATTTGATAATTTGGTGAATTTCCCAGGGGTCGAATCGTTATGCGGCAAGTGCCGAGCGCAGCTATTGCGCTATTTACTTGTCAAACGATCGGTGGACCCCTGGGCTGATGTGTTTCGCACTCTTTTCTATTCGGTTGTTTTTTGGACTTCTCTGGCCGGCGCACGACGAAATACGCCATGATGACCAGAAGTCCGACTGTATCAAGCAGCTCTTCTGCGATCAATGCGACCGCAAATGCGCTCTCACCCATGCCATTCCTGGAGTTGGCCTAACACTGATGTCCTCGTGACGGAGTTTCTCAAAAATCCAAATCGTCGGCAGCAAGGATACGATGATGAGGGGCAAGCCCAACCAAACTGGAAGCGGCGAGAACAGGACGATACCCACCTCGCACACTAAAAGCTGGATCAGACTAAGCCAAACCACCTGAGATGGCCAACGACGCAACGCGTTATAGAACATTGTGTGCTCGCCTGGAATTGAGAAGAGCCACTCTCTCTGCCTGCGGCTTCTTGACCACCAGGAAGATGAGCGCTATCAGCAAACCGAGTCCGCCCCACTCTTCGATAAATCCTTCGCTTTCAACCGAATCTGGCTCTTCCGAAAACCGTCGCAAGGCCTTCTTTTGGGCTTTATCAGCCTGAAAAGTCAGCAGTGCGACAAGCCCACCCAGAAATGCGGCCCAAAACTTAAACTTCTGCATACGAGACGTTCCTTTCTCTGCGAATTGCAGGCTACACGTGCTTTCCCAATAACCGAATAGATGTGAAGGTGCGAAACTGAGGAGAATTATAACAGCATTGCGCATTAAGTATGCAGTTAGCGGTTGGGGGTTGGCAGTTAGCTTTTAACTAAAAAGCCTAAAACTAAAAACTAAACGCTAAGTGCTAAGAGCTAAACGCTGATTTGCGGATTACTGCTGTGGTGCTGCGGATAAAGAGGCTTTGATGTCTTGGGAGTTTCCATCACGATAGACGGTGATAGTAACTGTATCCCCTACTTTTTTCTTGGCTATCATTTGAGCAAGACTATTGTCGTCTGTTACCTTCTGCCCATCAATTTTAGTTATTATGTCATCGGTCTGCACACCTGCTTTTTGTGCAGTTGAACCATCGACTACTTCACGTACTAATGCACCCTCAGGAAGATCATTAAGAAGCGCTGCGCGCTGACTTATCATAGTGTAGGAGACGCCAAGGAATGGACGATTGAACTGTCCTGTTTCATTAAAATTCTTTATCGAGTCACGAATAACATTGATAGGAATAGCAAAGCCGATATTCTGACCTGACTGCGCAACGGCCGAGTTAACACCAATTACCTGACCGCTAACATTTAGAAGTGGTCCGCCCGAATTACCTGGGTTGATAGCTGCATCAGTCTGGATAACGTTATCGAGCTGCTCTACTCCTTCAAATGGTGAGCCAGCTGAAATACCTCGACCAAGACCTGAGATCACCCCAGTCGTAACGGTATTTCTAAATTCTCCAAGCGCAGTACCGATAGCTATTGCGAATTGACCGACTTCAAGCTTTGAGGAATCGCCAAACGTTATTTCCTGAAATCCTCCACCTGGCGGGTTCGACACTTTTAATATCGCGATGTCGTTAAGTGGATCGCGGTAAATATTGCCGACATTGTATTTGTTGCCTTTTGAATCGATGATAATGTATTTGAGGGATGTATCTGATACAACGTGTTTGTTGGTAACAATAAGACCATCGCGCTCAACGACAAATCCACTTCCTATATAGTCTTCCTTTTGCTGATCCTGCTGATCTTGAGATGGAAATTGATCATTTGGCGTCATATCCTGACCATTGAAGAAAAATGAGAAAGGGCTATTGCCGCCGCCAAAACCACCCTGGCTCTGGTCGCTAACGGGAGAGTTCTCAACTCCAACTGTAACGACAGATGGGCCGACCTTTTTGACAACATCAACTACGTCTGACTGCTCATTTACTACTTTTACAGACTGTGAACTTTGAGGAAGAATGCCTTGAGAGCTGATGAGGTTTGGTAAATGCTGACTAACGACATTCCAAATAACAAGAACTACAGCCAAAATAACAAGAAGAATTACTATTCCACGCTCTTTCATTTTTACAAAATTATTCTAGATGACCAATATTTTAATGTCAATCACCCATAAATATAGGAGGAAAAACTGAGAAATAACTTAAGATTTATAAGTATTAAGTATAAAGTATTAAGTATTAAGCGATAGTGCTGTGGACAATAAGCTTCTGATTGCGCTAGAATTTTATTTATGGGAATGTTTGACATGAATGCAGTTACTGAAGGCTTGGACAGAGCTTGCAGAGCAGGCGGGGAACAGGTAAAACTAACAATAAATGCTGCTGAGACACAAATTGGTATGCCTGTCAAAAACCCCCAAGCCTCAAATGAGTACACTCCCCAAGCAAAAGCCGCAACAAAAACGATGCTACAGGGAATTTTTGGATCAGAAAATGGTGGAATCCCCGACCAGGGAAAAATTGATGCAGCCAATCATTTCGAGGACAACGATAAAATGCTAAATATTCAAAATGTGCGCGACAGAATTGCTGGAAAACCCGTCGAACCGTTTGTGCCCACACAAAGAAAGACAAATGCGGTTGCATCATCTCCCGAATTACAGGCACGATCGAGCGAGTTTGGAGAACATAGACAAAACACTTTAGATATTGGCAAAACGCGAGAAAATCCAGCAGAACAACGACAACAAGGACCTGCAATACCAACTTCTGAAAATAAAGACGAGGGGATGGATGTTTTAGCAGTTCCGCAAGGAAAACCTGTTGGTGGACGACGCAAACCTCCAAGCAAAATGATGATGCTTGGTGCGATGAACAAGAGACGTGACAAACGTCTTGCTTCTCAAAATATTGCAACAGCTGAAACTCGTGGTGGACGCGGAGGACGAGAATAGTTATATAATCAAATTATGATACTCGATATTATCCTCAGATCACTCGCTGTTTATATCTTCATAGTATTTGCAATTAGACTCTTCGGAAAGCGCGAGATAGCCCAGCTTTCTATAACCGATCTTGTCTTCATACTTCTTATCTCAAATTCTGTCCAAAATGCTATGGTCGGCTCTGATAGCTCGCTTCTAGGAGGCGTTGTCGCGGCAGGCACGTTATTTATCGTTAATTTTGGTGTTGGTTATATATTTTTCAAGTCAAAAAAACTCACAACATTTCTCGAAGGACACCCTATCATGCTGATATATAACGGGCACGTAATAAAAGAGCACCTCGCAAAGTCACAAATTTCAGATGAAGAGCTTGAAGCCGTTGTTCGCGAGCATGGAGTCGAAAAAGTAGAAGATGTAAATCTCGCAATCCTCGAGCTCGATGGAAATATAAGCGTACTATCGGACGACTTTAAGCGCAGAACAGTGAAAAAGCGCCACGCCCACCGCGTAGTATCGAAGACGACGTAAAGATCATGGAATCAAGAAGCAGGAATCAAGAATCAAGGCTAAAAACTTCAAAAGTTGACTGCATTACTCCTCTGTGAGATAATAACGTTAATGAAGAGTTTGCCTTTGAACCATTATTATCACGCTCGCTTAACGGCGGTTGTGATTTAGTGGTTTAAAACATAAACACGAGTCAACCGCCGCAAGGCGGTTTTTTTGTGGTTTGAAAACAAAATCAATATGAAAAGGAATAAAACAATTGCAATTCTAGGTGGAATGGGACCTCAGGCTTCGAGTAAGCTTTTAGAGGTTCTAATTAGCATGTCATCAAATGACTTTGGAGCAAAAATAGATTCTGATTTTCCCGAAATCATTTTAGATTCAATTCCTGTACCCAATTTCGTCTCAAGCAAGAACAATATAAGACTAGCTGAAAAAATACTTATCCAGAGAGTTAAGAAGCTTGAGACTTTCAATCCGGCTTGTTTT
>DASZRG010000049.1:0-19228 GCA_035549295.1 Patescibacteria group bacterium
TTACCGCTCTGAAATGAATTTTACTTGGGAGTCACTTGCGGCTGCTCAAGAAACGCTTAACGGTCTATATGAAGTAGCTTCTGATTTTGATGAAGTCCACAAATATGCTGACATAGACTGGGAAAGAGACTTTCTCGATGCGGTTGGGCAAGATATGAATATGCCAAAGGCGCTTGGAATTCTTCATGATATGCTTCGGGCCAATATTGCAAAGCCAGTGAAAGCCGCAACTCTTTTTAAAATGGACGAAATTTTGGGGCTCAAAATCCGCGAAAATGCCAAGTTTATGCTCAAAATTCCAGATGAAGTTTTAGCACTTGCCGCCGAGCGAGACGCGCTACGTCGTCAGAAAAAGTTTGTCAAAGCCGACCATATGCGCATCAAGATTGAGAAGATGGGATATATAGTTGAAGATCAAGAGAAGAAGACAAAAGTCCTCCGCAAGTTATAACTAAGAAGTAAATTCCAACTCTAATAAGCAAAGTTCAAATAAGCCCTGAAACTAGTTCAAGGTAAACAAATGAATTCAAAATGAATTAATGCTAAATATTTGAAATTCAAACATTTAACATTGTACATTCATTTGAACTTTATCATTTGCATATTTGCTTATTAAAAAGTCTACTTCCCGCTCTTATACTTCGTAAGATTTGAAGATAATGCCATTCCGGGGAAGTGAAGAATTCTTTCAGTATTGATTTGATTGCTGTCAGTTTTGTCAGTAAATCCTACGACAATCAAGCGTTCACCAACGTCAATTTTTGAAAATCCAGACTTTAGTGTGTCACCGTCCTGATAGGCGCTAGTTTTTGTTGAAGTCTCAACGTTGACAACGATCTTTTTGTTGTCGTCAGTAGCAATAGTTAGGGTATAGTTTTTTGGATCGATAGCTGTAACAACTCCTTCGATGTTTTCAGGAATATTTGATGCGACGGAGACAAATCGAGCCAAAATTCTTTCTGTTTCCTTGTTGTAGAGTCCAACAATTGAAAGAAGATCTCCTGATTTTATATCAGAGATTCCAAAAGAACCTTTGTCCGAAGGGCTCTCAAACTTTGTGAGTTCATCAACATCTGATTTTATTTCCCCTCGATTTCCATTGATTGTAATTTCTGTATTAGTCGATGATTTGACATACCCCAGAACTCCTCGCTTATCAACAAGTTTTAGTTCTGCAACACGCGATGCGACTAGATCCTTTATCTTCTCGATCTGTGCATCTTGTGCAGCAGCTGTAGGAGTGGGGGTAGTTTTTTTTGCTACAGGAGTATCTGTTGGCTCACTCGTCGGCGTAACGGCCTCGACGCTCTTTACTGTAAATATTAAAACTAGTGCGAATAAGACGAAAAATATTTTTTTCATAATGTTCTAGAAATCATCCGTTGAAAAAGTAACAACTCGACTGTCTTTTACTTCCTCGCCGGAGGGCGCAATAGATCTTGTGATTATCATGTTTGCGCCTGCATCAATTGTTATGCTGACTGTAAATGATCCGTCAGCTGTCGGTTTTGCCGCTACATCTTCTTGATTTGTAGATACAATTATCGTGTCTTCAGGGTGCGTTTTGCCTTTAACTTGTATCAGTCTTCTGTCAGAAAGAGATTGGTCAGCCGGTGTATCAACAGATAAATACGAAGATCCGACTTGAGGGGTGGGAGAGGTACCGGGTGTATTTTCGATGGCGCTTCCCGCCGGCGCTTTTTGTGGTATTGTTTTTGTTTGTTGGTAGAGAAAAAAAACAAGCGTCGTTATTACAAGTCCTATTGCCACGGCAATAAAAACTATTAAGATTCTTTCGCGCATACGGTGCCCAATATGATAGTTGAAAAATAGCTTCTTGTCAAGGAAACTCAACTTGTGTTAGGATAGAACACTATTTTATTTTTAGGATCCTAATGGACATCCAAAGAGTTTCAGACACAAGCTTCAAAATCAAAGGAAAAAACGCCTCATTTGTTTTTAACCCTGACAAAAAAATTGATGAAGAAATAATAATTCTTACAAAAAAAGCATCGGATTTCTCACAATACGCGGGCAAGATTGTAATAGATAGCCCTGGTGAATATGAAGCTGCTGGTATGAGTATAAAAGGAGACGGAAATGATAAAGGTATAGTTTACACACTAATTGAAGAAAATCAAAAAGCCGTTGTGCTCTCGTCGCCATCTGTATTTGATTCGGGTGACGTTGAGGATGCTGGATGTGTAGTTACTTTTCTTGATCCCGAAAAGCCTGAAGATCTTTCAAAAATAACAGCAGATGTTTTGGCGGTTGTCGGTCCAGAGTCCAGTCTTCCATCTGACAAGTCAAATGTGAGAAAAGCAGACAAAATAAGTCTCAAAAAAACTGATGAATACAAAGGTTCGATAATCCACCTGTCAAAATAGCTACTAGTAACTAGAAACTAGTTGAAGAACCTAATATCTAGTATCTAATATCTAGTTTCTAAAAAATCCTATGGCTATCACACGCATACCACCAAACGATCAAGAAGCCGAGCAGGCTGTTCTTGGAGCACTTATGATTGATCATGAGGCGATGAATGTTGTTAATTCGCTTGTTCACCCCGACTATTTCTATGACGGCGCTAATAAGAGCGTTTATGAGGCAATGCTGACACTGTATGAGGAGCGAAAGCCAATAGATTTGCTTACACTAACACATCTTCTTAAAAAGAAAAAACAATACGAGAAAATCGGAGGGTCAACTTACCTAACAGAGTTAACTAATGCGGTGCCAACAGCTGCCAATATCGAGCACTACGCCGAAATTCTTCGCGAGACATATGTCAGGCGCTCACTTATAACAATGGCAGCAGATATGACCGACATGTCTTTTTCAGATCAAACCGCCGAAGAGTTGCTTGACCGGGTAGAGCAAAATATCTTTGGACTTTCTCAGGAAAGCATAAGTCAGGACTTTGTCCATATTCGTGAGGCGCTTACTACCTCTTTTGACAAGCTCGATGAACTCCACAAAAACGACTCAAGATACAGAGGCATTGAAACAGGTTTTGCTGATCTTGATATGTTGTTGTCAGGTCTTCAGGATTCGAACCTAATTGTCCTTGCGGCACGCCCTGGTACAGGAAAGACAGCTTTTGTTATTAATATCGCGCAGCATGCTGCAGGAATTATGAAAAATCCTGTTGGTGTTTTCTCGCTCGAGATGAGTAAAGAGGAGCTGGTTGACCGCCTTCTTATCTCTCAGTCAAACATCGATGCTTGGAAGCTAAAGACGGGAAAGCTATCAGAGGACGATTTTGAAAAGCTATCAACCGCAATGGGAGAGCTTGCCGAAGCGCCAATATTTATTGATGATACGCCGGGTATTTCAATTGCTGAAATCCGCTCAAAAGCGAGACGACTACAGCTTGAGCATGGACTAAAACTTTTGGTTGTCGATTATTTGCAGCTTGTGAACCCTGGTAAAAGATTTGAGAACCGCGTTCAAGAGGTTTCATATATCTCGCAGTCCATGAAGAATCTTGCACGTGAGCTCAAAATTCCAGTTATAGCAGTATCCCAGTTGTCTCGTGCTGTTGAGCATAGGGGTGATCGACGCCCTCAACTTGCCGATCTTCGTGAATCTGGTGCCATTGAACAGGATGCCGACGTCGTAATGTTTCTTTACAATCAAGATGAGGAGTTGACTCCGCAAAGAATCGTAAAAGTAAACATCGCAAAGCACCGAAATGGACCTGTTGGTGAAAAGGAACTGTTATTCCGCGGAGACCGTATCAAATTCTTCAACATCGACCACTCAGGCGCCGTCGGCAACACCGCCAATTAATCTCTGGAAGATTAGAGTAACTACATATTAGATATTAGGAATTTCTTTTAGTGATTAGGATTAAAAGAATTAGTGATCAGCATTTCTAGTACATAGAACCTAGTACTTAGTACTCAGTTAAATACAAAAAATACTAACTATGAACTAAGTTCTATTTCCTATGTACCTGAGATTTGCTCGTGATACTCTTGGTACCCTTGATACTCGTTTGATATAATTTCTAAATCTTGGGCCTATGGTTCAGTGGTAGAACAGGGCATTCGCATTGCCCAGACGCCAGTCCGATTCTGGCTAGGTCCACATTTTTCACCAAAGGTGAAAAATGTGTCCTCCGTAGCTTTAGCGAAGGAGGACACTGAAGGCAAATCAAAAGACATAATGAAGCCAATTCTTATCGGTATCGCGGGTGGCACTGGAGCAGGGAAGTCGACTGTGACTGCCGCGCTACAAAATAAATATCCTGATGATATCCAAGTTATTGAATTTGATGGTTATTTTAGAAAAGATCCCCCCAAGCTTGAAGGTTATGATAATTTTGATCATCCCGACGCCATTTACTTCGATCGTCTAGTATCAGACTTGAAAAGTCTTTCAGAAGGAAATGTAACTTCAATTCCCGTGAAGGCAGAGCTCGTTGGTCCCGGAGAATATGCATTCAAAGAAAGAGATAACAGAGATCTCTTACCGACAAAAATTATAATCGTTGAAGGTTATCTGGCTTTATATCACCCAGAAGTCAGAAAACTTTTCAAAGAATCAATTTTTCTTGATATAGATCATGCCGTTCGCTGGGAGCGCCGCGTACATTTTAAATTCGGCGATTATGAGACGAAAGTTGCTATTCCAATGCACGAGAAATACGTCGAGCCCACTAAAGAATTCGCTGATAAAGTTATAGATGTTTCAGGCAAATCCCGTGAGCTAGTATTCACTGAAGTCGAGAAAATTATCCTTGCTTATATTTAACATTTCAATTAAGATATTTATATGACAATTAATTGCAAAACTATAGAAACCACTCTCGTATCTGTCGTCCTCGGCGGTTAGCGTAGAGTGGGAGAATGGATAGTTTGGACCTCCCACCCGGGAGGTTTTTTTATGGTTTGAAAAGTGTAAATCCTGCCTGGCAGGATGCGCACGCTCAAACAATGTAAGGAGGTGAATTGCTATGTCAGAAATAGAAGAAAAAATTATTATGCCACTTAATCCAGAGAGGAGAGAGTTTGCCAAAGCAACCGCAATAGCGGATATATACTCGCATGCATTTTTAGCAATGAGTCGAGAAGACCGAATCTACCTCGAACTTCCAGACTTTATAGACAGAAGATCGCTGCGAAATAGTCTTGCTAGAAATTATTTAGACCGTGAACCTCATCCTGAGGATATGGCAAATTTACAAACAATTGGTCAAATAAAAAAATGGTTAGATTTAAATACACCTACAATAGAGGATTGATGAACTTTGAAATTTGTTTATCGAGTTCCTCCATGCTTCCGTTGTTGTCTATGATTATGTCAGCAGCGTCGAGGCACTTTTGCACTTGTTGCGCGTAGGCATCTGCTTGTTGAAGTTCGCGATTATCAAGTTCTCTGAATTGTTCAAAAGTTAAATTTTCATTAACTGCACCGCGTGCTTTTAGTCTTTCATATCTCGTTGGTTGGTCAGCGACAATTCCGATAACCTTTGCATTGTATTTATTTTTGAGAAAATTTACCTCATCAAGATTTCTTGCCCCGTCAACTACAACTTTCTCATTTTGATCACGGTCTATAACATCTGCGTTTCTTTGAGCAAGCACATCGATTGCTACATTATGTCTCAGGTCATTTGAAACTTCATTGAGTGTGAAACGAGTTATTTCCAGACCTCGTCGAGTTATTTCTTCCTTTATTCTGTCTGAAAAAGAGTAGGGTGCAAACCCTTGTTTTTTGAGGATTTCGACGACTGTTCCCTTGCCTGCGGCAATCGGCCCCACGAGAATAATAACAATTTGTCTCATGGGTATATATTTTATTTGATTTATACCCTTAAAGCAAATATTCCAATACTCCCCTCTCTCCTATGTCCTCAATATAAAAAACCTTGATTTCCTTCTCCCTTGAGGGGAGAAGGTTAGGATGAGGGTGGGCGAAATACTTAAATTCTTGAGAGAGGGTGAGAGTTGGAAAATACCTTACCTCGTTATATAATTCCCAAATGGCCGAAACTACTTCTCCGCATCTCGAAATACATGAAAGACAGCCTTCGAATAGTCTTGTCATCGAAGGCGGTATTCCGCTGCATGGTTCGCACGAACTCCAAGGCGCCAAAAATCTCGCATTACAGTTGACTGCAATTGCGCTCCTAGCTGATGGTCCAGTCACCTTAAATAATGTCCCTAATATTCGCGACGTTCAAACTAATATAGATATTATTAACGGCCTAGGTGGTGAAGCAAGCTTTAGGTCTGGTAAGCGGCTGATAATAGATGCTGCAAATATTAGCTCATCAAACGTGAATGCAAGGCGCGCGCTTGAAAGTACAGGTTCAAGATACTATATTCCGGCACTTGTCAGGCGTAATGGTTACATGACTACTGGTCCATCTGGGGGCGACGATATCGGAGGCGGGGATAGATACCAGCTATCTGATAAAACACTTGAATTATACAGGGCGATGGGTATTGGGGGACGCAAAATATCAGATTCAAATGGAATTGAAGTGTTTGAATTTGTAGGTATTCCTGGTGATCATGAGCTCAAACAGGCTAATCGCTATTTTGGACCTACAATGCAGGCTCTTATTGCATTTGCCAAAAATGAACATGGAGATACTATGCGAGTCATAAATCCATCAATTGAACCTGAAGTTACAGAGACTGTCAGAATGTTACGTGCAATGGGTGCGGATATCCATTACAGCCAGAAAGGGCGCGAAGTGGGAGAAGATTATTTTGAAATACGAGGAGAAGATAGGCTTTCTGGAGTTGAATTTGATGTTATGTCAGATCCAAATGAAATGGTGACATATGCAGCTGCCGCAATTGCTACAAATGGAGATCTTGAGATTACTAACGTTGACTATAGTCAAAAAACAGAAGTTTTTTTTGATATTCTC
The DNA here is from genome assembly GCA_035549295.1 of Patescibacteria group bacterium. Taxonomy (GTDB): domain Bacteria; phylum Patescibacteriota; class Microgenomatia; order Levybacterales; family GWA1-39-11; genus GWA1-39-11. Next base: position 6,890 of record DASZRG010000049.1, read on the forward strand.
CGCAAAATGAATGTCATTTATGAATATGATTACAAAAACAAGAAGTTAGAATTATATCCTTCAAGAGACCACCTAAAACCCGTTAATCTTGCGGCTGACTTTTGGCCTGCAGTTTGTCACACTGATTGGCAACAGTTGCTGACTCCGGTTTTGGCAATGGCAAATGGGGAGAGTATCGTTTCCGATAAAGTATATCCTTCACGATTTACATCTGTAGATGCGCTAACTCATATGGGAGCAGATTTGACTGTTATAAATCCACAAGTGATCAAAATAAATGGATCAAGAGGCTTTCAATTTTCTCATGGTGAATTGAATTTGCCTCATGATGTGCGAGGCGCATCATCTGTTCTTATAGCAGCTCTTGCCGCCAACGGGAGATCGGTTATTCATGGAGTTGATCAGATATCGCGTGGACTTGAAGATGCTCCAGGCTCACTTCGCAAACTCGGAGCCCACATTCAGGAATTGTAATTCTTCAGAGAGATTCCTATTTACTATTAACTAATCACTATTTCCTATTTTGGCAGTGGGTAAGGAGGGAGTCGAACCCTCATGGAGTTGCCCCCATTAGTTTTTGAGACTAACGCGTATACCATTCCGCCACTCACCCGATTGAAGTTTAGCCTTGTATATTATATACTTCCGAGTACGATTCATCAACGAATATGGCAACAAAAAAGACAAAAAACGTTAGACTCCCTGCTACAGTCTCCCCAATTCATTACAAAATTCATATAGCGCCAGATCTCGACGGATTTGTTTTTTCAGGGGAAGAGCAAATAACAATAGATGTAAAAAAGAAAACAAAAGAAATAGTTTTGCACTCAGCAGAAATTGAAATCACATCAGCGACACTTATCGTGGGTAAAAAAACATTCAAACCTAAAATTTCTTATCAAGAAGCCGATGAAACGGCAACGTTTAAATTCTCAGAAGAAATTCCTGCAGACAAGTCAACATTAGATCTTAAATTCACTGGAATTCTCAATGATAAAATGCGTGGCTTTTACAGAAGTAAATACAATATTGATGGGAAAGACTACCATATGGGTGTTACGCAATTTGAGTCAACAGATGCTCGGCGCGCATTCCCGTGTTTTGATGAGCCGGCACAAAAGGCAACTTTTGAAGTCTCACTTCGCGTTCCATCAGATAGAACTGTCATCTCAAATACTATTGAGACCGATATAGCAGAGCATGATGGAGGCTATAAAACAGTTAGTTTTGCAAAAAGCCCCAAAATGTCATCTTATTTGCTTGCATATATTGTCGGCCATTTTGAATATATAAAAAGTAAAACAAAAAGTGGAATTTTAGTGCGTGTATTTGTGACACCTGGCAAGAAAAAGCAGGCAGAATTTGCCTTGATGTGCGCAGTTAAATGTATCGAGTTTTACGAAAATTACTTCAAGATTCCATACCCACTTCCTACAATGGATCTTATTGCGATACCAGACTTTGCCGCCGGTGCTATGGAAAATTGGGGTGCTGTCACTTATCGCGAGACGGCCGTGCTCGTTGATCCTGAAAATTCGTCTGTTCAGAATAAGCAGTGGGTAGCGCTAGTTATTGCTCACGAGCTTGCGCATCAATGGTTTGGCAACCTTGTCACAATGGAGTGGTGGACTCATCTTTGGCTCAATGAAGGGTTTGCAAGCTTTATGGAGTACGTTGCGATCAACGAAATATATCCTGAATGGAAAGTTTGGTCGCAGTTTGTATACATAGAGGAGTCTAGGGGACTTGCCCTAGACGGTCTTGCCAATACTCATCCGATTGAAGTTGAAGTTCACGATCCTGCAGAAATTTCCGAGATTTTCGACGGTGTTTCCTATTCAAAAGGCGCATCCATCATCAGAATGCTTGCAGAATATCTTGGCGCAAATAAATTCCGTGACGGGCTTCGATATTATTTAAAAAAGCATGAATATTCAAATGCAGCGACGACTGATCTCTGGAGCGCACTTTCCAAAATTTCAGGCAAACCCGTTGCCAAGATTATGAACAACTGGACTGCGTCTGCAGGTTATCCACTTATCACGGCAGATCAAGATGCAAATGGAATAAATTTATCACAAGAAAGGTTTTTCTCAAGTAGTAAGCACCCCAAAGACGCATCTATCTGGCTTACGCCCTTGAGCATTCTTTCAAAGGGAGACAAGAAGTCTCAATTTGTTCTGCTCGATAAAAAGCAAATGAAGACAGACATAAAGAATAAGAGTTGGTTTAAGGTAAATTCCGAGGAAACATCTTTTGCGAGGGTTCGATATGGAGTCGAAAATTTAACCAAATTAATCGAAGCTATTCCAAGAGGAGATCATGGGCTTTCTGAGTCAGATAAATTTGGAATTATAAGAGACGCATTTGCACTTGCCGAGGCGGGACTTTTCCCAACCGATGAAGCCATTAGACTATCAAATGCGTACAAAAAAGAGAAAAGTTTTATAGTCTGGGTTCAAATTTCTGAGAATATACTTCGTCTAAAGAGCATGTTTTTTGGACTGCCATTTTATGAAGATTTCCGAAGATTTGGACGAGAACTTTTCTCAGATATTGTAAAAGAGGTAGGGTGGAGCAAGAAAAAAGGAGAGAGTTATGAGACCGCATTACTCCGAAGCAATGTCTTATACGCAGCCGGGGCACTGGGAGATACAGAAGTAATAAACCATGCGAAGGAATTATTCAAAAAAGATGTTGATGGTGAGTCAAAAATTGAGCCCGATATTCGATCAGTTGTGTATAATCTTACGGCTCAAAATGGCGGACCAGCAGAATACAAAAGGTTTCTTAAGCTTTACAGCGATGTAACTCTTGAGGAAGAAAAGGATCGCATTATGCGCGCTCTTTGCAGTTTTACTGACATCAAAATGCTCACCGAAATGATGGAGAGATCTTTTTCAGTAGATGCTCGCGGACAGGATGCTATAAAAGCAATTAATTTCATTTGGGTGAATCCTTATGGTCGAGAGCTTGCCTGGAGTACTCTTCAGGAAAAATGGCCATATATTGTTAAGAGATTTGGGGGAGGGCATTTGTTCTCAAGATTTATAATGCCTGCGTCAAATTTCATGACTGATACGAAGGCAGATGAGGTTGAGAAATTTTTCAAAGAAAATCCTTCAGAGGGTATAGGTAGAACTGTACTTCAAACAGTTGAGCAAATTCGCTCAAACGCTTCTTGGATCGCCCGCGACTCATCGAAAGTCTCCTCATTTCTGAAATCTTCCATATAATATCCGTGTAAATCCGTTTGTTCATCCGTGAGAATCTTTTCCATAAGGAAAAAGCCCGAACTCGGAGTGATCAACGAAGCGCGTGACGCGGTGCATAGCACCATATCATTTACTCCGCGACCAGACCGGTCGGGCTCGTATCCTGCGACTCTTAATCGCTTACCGTTGTGCGTTAGTCCCCGTCGGGCCCACTTCCTGCGTGAAGATTTGGGCTCGGTTTGCGAGTTCTTTGATTTCGTGTTACGCCCATCGCAGTAATGGCTGCGGCGCAATGGATGCTCAGATAATCTGGATCACCGGGACGTGAAATCGCGAGTATGTTGAAGGGGAAGTCATCTTCGGGTCCTTCGAAATGACAGACAGATTGTATCGCGTCAAGCTGTCCTATCTCGAATACGATTCGCGAAATGTCCTTGTCTGCGCGGATCCAGTAGTAGTCAACCACCAACATGTGAATCCTCTCGTTCATTCTCTCCGCTTTGAGAGCTGCGGCTAGCGGCCGGTGTTGAAGTCTCTCAGCAAGTTGATGACAATTTCGAACCTATTCTCGTCTAGGAGATCTATCGGCTGTTTGCCGTCATCCAGATCGCGGTGTTCATGGGTTAGCCAGAACCACGCGTTTCGACGGTTTCTGAACTTCGTGTCCAGGAGTCGAAGCAGTGTGACTGCCTCTGGAATAGTGCTCTTCTCGAGCATCTGAAAGAAGTCGTTTTGGTCGAGATTCGATGGTAGAACGACTTCACCGGAGACAGGAGACCATTCTGGAGTCCTTTCTCTGTTACGGTATTTGTGACGCAGGTAACTTTCGAGTTCCTCACCTTGATCGGCTGCGGCTTGTCTTGCCCGTTCGACTTCTTCGGGAGTGAGACCGAGCGTTAATATCAGGTTTTCGAGCGTGTGTTCGCTCGTTTTCGTCCCGAAATCCTCCGAATTACTTGGCACGTCGTCTGTCCTCTCTTTCTTTTTAGGATCGTGATTGTTTGCGCTGGATTAGGTAGGTTGCTCGCGGTTTGCGGGCATCGATCTTCTCGTTTCCTTGAGATCTTCTAGATATCCGACCATTGTCAGAAACCCTCGTGCGTGGTATGTCTCTTGTGCTTCTCGTAGCTCATCGGGTGTTAACCCTAGTTCGCGGCGGAGCATAAGCTCTCGAGTGCTGGGTTCCGGTCTATCCGGCATTATCCAGTTCATTTAGGTGTCTGATTCTCCTCGTTCGATGCGAGCTCGTTTGGCCAGTAGCCTTGAGTCGCGTCTCGTAAGACGTTAAGCTGTGTGCCCCAATTGGGTCGATCAGTGAGCCTAAAAGGTGCAAATACTGAATACAAATTCTCGTAGAGCTTTGCATCCATGTCATCACCTCTGAGGAACCTCCAAAGGAGCAGATGGTCGAGATCGTTCAGGAGCAAGCAGAGCTTCTCCATGACTCGATTTGAGCCTGAGATGACAAATACGCCTGTCTCAAGCAGTTCCTCAGCCGTCTTGTAGTCCTCATCATCAAGGACTAGTGACTTGGGATTGTTGCCACCAGAGAATCCGAATTCTTTGAGTGCATCACTGACCTCCTTAGGTAGGACTTCGATGATTTTTACTGCATTCATTTGGGGATTGTCTCCCAAAACAAGTGCAATGATCTCGGCTAAATTTCGCCAGACGTTAGGCTTCTTACCGGCCTTTTTCATGGCCGCTACGAAGCGGAAGACTTGTAGGTTAGTGTCAGGGTTCATCTCTTCTCCTAGTCTCACATTCCTAAACAGGAAGGTGGCTAATCGTGTTTAGTGCAAAAACGATGCAGTAAACAATCGCCCGTGCACATACGAATATCCAAGATATGTGATATACGAGTCCTCGCGAAGTGTTGTAGAACAGGTACTCACCGTCAGGATGATGCAAGGCTATGCTTGCGGAAGAAAATGCCAGTGCGGAACTTCCAAAGAGCAGAATGTCGTACGGATACCAAATAGAAGCTGTGATTCCTAGTAAACCGATAGCCATTACCAGATCTGCAAAGATTGGTTTTTGTTTTGGCGGTCTCGGCTCGTAGGGCACGGGGTTCTCTCTGGTAACTTTCAGGATTAGCCAAAGAAAAAGAGCGATTAGAATCCAGTCAAAGACTGATTCTTTTTTGGCGGGGATCATATGACTTTCCTTTCTTTTTTATAGTTAACAGCCTTTCAATTGCTTCGCTTTAAGCAATCAAAATGCTGCCAACTATTTTTGGTAAGCAATTTTTTAAAGTGCAGAAATATTACATGTAGTAGATTTTGAACTTCCAAGACAAGCATTTTGTCAATTTAGATTCAAAACCACCTGCAATATCTCGAAATTATACCAGAGAGGAGTAGTGCGATCAAATATTATAGGATTGGATATTGTTATTTAGCCCGTTTATTTAGTATAATTCAAACATAAGGAATGTCATTCTAATCCTGAGCTTGTCGAAGGAGAAGAATCTTTTTTAAAAGCATTTAGGAAAGATCCTTCACCATGTTCAGGATGACATCTAATAAGCAATATTATGATTTCAGTTAACGAGCTTCGAGCTGGCGCGACATTTCAGGAGGACGGGAATATTTTTAAAGTCACGGCTTTTGAGCATATCAAAATGGGCCGCGGTTCAGCGAACATAAAAGTAAAAGTTGTCAATCTCAGAAGCGGTTCTACAACTGAAAAAGGTTATACAAACGGCGCAATAGTTCAGGATATCGCACTGGATAAGCGCGACTATCAATTCTTGTATAAAGATGACGAGTCAGCATATTTCATGGATCCTCGCTCGTTTGAGCAAAAAAGTGTGTTTCTCGCAAGCCTCAAAGGTGTCGAATTTTTGAAAGAAGGAGAGACTGTATCGCTCCAATTTTTTGGAGATGAAGCGCTTGATCTTATCTTGCCACCAAAAGTTACGCTTTCTGTTGTAGATACTGATCCGGGAGTAAAGGGAAATTCTGCGTCAAATATGTATAAAGACGCAACTCTTGAGGGTGGAATAAAAACACGCGTGCCGCTTTTCATCAACGTTGGCGACGAAGTTGTCGTTGACACAAGAGATGGAAGCTACACAAAAAGGGCTTAGTTTTCTTCATGAAAAAATTAGTTTCAACCCTGCTTGAAAATAGGATATTGGAACTTTTGGCAAATCCCTCATTCCTTTACTTCACACTTTCCGTTTTCTGTTCTCAAGTAGCATTTAACATGCTTAATATAGTCCTTATTTTCTTGATCTTTTCACTAACTAACTCAAATTTTGCCGTTGCCGTACTTTTACTTACAGTTCTTATCCCTCAAATCCTGCTGAGCTTTTTGGGCGGAGTAGTGGCCGATAAGCATAACAAAAAAAGAATACTTATTATTGGTAACTTTCTTCGCGCTGTCGTTCTTTTTATTCTTTTCTTCAACTTTAAATCCCCAGCAATTGTATATATAGTTACGTTGCTAATCTCGGGTATTACGCAGTTTTATGTTCCTGCAGAGTCTCCTCTTATTCCAATGCTTGTTAAACGCGACAAGTTGGTTGCGGCCAATTCAATTTTTGGGATCAGTCTTTTTGGCTCGATTTTAATTGGGTATGTTTTAGCAGGTCCTGTCGTCTCAGCGCTTGGTCGATCAAATGTATTTTTGCTTCTTTCCGCAGTTTTTGCAGCAGCAGGGCTCTTTGCAAGCTTCATCCGGGAAAAACACGTAAAAGAACATGCAGTCGATGAAGATGTTGAGATGTATGAAAGATCAATTATGGTTGAATTTAAAAGTAGTTTTTCAATTCTTGCCAAGACAAAAAAAGTAGCAGACGCATTTTTCCTGCTTATTTTCTCCCAAATCGTGATATTTATTCTTGCAACACTTATTCCAGGTTATGCAAAGGATATACTGCAAATTCCAGCAGAAGATCTATCGCTCGTTATATTTGCTCCTGCAGCAATTGGTATGATACTCGCAGGAGTTGGTATGGGGTCAGTTTTTCATAAAACAAAAAAAGAAAAGCTCACGTCATACGGCGTGTTTATTTCAGGATTTGCATTGATGCTTCTTCCATTTACGTCAAAAATATTAGCTCGTGGTTTTATCATCACTCTCAATTCAATGTTGCCCCACACATTTATGCTTACAGTCTTTAATTTTGTTATTCTTATAGCGTTTTCAGCAGGTTTTGCCAACGCCCTGATATTTATTCCAAGCCAGGCAGTGATTCAAGAGACTATACCCGAGGATTTCCGGTCAAAAATTTATGGTCTTTTATTTGCTCTCATTGGAGTTTTTTCGCTACTTCCTGTTACAATAGCAGGAGCTCTTTCAGATCTTATTGGAGTAGGGACAGTATTTTTCTCAATTGGACTGTTGATAGTAATTCTTGGATTCTTACGCAATAGATTTGTTATTCGCGTACCAAAACGTTTTCATTGATATGGAAATAGTCATATATATCATCGTTACTTTTTTTTGTTGTTTTTTGCTTTACTATTTTTCAAAACAGGATTTTGTTTTACTCCGCCAAAATATTTCTCTTTCCCAAATTTTTGATGCGCTATCGGTTTCAACTCTTTCAGCGTTTCTCATGGGACGTGCGCTCTACGTAGTGAACAATCTTAAGTCCGATCTTTTATCGTTCCTGCGATTTTTCCATATTTGGAAGTATCCAGGTATATCTATGTTTGGTTTTTTGGGTGGGGGAGGGTTGTGTCTATTTCTAATTTTTGCGAAGAAAAAAGGTCTCTCCCGAATCTGTGATATTTTTACAATTTCGTTTTTCCCACTTTTTGCAGTTAGTATTTTCTTTGAAAAATATATGCATGGTTTGATATTTCTTCCCATACTAATGTTTATAGTTGCAGTAGCTTTCTTTATTTTCTTTTTACGATCACATCACAAATACATACTTAGAGACGGGAGTATATCTCTTATTTTCCTTTTGCTTCTAGCACTCGAAACGATTGCCAGTCAATACTTCTCGGGTGTTAAAAATTCAATTTTCATGTCTCTGTCTATCCTTGAGATGTTATGCATAATAATTGTACCTGCAAGCCTGGTAGGGCTCGTTATTAACCAGCGAAAAAAATAAGCGTTATTATGTTTGAGATTAAAATATTATATGAGGACAATGATATTTTAGTTGTCAGCAAACCAACAGGAGTCATAGTCAACCGCGCAGATACGGCAGCAGGCAGCACTACTCTCCAAGATTGGGCAGAAGCACATACTGGCATCAAGCAGAGTAGTGGGGATAGTGATTTTTATAGTCGGGCTGGCATTGTTCATAGACTAGATCGCGAAACATCAGGCGTTTTGGTTTTGGCAAAAACTGAGAATGCATTTGTCAATTTGCAAGCTCAATTTAAAAGCCGGGTAGTTCAAAAGAAATACATAGCGCTAGTCCATGGGAGTATTCCCAACGATAGTGGGGTAGTTGAGGCGAGTATAGCAAGAATTGGTGCCTTTGGAAAATTTGGAATTGATGAGAGTGGTCGCGAGTCAAAGACAGAGTATAGCGTTGATGCGCGTTTTTCTTTGTCCGGCGAAAAAATAGATCAGTTAGTAAGTGAGAATGATCTAAAGCTTAACAAGAATAGGGTCAGTTATCTTAAAAACCACGCCAACCTCTATTCGCTTCTGTCTGTTCTCCCAAAGACCGGCAGAACGCATCAAATAAGAGTACATATGAAAAGCGAAGGGTATCCGCTCGTGTCAGACCTTATATACGATCCTGCCAAGCTTCTAAAATTTGACCTTCTTTGGTGCCCAAGATTATTTCTCCATGCAGAAAGAATCTCATTTAAACACCCATCGTCCGGCGAAACAGTGGAGTTCTCCGTCGAACTACCACGAGATCTTCAATCCGCCCTCAAATACCTAGCTGAATCGAGTAGCTAGAAACTAGAAATTAGATACTAGGAAATGCTAAATGAATTGAGGAAGACGTTAGGATTCTAGTTGCTAGTATCTAGTTACTAGTATCTGTTTCAGGCTCGTGATACTTGTGATACCCCTAGTTCCCCGTAATAACCTAAAACCTTGATCTCCCTCTCTGTTAGGAGACGGTGTGGTGAGGTAGAATTGGTCCCGTGATACTTGTGATACCCTTGATACTCGTGGTACCCTTAAAAGATGTCCGGATCTTTTTTATCCGATATCCTTCTTATTATCATCGCGGCGTTTTTAGGAGGTTTTTCGGCACGTACTTTCAGGCTCCCCCCGGTTCTAGGGTACATAATATCAGGTGTAGTATTTGGAATAATTGGGAAAAATATTTTCCAGAATTATGATTCTTTAGTCGCGCTTTCTCAGGTCGGAATATCCCTTCTTCTTTTTACATTAGGTTTTGAGATATCGATAGATACTCTTATCAAGACAAACAAAAAAGTTTTTTTAGTGGGTATTGCCCAGGTCGTTTTGACCGCACTTGTATTTTTTCCGATACTTCGCATTTTTGGATTTTCTGACGCAGGTTCATTTCTTTTTGCGTCCCTTTTCTCTTTTTCATCAACGGCAGTTGTTGTAAAAATTTTAGAGGAGCGGGGGCTTATTTCGGATTTTCCAGGAAATAACGTTTTTATAATACTTCTTATCCAGGATTTATTTATTGTCCCAGTTATTTTTCTATTACCTATACTTTTTCGTGGAAGCATAACCACCGAGAGCATGGGCGCATTCTTAATTGCATCCATTAAGCCGTTGGCCATTTTTATAGCATTGATAATAATTGGGAAATTATTTTTGTCGAAATTTTTGGACTTAGTTTTTCGATACCCCTCCCACGAACTAACTATTCTAGCGACGATATTTACTGCATCTTTTGCGATACTTGCGCTGACAGCAGTAGGACTACCACCGTCGATTTCAGCATTTCTTGCAGGCGTTCTAATATCTGAGCAAGGTAGGAATCTTGCTCCGCTTGCTGAAATTAGGCCGTTTCGCGACCTTTTCTTAGTCCTGTTTTTTGTACTTACGGGAATGCTTCTTAACTTCAATTTCTTCGTTTCAAATATTGTTTATATCTTGCTTCTGACAGCTATCATTATTGGCTTGAAGTTTATTGTTAGTTATATAATTCTGAGACTTTTTTCGTACTCAGCCTCATCCGGTATCTTCATATCCTCATACATTTCAAATATTGGTGAGTTCGCGATAGTCATAGGTCAGATAGCGCTTTTTGCGCATTTTCTTAGCTTCGAAAGTTACAATTTATTACTTTCTCTTTTTATAGTTTCATTATGTTTTGCGCCTCTTGTTATAGGTATTGTTAAGTTGTCTGCTGAAGGCGCCCTAAGACTTCGGCTGATGAAGAAAATATCCCACGATGAAATAAAAGAATTTGCAGGGGAAAAAACCCAAACAGATTTAACAAACCATGTTGTGATATGTGGTCATGGAAGAGTGGGGCGTGAGGTTCGTGCAATGCTTGATCTCTCAAATATTCCTTATTTGGTTGTAGATATTAACAAAAAGATAATTCACGAGCTTACAAAAATTTCAAAGCATGCAATCTATGGTGACCCATCAGATCCAGATATATTAAAAGCGGCAGATGTGAAAGAAGCGAAAGCAATTGTGATTGCGGTTCCAGACCTTTTTTCACAAAAAAGAATAATTAGTGAATCACTGAAGCTCAATCCCAAGATTGTTATACTATGTCGCTCGCACGTAGAAGAGGATCGAATAGAGCTTATTAATCTAGGTGTAAATACAATTATCATGCCTGAGCTCGAAGCGGGTTTGAAAATAGGGGCGGAGACTCTTGGCCTCTTTAAGCTTAGTGATACGAACATCGAGCAAATTGTAAAACGCGTTAGACGAGAACATCTTCTATAAATATGCCCAAAGCCGATTCTTATCTATACCTAAAAATTCTTGCCGTGTTTTTGGTTTTTGCAACTATTGCCTCGGTTTCGGTAAAGGTTTTTAATCTAGTTAAGACAAGTTCATTCAATCACAATTCATTCAACGTATTAGTTTTATCAAAGGATACATTTGTATTTCATTTGGATACGATTAATAAAAAAATATATGTTCTAAATGTAGGAGGGTCGAATAAGGCACTTCTTAAAAAATCAAGAATTTATGATTCTGAGGCGCTTGGGGTCTTGATCGATGGAGTTGTTGAAGCTAGAAGCGGAGTAGATATATCGCCTAATGATTTTGTTGCAGGAAAGAACTTCTCGAATCTCTTGTTTGACTCAGGCGATTACCATTTACAAAATATAAATGCGCTAGACTTTCTCAAGCTATATTTTTACTCAAAATCAGCAGATCAGATAAATTATGGCTCTCAAAAAATCGACATAAAAAATCTTCCTCAAGACCTTTTGCAGACCGTTGGAACATCAGCATTTAAAGACCAAGAACTAATTGATTCAAAAGCAAGTGCGCAGGTCGTGAATGCCACTGACATAAATGGTTTAGGTACTGAGTTTGCAATTGCGCTAAAGTCTGTAGGCTACAATATAGTTGGGGTTGAAAGTTCTGATACTCAAGACAGTTCAGTTATTATGGCATCAGATAAAGAGGACATAGCAACGCGCCGAATTCAGGATGCGTTTGCTCTTCCAGTTAAATTGTCGCAGAATTCAGACGCTGATGTGGTTTTTGTCATTGGGACAGATATAGCAAAGTAATGTTAAAATAGAATTATGTTCTTCGTATACATCGCTATAATATTTGCTATCTCCTTTTTGCTTGCTTTAAGGTCAGCATCTCACAAATTTGGCAAAACTACAGCGAAAAAACACAAGTTGCCAGCGCACGGAGTTTTATTCGTAAGGAAAAAATAGATAGAGTTATTCTGCTGAGTGGACTGTCGGGATATTTATAAATGATGGCTGGTTTTTAAATTTAGCTGCTTTTTTAGTTTCACGGATAAATATAGTGACAGAATTTTCCTCAACACCTTTTATGCATGCTGTGTATTCATTTCCACCATTCATAAAAGTGGTCATTCTCATCCCAACATTATCGGGCAACATGCCAATAAATGTGTGATCTTCCATTTGTGCGAAGACTTTCGAGCGCTTAACAGCGAGAACTATTCCCTCGCCTGGTTCTAGTCTTGACAAGGTTTTCTTATCTGCAACATTTTTTAGTTCGAGAGTCTTTGTTTTTCCAGCTTCTTCAATGAAAA
>DASZRG010000050.1:0-46239 GCA_035549295.1 Patescibacteria group bacterium
ATCGTCAAGGAAATGATGTTGGGACTCAGTATCGGTCTGAGATTTTTTATCACACTGACGAGCAAAAGCAGACAGCCGAAAGGGTTTTAAAACAAATTGAGGATGAGCATGTTTATCAGAATAGGATTGTAACGAAAATAACGCCATTCACGAATTTTTATAAAGCCGAGGCTGACCACCAAAAGTTCTACCAAAACAACCCAGACTACGGATATTGTCGAGTAATAATCGATCCCAAGATCAAAAAGCTACTCCGCGAGTTTAAGAGCGACGTGAAGGAGTAGCTTTTAAAACCATCCAGCCTTTTTGATTTCGTGATACGTTCTCTCTCCTGATCTAGTTGTTGTTCTCCAGGATGATGTTCTCGCATCTACGATATGCGACTTTGCATCTAGCGCCGCGATGTCATATGCGGTGGCTCCGTAATTGCCTCCAGGCTTGATCGCAACAACCACGAGGCCCTTATAGACGGCGAGATCATAGTCTAGCTGGCTCCAGAATTCGATAAATTCATCAGCGGTTTGAAATCCATACTCTTTGTATTGGTCGTCGAGTCTGTGTCTAAAGCTAGCTTTTATGATACCGCCTGGTACCAGTATCTCATCGAATCTTTTTGTTACCGTCTCAGGGGATACGCTATACGCTATTGAGTTGAGCGCAATAATTCCGCCAACTGTTTCCGGTTCAAGCCCCTCCATTTCCTCCGCGGACGTGAGATAAACATGCTCTTCTGGAATATTGCGAGCTAGGCCCTCGTTGTCCGAGAGATTTGTCGCGTAAAAATTTAAACCATCTGCGTACTTGTATTGATCCCGAAGATCTGCTACTCCAAACCCAAATCCGGCGCCGACATCTACTACTTGCTTTGCGCCAATATATTTTACGTAAGAAAAAAATGCCTCCAGTCCGTAAAGCTCTCTAATATATTCATCCCCTCCGCGGGAGTCCTTAAATAATCCAAGTTCATCGAATGTTCTCATTTTTTCGAGTTGACGGCGAATAATTTCGGGATCCGTTGTGTTGTCGGGCAGATCTGCGATCACGGGGATTTTCACTCTGTCTGCCGTTGGTGTAGGTGATTCCTCTTGAGTTCCCTGAGACAGGAGATGAGCTCTTACTGCATCAAGGGCTCTTTGGGAAAACGAATTTAAAAAATTTAAACTTACTTCTCCTAGCTCATGAGGATGCAGTGCGGCTTCTGTTATTACTTCATTGCGATGGACTTTTACATCTGGCGCAAGATCAGGAAGCATAGATAGCGGAAACCTGTTGGAGCCTGCGACGACCTCCACTCTATCCGTTTCTGTCGAGGTTTTAAGTCTCAAAACCAAATCTGATTGCTTGGGACTTTCAAGGCTTGGGTTAGGAATCCTCTCCTCGATCGAAAAAGCAACCTGAGGATCGCTTTCAAAACCACTAATTACAAGCATAGCTGAAAAATAAGGTGAGGTGCTATCGACAGCCGTGTTCAGGTAAGCAGAAAGCCTTTCACGATAAGCATTATATGTTGAATGTTGAGCATTTTTGGCAACCAGCATGCTTAATGCGTTCAGATTTTGTAGGTAAATTGGCTTATCTTTTTGTGCTTCCTGACTCGCAGCAAGCTTTTCACTTGCAGCGTCCCTTAATTGTTCAAGCATAATTTGAGGGTGATTATAGCAATGTGCGTTTTGTGGATCAATCCGCTATGTCGTGAAAATATGCAAAACACATGCGCAGAGATCCCGGCTCGTAGGCCGGGAGGACGATTTCTTGTCTTGTTTGGCCATTAAGTCGAGCTCGCCTTCTTGCGTAGACAAAAGGGCGAGCTCGCCATTCTTACTAGTTTCTATTTTCTAGTAACTAATTACTGCTGTGTCGGTGCGCCTGATGGCGTTCCGCTTGGTCGTCCAAATGCTCTAATCTGTGGATTGAGCTGGATATTTTGGGCCGTTACGCTTCCGTCTGAATTAGCAGTTCCAAATACAGCAACTGTCTGACCAGTTTTGAGATCGTCTTTTGTTGCCGTTGCTGCTTTGTTGATGGATGTTGAGCCTGAAACAACTACTATTTTCGTACTTCCGTCGCTCATTTTAACTGTTATTCCTGTCGGGTCGCTTGATACTATCTGACCCATGACGGGTCGATTTGCTCCGCCTCCGACGAATCGTCCGTTACCGCCTGCGCCTCCTGCTCCACCAAAACGTCCTGCTCCACCCTGTCTTGTGGCAAAACCGGATCCTGAGGTGAGCTGCATCTTTTGATACTGCATGCCGCCGAAAAAGCCAAGGGCTCCTACGACAACTGCGACTATTATGATTGTGACTATATTATTGTTTTTTATGATTACACACCTCCCCTCATGTGTTAATTGATCAATTTTCAATTACCAATTTCCAAACAATTTTTAAAATTTCAAATTTAGAATTTTAAATTGGTTTGATTATTGGAATTTGGATCTTGGTTCTTTTATTCATATCTCAGTGCTTCGATTGGGCTGAGGCCGGCGGCCTTGCGGGCGGGATACCATCCAAAAAGTATTCCAATCCCACCTGAGACGCTTATCGCCAGAACGATCGATCCAACAGAGAGCACAAAAGGCAATTTTATAAGCGTTGAGATGGTAAAGGAAACTGCTATTCCAAGTAGCATTCCAAAAAATCCTCCAGCAAAAGTTAGGATGACTGCTTCAACCAAAAATTGGGAGACAATAGTGTTGTTGTGTGCTCCAAGCGCTTTCCGAAGACCTATCTCGCGAGTTCTCTCAGTAACCGTAACAAGCATTATATTCATTATTCCAATTCCCCCGACGAGAAGGGAGATGGCGGCAATTCCCGAAAGAAGTGCAGTGAACGTACCTGTAACTGAGGATGCTGCGCCCAATATGTCTGACTGTGACAAAATGGAAAAGTCAGCTTTTGTCGGATCGGACAACTTGTGTCGGGCAAGAAGAAGATATCCTACTTGATTTTCGGCGTCAGTCATCACGTCTTGAGACTTTGCTGCAATTGCTATGTCCGATAAGTAGTCTTGTCCAAAAACCTGTTTTTGAGCCGTTTGCAACGGAATATAAATAGTGTCGTCGGGGTTTTGGAAGCCGCTTCCGCCTTTTGATGCGGTTATACCAATGATGCGAAAAGCTAGCTTATTAATTCGAATGGTTTGTCCAAGTGGATCGGCACCATTAAAGAGGTCGCTTACAACTTGCGGTCCTATAACGGCCACCTTTGCAAGAGCTTGATTTTCTTGGGCAGAAATAAATACACCTTCAGACATGGTAACGTTGTGCACGGTCATGTATGCGTCTGTTGCCCCAATCACTGAAAGGTTTGTGTTGGTACCAGCTGCCGATACCTGTGCGCGTCTCGAGACTTCAGGGGATACGGCTCGCACGTCTGTTATTTGAGGCGAGGTCGATAGCGCGGTTGCATCCTCGTACGTTAACGTTTCGCTCGATCCCGCACCCGCGCTTATTCCGCCGGTTGTTTGTGCGCCGGGCAGGATGGTTAGAAGATTTGCCCCGAGTGACTCGATAGACGCTGAAACTTGTTGTTGGCTTGATTGACCGAGCGAGACGAGCGCTATAACAGAACCGATTCCAATGATTATTCCGAGTGTCGCAAGCGCTGTTCTAAGCTTGTTAAGCGTTAGCGCTTCGACTGCCGATATGAGTAGTTCGTTAAAATCCATAATTTGTTTAATGACCAATTACCAAATTTCAATAACCAAACCAATTAACAAATGATAAAAGTTTTAAAACTTAAAATTTCTTAATTTAACATTGGTTTGATCAATTGGGAAATTGATTATTGGTTATTTTGCTCGGTTCTTCTTATCCGATATCAAATTTCCATCCTTTATCATGATTGTCCTTTTTGCGTGGGCGGCGATGTCCGGTTCGTGGGTAATCATGATTATGGTATGGCCTTCTCGATTGAGATTTTTAAATATTTCCATGATTTCATCTCCTTGTGCGCTTGCCAAGTTTCCTGTGGGCTCATCGGCAAGAAGTATCGCTGGATTCATGACAAGCGAGCGCGCTATTGCGACTCTTTGCATCTGACCACCAGAAAGCTGGTTGGTCTTGTGGGATAGCCTGTCCCCAAGTCCTACAAGCTGAAGATATTTTGTTGCGACCTCAACCCTCTTCTCTTTTGGTACGCCCCCATAGACCATGGGCAGCATTACGTTTTTTAAGGTTGTGGTTCTTGGAAGAAGGTTAAAGGCCTGAAAAACAAATCCGATTTTTTTATTTCTTATATCGGCTAGTTGATCTTGCGAAAGGCTACTTACATCTTCACTGTCGAGGATGTAGCTTCCTGAAGTTGGCGTATCAAGTGCCCCCAGCATATGCATGAGAGTGGATTTTCCGCTACCCGAAGGGCCCATAATTGCAACGAATTCGCCCTTTTCTATATCGAAAGAAACTCCCGATAAAGCAACTGTTTCGGTTGTTCCGGTGTTGTATGATTTTGTGAGTTTTGAGACATGAATTAACATATTAAAATACGAAATCCGAATTTCGAAATTCGAAACTTTTTGTTTCGTGCTTCGAATTTAGTATTTCGTGCTTAGGCTTCGACTCATCCTCCTCTTCCCCCTCCGCCGCGAGCTCCCCCTCCGCCGCCGGCTCTAACTGCTCCGCCGCCTCCGCCAAATCCTCCTCCTCCGCCAAATATGCTTCGCGAGAAGGGAGATGTGGTAGTTGTCCCTGTTGTGGTTTGGGTTGGGCTATAACCTACAAGTACTGTATCGCCCTCAGAGAGTCCAGAATCAATTTCGGTGTTGGTACCATCGGAATCTCCAATAGTTACATCGGTTGCTTGAATTTGTCCATTTTTCATAGTGTAGACAGTTGACTGTGTGCCGCGCGTCGTAACTGCTCCTGTCGGGACAAGTAAAACATCATCTTTAATACTTGTAATAATATTGGCTGAAGCGCTCATGTTCGGCAGTATTGAGTCATCCTCCGTGTCTAGTGCGATGGTTGCAGGATAGGACGTAACGCCTGATGAGACTGTTCCTGTAGTGTCTATTCCGAGCACTTTTCCGGTGAAGGTCTTGTCCGGAAGCGCGTCAAATGTAATTGTTGCTTTTTGGCCCGGCTGAATCTTGGTTGCGTCGATTTCCGAAAGCTCAACTTGAACAATTGGCGTGCCGGAGTGTTTTATGGAGGCGACAGTTTGAGAGGAAATGCTATTGCTAGTTGACGACTGGCTGTTTGCGATTACCATTCCTGGTGCAATTGTTATGTCCGAAATCGTTCCGTCAGTTGGAGCTGTAATAGTTGATGAAACGGCCGAGTATGCAAGGCTTGCGGAAGTTACTCCTGCCTGCGCCTGGGCTATTACGCTTGTCTGGTTTTTATAATCTGCTTCGGCTTGAAGCCAATCGGCGTTCTCCTCAATATACTTTGGGTCAGCTTTATCTTGGTCTGTTGGGTTTTGTATTCCGCGATCATTTATAAAGACTTGATTTGTCTTGAAAAGCGTTGATTGAAGTGAGTTGAGTTTGGATTGTGCTTGGCTTAAATTATTTTGAGCAGACAAAAGACTTGCATAAGCCTGGGCTTGTCTTGCTATTCCGTTTGAGTCAAGTGTTAGATCAGCTATTTTTTCGCCAGATGTTACTTGATCTCCATTTTTAACATAAACTTGATTTATGGTTCCGCTCGTTTGAGTTGAGATAGAGACACGGTTGGCTACTGCTACGGTTCCTGATTCTGCAACGGAAACGACAAGCGTACCTTTTTCAGCTTGTGCTTTTTCGTATGTCGCGGCTTGCTTTGCAGCGAAAAGTTTTGATTTAACAAACAAGACGACAACGACAACAATCACTATAATAATTATTTTCTTGAGAATTGATTGTTTAAGAAACGATGACCAGAGACTGCCAATTTTTGATAAAAATGAATTCATACAATAATTATATCAATCTATACCTGAAAACCAGCTTAAGGTATTAGGCCGGTAATTTTATAATAAAGGATGTGTATTTACCAACCTCGCTTTTTACAGATATTGTTCCATTATGAGATGCAATTATCTCTCTTGCAATAGAAAGACCCAGGCCGTATCCAGATGCTTTTTCTTTTGATCTGGATTTAGTTGCGCGATAGAACCTGTCAAAGATATGCGGCAAGTCCTCTTGGGCAATTCCTGTGCCCGTGTCCTTTACTTCTATTCGAACACGATTCTCTCGTCGTTTTGCGCTTACCAAAACCTTGCTGTTTTCTGGAGAATATTTAATTGCATTATCAAGCAGGATTATAAAGAGTTGAGTTATGCGCTCTGATACTCCTTTGACGGTTGTATCTTCAATTTTTTGCTCTATCTTTATTTTCTTTTTTGCCGCTGATCCATTAAGTTTTTTTATAGCGGTATCAACGCTGTCACGAATGCTAACGAGCGTAAACACAGTGTTTTGAGGATTTTCAAACTGCGATAACTCAAGGAGATTGTCAGAAAGAGTCTGGAGGCTTACGACCTCTTCGAGATTGCTTGCGAGAATTTCTCGAGCCCTTGCTGGCGTTATTTCTTTGTTGCGCAGCTCGACTTCAATTTCCGAGCGAAGAGATGTCAGGGGGGTTCTCATTTCATGTGAAGCGTCGCTTATAAATCTGTTTTGATTCTCAACCATTTGCTTGATAGGTTTAAGAGTGATTCCTGCAAGAAAATACGCGGCTCCTCCTGCAATTATAAAAATACTTGCGTTAATAAGAACAAGTGTCAGTCTAATTCTCTCCTCAGACTCAAGAAGGTCTTCGAGATTGCGGGGCCTAAATGTAGGATTTCGAGGTATTAGAAAATCCGGTTCGTCCGGCGCAAGAGTTCTGAGTGTCTGTAGTCTCATGACTCTTTGTATTTCGCGTGTAGTAGCGTTGTAAATTCCAATACTAAACATGATCGAGACAGTCATGATAATTGCTAGGTACCAAATGGTTAATCTAATTCTTGCGTGTTCAAACATGGGTTTTTGAAATTGAATGGTGATCTTTATCCTTTGCTTCCTATTTTATACCCAAACCCTCGGATCGTGTGGATGAGTTGAGGGCGCATTTTGTGGGGCTTATCAATTTTTCCGCGGAGATATCCGATATAAACTTCAACTGTATTGGGAAGAATATTCGATTCGTAGTTCCAGACATGGTTTATTATTTGATCTTTTGAGAGAATTTGCCCTGGATGTCTCATGAGGTACTCAAGAAGTGCGAACTCACGACTAGAGAGCGAAATTGATTTACCAGCTCGAGCAACTTCAAAAGAACGCGTATTAAGCGTAAGGTCTGAAACTTTTAGCGTTTCATCCAGTGTCTGCTTGGGGCGGCGAGTTAAGGCATGGAGCCTTGCTAGTAGTTCCTCAAACGCAAAGGGCTTTACAAGATAGTCGTCTGCTCCGCTATTGAGTCCTTCGACTCGATCCGCAATTTGGCCTTTTGCGGTAAGCATAATAATTGGGGTATGATTTTTCTTTTCGCGAAGTTTCTTTGTGAATTCTGCGCCTTCCATACCGGGAAGTAGGCGGTCGAGAACAATTACGTCGTATTCTTCGCTTGATGCAAGGTCATATCCGTCCGTTCCGTCGTATGCAACATCTACTGCCAATTTCTCTTGCTCAAGGCCGGTTTTTATAGAATTTGCAATTTTGTGTTCGTCTTCAACGACAAGTACGCGCATGATGAAAGAGATTATACCAATTCCAAGCTTAAAATTTGCTGAGGGGTGGTATGCGTCGCGGGTTACACCATGCGAATCTTCTACCCTTCAACAAGTTGCAGGGTAAACAAATATAATTACTGCGAATATCTACGAATTATATCGCTGCGAATAGCCACGACTACGGGCGGCGGAGTGTGGATAGTGCTTGGTTTTGTTGCACATGCAAGGATATGATGCTCTTTAGTGTTTGGCTTAGTTTCGGGTGATCCGCTTTTCTAAAAGATGCATTGCGGCAAACGTTGCGATTATAAGCACCAGCCATGCGATCGAGACTATTGTGAGAAGTTGGTCTACTCGTCTTTCCGCTTCGGTAAGGCCGCGACCAACCAAGACAAACCCAGCGCCAGACGTGGATTTGAATCTTGTTACGATCGTTGCGACTCGAATTCCCTTTGCGGGTTGCCAAGTTATCCTGTCTTGACCATAACGCTTTGTGTAGTCTAGGACGCCTGGTGGAATTTGGGGCGTGCTGCCAGCAAGTGTTACTTCTGAGGCCGCTGGTGTCCCGTTATCATTAAAAATAATAATAAATGTTGAGATGGTTGTTGCAAGATCAAGACCGGGATGAAGATTTAATGATGAAATACTACGGCCTGCCGAAAGAGAATTTGCAACGTCTTGTGAGATCTCGATCTGTGGATCATTTGCTCCTGCGCGAAGCATCTGTTGGCCCGCGACAAAAACTAGTGCGCAGAGTCCGGTGATAATGACGGCGAAAGGAAGAAAGAGTCTTGGGCGAGTGGACATAAGATTAGTATAGAGTATTTGGTATAGGGTATCGAGTAGTTGGCGAGTTAAAGGGTTAACGAGTTTCGTACTATCATTATTCGTTATTCCTTATTCAAATACATAACCCGTGATACCCGTGGTACTTTTGATACTCTTGATACTCTTTACCTTATTACTCCCAGCGCGAGAAGGCCAGAGATTATAAGATATGCTGCAATTAGATAATTTAAAAACCTGGGGAAAATTAGTATAAGAACTCCAAATATGATAGATACTGCTGGATTATAGCTTGTGATACTTAGGTTCATAATTTCAACCCCTTTCTACTGGCCGTCAACCGTGCTTGAAACTTCTTCTGGATCGGTTGGCTTGAAAAGCTGTAGAAGATTTACTAACCCTATTGCAACTAGAAAATAGACCACGGCCGCAAGAACAGTTGACCACTCAAATACTGAGCCAGACGTAAAATCTGTTCTCAAAATCCCTTGAAATGGTACCGCGAATGGCGCAGAAAGAGCATAGATGAACGACGTGAATCCAGCTGCTGGGTTTGCAGCAAGAACCTTCAGAAGTATTCTTAAAACCAGAACGGCTTCAATTAACCCTAATACATACCAAATGATCTGATAACTTCTGAATAACGCTTTCTTTTTTTGATATGCAACTTGGGGCGATTCCGTTCTGATAACAGGTTCAACAGTCCGCGTGGTGCGTATTACGTGTGTCGGTTGAGGTCGAATAGTTGTTGTGCTCTGATATCCTTGATTTTCCATAATCTAAATAATTTTTCCTAGTAACCAGAAAAGAAATAGCATTGCTATTAATATTCCGATTATTCAAAGAAAAGCGTTTTTCATAAATCTAATTTACCGCTTCAGTACAAAGATCGCGTAAGCCAAATGTAATAAAGTGATAAGATAAGTAGGATGACTGGAAGAACACACGACTTGGCAGCTTTTACAGCTTTAAATATGGTAGTGCTTGGGACAACTCTGCCGCATATGTCTCTTGCGACTGCGCTTGTCGCTTTTTCTGCAAACATGATAGGGGGTCTTGCTCCAGATATCGACCAGCCAACAGGCGACCTTTGGCACAAACTGCCGGCTGGAAGCCTTTACTCGCGTCTCATAACTCCATTTCTTGGGGGCCACAGGTCTGTCTCTCACTCTCTTTTTGGAATTGTTTTGTTTGGAGTTCTGTCGAGTATTGTGCTAAATACGATGAGTCATGTTCTTTTGGTCGATATGAATGTTGTTTGGTGGTCTTTTATGATAGGGTTCATTTCTCATCTACTGATGGATACGATTACGCGTGAAGGGGTGCCTTGGCTTTTCCCAGTTCCTATTAAATTTGGTTTCCCTCCTTTTGAGTTTCTGCGGGTCAAAACAGGTGGGCTTGTTGAGAAGTCGGTTGTTTTTCCTGGATTAATACTGATAAATGCTTATCTCGTCTATAGTCACTACGCATTCCTTCTAAAAGTTTTCCACGGATTTAGGTAGTTCTTTGCCTGAGATTTTGAGTGCCGCAATTTTATTTGCAAAGACCGCAGACTCAATTGGGTCGCCTGTCTCAAAGTATTTATAAACAAATGCCACATTAAATGTATCACCTGCGCCTGCAGAGTCTATAACATCGGCTTTGTGTGTTGGAATTTCTGTGAAGTCGACGCCACGCCCAGCTATAAGTGTCTTTTCTTCTGCTTGAGTTATGGCTACGACCTCAAAACCAAAGCTTAAGAGTTTGCGACATTTTTCACTTATCGTTTGGCTTGGGGGCAAATCAATACCGGGAAGATCCTCGTGGCTTACCTTTAAAACATTTACTTTTTTTGAAAAAGCTCTTGTGATTTTCCAGCTGGCGTAGCCAACCGAGATTAAGCCGCTGCTATTTTTGTAGCCATTTTTTCTTGCAAATCCCTGAGCGTCTAGAAGCTTTAATTGTTCTAGTGGGAAGCGTGAGATTGTTTTTGTGTTGATTTCGGTCATGGTTGGACAGAAAATTACGCAATCAAAATCATTAGGATTGACTGGAATCTCTTCATATTGAATGGGAGTTTTTATTATTGATCTCATGTACAATTTTCGAACCTGTTTGCTTCGATAATCATTGGAAAAATTGTTGCTTGTTGGCCTGCCTATTCTGTATGTGTTAATCCCCAGGTTCTTGAGTTCAGCTACCCCACGGTCGATATCTTCGGCTCCAATTGTTACCACCGTGGTGTTGATTCCAAGTTGAATTGCCACTTTTGCACCGTATATTACTCCTCCACCAAAGCGGCGCCTTACACCGTCGCTATAAGTCGCTTCAGAGTTCGTTATCGCGCCAATGATCAGTAGTTTCATTCTTTTGTTTAGGGTATCGGTTGTTTGTTTTGTAAGCGCTTTGCTTGCCAGGACAAATTCGTATCGTTTTTTTGAATTCGTAAAATCAAGTTTTATTTCTCCGCCTTGCCAATCAAGCATGAGACCTCCTGCTTCCTCGGTAATTAGCTTGGCAGCTGCTATATCCCAAATAAAGCTGTGAGAATTAAGCATTATTTGAAAATCGTTTTCTACGACAGACATAGCGGTTAAAGTAACTGATCGACCACGGCTTGCGCTTTTTATTGTCCTTTTTAGCTTGTCAGCCGCGTGCATAACCTTTTTGCTTATTTTGTCATCGGAGCTCAGGTTGTAAGCAAGACGCGGAGGGCCATTTCTTGCAAGAACTTGGAGCCTTGTCAGCTTATTTTTTGTAGCTTTAAAAGCACCGCGGCCTTTTTCTGCAATATAGAAAGCGTTTTCGGTTGGTTGGTATATCAGTCCGATCAGAATGGCGTCCTCTTTTGCGTAGCAAATGGAAATTGCAAATTTATCGTTACCCTCTATGTATCCTGAGGTCCCATCAAGAGGATCAATAATAAAAAGGTGTTTTGCTTTTGTGTCAATCCCCTCCTCGCTTATAAAGCCGATTTCATTTTTCAGATATCCAAGTCGAAGCATGGATTTTAGCAAGCTTTCAACGATCGCTTCTTGGCTTTTAAGGTCAATCTCGGTTACAAAATCACGAGGCGACTTTTTATGGGATATTTTTAGTTTCTTGCCGTAAGACTCCATTTGTATTCCCCCGGCGGCGAACGCTGCATCCTTCATGGCAGCTACTATCTCTTTGTCGTCTTTCATTGTGTCGACATTATACCAAGCCTAGATGCTGTTGTTATAATGTTTGTCTATGAACGAGGAAATGAAAAAAATATATCGAGCATTCGGCGGAAAGTTGATTGGGGATAGTTTTATGAAGAGGCAAGTTTGCCAGGTAGTTTTGAAGATGCCGCAAGATTTACAGCGCAAGATCACGTCTGGATGTTTTTTTATCGCATCGATGGATGATGCTTGGGCTTTTGCGTTTGATGGTCGAGAGCTTGTCGGTAAACACCTGGTATTTTTAAGTGAAGACTTACTGTCTCAGGACACTGACCAGATACAGTATACTATTGCGCACGAGATAGGCCATGTTGTTTTAGGGCACAAAAATTCAATACTCGTGAGGCAGACGAGGACTGAGATACGAAAGCAAGAAGAAGATGCTGATAAATTCGCTCGCCAATTTGTATCTATCTCGTAACTTTTATAACTGCTGAGAGTTCTGCATGGGGCGCTGTTACTGTAATTCTATTGTCCGCGTTATCAACTGACACTTTGTAGCCCGAGTCGTAAGTGTTGTCGCATGTTTTTATCGCATCGCCGTTGCTGACCAAGGGGTCTCTGGGGAAGAAGGCAAGATATTTTGTGACAAGTGTAGGACATAGATCAACTGCGCCTGTGGCCGCTGCTCCTTGGAGTTCACATGGGGTTGATGAAGGACATGCGGCTGATGATAGCCCACCCGGTAAAACGCCGTGAGTATCTGACATGTATTGGTTGATGCCGTCAAGGATCGACACTACATCATTCTCTCGTTTCGAATTATTGGTTTTTGCAAATTGTTGAGCTGGATTGATGGCAATTAGCGTGATTCCTAGAAGAACTGCCAGAATTCCAATTGCAACAAGAAGTTCAATGAGGGAAAAACCAGATGTTGTTTTTGTGGGAAAATTATTTCCAGTCATTAAGATAATTATCAGCAAAATTAAAACTTTTTGTCAAACAGCGTGAGGTGCCGGCGTTCCCCACCTGTTGCTAATATCTTTATACGCTCAATAAAGATGCCGCCTCGTCAAAGTTTTGCTTAAAACCGACTATGTCCTCTGGAAACAAAAGAAAAGAATTGTATAAATGATCTTTTCCTTCTCCCATGAATTTTGACTCAGTAACTTTTAGGTATTTCCTGTCGTTCATGCCTGAAATTACGTCAAAGAAGTAAGTTCTTCTGCCGAACCTTACGTGTGAGGACTTAATTTTTTCGCGCTTGTCGCTTCTCATATCTCTTCACCTCCTCTCTTTCTAAATTTCCCAAATCTAATGTGTAAACTTGAAGATAAATATAAATTTAGTAGAAATAAATACGAAAGTCAACCGGTTAAAAATATGACAATTGATATCATTTTGCAAAAACAATAAAAAGTGATATCTTTTAATAGTGTTAAAAAAGTTACTCCTCAACAAAACTCTTATTGGGTTTATTCTTTTTCTTCTCGGGGTCGCATCTGATGCATCGTATGTCATGGGGGTCGGTGATGGGAGTAGTTTTTTGCTTTTAATTGCCGGAATAGTTTTGGTGACGATTGGTGCTTTTCTGCTTGTAAAAGGTGCAAATTCAGAAGGTAAAATGGATTTTTCGGCGCCAATTTCAGCATCCTCCGACCAGACTCCTATTACTGGCGGTCAGGGGGCATTCAGTCGTAATAGTCAGCTCGTTACAGAGTGGACAAAAACAAACGAAATGAAGGACAAGCTAAGAATACTTGAAATATCAGCCAATGCTGAGGCTGGTGGCGAAGACCAGTCTCAAAGCTAGACTTTTGACAGCCTCATAATGGTATTCCAGTTGCGAGTCGTAATTGATTTGCCAAATTCGCGCTCAAGAATCTTCATGGCGTCAGTTGTCCCCATCATTTTCGACAACGTCAAAACACTTATTGCGGCACCATTTGATATTTCGATTATTGTAAAGCTGCCATCTTCTGAAACGTAAGGAAGTTCTAATTTGCTCTCTACCCCATCTGGTAAAAGTGTAACGTAAAAGCGAATATCATTTGTAAGCTTGATTTTTCCAAACGGATTGGTGTTGACAAGCGCTTCGATGTCAGTAAAAGATCGAATTAAAACGTCAATTTTTCTGCTATATTTGTCGTATAGTGTCTGCTCTACTTTTTGTTTGAAATCTTCAGGCGATTCATTTACTTCGAAAACAACGTTGCCGCTATTGAGAAGTGTTTTGACGTCAGTTGCGCCTAGCTTTTCAAGCAAAAGTTTTAGGTCGGACATTTTGACAAGAGACTTACCGCCAACATTTATCCCGCGAAGAAATGCTACGTATTTTATTTTTGACATGAATCGATTATAAAGCAAAAAGCTGTTAAATTAGCCATGCAAACTCGCAGTAGGCCTGGTATAATACTCCAAATGAGCTTTAATAGAGGAAATGACGACAGGCGTGATCGCGCTTCACGCGAGATGTTTAAGACGGTTTGCAGCAACTGCGGACGTGAATGCGAGGTGCCATTCCAGCCGACCAGTGGAAAACCTGTATATTGCGATGATTGTTTCCGCGAGAAAAATGGTCGAGGTGAAAGTGGATCAGGAGAGCGTCGAGAAAATCGAGATAGACGAGATCGCGGAGATAGGCGTGGCGGCGGTCGTCCAGACCGATTTGGTGGAGGCAGATTTGATGACAGGCGTTCACAATCTCCTGCTCCATCACAAAGCAATGAGATAAATCAAATTAAATTCCAAATAGATCAGCTCAACGCCAAGATGGATCGTATACTGGGAATAATTGCTCCTGCGCCAGTTGAGGAAGCGGTCGAAGAAGCAGAGTCCGCTCCTGCGCCAAAGAAAACAAAAACTACAAAGAAAAAGACAGCAGAGGTCGCAATAGAGGCGTCTGTTGAAACTCCACTTGAGGTACCTGAAGAATAACTATCTGGCAGGTTCGTAAGTTAGTAAAATATTTCCGTTCTTAAACTCGCGGGTATCTGTAAGTTTTAAGTTAATCTTCTCTTTAACACCTTCAAACAGAGACTTTCCGTCACCCAGAATAATGGGGTTGATCAGTAGGCGATATTCGTCTATCAGGTCAAGATCTGCGAACTGACGCACTATTTCGCCGCTTCCAAATATTGCTGCGGGTTTGCCATCGCTACCCTCTTTTTCTTTCCAGGCGATGACATTCTCAGGAGTTATTTTTTCAAATACTTTTGTATTTTCCCAAAGATCGCCTTTTAGGGTTTTCGAGAAAACAATTTTTGGAATCGAGTTCATAATTTTGGCAATGACTGGATCGTCACGTTTGCCAGCATCAGTTGGCCAATAACTTACCATTAGATCATATGTCTTACGCCCAAATATTAACGTACCGAACTCGGGTGTTTGTTCTTCTGCGAATTTATTAAACTCTTCATCCGTATTGTGCCAGTCTATGTTGCCGTCAGTTCCAGCAAAATATCCATCAAGCGTCACCATGTTAAAAACTATAATCTTGCGCATAAATATTTTTCTGGATCCCGGATCAAGTCCGGGACGACAAATTGCCGAATCTTTTGATCGCGCGTTCATGTGCCTTGGCAGCTTCTTTCTCGCGGTTTTTGGGTTCGGCAGTCATTGAAAGATGGTGTAACAAATGTTCTGTTGCGTGTGCAATTTCCGCCACTGCTTCGTCAAATGCTTGCCTGTTAGCGTCGGACGGTTTATTGTAACCAGAGACTTTTCTCACGTATTGTAGAGCCGCAGCGCTAACTTCATCATTTGTTGCATGCGGCTCAAAATTAAACAGCGGCTTAATATTACGACACATAAGATTTTTCTCGTCCTCTTAATATTATAAAAGAAAAATCGAAACACTGAGCCCCGTGGGGCGAAGTGTTAATTCTTTTTTTCTGATTCGTTCCATGGAGTTACGAGTTGAAAATAGTTACCATCTGGATCTGCAAGAGTTGCTATCCAATATTTACTGTCATCCCCCATTGAGTATGGCTCTTTGACTATCTTGACTCCATCAATCTTTGAAACTCTTTCGAACTCGCCTTTTACATCATTTGTTTCAAAGTTGAAGAGGATGCGATCTGAATTTGGGTTCTTACCATGAATTTTGTCGTGAAATCCTATTCCAAAAAAACCATTTCCTACTACAAATCCGGCGTATCCTTCATCATCCATGTCTGGCTTTTTATCAAAAACTTCAGAATAAAAAGATACCATCTTCTTGAGATCTTCCGTATTTATCATTGTTGAGTTGTAATTTAACATAATTTATTCACCTCCAATCTTTTTCCGTCCTCTAGCATAAAATAAAGAAAAAGATTGGACACTGAGCGCCGAGGCAGCGAAGTGCTACCTATTTCCTTTATTAACTTGTTCCACTCTAAATTTAACAATTTTTTTAAATAAATCAAGCGGCAGAGGCTCATCTAGTGGAAAATTTGCTGTCCCTTTTCCTGTGACATGGTCGCCAAGCTCTTTTTTGAATGCTTCAATTCCTGAGCCCGTCGGGAAAAAGCTTATATGGTCTGAAAATCCGCCGAAATGAACAAGATTCTTGCCGTTTAGCTTAAATGTTGGAATTCCATAGCTTATAGCTTCAGTTGCATCTGGCGCAACCTCCTTAACAGCTTTTCTTATTTGCTTAAGAAGCTTTTGAGTGTCTTCTGGAAATCCTGCAATGTAGATATCTATATTTGCTGCCTTTTGCATCACATATTATTCTGCTGCCTTTTTTCAAGCGTTTTCCCGTCTTATAAATTTATAATAAAGGAAAACGTGAGACACAGAATTCCTCGGAACTCTGTGATATTCCTTATTTTGCAGCCTCTTTTAAGGTTGCAATATCAAACTTTTTCATTTTTATAAAACATGCAGTTACAGCTTCTGCTTTAGGTCCAGCTAATAACTCGTTTAATACTGTTGGGACAATTTGCCATGTTATTCCAAAGCGATCTTTGCACCAGCCGCATTGCTCTGCTTCGGGAACTGCCGAAAGCTTTCCCCAATACATGTCGATTTCTTCCTGAGTTTCACAGTTAACCACAAAAGATATTGCAGATGAGGATGCGAGACTGAAGCCTGGTCCTGGATTGCCTCCGTTGAGAGCTGCAAAATCCATGCCATTAAGCGTAAAGTCGACAGTCATAACAGACCCTGCTTTTTTACCAGAAACTTCTTCAGCTGCCTCTGGATACTTAACGATGTTATTAATTTTGGAATTTGGGAAGAAGGAAACATAATAATTTGCTGCTTCCTCTGCCTGATCCTCAAACCAGAAAAATGGCGTAATATTTTGTTTGTTCATTTTTTACCTCCCTTCGGTGTATTTTTTGAAATTGTTCAAAATTGATTGCCAGCCTTGCTGTTGCATCTCGCGCGTGTTTTCATTTTCAGGGTCAAAAGTCTGAGTTATCTTAACGCCCTGAGGTGTATCTTCGAATACGGTTTTTACATGTCTATTTTCATCCATATCGTATTCGATGAGCTCATGGGGTTTTACGTTAGTGTAAACTCCTCCAAAATTAAAACCCTCATTCGGATTCGACTTTGATTGCATGCGTGTCAGAAATTTACCGCCAGTCCTGACGTCATTTTCGGCGTGTGGTGCCTCCCAATCATCAGATGCAAACGCCCAGCGTGTTATATGTTGAGGCTCAGTCCAGCAGGTCCAAACTTTTTCAATTGGTGCATTTACTGCAGTATCGATTGTAATAGGAGTATCTGTTTTCATAGATTTATTTTATTGCAGCCTCAAGCTTATCGAGGCTTGTCTGCCAGCCTTCGCGCATGCCGGATGCGAGCATTGCTTTTTGTTGTTCATCTGTTGTGGGCATCGCGTAAATGATTGAGAGCTTTGTTTTACCGCTTCCAATTTCTTCAAAAAGAACTGTAACAATTGATTCTTTTGGAAAATTAGCATCCATTCCCTCGTCTGCTGGAACTATCATATTTCCATCTTTGTCGGAAAAATAGTCTGTTACAACAAGCTTTTCATTCGTGACAATCTCTTTGAAAACACCTGCCGAATACATGTCTCGGTCAAATTCGGTTCCTGCAGGACCGTGCATCGCATAAATATACTTTCCGCCTACTTGTAGATCAACTTTTATTGAAGGTGCCGTAAAATGCTCGGGTCCCCACCATTTTTTTATAATTTCAGGATCTGTCCAGGCTTTGAAGACGAGTTCGCGTGGCGCATCGAAGATTCGCTCAATTTTTATCCCTTGGTTATTACTAGTAAAGTTAAAATTTTCCATCGTTTATTTTTTGAGCATTTTTCGTCAATATTAATATGATAAAACAAAATGCGAAACTCTGAGACCCGAGGGTCGAAGAGCTATTTTGATTTTAGCTCTTTTAAAACCTTGTCTAGCTTATCAAATCGACCTCCCCAGAGCTGCTTCATTTTAGCGGCCCACTCCTCTATTTCATCCAAGGAATTTGTATTAATTGTGTAAATACGCATTTGTGCGCGCTTTTCCATGTCAACCAGATGTGCTTCGCGCAAAACTTTCAAGTGTTGGGAAATAGCAGGTGGCGTAACTTTGAATTTGTCGGAGATTTCAGACGCAGTCAGTTCGCCTTTTAGAGCTATGAGTTCAATAATCTTGCGGCGGTTCTGGTCAGCTAGGGCTTGGTAGACATCCATGATGTTTGTTAAAAGGTTAACGAGTTAAAGCGTTAACGTGCTCATTAATAATTATTATAAAGTATTCACTTAATTAAGTCAAGAGTTAAATTAATTAGGGGAGAAATTGTGATTTGCGTCAATTACAGGGATTGTTTTAGGAGCTACAATCAGTTCATGAAACTAACAAATTTACTAAGAAAAATACTTTTGGTGATCCTTGCTTATGAAGGGCTGGGAGGACTTTTGGGTGGAACACTTTTGATATTGGGTCCTGACGGACATTATATGAATATTCCGCCTAGTGTGCTGCATGGAGAATTTGCTGACTTTATTATTCCTGGGATTATTCTCACGGGGATGGGTCTACTTACGACAATTGCGTTTATTGCAGTTTTAACTAAACATCGATTCGACTGGGTGCTTGCGAGCATGTCAATGTATGGATTTATCATCTGGTTTGCCGTTGAGATCGCTGTTGTCCGCGAGATAGTCTGGCTACACTATATGTGGGGACTGCCCGTTGTGGTAGGCGGTCTTATAGTCTTGCCCAAAATCTCCTTTGAGAATAAGAATATTGACTGACGGATATTATTTTAGGAGGCCTGAATAAATGAGGAAAATTAATACAAGTACATATCCACCAAATGCACCGAAGCTTTTGAGCGCGAGCTCAAATGCTTGTTTTTTCTTGTTGTCAAAAAACATAAGGACGGGATTGTAGAAGAAAAAATATGCCATGGCTGCCGCAGACAAGGTAAAAAGTGACAGCATGATAATGGGAATAAAAAGGGAGTTGTTGTGCTCTATCGGTTTTCCACCTATGGTTATAACATTGATGAGGATGATGATGTATGCGAGTGCGGCTGCAGCATTTGCAAAGGGATTTTTGGTCATAAAATAATTATAGCACTTCTAGTTAGAAGAGTTTTGAGAACCAGTCGGTGTATTCATGATCGACCATATCGCGGAATTTTCCTTCTTTAATACTGTGTGGCGCACCTTTTAAAACGTGATAGGTTAATTTTGATGGATCTTTCACAGCGTCTCGGAAGTTGTGAAGTGTTGGTTGTGGAACTGATTCGTCGAATTCTGATTCCAGAATCAATATATTTCCGTCAAAATTATGAATTGACTCAAGAGCTAGTGTGTCTTTTGGTTCTCGTTTCTCCATTCTCCACTCTAGAACTCCAGGATTATCAGAGCCAACAAGTCTTGCTAGTTTGGTAAATGTATCTCGTGGATAGTTAGCGGGTACTCTAAGGACTATGTTTTTAAGTTTTCTTTTTGAGGCAAGAATTGCAACCAGATAACCACCCATACTCGATCCTATAGCTGAAATATTGTCAGGGTCGACTCCGTCAAGTTTTGCAAGATGGTCGTATGCTTTTAAGACGTCAGAAAAAAGTTGTTCATGGGTAACTTGATTGATATCTCCTTCGCTCTCTCCATGGCCACGAAGGTCTACTAGAAAACAAATGTAACCAAGTTTTACGAGTGATTCAGCATACTGAATATTTCTGACTCGCTGACCAGTCCAGCCCGGTATAAAAAGGATTGCAGGATTTTTCTCTTTTGCGTCTTTTGGAACAAAAAGAGTCGTTGCGAGTTTGAATCCGTCGTTCTCAATATGTGAGTTTTCCATTCCGTAATTATAGCCTTAAGTTATATCTAGGACAAGCTAAAAATTATTTCTTTTTCTTACTCACGAGTTGGTAGCCGTTGTAAGCGATGTACCAAGGAATAATTACTCCGAATAAGCTAATCCACATAGGAGCGACCCACCCTCCGATAACCAGGTCAAAACCCATAAGTAAACGAAGCAGATGTACTAGTCCTACGATAGCGAAAATAACTTTGGTAACTTTGATATATGATTTTGTATCAAGCATCAATTATCACCTCCCCTCAAATTAAGTATCAGGTATAAAGTATTAAGTATCAATCGTAATGGGGTTAGTGGTTGGGGTTTGGCGGTTAGAAGAAGACTACGAATACATTGTCTGATTCTGGTCAAGCCAGAATGACAAATTTTGTTATTTGCGGGAGGGTTGAAGGATTCCGACGGCGTTGCCTTCGGTATCAAGAATTGTGACGTATTTTCCGATTCCAGGAACTTCCATGGGTTCGCCCTTTACTGTTCCGCCTGCTGCTTTTACGTCTTCCATTGCTTTGTTGATATTCTCAACGCTTATGATGACGTGAACCGTGCGATCTTCTGGATTCTCGACGCGCGACTCATCATAAAGGCCACCATTGATGGTGCCTGGAGTCTTGACCATGCGATTCTCATCTGTGTCTGCGGTTTGAGCGACTATGTAGCCGCCCATATCATCTCCCATTTTCATCATGCCCCAACCAAAAGCGTTGTTGTAGAAGTCTGATGCGCGTTTGGCATCTTTGTAAGGCATCTCGAAATGGATGACAGGGTTCTTGGACATGGAATTAGTATATCACTGCAGCCTGCAAAATAGAAGTATCAAGGGTATCACAAGTATCAAGAGTATCACGGGCTAATCTATGGGGGCGGATTAGAAGATGATTTTGGCGGGGAGGTCTATGAAGTTGGCGAATTTTTCAGCTTCTTGTTCGATCGCTTCTTTTTGAGCCTTATTGATATTTGCTGTGAGATCTATTTTTATTTCAACATGTTTTGGTTTTATTACTCTTTTCCACTTCCCTACTACTCGGCCATCCAGGAAAACCAGGCAAGTTAAAAGTGCATTACCGATAGCTGGAAAACTATCATTTTTTTCATAAATTAAGCTTCTGTCTGTGTAGCCGATGAAATACTCGTCGTAAACAGATAAAAGCAATGGTGTTAGGGGTTGGGTTTTAGGGGTTGGTAAATCTCTGGTGCTGTAGTAGGTTTTGGAGTCGAGCGTCAATATTTCTAGTTTGGATTTGATTGAGTCGAGTGCGGTCTGCGCGTCGCGTGTTGTGAGACCTGACCACCATACGAAATCTTTGAGCTGTGCTGGACCGTGGCTGGTAAAATATTTCAGAGCAAGCTTGGCAAGTGATTCATCTTTGGAGAATCTTTTGGTGCTAGGCGCGCGATCTGATACAAGCGCATACGTAAAATTTTTACCGCGTCTTGGGCCGCTGCAAATGAGCCCATCAAGCTCAGCCCACATGACGATGTGTGCTAGTCGCTGAACATCGGTTGTGATCCCTACCCCATCAAGAATCTTTTTTATCTCGCCGCGTGTTAAGAAATTTTTGTTCTCAAGCGATTTGATCAGAAGACTATTTGTTTTCTTGAGAAGCTCCGGTGTTAGTTCAACTCTGCGATTGTAATAGGCAAGAAGCGCTTTGACTCTATCAGACGTCAATTCCTGAATCCACAATATATCTTCCGGCGCAACAAAATGCCATGTGGGACGCATGACATGAGTTCTTAGAATTTTGCCGTCATTAAAATCTTTTTCTACTGACTCTTCTGTTGCTCCGCCTGCTCTCTTTGCAAGTGACCATTTGGCCATCGCATAGTCCTGCGCTTGAACCGCGCCAAAAAGCGAAACTACTTCATGTGTGTTTTTAAGAGTGTTTTTTAGGAGGCGTTGGTTGGAAAGACGTGAAGCTATGGGGTCCATGAAGAGATTATAGATGAGAAACTAGATACTAGAGACTAGGAATTTCAATGCTTGTTTGTGGGGTGTTATCTTAGCGCGACAAAGAGGCCTATTCCCATGATTGCAAGTCCTATAAATAAATTAGAAGTAATTTTCTCGCCAAGAATAAAATATGCGAGTATTCCTGCAGCGATTGGCGTCAGGAGCATGAACATGTCTTGCTGCCATACTGGCATGTATTTGAACCCTGAGATAGCAAGCCAATAGGCAATGAAATTCACTACGCCACCAATTAGCAAGATTTGCATATTATCTTTAATTAGAGACGATTTTATATTGAGGGTATTCTCGAAAAATATACTTGCTATTGCTGCAAGCGCAAAAACAATAAATGAGGTTATGGCCATTATCAAGAAGGGTGGAAGTGTTGTGTTGACCTTTTTGAGAATTGGATAAACTGCCGCGTAAAGAACTGTTGAGGTAAAAACAATCAAAACTCCTATAAGTCTTTCCATACATTAATTATATATTACAGATAAACCAAATATTGGAATTGTTAAATTGATTCTTGTTGATGCGTACCGGCTGAGTCATCGTAGCCAAGCGAGATCCTCATAGACTTAACAACATTATCTATGTGTCCTTCTATCTCTTGTCTTTCCGGACTGCCTGCCTGTAAGAGAGAAGCTTTCTCCTGATCGTAAACTAACTGACCGGTTAGTTTACCAAATTCGATAAGCCGGTCGAATTCATCATTGTCTAAATATTTATCCCAGAAAGAAGTGTCAGCTGATGCAGGGGGCCTGTTAATAAAAGAGTCAAAAATAGGAACAGCTATGTGCTGAGGCGTGGGACAAGAGTCGGGTCCATCTTCTTCTATAAAATAGTTCTTATCGTAGTTATTAGCACCGCTCGCCATAATGAAGAGTCTTTGCCCAGAGATATGATCGGTCGTTTCGACTGTTCGTGATTCTACTAGCTCAAATAAAGCCGTACACATTCCTGAAGTCATGCGGGCTCCGTCGATGGTTGCTGGTGGAAGTAAGCCATCATCAACTGGATTTGTTCGACGAGAAGTTAAATATGTGGGTAGCACTGCGACACTTAATGCTAACTCACTTAACTCAGAAATAGTAAGTTGATCGCTATCATAATTTGCGCGTAGGAAGTATATTAAAGACAATATGCTTCTTCTATGCTCCATGACCTCATGGTAGGCCGTAGTGTTTGTGAGCCGGTTTTCTCTCCCTGGAATATTGTTGGGAACCATGTCTTCGGGTTGGGGAAACGTCATCATATATCGTCCCGTACTGTCTCTGGGTCCATGGGAATCGCTTGGTTGGTTAGCCTCAGTTGTCATAGAAGGCATTGTAATTAATTGTGTATATAAAATCAACTATAGGTTTAATATTCGGGCCGGGTTGAGGAGATGTTTACTGACCTTTGTACTTGACAAGGATCTCAGATTTATTTAAGGTAAATTTATGAGTACAAAAACAAAAGTTATTGTATTAACGATTGTCTTAGCTTTAATTGCATTTGCAACAGGTCGTCAGATTTGGCCACCAGATCCCATGATGCCAGTGCCAACAGCGGGTCAGCTTCCATTCTTTTTGGTTCTCGGACTTTTTGAATCCGTAGCATTCGGTCTGGGTGTATCTTTTTTGGTGTTTGGCTGGCCGGCTGTTAAAAAGGTCTCTGGTAAAAATGACACTCTGACAAAGCTGGCTTTTCTTTCGATTGCGTGGTATCTAATAAATTGGTGGCCACATGACAATTTGCACCAGCATGTAGGGATGAATCTCAATGGACTCTTGATGGTCGAATATGGATTTCACGTAACTATGATAATTGCCGGTAGTATTCTAGCCTATTTCTTCATAACGCGCGTCCTCAAGGAGAAGATTGGGTGAGGATTTGGGATGTGTCACCCAAAATACTATGTCGAAAGCATCTGCTCGGCGAACACCGCGAGCTCCACGCTCTTTGGACGATACTCACGACCGGTAAGAAAGGCTATCTAAATCACCCTGAGACAAAGCGCTGGGTTGGGAAACTTGCGGCTTTGTATAATCGCCATGATGAAGAAGTCTTTGAGATGGAAAGACGAGGCTATCAGCATCACTCTCCTCTCGATAAGAAGCTTGCAACTGGTTCAGCTGTTCAGGAAAAATTTGTGAATACTGTTGAGGAGCAAGAAGTTTTACTTAAGAATAAAAACTGTGATTGTCGGTGCTGATTCTTTCACTGAGATTGCTTCACATCATTTCGCCAAGTAAAACTTGGCTCATTTGCTCGCAATGACATGGTTTTGAGTGTCAGTCGAGTCTGTAATGTCCTTCGGGCGGTTCTTCGCTAGTTTCTGTCATTTCGTAGTACATCTGGTCTATTTCGACGCTTACTTCTTCGTCGAATTCATATTCCTTGTGGTCTTCTTCATATTCTACGAGATGGGCTTTTATCCCTTCGAATAGAATAGTTGCGGCAGCTTCACGATTATCTTGATAAGTGTAGAAGATTTTGGTGCAGTACGAGCAAGCTCGTGAGTAATACATGAAGACTATTTACTCTTTTTTCTTGCGGCGAGCATCGCGTGTTTGATCGCGAGTCTTTTTTTTGTTTTTGGTGAGTGGGTTCTTTTGTGTTTTCCAACTCCTGTATCTCTTTTTGCCATGCCTACATTATACACTGAAACGGGCGTGTTGGCTAGTCATTATATGAAATTGTTAACGTGTTGCGAGTTAACGTGTTAAAGAGTTGTATAAAAGCTAGGCTTCCAATTAGATCGGGGATGACAAGTTTAGCCTGATTTAGTTAAAAATTGACGGATGGTTGATATGAATTCTTCCCGCTCGGTCCAGTGCGCGAAGTGGGCGCTTTTCTCAAAGATTTTGACTTCAGAACCTAATATGTGACTTGCGAAATATTCTGTTGTCTCGGGTGTTGAATAGTCATTGCGGCCAGCCAAAAATAATGTCGGGACATTTATCTCCGAAAGCTTATCCGTAAGATCAAGATCGTCAAGTATGCCGGATGGATGGAATTCGTCTGAGCCATATGCTATTTCAAGAATGTCGGGGCTTGTTTTGTTTTCTGCTTTTATTATCTCAGTCGGATAGTCTTCGGGTTTTATCATGTATAGATATTTAAAGTTAAAAAGCTCAAGAGCCTTTTTGTATTCGGCAGAGTTGTGGTCACTATTTTTAAATGCATCTCGCGCGTCTTCGGGTAGTTTTTCAATAAGCATCCACGCGTCTTTTAGCCACCTTTGACTGCTGAAAAAAACACCTGCAAAAATAGCACTTTTTAATCCCTCTGGCTTTCTGATAGCAAGATTTGCCGCAATTGTGGTGCCCCAGGACTGGCCTATCAAATGATACTCTTTAAATCCGAGATCTTTTATGAGTTGCGCGAGCTCGTCTGTGCAGTATTCAAGACTGAAATAGCTTTTGTCCTGCGGCCAGCCAGAGTTGCCGCAGCCAAGCTGATCGTAAAAGACGACTTGGCGCTCATCTGAAAGATCTTCGAATGGCTCAAGATAGTCATGAGGATATCCTGGGCCGCCGTGAACTGTGATAAGAGGAATTTTGTTGGGCTGCCCTACTATTTCGTACCAGACTTTTCCAGCAGAGGTTGTAATGAAGCCTTCGTTGCGTCTCTTCACGAGATTGAGTATAAGACATAAAGCGTTGTTTTGCGAGTTAACGTGTTTGTGATCTAACGGGTTACGGATGGGATGAGGGGGATGGGAGTTGGCAGGTGTAGATAGCTAATCTTGACGGGCTGAGGGTTTTCGAGTGTACTCACCTGCGAATTACTTGACGAATTTTTGTAAACATAAAAGAAATCTTTTTGATAACCGTGTAAATATTGATAACCCCCATTTATAAGATCTTTCTGAAGCGGTAGATATGTGTAGGTGCCGTTACCTTTTGGCTCAAACAGTACAAAGCGAACCCAAGCAGAATTAATATCAAGCTGCATCGCGTTTACCGCGCCTGCTGCATGAAGCGCGCGGGCCAAAGTTGACGGGACGAGGGACGATCCGGCAGCATAAACAATATTACCGTCTTTTGTTATCCCTAGTCCAGAGCGCCAGGTATACATGCTGTTTGTTGTCGTGAGTCCCCATGTTTGCATGTTCCATGCTGGAGATCCTGTTGTATCATGTCCGTTTTCAAGAAGCATCGGACCATTTTGTCTTATTGCTACAACATCCTGGCCCAGGTTTTGGCCCCTGAAACGTACAATTTGAGGTTTTTTATCATTGTAAATCACAAGAGTTGCTAGGTTTTTTTTGAGCGGTAGATATACGTCTTTTCCGACGATCATTCCGTATTCTCCATCTGTCCGTTTGAAGCCACCATTAAAAGCGGCAATCAATAGGTTGCTTGCCTGAATATTCTTGGGGATGTATCCTTTTCCAGGCATCGCGCGCTCTCCTGGCTCATATGTACCAGCAGTTATTCCGAGGGTGAGCTTAGACATATCCATTTTTACCAGCGAAACAAGAGCATAGTCTCGTTCTGGATCAGGTCTTACAAAAGTGCGCTCCATCATAGCAGCACCGCTACCAGTATTTATGAGGGTCCACACTCCTTCGCCTGAAAGTGCTGGTAGATTTGTTAGTTTTGGAATAGGCGTTGGCGCGAGTTGGTTGTTCAGCTTGCTATAGGAAAATTTGAAGGCTGTAAAAGTAAATTTTTGTTCAGGAGGTTTGACGAAGGTGTATTTTGCGCGATTTGCAATATCTTCCAGCTTGAAAAAGAATGCTTCCAGATCAAGCGTCGCCTGAGTGCCGATGTGGGGTCTCAGAAAATCATCTGCGAAATTAGCTGCTGCTAGTTGATGAGTTTTGATGAAGAGATAGAATGCGGCAATTGACCCAACGCTAATTAATAAGAATAAGCCTAATAATGCTAGTCTTGTATGGTGTTTTATTTTGTTAAAAAAGTCTTTTGTTGCCACGCGGTTTTGATCTGATACAAGGTACTATTGTAACTCCAGGGTATCAAGAGTATCAAGGGTACCACGGGTATCACGAGAAAGTCAGTATTAAGTATGAGGTATTAAAGGGGAGTTAGCACTTAGGGGTTGGCTGTTGGTTTTTTTTAACTAACCGCTAAAAGCTAATAGCTAGATTGCGGGTTAAATTTCTTCTTCGGCTCTTGTGTTTTCTATCTTTTCATCGTGGACTTCTTGGCGGACCTTTAATTTGGCGTCAGCTGCGGCTTTATTGAGCTTACCTTTGGCTTTGTCGATATGTCCTTTAACCTTGTTGCCTGTATTAATCTCTATATCGCCTTTTATATCTTGTGCTTCACCTTTTATTTTCTGTCCGATGTCTCCGAGTGTACCCATGTTTAAAATATATTCTAGAACACTAAATAGTTAGTGAATATTGTGTAAGGATGGCGTAAATGGCATAGGGCATGTAGCGTGTGGTTAACGTGTTAAAGAGTTGCGGGTTAACGAGTTACCGTGTTAACGGGTTATGATTCACTCTGGCTAGGATTTTTTCAAATTCTTCAACGAAGAAGTCTTGATATGCAGGTAGTACGATTCTGGTAGCATAAAAGTTCATTGAGGTTACTCTTACGGCAAACGCAATTCCGTCAGCGATAAATAATCCATTCCTCTCGCCTACTCCTCTTACGGTTTTTGACGGATTCTTTATAAGTATTGGGCCAGTTTCTGCATTTGATGCTCGGCCTATGATGCCCTTTCTTCTAATGTCGTAGACCTGCTCTTCGCTAAGCATTCTTGCTATTACTCTTCCGTCTCTTGAAATACTATTCCCTTGAATACTACCCTCGGTGTTGGCTTGGGCAAAAACCCTAACAAAGTTAGGTTCAAAATATTCACAAGTAGGTGCCTCAATTTTTTGAGGTATTTTTACTCTAAATTCAGGTCCATTTTGATAATCAAGAAAACTTTCTTTTCCCATAGCGTGATAGATGCTTGTTGGTTTGTAAAAATATATTTTCTTGCTAGGGGTAAGAAGGTATAGTTTTGCAAACCAACTTAGTTGGATTTGCAACGGACGACGACGCAAGCGGAGGAAATATTTAGATTCATATTGAGAGATAAAATAATACCAAATGGAAGTCTCAGCGTCAAGCTCTACACGAATGAACCCGAATGTAGACGAATATGTCCGAATGCTTAGGTTGAATAATTAACTCTAGATAAACTCGTGAGGCATGTTAATACAATGATTATTCGGGGCTCATTCGGAAAATTCGTGTAAATTCGGGTGGCGAGATTGCTTCGTCGCTGTGCTCGCTCGCAATGACGAATGTTAGATTAGATGTAGAAAGAAGTTCAGGATGCTTCCGAAGAATTTTTCGATCCCGCCTGGCTCGGGTTTTTTGACTGAAACAAAATAGTCTTTGCCAGTATTTCCCTTCAGGTTGAGCGCAAGTGTTGGAAACACTTTTGGTGTAGTAGTTGGCTTGGGTGCTACAACAACTGGCTTAACAGCGGCTTTTGTAGGACTCGGAGCTGGCGTGTTGGTAAGGATAACTTGACTAGTATTTAGTGTTTCTTGCGCGGCTTGAGTTGGAATGAGTGAGCATTTATTGTTTTGGATAGAATATCCGTCTTGGCAGTTGCAGGTGCCGTTATTGTTGTAATAGCTTTTGTCCCCTAATTTGTTTTGGCAGAATTCATTGAAAGATATGCATGATGTGCTATCGTTG
The DNA here is from genome assembly GCA_035549295.1 of Patescibacteria group bacterium. Taxonomy (GTDB): domain Bacteria; phylum Patescibacteriota; class Microgenomatia; order Levybacterales; family GWA1-39-11; genus GWA1-39-11. The sequence continues at coordinate 28,450 of DASZRG010000050.1, forward strand.
TTCCAGGTATAGCCGAGCGCGCAGCTACAGTTGTTTTTGTCAGCGTCATAAAAAGAATTTCCACCATATTTATTCCAGCAATATTGAGCATAAGACACGCACGTATTATTGTTTGCGATATATCCCCCGTTGCAGCGGCAAGATGAAGAGCTCGAATCATAAGAAGAGTTAGTGGGACACGCGCCAGGTGTAGGGGTTGCTGTAGGTTGAGGGGTGGGCGTGGCAGATGGTGTAGGGGTTGCTGATTGGTGGCAAGTACAGTCTGTGCTGACTGTGCCGTCACGGCAGTAAAGCTTGCTCGTTGCAAAATCACACGCATACGCTCCCCCGTTTGAAGCACAGCATGTAGTATCTGCAAAAACTACCGATGGAAGCGCGAGAAATAAAATGAATAGCAGGAGAAATTTTTGAAGTCTTGAAATCAGCACTACTTATATATAATGTGGTTGTCTTGAAATATCAATAGTAAGGAGTATAATTTCAAAAAATGACAGAACAAACCGAGCAAAAAAGCATAGCGTTTTTTGACATCGATAGAACAGCTTATAAAGGTTTTTTGCTTGAGCCTCTTGCGACCCGAAGTGCAGAAAGTAATCTGATTTCTGCTGATGCCTTTGATGGTATGAAGCAGATTTATGGAGCTTATTCAAAAGGCGAACTACAGTATGAGACAGCTGTTGAAAGAATTCTTGCAACATGGGCAAGGGGCCTTGAAGGAAGAACCGTTGAAGAAGTTGAAAAATTTACTCAGAATTATTTGGACAATGACGGTGACAACTTTTATCCCTATGTGGGTGAGATCGTCGAGAAAATTAGGGATTCGCATGACATATATTTTGTAACTGGCGAGCCGCAATTCGTTGCCCGAATGACTGCTGAGAGATATGGAGCTCAAGGATTCCTCGCGACCGAATTCGAAACCGTAGATGGAGTTTTTACGGGCAATATTAACTCTGCTCTTTCGCATAGGCATCATAAACGAGATGCAATAGAAGGATTGATCGCAACACGCCAATACGAAGGATCTATGGCGTTTGGGGACTCCGAGGGAGATATCGAGATGCTTGAAGATGTTGAGTATCCGATTTGCGTTGTTCCAACCCCAGGACTTCGCGAACATGCCGAGGCACGAGGATGGTTTATCGCAGATGTTCCTGACGAGCAAATTTCACCACATGTCGACTCTATTATTTCCCAGAAGTAATCTCCGTTTAATTTGTTAAAAGTAACCTCAGATTTAGTAAAGTGATATAATATAGGCCTAAATTCAGGCCTTGTGGTCTGTTTTTATGCACTTTGAAATAAGTTGTTTTGCAAAATAGACTGAGAGAGGTTACATGGAGTACATCTTACGCTTGATGGGAGACGGTTTCGTCTCATTCATTGCGCTAATCATCCACAACGTCAACACGATCATCGGATACCCGATCTACAACACAGCCAGGGACAGCATTTGGCCACAGGTCACATTTGTGATCATGGTCATTTCGTACATCCCCAAGCTGCTGTAGTTCTGGATCCAAGATCGTTTAGCACGTGGTTCGCCCACAAAAGGAAGTGACTCATGAACGCAAGAGACCTGTGGCAATGGCCATATCGACGCCCGCGCTTAATGATTTCAGACAAAAGGGATGTGTCTGAACATGTTATTGAGCTTGGGTGGGATTCGAGTCGCGAGAGTCTTGAGAGACTTTTCGCGGCGCGAATTGGAGAACCCTTTGTTGAATGGACTGCTGCAGCAGTCCAAGTGGTTCATGTTCGAAGGAAGTATCCTGAGTTTGGAATTCAGGAAAACCTCGAACACGACCCGCGGCTCCTGTTGTTGCGCATCTTGCGCAGTTCAGGCAGCGACGGAATTCGAATCATCGACCTGTTGGAAGATCGATTCGGGACAGGTCCTGACGTCTGTCTGTGGCTCATGACTCGAATGCGAGAACTGAATAACAGAACTCCTCGCGAGTTGATCTATGGCGGCGAATCCGCCTTAGTCCTTCAGCTCCTCGAATCACAAACAGTCAGCGCGTAGTTCAGTCCGCATTGCGCGGAAGGAGTGTTGAATGTCTACGAACACAAACATCGCGATCGTGCGTGAGTATGAGCGTCGGTTGGGATACGTCATTGATGACGACCTGGCCAATACGCTGCTCATCGTCATCGGATGCGAAGTAGAAAAGCTGCATGGTTGGGAGGTGGCGTTCGCGACTGCCCGAGCCATAACTCCTATAGTGGACCCTCTGGTAGTCAGGCCGTCCACCGATCGTGCTCGTGAGGCAATGGACTTGATGGATGCAGCCAGGTGGCTTGAGACGGAGCATAAGGTGGGTGAAAAAAGCGCCCTTGATGGGTTGCTCGTCCGCTTCAGGCTCAAGCCGCCAGAAAAATTCGTTCGTCACCCTCTCTTCGAGGGGCATCCGCTCTTGCGGAAGACAAGGGATGCCGTCATGGCAGCTCCACATCCAACGAGTGAACAGATCCGACAGGCTCATAGTCCAGTCCGACGGTAAGGCAAACAACTTAGTACGGCACGTAAGTGTAAAACAATAGGCCCGAACAGAGACGTTCACGAACAACAATCGATGCCAAAGCTGCATCGCGCGTTCTCGCATGAACTTTTCCTAGTAGGGCCCCTTTTTTATATCAAATATCAAATATCAAATATCAAATATCAAATATGTAGAGTTTAGGGGGTGACTTTTTGGGTTGCAACATACCCAAAAAGGGCGGCTGCGAGACACACTACTCCACCAAATAAAATTGGTGCTCGTCCGCCAAATGTATCTGCGAGAAATCCTGAAAATGGCCCGCCAATTAGAGTCGTTCCGATGAGAAATACAGACTGGAGTGCGAGTACTCGTCCATGCATTCCGGGCTTTGACTCAATTTGTACAGTCGTTGTTGTTGGTGTCATATATAAAATACTTGCTATGCCAACAAAAAATATAACAACTGCGGCAGTATATGCGTTTGGCACGATGGCAAGAATTAGCATCGCTATACCAAGCAAAACTGCCCCTGTTAAAATATGTTTCATGGTAACAAGTTTGCGATGAGCAACTACTAGTCCGCAAATAACTGCCCCAAAGCTAAAAATGGAATACAAAACCGTAAACATTCCCTCAGTCCCATGTAGCGCGCGGATCACAAAAAGTGGAAAAGTAACCTGAAAGTTATATGCGAGCGTTCCAATGACGGCGAGCATGACAAAATTGATCCACAGGACAGGAACTGAGAATATATAGCGCACACCGGCCATTACTCCACCCGATACTTTTTCGCGATCATGCTTTATGTGTAGCTCTTCTGGTCGCATCATAATGACGCATACAATAACCGCAGTATAGGATAATGCATCGAGCGTAAAAGCCCATCCATACCCTAGGGTTACAACTAAAAGTCCTGCCAGCGCTGGGCCAAATATGCGCGATGTATTAACGATAGTTGAATACAGAACAACTGCATTCGGTAGATCCTCGCGCGATACCATCTCAGAGACAAATGAGCGGCGCAAAGGATTGTCGAACGCCAGAAAAATACCACCTGCAAGCGCAACAATATAAGTTGCGAGAAGCGGCGGATGCGGCATGAAGGCAAGCACGGCGAGTGCAGCCGATTGGGCCATCTCAAGACCCTGAGTAACGAGTAGCATTTTACGTTTATCTACCTTGTCCGCAATGGAACCGCCGAATGCGGACAAGAATAAGATAGGGCCATATTGGCATGCAGAAAGTATCCCGACATCAAGACCAGATCCTGTAATTTTTAGAACAAGTAGAACTATCGCAACATTGGTCAGCCAATTTCCTGTATTTGAAATAGTCTGCCCTATGAAAAAGAGACGAAAATTTCTATTGCGAAGTGAATAAAAAGTCTTATGTAGCGCGGAATTTATACGACCAAAAAACATCAGAAGATTAGTATATCAAAGCTGCTGGGTTATTTAACTGAGAGGTGGCACTTCGGTCCCCGTCTTGATTCTGTCATTCTGAGCTTGTCTCAGAATCTCGTCGAGGTCCTGAAATAAATTCAGGACGACAAATTCGTTTACTCGGCTGGATAGCCTGGGAACCAGTCGCCTTTGATGTGATTCGCGGCAATTCCCATGCCCTTGAGCATATTGGACAGCGCATCTACCATGGGTTCAGGACCAGAGACATAAAAAATGGGCTTATTAATATCCGGAATCAGTTCTTTGATTTTAGTCTCATCAATGTGCTCGGGTGAATAAATATAGTGAATTTTAAAGCTTGGATTTCTTGATGCTATTTCTTCAAATTCTTCTTTGAAGACTACGTTTTGGTCACGATTGGCATAGAGAAGCGTTATGTTAATAGGTTTTTTGTCGTGGTCGAGTTGTTTGAGAATAGACCTATATGGCGTGACGCCTATTCCGCCCGCGATGAAGACATGGTCTTTCTCTGGATCATCGAGCGTGAAGTCTCCTTCGACAAAGGAAATCTCTATTTCTTTATCAACTTCAAGTTTGAATAATTCGGTTTTGAAAGTGCTACTTTTTTCGGTGGCATGGCGGGTGGTTATGTGAATGTTTTTTTCAAAAGGGCTTGCCGAATTTGTGAACCAACGGTCTGACCCTCGGTCATCTGTTGGCTCATGATGAAGAACGTAATGTAGGTATTGTCCTGGTAGCCACTCTATTTTTTCCTGAGGTTCAAATACAAAAGTTGTAACGTCAGGGGCTTCTTGTTTTTTCTCGATCAGCTTGAGTAACACGATAATATAATACTCCTTAACGGTTAGTTTTTAAAGATTTAATGGGACGGCAAAGTATTAAAGGTTACACTTCGCCTCCCGGGGGGGGTGTTCAGTGTCTCGCATTTTGCTTTACAATATTTAATTGGACGGCAAAATGCTCATGAATTTGAAAAACGATAGTTACATAATATATTTAGGCACCAAGAATTTCACCGAGAAGTATTTCAAAGATGAAAAGGGGTGGCTTAAAATTTCTGCAAAAGGGAATAAGTTCCGTATGACAGCGGAGCAAGTTCTCAATCACTTACTCCCTGCAGTAGCGGGTGTAAAGCCAAACGTGATTTTAAAAGTTGAACAAAAAGAATCTTCGGAAGTGAAATAAAGTTTTTTGAAGCGACCGCTCTCCCCGCATCAAACTCTGTAAAGATTAGTTTGTGTGGGGCATATAGTGCTTCGCTTTATTTCGAGTGATTCACGTTGACGTCTACCTTGTCAGGAATTTTTATCTGAGTTCCGCCACTATTCCCTCCGCTTGTTCCACCCTGGGGACTTGTGCCTGCAGGCGCAGAATTTCTAATAAGCGGAAGACCAAAGTAAAACATAAGAAATATCAGCAATGCTATCAATAATATAGCGAATATCATCCCCGTGTTGCTGCTGTTATCTCCTGTAGTTGTTGCAGGAGGATTATTAACTATGGTTGCCATGCTAATATCCACCTCCCGTCTTTTTTGAACACTTTATAAAATCTGACATTCTGAGAGTTTACTGGGAAAAAATATGAACTCCGCTTCGCTTTTGTAAGAGTTGTGTCAACGAGGTGAGGGTAAAATTATATGCTTTTTGAGAAGAAGTATTTTTGGTTACCCCTGATCTCGCCTTCGCAGACTAGACTAAATCCTTTTGATTCATAATAACTTTTTGTCTCAGGGACTGATGACACCCAAAGAGTGTCGGCGCCCATACTCTTTACCACTTCTTCAAGCTGCTTAATAAGCGCTGAGCCAATGCCATGTCCTTGGTGCTCTTTGTCGACCGCGAAAAATCCCACCCAATAGGCATCTTCGCCTGGAAATTTATCACCCATTGCCGCATCTGCATAGTGGACAGTGTCTTGATACCAACCGATAACACCAATTACTTTATCATTTTCAATTGCGACAAAATGCGCATCAACATGCTGCAAGTGGTGCTCTATTTCCTCGCGCGTATCAAGTTCAGCTCTTAAAACCAATTCAACAGCTTCAGGAAATAATTCTTTTGTCAGCTTTGATATTTGCATGAATCGATTATATCATGCGGGTTCTGAAGGGATGACGTAGCCTAAGATATCAAAATCTGGGTGCCAAACTTCAAGCATGTCGTGTCTAAAATCACGGATAAAACTGGACTTGCCAGCGTATTTCTCTTTGAATTTTTGAAAGCTATCGATTTCATAATCGCCACAGCCAACCTGCATGCGATGTGGGTCAACAATGCGAACACCAACATATTTAATGTTGTGACCTTTAATTTTCTCATTTACATTGATGTATAGACTTGTGTCAGAGCTGTATTACGACTTGGGTCCGAGCTTTGATACAAGATCTATTAGATACTCATACTCTTCTGGGTAATGAGGGAAGACTTTTAGTGTTGTAATTGGCAAAGATTCTCCTGTAAGTTTTTGAGCTAATTTATCGAGCTCTATTGTTAAATATTCCAAAACCTGTTTGAAGTTCTCTTCGCTTTCGATTGGGCTAAATCTATAAATTCTGTCCATAGATTATTTTATTGACTCATAGATGCCGCAGAATTCTGTGTCTGGATTGTGAAGTGAACAGCCGAGCTTGAATTTATCCTTATCAACCATTTCTATAACTTCTTTCATTGTTTCGTAAGGAGCATCCATTTGATAGATAACTTCACCTATATATTTATATCCACGTTCCTCCGCGTTTTCAGGAGTTAAAGAATTGTCTTTTAGATCAGGTAATTTGGCATCTTCGTATTTCATATCCTGAATTATACCAGACGCTTAAGGTTGGTTAAGGGAGATAAAGGGCGCCTATTCTGCTGACTTTGTGAAGGTGGTTTTTTTGACGAGTCTTCCATTTTTGTCGTAGGTCATCCAGTCGCGCACTTGCTTGCCGTCTTCGAAATATCCTGTTCGCATTTTTGTGCCGTCTTTTCTGTACCATTTCCAATATCCATCCATCTTTCCATCTTTGAGATATCCTTCGGCCCATTTCGAGCCATCCTTGTGGTATTTTATTTCCTTAGTTTTCATTGTGCTTTGGAAGATTGAGGTTTTTCTACTCGGTCAACCATGTACTTTACAGCTTCATTCATATGTATTGGGATGATTATTACATCAGGATTTCTTTGTTGAAAAACTCTAAAAACTTCATCCGCAAAGGCCTGACCTATAGTTGGGACCTTGTCGAAATTAAGTATTATTGTTTTAAAGCGATCAAGTCCTGTCAAGACGCGTCTCGCCTGTGATCGCGAAACATAGATGGTACCAACAGAATATAGTCTTACATGAATTTCAGTTTTGTCAAAGTCTGGATTGCTATGGTCTGTTTCATATTTGCTAAATATATCTTTAAGATGTTTGGCTGTTTTTGTTGATAAAGAAAATGAAACCTTGGTACCCTTCTTTTCTGGTTTAACATCTTGCTGAAAGAAAATATCATCTATCTTATTATCAACTCTTAACTCAAAGCCGAAGCTCTCAAGAACAAATAAATCAGCTACTTTTGATGTAAAAAATATGCCCTCTCCTGAATGAGCATGAGGTTGGGTAGTAGTTTTTCCTTTGAGTAAGTCTTGCATGGCTTCAAATTCTGAATGCAGATTTCTTTGGGTCATTACATTTCTAAATACTCCTATACCTGAATCGCTTACAGTAAAATTTAAGTTGTCATTTTCTACACCAACTTCAATGTCGATGTGCTTAGATCGTGAATGTTCTATGGCATTGTTTAGTATTTCTGAGAGCGCATAGTCAAAGAGGCTTCGGATATTTTCATTTAAGTTGACCAAAAAGGGCGACTGATGGTTAATGTCATCAAGAATTTCATGTTCTTTTACGGCGTCTCTTAAAAGGTGCTTTTTAATAACAGTTCCTAACTCGTGAGCGTTGTCAGGCAATGCATACATTGCCTTGGCTGTTGAGCCAGATTTTACCAGTGAGCCCCTCTTGACTAATGCGCTAATTAAATAGCTTATGTGTTGTTTGGTGTATTTATTGTCTAGTGCTTCAAGCACATCAGCTGTCCTAAAAGTTTTTTTTTCTGAGGCTATTTTTAATATCGTTGCATTAATATCCATAGTTTTAAGAACATTTTATCAGTTTTAAGATGAATTGTCAAGTAACATCATAGGTTTTAAGATTAGTTTTAAGATTTAGCCTCAGGAATGGCTAAATTATGGTTATCAAGTGCTGGCTTAGGTTTTAAGATTAGTTTTAAGATTTAGCTGTGGTTTGGGCTACGCGGAGTATGTGCGTTCTGCGTGATAGGATTTATCAATAAGTTGTTCCAAGATCTTCAGGTCAACATCCGCAAGTTTGTTGATATATATACAGCCGCTCATTCCGCCGTTCGCCTTGTGTTTGCCCAACTTTTCAAGCAGGGTTGCGCTTTCTTCATTGCCATGAGTAATGTAGAGAGTTAAATTGGCTTTTCTTGGAGAAAATCCTACCAAGAACCAGTCTCCTTCTTGAGCGCTTTTTGTGGACTTGTAGTGATATTTACCAAATCCCACGATGCTTCCACCCCACATGACTGGCTTCTCTCCAGTGATCTTCTCAAATATTTCAAGAAGCTTGAGTCCGTCTGCTCTCTTCTGCTCAGGTTCAATAGTCGCAAGAAAATCTCGGGGATTAGTAGGTGTTGCTTTTGTTTTGAGTTCAGCCATGAGGAGATTATATATCTAACACTACCCGCCTGCAAAGCTATACGTAGCATTGCGGGCAGGTTAATACTACAAATATCTATCTGCTTACCTGTTTCGGCGGTCCTTGGACTAGTGAGTCTATTTCACAGGTCGCAAGAACTGGCCCTCCACAATCCGGCATATCACCGCCCTGCTCATCATATACTGAGAAATGATATTCGGTATTTAGTATTATCCAATTTACTTCTGTGCTCCTTGTACCGTTTGACGTGTTATCAATAGTCATGAGAGACGATTTGCCACCAACAGACACACAAAGCTCAACTTTCGCCGCACCACTTTTACCAAGTGTTAAATTGTTCCAAGATGAAGTTATCTTGGCGGTGCCCTGATTGCTATTGTCTGGTGGTATCTCATTCTGACAACTGAGAGTTGCACTGGGTGGGCCACTCGGTGGTGTAGTAGGATTGCTGTTGGTATCTGTTTGAGCCGCAGCCTCTCCCGTCGGAGTAGGCGTTGGAGATGAAGCCTGGGGAGAGATCAATGAGTCCGTATTCTTTATTTTACCTGTAGTCTCAATAATGTTACTTTTTGCAGGTGCCGGCGGGTTATTTTGTTTCCAAAAGTATATCAAGCCGATAACGACTAGCAGGAATAAGACAATAAACCCTCTTTCCCTTTTTAACATTTGCAACAATTATACACGCACGACTATAAAGTAACCTGAATTTCTAATAATCCGCTGAGAATTTCATGATTCAACCCCTCATAGAGGTTAGCCCTATTTTCTAGAACTTGGGGAAAATTCGATAATCCACTCAATGCCGTATTTATCGCGGAACATGCCTGCATATGAGCCCCACGGGCCATCTCCTGGAGCGCCTTCTACTTCTCCTCCGGTCGAGAGACCGTGGAATAATCTATCCACTTCTTCGCGGCTTTCTGCGCTTACCAAAATTTTACTTCGATTTTCATGCTCATTTACTTGTCCCAAAACCTCTGGAACATCATTTCCAATCAACACAGTATTATTGCCAATAGGCAAGACGATCTGCATTATCTTATTTTCTTCTTTTTCCGCGACTGGAAATTCATCACTTGCGATATCTTTGAAACGAATTACTTTCGCAAACTCTCCACCAAAAACTGATTTATAAAAAGTAAATGCCTCCTCAGCATTTCCGTTGAAGTTGATCCAAGGACTCAAGGTAGCCATGCATTAATAATAACAAATTCTGGCTCCCCCGTCTGGACTCGGACCAGAAACCATTCGCTTAACAGGCGAGCGCTCTACCATTGAGCTACAGGGGAATGTTCTCAAGCGACTGTCATTTTGCAGTCGTGTAGTGAATTATATAAAACACGAGGCTATTTGTAAATTGCTAGAAAATGTCCAAGAACTGAGTTTAAGCCTCTGGTATAATCTTCTCATGCTACGTGCTACCCCCTTTCTTTTATTTGATGGCAATTGCGCTGAGGCAATGACTTTTTACCATGAGTGTTTTGGCGGCGAACTTTCTATGACCAAACTTGGTGATAGTCCGATGAAAGATATGCTACCTAAAGAAAAATGGGAAAGATTAATCAATGCAAATTTAGAAAGTGGAGAGCTGGAAATCTCGGCAACTGACTGGATGGCTTCACCTGCTTTTGACCCAGTGCAGGGAAATACGACCGCAATATTTGTTATCGGACAGGGATACGACGAGCTAAAAACTGTCTTTGATAAGCTCAAGGATGGCGAGAACAACACTCGACTGCAAGAACTTCGCGAAATGCCATTTGGGATATTTGGACAGTTTTATGACAAATTTGGCGTCCAGTGGATTTTCAAAGGCGACCCGAAAAAATAGTTCCTCCTAATGTGACTTGGGTCACAGCTTTTCTTCTGTAACAAAGCTATTATAAGAGCATGAAGATAAATGCTGAATGGCACAAACAAAATAAAATGCCCAAGAATGCGACGCTTGATGAGCGAGTGGCATGGCATCTAGCACATGCTAAAAATTGCACCTGTCGACCGCTAGCGGGAAAAATATTGGATGAGATCAAGAAAAGGAGGATTTTGTGACTGGTAAGTTTTTCAAAACCGCGCTACTTTGGGGATTTATTCTCTGGCTTTTTGGATATATCATGGGAATCGCATTCTATGCATTTTTGCCGGCTTCAATGATAGGTTGGGTAATTATGCCATTTGGAATAATCGCAACAATTTGGGTGTTGTATAAGAAAATTGAACTCGCAAATTACAAGCAGTATGTCATGCTTGCTTTTGTTTGGCTAGTCATCGCCGTATTCTGTGACTACTTTCTACTAGTTAAGTTGTTCAATCCTGTAGACGGATATTATAAGCTTGATGTATATGTATATTATTTCCTCACTTTCATCCTCCCTCTCTACGTTGGATATCTAAAAACCACAAAAAAGTGAATTAGCGCATTGTAGTAGAATAAATTAGTGGAGTTATTTAATCTGTGGCAGACGAATCTAGTCGCGTATCTTTTCTTCCTAATTGTATTCTTCCAATCTTACAAGTTGTCTGTCCGAAGCGTTAAGCGAGATGGTACTGCAACTGTGCTTCTGCAGCTGCTCGCAAGTCTATCGGCAATAGTACTCTCTTTGCTTTTCTCGTATAAATTTCCAACTGATCCGAAAATATATCTTTTGCTTCTTGTTGCGTGTATTTTCTATGCGATTAATGATAGGTTTCAGACAACAGCGCGTAAAAATCTGCAGGTTTCCGTCTACTCTATCATCGGCCAACTCGCTAACGTTTTTCTAATCATCATTGGACTTACTGTGTTTGGTGATGGATTTGTTCCTCAAAAAATACTGGGAGCGGGTCTAATTTTATTTGCGAACATTTTCCTGTTCTTTAAAAAAGGTTCTTTCAAACTCAATAAATATGCTTGGACCGCTATTGCTGCTGCTTTTTTCTTCTCAATAGCAATTTCGACTGACATAGGGATATCGAGACAATTCAATCTACCCTTCTATATCATGCTTACTTTTTCCATACCGTCACTTTTTATATTTGTATTCGATAAGATCAAACCAGGTGATATTGTGCGGGAATTTAATGGACAAAATAAGAGTTGGTATTTGATAACTGGTGTCTCATGGACACTAACCACATTTTTTTCACTCCGCGCATATCAACTAAGTAACGTTGAGACAATTGTTCCGCTTGGGGCGACGTCAGTGCTTCTCAATGTGCTGGTTGCATACTTTTTCTTGGGAGAAAAAAGTGATGGGTGGAAAAAGATAACAGCTGCAATAATTGTAATAATTGGAATCTGTCTGACAGTAATCTGAGATTGCGCAAGCAAGGCCCGGGATGAACATTCGACAAGATCATAAAGGGTGAGTTAAAGCTAATGATATAATAACTTCATGAAAACGTTATTTCTTACATCAGAAGTAGAAATTGTAGCCAGTGATGTTTATCAGAAAATAAACAAAAACGGTAGGCTGAGAACTGCGTATATAACTACTCCAACCGAAAAAGGTCACGAAAATGATGATCTCGCATGGCATAGGAGTAATAAATTGTCGATGGAGAACGCCGGTTTTGAGACATTTGATTACACAATAACTGGTAAAAACCCAAAAGCTTTAGAAGCGGATTTAAAAGATGCAGAGGTTATTTACGTGGAAGGCGGCAGTCTAGTCCACATGATGAATCAGGCGAGAATTTCAGGTTTTGATAAGTTCATCAAAAGTTTTGTTGAAAATGGAGGCATATACATAGGAACAAGTACTGGAAGTTTTATTATGGCTGAGGATACAGCTCCAGGACTAGCCTTAGAAACATACTTGGAGAATGATTTTGATACAAGAGGCATAGGTCTTGTTAATTTTCTGGTTATGCCTCATTGGGGCTCTAGCGATTTTGAGGAGAGCTATAAGAAATTGCCATATCATGCATATCAAATGACTACGCCCATGATTGTTTTAACCAACACTCAATATGTATGGGTCAAAGATAACGAATTCGAGATCATCGACGTAAAGTAAACGATATTAATTGGGTAGTTTTTTAGTGTTGAGGGCTCCATAGAATATGATAGATGGTTTTCAGTTCAAGTACATAGTTGGAGCTGCGCAGGGGCAGATAGTAAAACGGGCGGGCGAATTAACTGATCTCGTCCAGGACAATAACATCGATACTCTAGTTTTTGTCGATCGTTCAGCACGTCCTGCATCATGGATATTCGAATCGTTTTGGTCTAAAAGAATTCCCGAAATTAAATCTCCCGACTTTGTGTTTATAAATACTGGCAAGAAAGATTTAGATAACCTAACTCTCGACGAGAATTTAAAAAGGCAAATTGAGCGCGAGCTTGGAGATGATGCTCGCGCTGCTCTATCACAGAAAACCGTCCTGATGGTGGATGATATATTTCACTCCGGCAAACAAAAAGAGTTTATAACAGCCGCGATAAAAGAGATTTATCATCCGAAAAATATACTGTATTTTGAATGGAATAAGCTCGGCGGCATGAGGCTACCTCATGGCCTTTCATATGAGGATGATGGTAGTTTTATTGCTGTTGTTGACGAGGCAAAAGAAGAAGTTGTACGACAAATAAAGCAAGAAATAGCAAGACTGGCATTGACATATGGCGATGAAAGTACTATCTTACAGAAATGATAGAAGGACAAAAACCGCCGATGCCGTTGTTAACAAAGGAAGAAATATTGGCACGGTACCATCCAATGGTTGAGACACAAACTATAGTAAGAGAGGAAGATGGCGCAAGAACAGTGACTCAGTCTGAAAACAGACGACATCCAGATGGTGATCCTAACGGAATAATAATTTACACAACACCCGGCAGTATACAATATCTAGAAAAAGCTCCTCCTCCAAAGAGACCCCCAAGACAATCCTCTGAAGAATAATTCTATCTATTTTTATTTGTTTTTAGGTTTTAGCTCGATTGCGACGAGGCCATACAATGCTACTTCTCCTGGGCTATAAAGACCATGTCCGTATTCTAGTAGATCTTCTGGGGTTCTAGTGGGATCAATGCGTGAGGGGTTAATCTTTTTGACTATGTCATCAAAGGATCTGAAGAGTGAAATCCGATCAACTACTCTTTCGCAAGTTGGGTCATCGTTGAAGCGTATAATATCATCAAGCCTAATCCTTCTGACTCCTGGTCTTCCAAGTCTTATTTCTACGTTTTTAACAAGATCTGAGTTGCCAGCGTCTTCGTCTTTGTAAATTTGATAAAAGTCTTGTTTGACCCAAAAATTTCGAAGTTGTGGTGGGACGCTTAGTGATTCTGCTGTCATGCGGCGATTATAGTACCAGATGGGTACAGTTTCAAGAATTCTTGGGTCGAGGTCCTGAAACTAGTTCAGGACGACAGTTTAATTCTAATATCTCCCTGCTGTTGGTAACATTATTGACTTTAATAATTCCTCGTAATATCATGTCACTATGGTGGGTGCGCGTGAAGGCGAAGATTTTATTGGAATAGATTTTGGAGTTTCTCATGATCTTTCCCATCCTGGTTCATATACTCCCCGTCTTGAGACTTTTAATGCAGGTGCAAATATCATGAGGCTTTATGCGCAAAAAGAAGTGAGTGACGCTGAAATGTTTGGTGCTGTCATGGATTCTGCAGTTTCACTTCATCGCGCAAATACTCTTCGGGAAGGAAACGAGGCGCCAAGTGGATATGACACTCCATGGGTAGACCAAAGAGTAGATAAGTATGGTGGGATTAGTCTTCTTGCGCAAGGTGATGAAGGAATGACGTTGGAAGATAAAGATATTCAGATCGCAGCATTCGGTTATGGGGGAATTGAAGCTCACTATCAATTTTGGAGAAATAGCGATAATGAAGTTGAGACGTTCATAACGAAAGATTTTGTAAATGGTCCTCTTAAGCGCTATGAAATGCCCCAGATTCTTCGCAAGAAGCTCTTAAGAGATATGTTCTACGCGATAGACAATAATGCATTGGGTGGACCGGATTACACCAGTGTTCATCGCCCCTAATTATTCTAGATAGTCCCTTAATTTATTTCCGCGGCTTGGGTGGCGGAGTTTGCGGAGGGCTTTTGCTTCGATTTGGCGAATACGCTCACGTGTAACCGCAAACATTTTTCCAACTTCTTCAAGTGTCTTTGGTTTGCCATCGCGGAGTCCAAATCGCTCCTCGAGTACGCGGCGCTCACGATCCGAAAGTGTCCCAAGAACTGAGTTGAGCTGCTCTTTTAGAAGTCCACGAGATGCAGTATCAAAAAGAGTTGGGGCTGTAATGTCGTATATAAAGTCTCCAAGATATGAATCTTCTTCGTCTCCGACTGGTGTGTCGAGTGACGCTGGCTGTTGTGAGATCTTTATGATTTCGCGGGCTTTATCAGGATCAATTTCAAGAATTTCTGAAATTTCCTCAGGTGTGGGTTGTCGTCCAAGCTCTTGCATGAGTTTGCGCTGAACTCTCATGAAGCGGTTGATGTTCTCAACCATGTGGACCGGAATACGAATTGTGCGGGCTTGGTCTGCTATCGCGCGTGTAATAGCTTGGCGGATCCACCAAGTAGCGTATGTTGAAAATTTAAATCCTTTTTTCCAATCATATTTCTCAACTGCGCGGATAAGTCCCTGGTTACCCTCTTGAATCAGATCAAGAAGTGTCATTCCGCGACCCACATATTTTTTGGCGATTGATACAACGAGACGAAGATTGGACTCGACAAGCTTTTTGCGTGCCTTCTCATCTCCTTTTTCGATTCTTTTTGCGAGATCAACCTCCTCAGGAAATGTAAGAAGTGGGATTCGACCAATTTCCTTGAGGTACATTCGGACAGGGTCTGTAACTGCTCCACCTTGGATAATGTTGAGTGCCTCAAGTTCGCGCTCGAGATCCTCAATAGACTTTTGTGAATCCTTTTCTTCTTCAACTGTCTCGAAGATATCAATTCCTTTTTTGAGAAGTTGGTTGTAGAGTTGATCTATTTCCTCAATATGCTCCTCAGGTTTTTGGTAAGCATTTAGGATCTCTTCTTGGGAGATATAGCCTCGTTTTTTAGCCAGTGCGAGTAGCTCGTCATTTTTTGTGCCGCGAACAGCAGCAGTCTTGCTATCAGCTTTTTTGCTCTCGACTTTTTTGGTTACTTCCTCTTCTGTCTTTGATTTTTTGGCCGCAGTAACTTTTGTAGTAGTTTTGGACTTTTTTTCGGGCGATTTCGCCACAGGAGATACCTTCTTTGGCATAAGTATCTTATATTTTACTCTCAATGGATATATTAATCAAGGGTATCACGGGTATCAAAGGTATCAAGAGTATCACGGGTAAAGATTGCTTCGCTTCACTGCGCTTCACTGCGCTTCACTGCGCTTCGCTTGTTCGCTCGCAATGACAGTCACTTCGATAATAATTTAGAGAATTTGTCAAAGTCGGCTTCATATTTTTCGAGTTGCTCGGTATCTTTCTCGGCTTCAGCCTCTTTTATGCTTTCGGCTAGCTTTTGGAGCTTTTTTTTGACTGAAAGTGATCTCGCAGACGTTGCAGTCTTCTCTATCTCTCGTTCGAAGTGCTCGCGGTCGGCAAATTCTGAAATTGGCGCAAGATATGCTGTATCAAAAGGAATATGAAGCTCAGCTGGTAAAAATTTGGTAAATTCTGAGACTGAGAAGGCCACCTCGGGCTGCTGATAATTCTCAAGTGCTACAAGTACTTTTTCAAGCGGGATTGTCGAGAGTTCTACTCCGTCAAGGACGGACCTCGCCACGAGTAGCGCTTTTTTGGGGTCGCTGCTTTGGAAAATGAGTGAGAGAAGGTAAATCTCAAGTACTTCTTCGCGAGGAAGCGACGACTTGGAATTTATTTTAGTCGTTTCGGCCTGCGGTTTCTTAACCTTGTCGGCCTCTTGTGTAACTGCTCCAATTGATGTGCCAATTGAGTCTGCGAGCTTTTTCATATAGTGCTCTTTCACTACTTGGTTCTCAATAGACGCTAAGTATGAGAGAGTTCTTGATAGTATCCCCTTTTTCCCGTCTGATGTAGTAGGATCATACTCTGCAAGCGCTGTGTCGATAACAAAGTCATAGACATTTTTGTCATTCTTGACTGCCTTTTTGAACTCAACTGGATTTTCATTGAGAAGTTCGTCTGGATCTTTTCCTTGAGGCGGAACGATGACTGTTGCCGTGATACCTTCGTGCTCGATAAGCTGAATTGATCGGCGCTGAGCCTCGGTGCCCGCTGAGTCTGTATCAAAGCAAAAAGCAAATTTTTGCGTAAATCGTTTGAGAAGTTTGATCTGATTGTCAGTGAGCGCTGTACCTTTGACAGCAACGATATTGGTAATCCCCTCTTTGTGACTGGTTATGACGTCAAATTCGCCTTCGACTATTATGACTTTTCCCTCAGACTTGATACTGTCTTTCGCAAGATTTAAACCATAGAGTGTGTCGCCCTTGACGTAGACAGGTGTCTCGCGGGTGTTAACATATTTTCCACCGTAAGAATTCGGATCAAGCTGACGGCCCGAGAATGCGACAGTATTCCCACGGTGATCGATGATGGGGAAAATGATCCTGTGTCGAAAGAAATCTGATACGTATTTCCCTTTTTGATATGCAAGGCCTGCAAGAACGAGATCTTCTTCGGTGTATTTCTTCTTGCCTATTAAATATTTTGCCAAAGCATCGCCTTCTGGTGCGTAACCTAACATAAAAGTCTTTATAAGAGGAATTGAAAGTTTACGTTCGTCAGTCAGATATTTTAGTGCGTTTTTTCCTGCAGGATGAGACAAGAGAAGAAAGTTATAAAACTGTTGTGCGAGGTGGTTGAGCGAATAGATAAGCTCCTGCTTTTTTTCGCGATCCGAGCGAGCTGCCGAGCGAGTCAGAGTCACTCCTGCCTTTGCTGCTAGTTCGCGAAGAGCCTCGGCAAATGTTATGTTCTCGTACTCCTCAAGAAACGTAAACATGTCGCCACCCTTTTGGCAGCCAAAACAATGCCATATTTGTCGCTCAGGAGAGACAACAAATGATGCTGTTTTCTCTCCATGAAAAGGACAAGGGGTCTTGAAATTGCGGCCGGCTTTTTTGAGCGGAATGCGCTCCCCTATTACGTCAACAATGTCTAGTTTTGATTTTATTTTTTCAATGTCATCCATGCCGTGGGCAACAGTTAACAAATTTACCAATTAACAAATTGACATGGTTAAATT
>DASZRG010000051.1:0-83819 GCA_035549295.1 Patescibacteria group bacterium
TAGTTCAATTTCTTTTGCAACGGTCACACCATCGTGAATAACGTTTGGCGCTCCCCACTTTTTATCGATTGCAACATTACGGCCCTTAGGACCAAGGGTTGTTACAACAGCATTTGCGAGCTTGTCAATTCCGTCTTTTAATTTTGTTCGGGCTTCTTCCCCGTATTTAATTTGCTTTGCCATAACTTCGTTAACTATAAATTACCAAATTCCAATGATCAAACCAATTTCAAATGTTAAATTGTTTAATTAATTAAACTTTAATTAATTGGTTTGAAAATTGATCAATTGGTTGTTGATCAATTCCATTGCCTATCTTAATCGACAATGGCCAATATATCTTTCTCCTCAACTATTGTCCATTCTTCTCGACCTACTTTTACTTCATTTCCGCCCCATTTTTTGTACATAACTTTCTGTCCAACTTTAACAGTCATTTTGCGAACGTCCCCTTTTGGTGTAACTTCTCCGTCACCAATAGCCATGATAAGACCAATTTGTGGCTTTTCTTTTGCTGTCTCAGGAAGGTAGATCCCTCCAGCTGTTTTTTCATCAGCTTCAAGAGGTTTGACTAAAACGTTGTTAAATAAGGGCTTAATTGTAGTTGCCTCGTTTGACTTTGCCATTGTTTTGAATTTGTATTTTATTGAAAAGTCGTTTTTTTGTCAAGTATGTGCATCGATTGCTAATCATTGTTTTATAAACTAATTATTTAATATATGTAGATTAGGCAAGAAAAATGAACATCGCGGCATTGACTTATTTTACAAAATTGGCTACGCTATTTTAAACGCGAAAAATAGGCGGAATTTTTTCTATGCGTGAAGATCGTCAATGAAAATATTAACCAACAAGTTCTTTATATTTGGGAACTTATTACTTCTTTTAATCGCAATTCCGGTCACACTCTTCTTCGTCAAAAAACAACAAGAAGTGAGAAGTAAGGCGGCTGCGTCATCAAGGCTTTATTTCAATCCTTCAAATCCGTCGTCATCAACTCAATGCACCCAAGGATTTAACGTAGACCTTATGGTCGACCCTGGTACAAATCTCGTCTCAATCGTAAACTTTTATATAACTTATGACGCAACAAAACTTGACGTATCACAAATAACTCCTGCCGGCAACTTCACGTCTGTCGTTCGACCAGCAAGTGTAACGCCTGGTCAAGCGAATATGTCCCTATCTGTGGGTGGTGACGTAACGAAAGCTGTTTCAACCCCTTCAAAAGTTGCAACTATAACATTTGTACCAAAGGCCGCTGGCAGCGTACAAATACTTTTTGACTCTAGTAAATCTTCTATTTACTCGCTGCAGCTTCATCCGACAACCGGTCCCACAGACGCACCTACAGAAAATGTTCTATCATCTGGCGATCCTGCAACTGTTACTATAGGAACGGATACTTGTACCGGAGGCGCAACTATTACACCAACAGGTGGCGCAGGCGTAACACCCGGAGTTAGCGGATCTCCCACGGCAACCCCTGGTGCAGGAGGTAGCGGAGACAATGGAAACGGAGACAATGGCGGAAGCATAACAAGCACAAATCAAGCGCCGACATGTACAACATTGGCTGCAGCCCCAACAACAGGTAACGCACCGCTATCAGTATTGTTCACAGGATCAGGAAACGACCCAGATACCAATGGGCTCGTTGCGAAGGCTTCTTTTAACTTTGGAGATGGACAAAATCAAGACGTGACGACCGGCCTCAACCAGAAGAGCGTAACAGCTCAAATAAATCATACATATCAATCAGCGGGAGTATTTAGCGCATCACTTGTATTTACAGATGACCAAGGAGCACAAAGCGTGACGTGTTCTCAAAATGTTACAGTATCGGCCGCATCAGGATCAGCTACTCTCACGCCAACCGCAACAATCGCACCTACTGCAATACCGACCATTGCACCATCTGCAACCCCGACTCTTGTCCAAAAGCCAACTGTTCCACCAACAGGAGATGTTGGACAAACTATTGGAATTTTGGTTACAGTAATTACCACAATCGGCGCCGGACTAGCACTACTCGCGCTATAAGCTTCCCGAATCTACCCAAATTGTCCGAATAGGTCCCGAATACTTTTACTGAAATTAAACATTGAGTGCATGCAATCATTCAATAATCACCACAAGCATTCGGATTTATTCGTCTTATTTGGGAAAATTCGTGTGTGGAATTAAGCCTTGAGAACGGCTAGGAAGGCTTCTTTCGGAACTGATACCGAGCCTATTGTCTTCATTTTTTTCTTTCCTTTTTTCTGTGCTTCAAGAAGCTTGTCTTTTCTCGTCCTGTCTCCTCCAGACATTTTTGCCAAAACATCTTTGGAGTAACCCATTATTCTTTCTGATGCAATTATTTTTGACCCAACTTGCGCTCTAACATGTATCTCAAACTGGTGTCTTGGAATTTCTTTTGCGAGAGCCTTTACCATGCGTCTTGAGAAATCATCGATCTCTGTCTTATGAACTACAAATGAAAGCTCAGGAACTATATCGTTGTTAACTGATATATCAACACGCTCAAGATTTGACTCTCTAAATTCTGCAATTTCATAGTCGAACGATGCATAACCTTGAGATAGAGTCTTAAGTTTGTCATAAAAATCAAAAATAATGTTCGCAAGCGGCATTTCAAATTCTATCTTTGCTTGATTTCCAAAATATATGATGTTGTCGCTTGCACCGCGTTTTTTGTGAATCATCTCAAGAATGTTACCCAGATATTGAGCTGGCGTATAGATTTCACCCAAGACTACTGGCTCCTCAACTGATTGCGCCGAATTTTCAAGATTTTTGGGGTTAGTAATGCTTTTTCCGTCCACTATATATTCAATGGATGGAGGCGCTGCAAAAACTTCAACCCCCTCTTCGCGCTCGATTCGCTCGATAAGTATCTGTGCATGCAAAAGGCCCAAAAATCCACATCGAAATCCTGGTCCAAAAATTGTAGACTGCTCTGGAGCAATAGATAAAGCAGCATCATTTAATTTTAATTTATATAGAGCTTTTCGAAGAGACTGAAAATCAGAAACTGATGTAGGATAAAGAGATAAATAAACAAATGGCTTCTGCTCTATATAGCGACCTAATGACTCTCCTTCGCCGCGAGCATTTAGAATTGTGTCGCCGACTTTTGCTTGAGTAATATCCTTAACGTTAGTGATAATAAATCCTACTTCACCATTTACCAACTCTTCGCCGTATGAAAAAGAAGGTTTCATAAAACCAACTTGGTTAACAAGAACTTTTGATCCGTCTGATGCAAAAGTTAGAGTATCACCTTTTGTTATTTTTCCGTTTCTCATCCTGACATAAATCACTATTCCACGATGTTCGTCATAAACTGAATCGAAGATAAGACCTTGAGTATTGGCATTAGCATCCCCAGTTGGCGCTGGAACTCGTTTGATGACTTCTGAAATGAGATTCTCAACTCCAATTCCAGTCTTTGCTGAAATTCTGAGGATCTCAGCCTTATCAAACCCAAACGTCGATACCATTTCCTCTTCAACCCGCTCTATGTTGGCGGTTGGAAGATCTACCTTGTTGATAGCAGGAACAATTGTGAGTCCTAATTTTTTTGCGAAATTATAGTTGGCAACAGTCTGCGCCTGAACTCCTTTTGTCGCATCAACTAGAAGTACCGCACCCTCGCATGCATAAAGAGTCCTGACAACCTCATATGAGAAATCGACGTGACCGGGAGTATCGATGAGATTTAATATATAAGTATCACGAGTATCAAGGGTGCCACGGGTGTCACGAGCTAAATCACTCACAGAATCCTTCACTTCGTATTCCATGCGGACTGGGGCGAGCTTGATAGTGATACCGTGTTCGCGGGAGATATCAGAACTATCAAGATACTGAGACTTATCGCTTATGTCCTCTTTTCGAATAGTCCCCGTCATCTCAAGAAGACGATCTGCAAGCGTCGACTTCCCGTGATCGACATGCGCGATAATACAAAAATTCCGAATATTTGATTGATTCATCCCTGAATTATACCAAACGCAAGCCTCGTGATATAATCGCGATATGGTTGAAACGCTTTATGGAGTTATCCACGGTGGCTCATATAGCTTTGAAGGAATTCGAATTCAGGAGATGTCCATTGGGCCAAGTATCGAATTGCTAGAGCAACTTCAAGAACTACCACATGGATCCAAAGTTGGCATAGAATCCGTACCGGAATTTCATAATCAAAATTCTTTTAAGTCGGATGGAAAAACACTAAGAATCCCACAAGAGGAAATTATGTATTGGGATGCAATTAGAATTGCGTGTCTAAAAAAAGAGCATGAGATTGTATATCTTGACGACCTACCGACGTACAGAAAGCACTGGAGAAAAATGCTTGAAGCACAAAGATTTGAAGACCAAGCATGGAAAGTAAGTGATAAAGATGAGCACATTGAATTTCTTCAAAAAGCATACAGGTCTGGAGTAGAATCCCAAAACATTTTTACTTTTGAAAGGGAAGCAAAAATTATTGATAACATCGCAGTTCATCAACCAGACGTTGTCATTCTCGGTAAGGGTCATAGTGATTATTTGGCTTCAAATCCAGATATATTAATACCAAACAATATATCATTTGGTAACTATATGTCAGAAGAAGTAGAAATGCCTTATGCAACGGACGTTTATTTACCAAGACGCGGACGAACGACTCTGACCGAAGGAAAAATTGATCCAAGATTAATTTTGGAACGCGAATTACTTCAAAGAAGTTACCGTGCCGCAACTCAAGGCAGAGTAATCGAAGAGTTAACGCCCGATTTTATCGGTACATGGGATTTGGAAATTCCTGCAAGAGGATTGTTTGAGATATATTTAGACACCACCAAGAAAGGTGGCGTAATAGAAGATTGTCTCGGCACAGCAGAATTTAGCGGAAGAATTGATGAGGAAGGCGCAATATTTTATAAAATGTATTTTCCAGATGCATCAAGTCGAGAGGCAGTACCAGGAATTGTTCGATACGGAGGATCTTTTACTGATTCGGGTTTTAGCGGTAGATATGAAGTACCTGCGATGAGAAATATGGGCTTAGGATTTGACCTCAGAAAATTTGACGGAACACCTTATGCATGCGTCGCCTAGACTTAGATCATCCTCATTTTTAATCCTGTAGTTTGTCTTGAATCCATTATCTTTGCTATAATCCGCCCATGCAAATTATTAAACACGTTCCAATAATAGGAAAAGAAAGGGGTTCTAGTAACCCCGATGTGCAAGATTTAGTTAAATATCATCAACCCATCCTCTATTTAGGCAGACACATTTCTGATTTTAAAAAACATGGCTTGGATCCCGATACAATTGAGGAATTTAGAAAAAATGGATTCAAAATTCGCGAAGCAAATCATGACCAAGGAAATGAATTGCGAGTGCAGGATCTAGGATTTATGACAAATCCAAATCTTTTGGAGGCTACCAGAACAGAAATATTGAGTGACGCGGCGGGGGTTGATACACCCAGAGAAGTCCCTTTCGAAGAAGTCTTACTCCTACCCGGCCCTTATGTAGCCAAAGATGTTCGAGAAGACCGCGGAGAGTCTGTGCAATATTTAAGAGGTAGAGAGAATATAAGTAAGTTTCTTATATGGAATTATATTTTCTATATGCCCTCTGATCTTGATCCAAAAAAAGTATTAGAAAGACGAGATGATATTCCTTTTTTAAAAGAAGTTATTAGGCTCAAAAAGTGGAATTGGAGTGGATTTAAATACCTAAAACCCGGAGAGGGTTGGCAATTTCAAGAGTTTGTTGATTCACCAAGCAATCATTACACTTCTTTTAGAGTACTGGCCGATGGATATGGAAATATACACTACTCAACCCTAATCAGATCACCTGAAGAAAAAGGAATCAGAAAAAATACTGATCCAAGACCTAACGAAGATTTTAACCCCACTTTTAAGCATCTTCGCGATCCAAATGGAACACTTTATATTCCAAGTCCAAACATAGTCTCCAATACAGCCCAGGGCGGAATTCGTATTCAGCTAGATGGAAATACCGTAACAGATCCAATTAATAGAGAGGTTTTAAGCGCGCACGGAATAGATCCTGACAACCCTAGGCTTCCAGAAAAAATGACAGAGAAAGCTAAATTAATTGCAGTCGCATCAAGAACGGGATTTCCATACGTAGGAATTGATTTTATGTATGACAAGAAATTTAATTTATATTTCCTCGAGGCAAACTCTTTTCCAACTTTGTCAGCAGATGGTCTAGGAATTAGCGAAATAGAATTACGACAAAGAGTCCGAAGGTGGAATAATAGAGATGAAGTTCAAAAATATCTTCGCAAGGTTTTAATTAAAAGAATCGTAGAAGCAACTTTTTCCCAAAAATAAACTTTATCTTTCTTTTCCGTATCCCGAGGCGTTTTCGGCGAGATATCTTGGGTCTACTTCGTCCGGGGCAATTCCACGAGTTTCTGCAAAGGCCCGCATGCGACCTTCTACTGTATTTAACTGTTTCTTTTGCTCTGCCGATAACTCATCAATCTTTGCTAAGCGATTCGCATGGGATAATCCATTAAGCAGCGAGGCAATCTGCCGATCCTCTGTAACAGAATTGAAAGCATCAAGTACTGCGCCGCTATTATGTTTCCTTAAAACTTCACCAATAAAACCGCGGTTTAGATGTTCGGGTGGCTCAATTTCATTTGCTAGCCTCCATACATTGTGCGTAAATGGACTGTGATTAAATGCCTTTAATTCATGTCGCACTTCTTCCGCATCTCTTTCGCGAGCATTTGCATTATCACCCCTCAATACGCTCCATCCCATCGCCAAACCTATCTCAGTCGCGAAAAATGCTTCTTGCCTATTGTCAGCATGAACAGCATTAGTCATTAAAGTTCGAAGTTCTCCTGGCGAATTAAGCGGTGGCTGATTTGTCATGACTGAATTTTACATTTTCTAAAAACAAAATCAAGTGCTATCTAGCTAAACTATTTATTGCTTGTATGAGTCCTTGGCTTTCTTTAACCTTTAATCTAGCGTATGCCGTGGTAGGAGTATCGCCTGTCACTATTTTCTCAAAAACTCTTATCAGGACTGGACCCTTATCAAGCTCTTCTGTGGCAATGTGAACAGTTGATGATACGACTGATAGCCCGCGATCAAATGAAACTTGAATTGCATCCTCAGTCATCATCCCCGGATTCCATGGCAGCACTTCGCCAGTCTCCTCATATACATAGGGGTCACCATTTTCATCAGGGAGCGCACCAGGGTGAACATTTAAAAGTTCGCCTTCATATTCTTTGAAAAAGTTTTTGTTTAATTTCCTGTTGAATCCGGCCATAACTGCAATTTTTATGTTTTGGGTATTTAAAAAAGTAGCAACTTCGCTTGTGAAGAAGTCGCGAAAGGCTTCCGTATCTCCATTTATTACTCGGTACCGAATACCTGCAACTCCTCTTCCAAAATCGCGACCATGCTGTAGGGCTGGTGCTGTTATTCTATCAGCAATACCCATCTTTATTCTCGCGTTTCCTAATTCTCCTCGAGCTTCCGCCTCAAGAAGAGCACGAAAGTTGGAACCAGAAGACTTGTTGGAAACCATAACAGCGATGTCAAAGCCATGAGGAGGATCAATACTTTCTATGGATCGTGATACTGCTTCTATAGTTCCCATTAGTTTTTGTCGAATACCAAATTCTATTTAAATTGCGCTTCGCGCAAGGCATACGAGCAGATACTAAGTACTATATATAACTTATTTTTTACCCAAGTTCTAGTCTCTAATACCTAGTATCCCTGCCTGCAATGCTACGCATAGCGTTGGCAGGCGGGTAGTCACTTTTTATGGGTTGAGGGTGGGGCCGTCGAGGAGCTCACCGATTTGCTTAAGTATAAGATCGCGGTTTTTGAATTTCTTGAGAACTTCAACTATATAATAAGCCTCTTTTATATCAAATAGCCAGGTAAAGAAAATGTATGCAGCAAAGCCAAATATAGACGCTATACCCGTTAGGAAAAGAAGATTGATAGTTCTCGTCGTATCAAACACTAGTTGGTCGAGAAGCTTTATGGGAATATAAAGTGCAAATCCCATAACCGTACCTGAAATTGCTGTCTTAATAAACGATATGAAAAGCATTTTTTTGGGAAGAGTTATTCTTTTATTTATCAGATAAATCATAACGATTACACCAATTATTGAAGTTATTGTAAAAGATAGACCAAGATAATAAATCGGCATCTTGTAAATCCTAACCATTACATAGGATAGGATGATGTTTAGTATTACCGAACCAAGAGTTGTATAAAGCGGAGTTTTTGAATCTTTAAATGCATAGAATGCCCGAGAAAGAAGAGGAATAAGCGAATTTGCAGTTATTGAAATTGAGAAATAGGCAAGCGTTAATCCAGTCGCAACTGTTGCCGACCAATCAAATTTTGAAGCTCCAAAAAAGAAACGGACTAGCGGAATTCTAAGAACTATAAGTATGGCGCTTATCGGAAGGGTTGTATAGATTATCTGATTGAAAGAGCTCGTAAAAATCGAAACGAATTCTTTATGATCCTCGCTTTTTAAAGAAAGTGCCGGAAATGAAGCTTGGGCGATTGACTGACCCAGCAGAAGAACCGGCGCCATTGCAAGCGTTTGGGCAAGATCAAAAATAACAAGTGAACGAGCAGATATAAATGAGGCAAAAAATACGTTTGCGGTTGCTGCGACTTGGGAAACAATAAGTGTTGCAGATCTAGGGATCATAAATTTGATCAGTTTTTTTATTCCCGAGTCAATCGTAAAATACGCTGCGAACTTAAATCCTGTTGCAAAAAGTGATGGCAGTTGGACAAGACAGAAAAGGAGTGACCCAACTCCAACTCCAATTGTTGCTCCATAAATTCCAAAACCTAAAAATTTTGTAAAAATAACTAATCCTACGATAATCCCAAAGTTGTAAAAAGCTGTTGCAATACCTGGTATTACAAAATGCTGAAAAGATTGAAGAACTGCAGTAAAAAGTGTTCCCAAAATAAAAAATACTTGGGATAGCTGAATTATAATCATAAGGTTTGACATGAGAATCAACTCATCTTTTGAGAAACCTGGTGCAACCAGTGCACAAAATTGATAAGAAAAAACGATAATGATCGCAGAAACTAGGATAAAAAATATAAGTCCCAATGAAATAAGAGCAGATGTAAACTCAAATGCTTCCTGTTTTTTGTCTTTTGACAAATATTCTGTAAATATGGGGATAAACGAGGCAGACAGTGCGCCCGCTATAACAACCTGAAAGACAAAGTCAGGAATTCTAAATGCTGCAAAGAAGACCCCGAGGCTATTTGATGCTCCAAAAAGACTCACAAGAAGTCTGTATTTGAGTATTCCAAGAACCTGAGACAAGATCGTGGTTAAAATGATAAAAGTCGCGGCGGTAAAAATATTAGTTTGTCTTGAGGTTAGTGCGTTTATGCCACGCTTTACGATACTTGCTACCATGTTTTTAAAAAATTACCAATGACCAAATTCCAATTTTCAAATAAATTTCAAATTTACAATTTTAAATTAGTTTGATTAATTGGCTAATTGATTATTGGTTATTATCAGGCCTGTCAGGCTTGTAAATATCAGTATATCATGCTAAAATTGCGAGATGCCAGTAATAAAATCTGCAATTAAGAAATTGAGACGCGATCGAAAACGCGAAAAAGCAAATGACGCTTTCCGTGCAGATCTTGATCGAGCTATTAATGCTGCAAAAAAGCAAAAAACAGCAAAAACCGTATCAACTGCAACTTCGATCGTAGATCGTGCTGTAAAAAAACACCTAATGCCTAAAGGGCGTGCAGATAGAATAAAATCTTCTCTATCAAAGCTCTCAAAACCTGCCTCAAAAGCACCAAAAACAACATCAGAACCAAAAAAAGCTGAGACCAAAACCACGGCAAAAACCGTTGCAAAAAAACCTAATACTAAAGCCGCCAAACCTTCTCCAAAAAAGTCCAAATAAAAACCTCTTTCTAGGCTCACTTTTCCTTTGACAAGCGACTAATAACTCTCTAAACTAATCTTATGGCTAATTCACCTCAAGTGAATATTAATCTTATTGGTAAACCTAGGGTAGAATTTGCCCAGAATTTCTTAAAGTGGACATTTAATATAGGGAGGATTGTAATAGCTGCCACTGAACTTGTGGCCTTACTCGCACTAGGCTACCGCTTCTATATTGATAGAAAAATAATTGATCTTCACGACCAGATTAAACGTGAACAATTGTTTGTGGCAAGCCAAGCATCAAAAGAAGCAGTATACGTGAGTATAGAAAATCGTCTCGCCAACATCAAAATCACACAAAAAAATACAAATATTAAGGTTGATATTTTAAATAGCATATTAGATTCTATTTCGAAAGGTAACTTCTCTTCGACAAATATTTCAATAGATATCTCTAGTGTCAGAATTGAAGGTATCGCCTATTCAATTTTTCCTATTAATAACTTCATTGATGAACTAAAGAAAAATCCTAATGTCTCCTCAATTAGCCTTGATGATTTTTCGAGTACTGATACAGGAATACAGTTTAAGATGTCTATTGAAATTAATAACTTGAGCAGCTGATATGAAATTTAACTATAAAAAGGGACTTAATAAGTTGTATGAGAAATATTTAACTCCGCTAAATGAGTCTGAGAAGAAAAAATTCATTGGATATTTTTATCTAATTTTGACGCTTCTTGCTGTATCCTTTTTTGGATTTTTTGCTATTGGGCCTACACTATCAACAATTACAAACCTTAATAAACAATATGATGACAATATGGTAGTCTATAATGCTCTAAATCAAAAACTGTCAAACTTACGAAGCCTTGATTCACAATATCAACAACTGCAAGGAAGCCTTGATCAAATATATTCGGCTATCCCAAAAGGTCCTGAAATACCCAAGTTAACTAGACAGCTTGAGAATTTAGCAAAGGACGATGGCGTACAAATAACGAACTTAGTTTTCGGAACTGTTGAGATATTCCCAAATACAAACACTGTCACACCTATTTATTCATTTACTTTTACCCTTGATATTTCAGGGAACGACTCCCAAGTAAATTCGTTTGTCGCCGATGCAATTAACTTTGACAGAATAGTTGGTGTTGAGAAAATCGCAACTGGTCATAATCAAGAAGGTAAAAATACGATTGATTTTGTAGGTCGAGTCTTTTTTGCAAAAAAATAATGATTAGAAATCTTGTTTATTTGACTTTGTTTACTTCCCTCATAATCCTGTCGTGGATAGGATTCTCTATTTACCACAATTATACAACCTCAACAATAGATTCTGATACAAAGATACTTATAACACCTATTCCAGGACGATTTGATGACGAAGTTATACAAAGCATTATGCAGAGAAAAGTGATAGATGCCGATCTTAACCAAAGAACTCCTGTTGCATCTGATGAGGCATCTATCTCACCCACTCCAACTCCGATAAAACTGAGTCCAACATTAAACCCAACGTTAAGTCCTACGCCAATACTTGCCCAACCGAATATTTCATCCGGATCAGCAGGACTATAATTACATGAAGAAAAATATTTGGCAAAAAAGAATTCCTACAAGCGCTGCCTTGTTCGTTTTACTTATTGGCGTCTTTTTCACTTCCTATCTAATACAGAAAGGAATAATATTTATCGGACATGCATCGCCTGAAAAAACTCCTCAAAAGGTAAGTATTACAAATATTTCAGATAAATCATTTGTAGTGTCCTTCACTTCAACAGACACCTCAGCTGCGGCAATATCAGTAGATGGTCCAAATCTTACACCGACAACTTTTTTTGATGATAGAAACAAAACAAATTCTCAAGCATCTTTTTATTCCCATTTAATTACTGTCACAGGCCTTTCCCCAAATACAACCTACGAATTTTCAATACTTTCCGACGGAGAAACTTATCTTGATACTAATGGAAAAAAGTACGTCGCGACAACTGGTCCTACGATAAATGGTCCATCTACAAATCCAAATATAATATCTGGTAATGTAATTATGCCTGATGGAAGTACTGCGTCTGATGCAATAACTAAATTAACTGTAAATGGAACTCAGACACTTGCAGTTCTTACAGATAATAATGGCGTTTACAAAATTGATGTCTCACAAATCCGATCAAATGATCTAAAAACTTTTGTGAGTCTTAACTCTTCGTCTCAAATTACTCTTGACTTCATCAAACAAGATTTGTCATCAACAACAAAAGTATTGCTTTCCGATGCATCAACCATACCAACAACTACCCTATCTTATCAGTATGATTTTACCCAAAACACATCTCCTACAAACTCCACTTCTTCATCGCTCCTTAAAACTCCGGATGTTGGAACAAGTAACGGCGAAGTTAACATAACAAGCCCTGATGACAACCAATCTCTTGTTGATGATAAACCAGAGATCCAAGGAACAGCCCTTCCAAGTAAATCGGTTAAGCTCCTGCTTGATTCGAATCAGTTTGGAGCAACTGTTTCTGATACTCGAGGATTTTGGACATTTAGGCCGAGTTCTGGAATTTCAGTTGGTCAACACACTTTAACTGTTCAATCGCCCGACAGCGTAGGAATTATGAAATCAGCAACTATCTCTTTCTCTGTTTTTTCATCAGGAACTCAAATCGCGCAAACAGCAACGCCCTCCGCAACAATAATACCAACTCTAAATCCAACAGCTACACCTACTCTTGTACCAACGATTACGTTGGCATCACCTACTCCTCCCTTGATTTTGACGCCGACAGTTATTCCAACCGTCACAATCACTCCCGACACCCCAACGCCAACACTAGTTATTAAACCAACTGCCGTCCCAACGATTGGACTCAATTCGACTCCTGCACCAACTGGTAGTTCGTCTTCAGCGTTTATCGGAGCGATATCTGTTATTCTAATCACAGGCGGTGCCGCTTTGTTGTTTCTACTCTAAAGATCATCTAAAATAACTAAATGAAAATTGGAATAATTGGGGCCGGCTTTACGGGTCTTGCAGCCGCATTTTACCTACAGAAGAAGGGGCACAACGTCACAATATTTGAGCGCGACAAGGAGCCTGGCGGTCTTGCAATAGGATATCATGAAAAAGGGTGGGATTGGACTCTCGAACAGCATTATCATCATTGGTTTACAAACGATAAAAGCGTTCTTGATCTGGCAGCCGAAATAAACCACAAAGTTGAAGTTGTTAGACCTAAAACCTCCTCATATGTCGATGGCGGCATATATCAACTTGATTCACCCGTATCACTTCTGAAATTTAAACAACTCGGGATTTTTGATCGCATAAGAATGGGCGCATCACTTGCTTTATTAAGATATAACCCTTACTGGAAACCCCTTGAAAAATTTCGCGCTAAACCATACCTTGAAAAATCGATGGGTAGTCACGGTTATAAGAAAATTTGGGAGCCACTGCTTGTAAATAAACTGGGCAATTTTGCGGGTGATGTATCTCTTGCCTGGTTCTGGGCAAGGGTTTATAAAAGAACTCCGAGCCTTGCATATCCAACCGGAGGATTTTTAAACTTCGCAAAACATTTGCAAGCTGTTATTGAGAAGACCGGTGGAAAATTTTACTTCGGCAGCGAAGTTGCTCGCTTAATTGATGATAAAAAAAATGTCGACATTGAAGTGAACCAGTATTCCCCTGAATACAAAAAAGCCAAAAAATTTGAATTTGATCGAGTTATTGTTACGCTGCCATCATTTTTATTCATGAAGATTGCGCCTCAACTTCCATCATCATACAGTGATCGACTCAAAAATCTTAAAGGCATTGGGGCAATAAATCTCGTTTTGAGGCTTAATAAAAAATTTTTCAATGATGGCACATATTGGCTAAATATGTGCGATAAAAAATCACCTATTCTTGCGGTTGTCGAGCATACTAATTTTATGGACAAAAAAAACTACAACAACGAACATCTTTTATATATAGGCAACTATTTACCCGCGAACGATCCACGTTTTCAAATGGATGAAAAACAACTATTAAAATTATATGATCCTTGGCTTTCCAAGATAAATCCTACATATAGAAAGAGCGTTATTGACATGAGAGTTTTTAAAGCCCCGTTTGCTCAACCTCTGATCGGAAAAAATTATTCCAAAAACGTTCCACCTCTTGAAACACCAATTAAGAACGTGTATCTAGCAAATATCGAACAGGTTTATCCATGGGATCGTGGAACAAATTATGCAGTCGAGCTTGGACGCCGTGTTGCTGACTTGATAGGCTGAGATGAAGTTTAAAAATTTTCCCATAAGCGTTCTTGATCTGGCACTTTTTATTTACTTTATCTTTTTTATCTTCTATCACCTCGATTGGGGTGCTCCATACTATTTCCATCCTGATGAACGAAATATTGCTTCATCAATTTCCCAACTAAATTTATTTTCAAATTTAAATCCTCACTTTTTTGCATATGGTTCTCTCCCTATATACCTAGTTTACTTCATCGGACTTTTTACTAATTTTTTTACAAATCATTTTATCTTTAACCCTATGGTAAGCTTTGATGGAGCAATAATTATTGGGCGCATTTTATCAGCGATCCTGACAATATTTCTCTGTGGACTCATATATTTATACTCCTTAGAAGTTTCAAATAAAAAAGCCGCAAAACTTTCGCTTTATTTTTCATTGACAAGCGTTGCACTATTTCAATTTTCTCATTTTGGTACTTATGAGATATGGATTGCTTTTTTTACCCTGCTTCTTATTTACCTGTTAACAATTTACAGAAAAACCAACAATCCTATATATCTTACAATCTCATCCTGCATACTTGGTGTACTTTGTGGACTAAAACTCTCATCCGTCGTTCTTACAATTATTCCGATTTATATCATCTTAGAAACCCTTTTTCAAAAAAGATTTTCGTTCAAAACGATTTTAGATTTTATTAAACGGATTCTCATATCAACGTATTGCTTCTTGTTATTCTATTTTCTAACAGCTCCTTTTAATTTACTTGATAGCAAATCTTTTATGGATTCTATGAAGTATGAAGGAGGAGTTGCAACTGGATCTCTATCTGTTTTTTATACTGGATCGTTTCTTGGAAAAATACCTATACTTTTTCAATACGAAAAAATTCTTCCTTTCCTTATCAATCCTGTTTTGACTTTACTCTCAATCCCAGCTGCTTTTTATACCTTTTATTTAGCATATAAACATAAAAAGTCTTCACATTTTGTTTTTGCTATTTCTTTTTTATGCGTATTCCTATCCGGATCGCTTCTGTTTGCAAAATGGACGCGCTATATAATCCCAGCTGTGCCATTTTTATATATATCTATCGCAATATTTATTGAAAGAGTTGTTAAAAATTTAAGAAAGAATAATTTTCAAATTGTTAATCTATTTTTAGTTGTAATCTGCCTCATTTTCTCTTTCGCATTTATTAAAACTGTCCGAATTGATACAGATACAAGGATTGAGGGAGTGCAATTTTCAGAAAAAAATATACCTTCCAAATCCAACATTCTTAGTGAGGTCTATGATCTTGGCATAGTACCCTTCAACGGACACTTTCAGAATATTAATCTTTTCAACTTCTATGATCTAGATAATGGAAACCTCACCCCTTCTGATCTTCAGATATTATTAAATAATTCAGGATATATAATTCTACCAAGTCAAAGAATATATAAATCAAGAATACTTGATCCAAAACATTTTCCATCCGGAAATAAATTTTATTCTCAACTTTTTTCGGGAAAATTAGGTTTTAAACAAATATATCAAACGCCGTGCGATATATACTGCAAACTGACGTATTTCGGAAACCCTATTTTTAATGTTGAGGAAACAGCAGATGTTTTCGATAGACCAGTTGTATTTATTTTTAAAAGAACATGAGGGAAAAAATAATTCTTGCATTAATAATAATCTTGGGTTTTACTTTTCGTTTTTATGGAATAAATTTTGACGATACTTGTTGCCAACACCCTGATGAACGCGCAATTGTTATGTATACTCTTCCTCTGTCTCTCCCTCAAAATTTTAACCAATTTTTGAGTACCGAAAGCCCAATGAATCCACATTTTTTTGCGTATGGAAATATGCCCCTATATCTTCTTAAGTCGACAGCTCTACTTGCTTCAAAAATTGATCCGATCTTTCTAACCTATGACAAGATTGACCTGGTCGGACGGATGATATCAATATTCTCTGATCTCGCGACAATTGGCATGATCTTTATAATAGGAAAAACGCTGTTTGATAAAAAAATTGCAATTCTCGCATCTTTTACCTATTCAATCTCTGTACTGCCAATCCAATACTCGCACTTTTATACGTCGGATGTTCTTTTGACAGCAATCGTCTCGCTCACGCTATTTCGAGCAATAAAATTTTACAAAAAGCCAAATATTAAGAACGCATTTTTAACCGGAATTTCATTTGGACTTGCACTAGTCACAAAAATAAGCGCAACTCCCCTAGTTGTCTCGTTGTTATTTTCTCTTTTTGCGGATTTCTTTTTTGTATTTATCCGTACGCCGCACAAACCCAAACATTGGCTACCACATCTACCTCTTGTTGTCAGGAAATTACTTACAGAGGGTATTGTTATGGCTTTTTCAGCCACTCTCACATTCATATTATTCCAACCATATGCAATTATAGACTCGAGTGAATTTATCAAACAGAATCTGGCTCAGCTGCAAATGACTCACGATGCCTACGTCTTCCCATATACTCTTCAATATGTTGGCAAAACTCCATATGTCTATGAAATAAAAAATCTATTTTTATGGGGCCTAGGACCAATTGCAGCAACTTTTTCGCTTATTGGTTTGTTTTTGATTTTTAAGTCCATTAAAAAATATGAAAATAGCAAAAAAGCAGAAATTATAATTCTTCTTATTTTTTGTTTTTTTTATTTTGCGATTATCGGTAGATCAGCAGTTGGATTCATGAGATATCTTCTGCCGATTTATCCCATTCTCGCATTATTTTCTGCAATCTCACTTGCAGCCGCATTTGACTACTTTTCGAGTTTTAGAAGCAAACTCTTACAAACAATCTCTATTGCAATCGTATTTCTCTTGCTAATCATATGGCCGCTATCATTTATCTCAATTTATTCAAAAACTAATACGAGAATTGCCGCAAGCACTTGGATACATAAAAATATACCTGTCGGAAGCACTCTTGCAACAGAACATTGGGATGATAGATTGCCACTTGCAGATTCTAGCGAATACAACTTTGAAGAAATGACACTTTATGACCAACCTGACAATACTATGAAATGGGATAATCTTTCTCAAAAATTACAACAGTCTCAGTATATAATTATTGCATCCAATAGACTTTACATCCCAATACAAAAACTGAGTGACTGTACAAAATATCGAGTTTGCTATCCAATTTCGTCAAAATACTATAAATCACTATTTTCGGGAAAACTTGGATTCCAGAAAATTGCTGAGTTTTCATCCACGCCAACTATTCCATTCGTGGGACTAAAAATAAATGACATTTCCGCTGATGAGTCATTTACTGTATACGATCATCCGACTATTATGATTTTTAAAAAAACTAATGTTGTAAATACAAAATCCTTTATGTAAAATTTAACCCTATGAAGACAGTACTTATTACCGGTGGAGCTGGTTTTTTGGGAGTTCACCTATCTCGCTTCTTGCTAAAAAGAGGATACAAAGTTATTTGCCTTGATATAGCAGACTTCACAGCTGATGACATAAAATCAAAGATTACTTATGTGAGGTGTGACATAAGAAACAAAAGCGGATTATTAAAAGAGTTTAAAGGTATTGATTACATAGTTCACGCAGCCGCAGCGCTTCCAATTGTTCATGCTAAATCAGAAATCCTTAAAACAAATGTTGACGGAACAAGAAACGTGCTAGATGCTGCGCTTAAAAATAAAATCAAAAGAGTAGTATTTATCTCTAGCACTGCTCTCTATGGAGTCCCAAAGAATCTACCGGAAACTGAAACAGACGAAATATCTCCAATCGGAAACTATGGAGAATCGAAAATGATAGGAGAAGAATTATGTCTTCAGTACTTCAAGCGAGGGTTGTCAATAAACATTGTTAGACCCAAAACTTTCCTTGGACCCGAAAGGCTTGGCGTTTTTACACTGTGGTTTGAGGCAATTTATCAAAATAAGCCCGTTTTTATTCTTGGTGATGGAAACAATCTCTATCAACTTCTTGACGTTACCGATCTTTGCGATTTGCTCCTTAATGCCTTACTTACAAAAAAAGATGGAGAAATATTTAATGCAGGAGCTAGCGTTTTTAGCACCTGGAGAAAAGATCTTGGAGCACTCATAAAACATGCAAAATCAAAATCTAAAATTATAGGTTTTCCCGTTTTACCTTCCCAGCTAGCCCTAGGAGCACTTGAAACATTCAATTTATCACCTATTGTTGCTTGGCACTACAAAACGCTTCCAGTTAACTCATACGTGTCGACTGAGAAATCAAAAAAATACCTTAACTTTAAGCCCAAAAAGGGAAATCAGGATATATTCATCGAGAGTTATGATTGGTATAAAAAGCATCGCGAAGAATTTATAAATAAAACTGGCACAACTCATAGAACTATTTGGAATTTTAAGCTACTTGATATCCTAAACAAACTTGCATGAAGAAGCAAAAAATAGGCTTTGACTTTGACAAAGTATTCGTAGACTACCCACCTTTTGTACCAGATTTTATGATTGATTATTTATACAAGAAGAAAAACAGTCACTTGAGCTATCGAATGCCAGGAGCTTTCGAGAAACAAATAAGAGTTTTCTCGCATCATAATTTTTTTAGACCTGCTATTAAAACTAATATTGACTCCCTTTCTAAAATTTTAAAGAAAGGCAATATAGAAGCTTATATTGTATCGAGTAGATTTTCTTTCTTAAAAAGCCGTACCAATGCTTGGATTAAAACAAACAAATTATCAAATCTCTTCAAGAAAATGTATTTTAATTTTGATGATAAGCAACCACACATATTTAAGGAGGAAGTGCTGAGAAATGAAAATATAGACAAGTTTATTGATGATGACTTGGACTTGTTGCGATACCTGTCAAAAAGAAATCCCAAAATAGAATTTTTCTGGTTAAGTCAATATGGCAATGAACTTTCTTTACCCAAAAACATTACCCACATCAAAAATCTTAATGAATTCGTAAAATATGTTTAGCTCATCAGAAGTTCTATTCATTTTTCAATGGTGCGTTGTCCTTTTTGCACTAGGAATAATTTTTTTTCCATTTACCAATTCGGTATTTGAGCAATTCGTTGACCGCGGGTACCTTTTTTCAAAAGTTATAGCACTTGGAGCAATTTCGTATCTCTTGCTTGTATTAAACATTCTTCACATTCTTCAATTCGGATTCACTCCTATAATACTGGTCGCCTGGCTATACGTTCTTGTCATCTTTTTCGTCTTCAAAAAGAAAGTTAACAAAAAAAACATTCCTATAAAACTTATTATCTTTGAGGAAATAATCTTTATTATTGGGATTTTTATTTGGAGTTTTATTAGAGCCCATGAACCAAGCATAAATGGACTTGAAAAATTCATGGACTTTGGCTTTGTAAACTCGATAATGAGAACAACCTATCAGCCAGCTGTTGACATGTGGTTTCCGCCATATCCGATAAACTATTATTATTTCGGACACCTTATAACTGCTGCTCTGACAACCCTTTCACTGCTCCCATCAAATATAACTTACAACTTGATGATTGCGACGCTATTTTCTTTTTGTTTTTCTTTGTCTTTTTCACTTGGTATAAACTTAATCTCTATCAAAAAGCTGACAAGAAAGTCATTTGTAGGAGGCATACTCACAGCAGCTCTTGTTGCGCTAGCAGGAAATCTACATACAATTTATTCTTTCTTTAAAGCATATAATGTTGACAATCCGGTACCATTCTGGAATTTAAAATTTTTACCATCCTCCTTTCCCAATGACTATTGGTATCCCAATGCAACACGATTTATACCTTTTACAATTCATGAATTCCCTATTTATTCCTTCGTAGTCTCTGATCTACACGGTCATGTCACAGATATTATTTTTGTATTATTATCGATCGCGCTTCTATACAAATTCTTTTTGCAAAAAACAATTAATAAAGCATCACTTGCACTTTTCTCTCTCCTGTTAGCCATCATGTATATGACAAACGTATGGGATGCCCTTCTCTATATGACTCTTTTCTTCATAATGATTGTGATAAAAAACCTTAGTGATTTAGAGTTTAATTTTAAAAAAATAAAGAAGGTAAACAGAACTGAAGTTGTTACAAAGATCTTTAAACCTATTGTAGTTGTTTTTCTACTCTTTGTAGTATTTAGTCTTCCTTTTAACTTCTTCTTCAAGCCTTTTGCGTCTGGTGTTGGAATCTTGTGTGCACCAACATTCTTGACAAACATTGGAAAAATAGGTCCATTTCTTTTTGAAGCCAATCACTGTCAAAAATCCACATGGTGGGAATTGCTAACCCTATATGGATTTTTCTATTTTTTTGTTTTTTCATTTTTAGTTTTTATTTTAAAAATCAAAAATAAAAAGAACATTGGCGCGGAAGACCTATTTATAATAGGGCTCATAACTCTCGCAACTTTGTTAATAATAATTCCGGAATTTGTGTATGTTAAAGATATTTACCCACAGCACTATCGAGCAAACACTATGTTTAAGCTTGTTTATCAATCATTTATTCTCCTTTCTTTATCGTCAGGTTATATCATCGTCAGAATATCAAGTAAAACAAAAAATTTACTCTTTCATTTACCAACAGTGATTCTCCTCGGACTTGTATTCATATATCCATACTTTGCAGTAAAGGCATACTATGGCGATTTAAAATCATATTCTGGAATAGATGGTACAGTTTATCTTCAAACAAGATATCCAGACGATTACGTTGCTATCGAATGGATTAATCGCAATATCAAAAACCGTCCAGTGATGGTCGAGGCGCAAGGTGATTCATACACTGACTATGAGCGAATATCTGCAAATACTGGTCTTCCAACAATTCTTGGCTGGACTGTTCACGAATGGTTATGGCGAGGAACATATGATATACCTGCGCCAAGAATAAGTGAAGTTAAAGATATTTACGAAAGTCACGATATAAATCTTACAAAGTCACTGCTAAAAAAATATGATGCAAAATATGTATATGTAGGAGGATTGGAACACCAAAAATATCCCGATCTTTTTGAAGATAAATTCAAAAAAATCGGAACTATTGTCTTCCAACACAATCAAACTAG
Source organism: Patescibacteria group bacterium (assembly GCA_035549295.1). Classification (GTDB taxonomy): domain Bacteria; phylum Patescibacteriota; class Microgenomatia; order Levybacterales; family GWA1-39-11; genus GWA1-39-11. The sequence continues at coordinate 21,302 of DASZRG010000051.1, forward strand.
AATCTATAAACTAGCTATTTAGAAGACTGCGGAGTAGGAGTCGCTATTATCAAATTGTTTTTCCCGACTGAACAAACAAGCCCATCAGCAATACACTTAACGTAACTCTGAATTTCAGTGAAATTTCCATCACCTACGCGAGGGGCTAGAATGAATTGAAATTGCTTGTCAGCCGTAGGCTCTGGGATAGTAAGAAGACCGTACGTTCCACGCAAGTTGTCATCAGAATCAATAACAAAACTTTGTATCTTAGCGTTTTGCATTCTCCTTGCTAGATTTATAAAGTCGTCAAACTCGCTCACCTGAATATCTGTATTAATGTTATCTTTTACAATATTAAAAATGCCAAGCACCTTTACTGGATTTAAAATTATCCCAAGAGATAATACCTTCGTCCGAATTGCAGATATGACTTCTTGCTGGCGTCTGCTTCTTGCAAAGTCGCTTCCTTCCTCACCAACGCCATGCCTTGAGCGAGAAAATTCGAGCGCTGTCTCACCATCCATATGCTGCGTACCAGCCTCAACATGAAGATGTTTATAACGACAGGAGAAATATTGCCAAAGATCCTGCTCAGCAGAAACTGTGGCAGTATACTCTTGGATATCGGTATCTTGATGACCACAATTATCAGTCTCTTTTCCTTCAATCGGATAGTTATAGTCATCTAGAGTACTCGCTACATTGACGTCTATTCCACCTAGGTAATCGACTAGCTTCACAAAACCAGAAAAATCAATAACTACTGCATAGTCTATATTCTGACCAGTGACTTTTTCAACGATTGCTTTTGTTAAAAACAGACCTTGATTGTTTATTTTTTGACCATCAGCATAAACAGAATTTATTTTACCTGCCTTATCAGACAATATGCTAGGTATCCAAAGATCGCGTGGAATTGAAACAAGGTCAGCTCGATTTTTATCTGGGTTTATCATAGCAAGCATCATCGTGTCGGTAAGATCCGGCCCATCATGCGTACCACCGCCGCGACCAAGGAGAAGAATATTAATATTCCCACTCTTTTCGCTCTTGAGTTGTATCTTTTGATTGAATACAAATTTGTTTAGAACTACACCAAAGCCAACAATCAAAACCACAACAATAATAAGCGTAATAAGATTGTTTTTTCTATGCATTTTTAATAATCGAAGAGAACCCAGAAGGATTGAGGCTCGCACCACCAACCAAAACACCACCTATATTTACACACGATGTAAACTGATTAACGTTTTCGGCAGTTACACTACCGCCATAGAGAACAATTCCCCCTTCATGTTTTGCTCGTATTACAGCAGCTACACGATCCGCATTCTCAGGAGTGTCGGGATGTCCAGTACCAATCGCTTCAACTGGTTCATAGGCCACTATTTTGACACCTTGAGGAATAGGAGTATCCTCGTTTTGTACGCAAAAAATTATTTCTATACCAGCGCTTTGTGCTTTCTCGCATTTTTTACTTAAAAGCTCATCCGTTTCACCAAAATATTTTCGTCTTTCTGAGTGACCAATAATTGTAAATTTTACAAGCTCTTTGATTTGACTTGCTGACACTTCGCCCGTAAATGCTCCATCATCAAATGGAGATATATCCTGAACCCCCGAATCAATTTTAAGATTGTTTGTCGCTATGAAATTTGAAAGTGTCGACACTGACAAATAGGGCGGGCATATTACTACTTGCACATCATCTCGAGCTATATATAAATCCTTAAATTCATTTAGAAAATTGTTTGTATCCTCAATTGTCTTGTTGCTTTTCCAGTTAGCTACGATAAAGAGATTGACCATATGGTAGAATTGAATTTACCCCGATTACCAACAATTATAGCAAGTTATGAATGACATTCTCAATAAATTAAATAAGGAACAGCAAGCAGCCGTGATCCAAACCGAAGGTCCCGTAATTGTTCTTGCGGGTGCTGGAAGCGGAAAAACGAGAGTTCTTGTAAACCGAGCTTTATATCTTGTCCTTGAGAAAAAAGTAAACCCATCAAATATTCTTCTTGTCACGTTTACCAATAAGGCAGCGGGGGAGATGTTAGCAAGAATTACAAATGTTTTCGCAGACCACAACATCTCAGACCAGCCCACAGTTGGAACGTTTCATGCAATATGCAGTAAAATTCTGAGACGAGATGGGAAGAATATAGGAATTGGAATAGGTTTCCAAATTTTTGATACACAAGACCAGCTTGAAACAATTAAGGAAGCCTTTGAGTTCCTTGATATTTCAGCAAAGGAAGTAAAACCAAGATCTATCCTCGCAACAATTTCCCAAGCAAAAAACCAAATGATAACACCTACTATGTATGAGTCTTTCGCTCGCGGGTATTTTCAAGAGACAGTCGCCAAAGTCTATCCTGTTTATGAAGGCCTCCTAAAAGACCACGAAGCATTAGATTTTGATGATTTGATGCTAAAAACAATCGAACTTTTCAAAAAAGATCCAGCAACTCTTGAGCGGTACCAAAATAAATTTGAATATATTATGGTCGATGAATATCAAGATACAAATGAGGCCCAGTTCCAACTAACAAAAATTATCGGTGGCAAATCAAGAAATATTTGCATAGTTGGAGACTTCTCGCAAAGCATTTACAGCTTCCGAGGCGCCGACTTTAGGAATCTTGAAAAATTCAAGAAGGATTTTCCAGACGCCTTAACCTTCCCACTTTCTCAAAATTATCGGTCTACCCAAAATATTTTAGATGCAGCCTATTCTATTATCTCCAATAACACAATGCATCCTGTTCTCTCACTGTGGACTCAAAATCGTGAAGGAGATGAGATAGTAATATTCCAGGCACACTCAGAGCAAAATGAAGCTGAATACATAATCGAACAAGTTTATCGCGCAAGAAGAAATAATCCAAGTTTAAAATTTTCTGACTTTGCAGTTCTCTACAGAACGAATGCACAATCACGCGCTATTGAGGAAACATTTCTGCATAATTCCATCCCCTACATACTTGTTGGAGGAGTTCGCTTTTATGAACGAAAGGAAATAAAAGATGTTCTTTCGTATTTATCGTACCTTGCTAACCAAAAAAACAAAGTTGCACTAAAGAGGATAACTAAAATTGGAAAAAGAAGAACAGAGAAATTTTTGGATTATGTTAATGACGCAAACGAAAGAGGTTACCAAGACAATAAAAGTACACTCGAACTACTTGATGAAATTGTCAACAAGACCTCATATACAGATCTGTATGATCAAAAAGACCCTGAAGATAAGGCGAGAATTGAAAATATAAAAGAGCTTCGATCAGTGGCCGTAGAATTCACAAATTTGAATCAATTCCTCGAAAATGTGGCGCTAGTTGAACAGGAATACATGCCAGATAAAAAGTCCGTTGAAAGTCGAGATGCAATTACCCTTATGACAATGCATGCTGCAAAAGGTCTTGAATTTAATATTGTTTTTATCGTCGGTATGGAAGAGGGACTTTTTCCACATTCGCAATCTATGCTTGATACAGGGGAGCTTGAAGAAGAAAGAAGACTCATGTATGTTGGGGTCACTCGCGCTCGCGAAAAATTATTTTTAACTTTTGCAAAAAGACGTTTGTTTTTTGGACAAAGCGTAAGTAACTCTATTTCTAGATTTATCTACGAATTACCTCAGGAGGTGCTCAAGAAAAATTTTGTCGTCAAGCAAGATGATGAACCGGGTTGGATGTAGAATATTAACGAAAACAACCAATTGACAAATTTACACATTGACTTTAACTACAAATAGAAGAATGTGTAAAATGGTGTATGGGAGAATTTATTGATATTGTTGAGTCAAGAAAAGATGAATACAACGAGGTAGTTAGCCACCCTCTGCAGTCTTTTGAGTGGGGAGAATTTAGAAAAAAAACCGGAGTTAGAGTCATTCGAAAAGTACTAGTGAAGAATGAAAAAATAGTTGACGGATTCACACTAACAATCCACAGAGTTCCTAAAATTAATCTAAACATTGGTTATCTACCTAAGGGAAATAAACCCACAAAAGAAATATTGGAAGAACTCGTAAGAATAGGCAAAGAAGAAAACTGCATATTCGTTCAACTCGAGCCGAATTTGGTCAATGGTCAATGGTCAATGGTAAATGGTTTTAACTTGAGACCAGCGGCGCATCCTCTTATTACAAAATATACATTTGTGCTGGATCTAACCCACTCTGAACAAGAGTTACTCGCAGCAATGCATTCGAAAACTCGATACAACATACGCGTTGCTGAAAAACATGGTGTAAAAGTAACCGAAGATAACTCTAAAGAGTCATTTGAAAATTACTTAAAACTCATTGAGGAAACAACCTCTCGACAAGGCTTTTATGCACACACTCCGTCCTACCACAGGAAAATGTTCGAAACGTTAAGTCAAAAATCAAATGTCAAAAATCAAACGTCATTGACTTATCATTTGTTAACCGCAAAATATAAAAACACAACACTCACCTCATGGGTACTTTTTGTTTTCCATGATACCCTTTATTATCCTTATGGCGCATCAAGTCGAGAGAATAGAGAAACAATGTCTAACAATTTAGTTGCTTGGGAAGCAATAAAGTTTGGAAAAAAACTCGGCTTAAAATATTTTGATATGTGGGGCGCACTAGGACCAAATCCTGATAAAAATGACCCATGGTTTGGTTTCCATAGATTCAAAGAAGGATATGGCCCCACCCACACTGAATTTGTAGGAAGTTTTGACCTTATCATAAAACCCAACGAATACGAATTATATAAAGTGGCCGATAAACTGAGGTGGGGGGTTTTGAGAGTCTTAAAAAAGTTTAAAAAATAACTTTTAAAAGCTAGGATTTGCATCGTGCAACATAACTAGCTGAGCAAGATGTTCTGAGGTGTGTGCGGTCACAAAAATGAGTCCTCCCCCAACACTATCAATCACAAAGTCTCCCATGTTTATTTCTTCCTTTAGTTTTTCATTAAGGTCTAAATCTTTATCTATTAAGTCTTGAGTCGCTTGAATCGCTAAGTCTATTGATTTATTTATTTCTGAAACATCATGATCGCTGGTTAATTCACTGTCTTTGTCACGAGGAAATTCTCCACCTGAAATCCTAACTCTCAAGAAGAAGTTAGCCGACTGTGAGGCATGGAAAGCTACTTGAGAAGCTTTTGTTCCTTCCTTAAATATTTGTCGATTAACATCAATTTCTGAAACCGTGCTTTTAAGAGTTTTTAAATAGCCAAGTAATCTTTGCGCTGGATGATTCTTCATTTTCTTTATTATAACAGTTTAGGTAATTTTGTAAAAATGCATTTGTGATCTTGTGTCTGACCCTATGTATTTCATTTTATCGCCTTTTTTTATCTTAAACTTATAACGATAACTTATAATTCTCGTGCCTTTTTTTAACTCTGAAAACAATTTAGGTTTTAACTTTTCAAGAACCGAAGGCACAAGATAAGCAAATACGACTGTTGCGGAATTTAGTTTATAGTCAAAAAAATTACCATGTCTTAATTCAACTTTACTACTAACACCATTTAGCATTGCGTTAAACGTTGCAATAATGTGGCGAATATAGTCTATCTCAATGCCAACGCATTTTGCGCCAACTTTTTTTGCGCAAGTGACTAAAAATGTTGCATCGCCACTACCGAGTTCGAAAACTTTATCATCAGAACCAATATCCGCAAGCTTTATTGCCGCTAACGCTTTTTTGCCATTGGTCCTCCACCACAGACTCCAAGGACTATCAGGCGGCCATACCCACCAAATAACAATAAGCCCAACAATAATAACGATCGAAAAAAAGACGTTGATAAATATAAAACCAAAATTCATATTTGCGATAATACATTAATGCATTAATGTATTATCATTTCAAGAGCAAGAGATATTAAATTGTCGAATGGCTAGATGGTTAAATTGCTAAATTGTTAAATAGTTAAATAACTGAATGGCTAGTTGCCACAGATGAGCTGAGCGGATCGCCTAATTTCTTCAACGCGTTTTTTATCTATCATATATTTATCTTTATACTCGTCGTCTGAGATTTTTAGAAGATCAAAAACTAAAATTATTCCATTGTCTATCATTCGTCTTTTTTCCTCAGTTGTTAGATCTGTCATTATTGTAACCGGATACATCTTTGGTCTTTCAACAAAGTCTTGTAGATTTTGCTGTTCAGGATAATTCCAAGCCATAAGCCTAACCCCTTTACATTCAGCATAAGTAATCGCGTCTGTTGATAGCTTCGTGTTGGTTGCAACCCAAACACCATCGATCTTGTTTGCTTTTGAAACATCCAAAAAACGCGCGTAAGTATAAAGAATAACTTGAACATCTGTCTTACCAAACATCTGGTTATGAAATTTTGCTTCAATTATTTCGCGTCGGCCATCTTTCTCAAGAAGAACATCGATTTCATGAGATACGCACTCACCTCTCATTTGCAGATCCACTTGAGTCTTGTAACCCTGACTTTTAAAAATATCGGCAAGATATTGTTCAAATGGAAAACCTGTAGGCCCAAGCTCAAAAATGCCTTGCTTCAAGTTGAATCGAAGCGCGCTTTTTTTGTCTTTTGTCGTTAAAAATTCACGTATGTGATAAAAGATTTCATCCGTCGTTATAGTATTATCCGACTGAATTCTTTCTTTTATATGAGCAAGAGCTCTATCGTGTAATTCTTTTGGAACACCCGCTCGCTCCATAGAGTGGATAACACGCAGATCATCAAACTCAACTTGTTGACCGTTGCGCTTGATAACCATGATCGGAGGTATGAGTCGGGCAGACATAATAAATAGTATAAATTAAGGGTATCAAGAGTATCAAGGGTACCACGGGGGCTAAATTAGCGTTAGGAGGAGCTGAGTATCTGCGTGGAGGATATTGTATGCGTCGTCGGCAATAACATGAGCTTTTTGCAACGCTAACAGTTCTTTATTTACTGCATTTAGCAAACTCTTCGCGGCTGTTTTTGTCTTGCCATTTTTTGATAAATTCTGCGCTGTCTTAATTTCAAGCAAAATACCAGCGCAGCTCAACGGCTTTATTTCTCCCACTTTGCAGAGAGAACTAATATCGTTAAGTGTCGTTTCGAAGTTTGTGTTTTGATTTTCCGAATCATTTCTAGCGTTATTTTTGTCAAATATTATCGAATAATTATCAGTATCACTCGCACCAACAATCCCTGAAGACACAAATTTTTTGTGATAGCCGCTCGCGTCATAAGTTAGAACCGTCACGCTATAGTTGGTTACTGATGTAGATGAAACATCAAGAGAATATTTTCCGCTGTCTGGCTTTGGAAGATAGATGAATGACGCAGGTTTACCATTGTCTCCGGTTCCGGTCGCAGGATTAGTTATTGGATATTCAGTAACCGGACTACCAATGGTGTTCCCAAGTGAATCCTTGAGTCCTACACTAACACCATCTTGAGTCATGACAACAACATACGAAAGATCTGAATTAGCAGGAATAAATCTCCTCATCCCAAGATAAGAATCTGAGTAATCGGAAAGACTTGTCCTATTATAATAAGGGTCATTTATCAAAAATTTATTGTTTGAATCGATTCCTTTTGCTACAACGAAATGCCCAGGAACTTGGAGTATGTCTGGATGACCATCATTTATGTCTTGCGTTAAGAGTGAATCGTCTTGTCCAGCCTTTGCCAAGAACTCAAGAGCATCGAACAAAAATCCAGGATTTTGAAATTTAGCAAGTTTGCTTATGTTTGACAGCTCAACCCAGTTGATATATCCCGTTCCAATATATCCGTCTTTTGATGCATCAAGATGAGTGTCGTTTTGAAGATACTTATTAAGAGTTCCCGGTGTCAGACCTATACCATTTGGTAGCTTGTTAATACCGTAGTAGTTGAAAACCATAACAGCAGATGTGAGCGAGCAACCCCACGTTGAGATATCTTTTGGCTTTGACCCTGCCCAGGAAGAAGCCGCATCGTAGATCAAACTCCCCCAAAGTGGATTGGTTTGTTTTAGAAGCGGAACATTCAAGTCCACACCGGGATCAATACTGTTCACGACAATATTGTCAAACCAAACCTCCGTAGGGTACGCCGCCCCAGTACTAACGCGCACTCCGACTTTTTCGTGACCAGAAAAAACGTATGTTGGGTCTGTTACGTCAAATAATTGATTACCGTCAACCAAAACTTTAATATTCGGTCCATTAAGAATTAGCTTAAAATGGTAAACGGTTCCATTGCTTAAGAAAAACGGTATTGTCGGAACTGGAGTCGGCGCAGTAAAATGAGCACCCTCACCGTTAAAATGCACCTCGTACTGGCTTGCATTGTTAACCCATCTGAATGAAATGTTTTTATCAACACCCTGTATCGGTAATATATCTAAATCAACTGTGTAATTAGGAGTTGTTATGTCTCCCGCAACTTCATCTACAATTGTACTCCCTGAACTAATAAGTGCCCCAAAACGATTACTTCCATCAATATTTGCGACTTGAAAAAGATTTGGCCCCTGAACTGTCGTCCACTGACTAGAATCACCGCTATCAAAATTGTCTTGAAAAATTACGGACGCGAAGGCTTTGGGAGAACTAAAAATCAAAAGGAGAGAAAGAGCAATAATAAAGATGACTATTCTCTTCATATAAAATTATAGTATTTATAAAACAATTCCTTGTCAATAGCTGATAATCAACTGAGAAAATAATTGTTATAACTGATTCTAATTGCTAAAATGTCTGAATGAATAAGGTATCTGACAGGAAAAGACTGCACGAAAAGTACCACAAGAAAACAAAAAAACAATTCAAGACAATTGAAAGCAATAATTTCACATATCGATTGCTTATTTCAGAATTAGAAAAATTGGTAAAAAAAGATATAAGAATATTGGATATAGGCTGCGGAGCTGGAACGTTAGATTTTTATATTGCTAATAAAGGGCCCAAAATATTAGGAATAGATATCTCTGATATAGCAATTAACTCATGCATTGAAACCGCAAAGCAACTTGGAATCAAAAATGCTGAATTTAAAAGAATTTATTTTCCACGCGAAAATGTAACGGGAAAATTTGATTTAATCATTTTCACTGAAGTGATTGAGCATTTGGAAGATGATGTTTTAGCCTTACAAAAAATCAATAAGCTTTTAAACACCAACGGTAAACTCATTTTGTCAACTCCATCTAAAAACGCCCCGCTCAATAGACTTGGCTTAACAAAAAAATTTGACCTGGAAGTGGGCCATCTGAGGCGGTACACGGAAGAAGAACTAACTCGAAAGTTAAAAAAGGAGGGGTTTAAAATTTTGAAAGTTAATAAAACAGAAGGGATAATAAGAAACTTTTTGTTTGTAAATCCTATTGCTGGAAAATTTGTTAGGTTTATAAAGTTTTTTGTTTCAGATGCTGTAACAATTGTTGATAACTTTACACTTCCTTTATTTGGAAACTCAAACTACATTATTATTGCAAAAAAACAGTAACAAAATTATACAAGCTTACCCAAATTTTTTCTTATCCTTCTGATAATGACGCAGGCGTATTGAGTGGCGGAAGTGGTCTACGGGATCTTCGACAAGAACAAATAAGATCCATGAGAATAACAGAAATATTGCGATAGAGATTAAATTGAAATAATTTTTATTCATTTCCGGCAACATAACAGTTAAGACTGCAAGAATAGGGACGTGGGAAATATAAAGCGTGTATGAAAAATTTCCCAAGAGACTGTCCCACTTACTGCTTTTGAATTTAAGAAATATCAGCGGGATCGCAAGTGTTAATATTCCCAAAAAGAGTGCTCTGACCTCTCCCCCGACGTAATAGAAAAAGATGATAAATAAAACGACTAAAATAAGCGATGAGCCAGATACAACTGATGGAATTTTAACTTTTTTACTCGACAAAAATGAATATATCTTGTAAGCAAGAATTCCAAGAACAAAATAAAAAAAGACCGCCGGAAAAAATGCGCCATTTACATAGGTGGTATTTCCTATATGAACTACAAAATAGTGGTATGCTGCAGTCCTTAAAAAGTGAGCTATGATCGCAAGGACTACAATTATTTTTGTGTCCCGTCTCGCAATAAGTGGTGCAAGGATATAAAAAATTAGCTCAAGTCCCAATGTCCATGATGGCCCAATAACAAGCGGATCAAAAGTTGCTCTCGGAAAAAAATAAACAGTATTTGGAATAAGAGTTATCACCCGAATAATATCTATTAAAACTTTTGAAAACAAATTTATCCCTGAAAGTGAATTATAACTATTAAAAAATAGACCCAGAGGATTTGCTGCAAAATTACTTCCCAAGAAAAGATATATAAAAAATGAAAGGAAAAGCATTGCCCAATAAACAGAATAAATTTTGAGAAAACGATTTATCAAAAACAATTTTGTCCCAGACTTTCCAACATACTTTTCATTTAGAATAAGTGTCATATAAAAGCCAGAGATAATATAGAAAGAAGTAACGGGCAGATCACCACCCATTGGCCTGTAACCAAAAGTTATACCAATGTGTGCAAAGACGACGCAAAGAGCGAGAAGAAGCCTTAATAAGCCCATGAGGAATTATATAATTATCTCAAAAAGATTTGTGAACACTAAGCAAACTTAGACCAGTTGGCTTCGGTTTTGAGTTTATCTAGATTTTTGACCATAAAAAATCGCCCATCTTTTTCACACACTCCTATTTTTTCAAGTTTTTTAAGCTCAACGCTTGCTGTCTCGCGAGTGAGCCCAATAAGATTAGCTATATCTGAGTGAGTCATCGGAACTCGAATTGTAATAGATTTTCCTTTCTGAATGCCAAAACGTTCCGCGCAGATAACGAGGATTGACGCAACTTTTTGATATGCATTACCAAAGACTGAATATTCCATACGTTCAAGAAGTCCACCAAGCCTAGAAAGTACGTTATTGAGTATTTCATAAAGCGCCTCTGGATTCATATGTATAAAATCAGAAAAATCCTCAAGCGGTGCTTTTGACAACTCAACAGGAGTCATGGCTTCAAAATAATATCTATGACGTTGTCCTGTAATAGCCCATCTTATAGGGAAAATATCATGAGGTTTAACAATGATGAGCGTCAGTTCCTGACCTGACTCGGAAATAGAATATAGCCTCACATATCCCCTACGCACATAATAAATACCCGAGGGATTGTCATCAGAGCGAAGAATAATCTGTCCCTTTTTATAATCAAGGGTTCTATATTGCGAAAAGAACGAATAAAGCTTATTCCCTCGGTCCTGCACTATAGCCGGATTATAGCACCAGCGTAAATTGTTAGCAATCTTACAATTTTATTGTAAGATTCTTTACTGTATCCTTGTAATATATGTTACCGTGATCTTGTAATATTATTCACTGACCACCATCTAACCTACGTCTTACAATTCCCTTATGAGCGCAAAAGAAAAACCATTCATCGAGGCGATCCAAAAAAAGTTTGTAACTCTTCCAGGAGAACAACTGATATTCGTAGAGCGCAAACACTGGTCAGCATTCGGGATACCTATCATTATCCTTGGATTCATGAGCACCGTAATACTTGCGGTCTTCTCGACAGGATTTCAATTTTTCCAAAACTACATCATTCTGCTTCTTTCTGCTTTCTCTGTAATTTTCATCTTCATGGTAAGTCTCGCACTTCGATCAATTATCGATTGGTACTTTAACGTGTATGTTGTGACCAGTAGAAAGATTATTGAAGTTTCTTACAGTCCTTTATCGTCACACACCATCAACCAAGTCTTACTCGACCAGGTACGATGCACTGAAATAGATACAAAAATAGAGGGGATACTCAACGATGTTCTGGACATCGGAAATGTTGTCATAACTTTTGACCGACCTACTCACCAAGAAGAATTTGCATTTGAATATGTTAAAAACCCTCGAGAAATTGAAAAATACCTACAAAGTACTGTATGCCACGATATGTTCACTAGAAATTCATTTGGACAAGTCCAACAATTTGAGAAAAGAGATGATGTTGTAGCAATTTATAACAAAAGTCAAAAATCAGGGAAGTGGACTTACGTTGAAGATGCAGGCAATATGCTCGAGCATGGAGTCGCATGGAATATATAATTATGCAATACATAACGCTTACATCATCTTTTTTGCTATTTTCAATACTACTTTTCTTGACTGGCTATAACACGCTTTATGCGCTAAGAACTAGAGGTGTCAATAAATATCTTGGAACAGAATTACCGAGTATTATAAAAAGGCTTTTTACTGCAACTATTTTCCTCTCGGGGATTGCAACTCTTGTTGCGCTGGTTGTCTTTATCAATTCGATTATCTCACTCTAAACTATCTATCTATTTTTCGATATACAAATTTTAGACCTGACCAAGTACCATCTATAGCTGCAACCTTCACATCAACTAACCCAGCTCTCAGTCCGATTTCCCGAATTATGTTTTCATCCAAATCACTTTTTACTCCAGAACTTTTCTTGGGCCAAGATATCCAAAGAGAGCCGTCTTTTTCTAGAATTAGTTTTAATCCAGAAAATATTTTCTCTAAAGAAGTATTGTCTTTTGTAAAAAAATGCACATAATCAAACTTCTTAGATGTATGATCGATCATACTAATATCTCTCGATGAAATTTTTTTTGTTTGAGAAATGTTTAATTCCGAAATAAAACCTGCTGGAGCATCAATAAAAATAATTTCTGAATCAGATTTTATGCCAAGTTTTTTAATAAGAGGAGTCGCAGAATATCCTGACATATTTATGGTTTGTTAACTTCTATTATTTTACCAATTTCATAGCTTCGTAGCTTTCGGCCTATTGTTGGCTCTGCATAACCTATATCTTTTGGACCATTCGCCACTCCGAAATTAACTCGCTTAAGAGGAATAAATTTTACACGCTTATAATCATCTATATTTGTAGTGTTGAATAGAATGTATGCATCAAGCCTTCTTCCATTATGCGTTAAAAACTCTTTCAGTCTTATCCATTTCGCACTTTGTTTATCTTCATATATTTCAGGATATATTATAAAAAAATCTTCAAATTTGGGTTTGTATTCATCTGTATTGAGCGGTCCATCATTGTCCGACTCGGGGTACCGATAAAATTTGAGGACCTCGCCAGTCTCTGCTGTACGACGAATTGTATAAGACTGAAAGCCTACCCCCAAAAATTTTGGGGATTTTTCCGCATTTTCGAGATTAACCATCCCCACCAAAGAAAGACCTCCCGTGAGAGCTAGTCCACCGCCAAGTCTTAAAAAATTTCGTCGCGACGTCTCCATTGCCTTCAGATTTTATCATAAGAGTTAAATCATAAAACAGATTTGCAAAGTAAATTTGCTATACTGGATAAGTGAATTGGAAATCTTGGAAATACAAAAATTTAACTCTTCTTTTCCTCTCTTTTGCATTGTCCTTTTTCCTCGGAAGCTTTAAGCCGTTTCATGATTTTATTTTTGACGCCGGTCGAGAGACAGCTATTTTTGCGGGAATAATTTTTATCTCAACCTTTACCGCTCCACTTGCCGCTGTGACACTTTTGGTTCTGGCCGAAAAATTTCCGCTAATACAACTTTGGGGACTCGCATCATTTGCTGCAATCATCTCGGACTTTTTATTTTTCAATCTTGTTCGCGATGGTATCGCAAAAGAAATACAACCAATTTATGAAGAAGTTGCCGAGGGTCACATGCAACATGTTGTTAATACAAAGCACTTTCGATGGATGTTTCCAGCAATCGGAGCATTGATAATTCTCTCGCCCCTTCCAAGCTCAACTGGACTTCATCTGATGGGAATACCCAAGCTTAAGAGACGCCAATTTATCGCTCTTTCTGCTGCAGTCAATGTAGTAGGAATTGCCTTTATCATTCTTCTTTCGTTTATTATTAAGCCATAGAACCTCTTCCAGATTTATAAAACGAGGCTAATAGTGGTACAATCTAAGCATGCCAGAGATCGAACCAGGCGGAGGGACTGCTGTTGCAGAACGTCCACGCACACCAGAAGTATCGCCACCCGCAACTGCTGCCGAAGCAACTCAACCAATTGTTGAAAAAAAATGGCCAGCGCCTCCGATTTCACTTGTTCACGACGAGTTAGTTAAGGCTATGGAAGACAATGACCTTCTAGCGCTCCAGGGCCATACAGGGTCCGGTAAATCACTTCTTGGTCCAACTTACTTCTTGGAAGCACTTAAAAACAATAAGCCTGATAAAAAAGTTACCATTCTAGTTACCGAACCAAGACAGCTTTTGGCAGAAGAGATCTCTCGCACTGTTGCAAGCATGAATAACACTGAGCATGGAGGGGATTTTGTTGGGTTTTACCATGGGGATGGAAGAAAAATGTCAGATAACACACAAATTGTTTATACGGTTAATGCGTCTCTTCGCAATCGAATGCAAGAAGATTTGGCGCTTCCCGCGATTGATGGAGTATTTCTAGACGAAATCCATCTACGAGACGAGTACCAAGAAGCAATATTAACTGGACTTGAAGAGGCTCAGAAAGAACGCGCGAAGCGCGGTTTGCCGCCACTAAAAATAGTGATCGCATCAGCGACAGTTGACCAAAAATATGTAGATTATTTTGGAAACGGAACTCTTATGGAAGTTCAGGGACAAAAAATGCATCATGTTGAAGAAAGATTTTTAGACCATGACGTGAGCCCCGAGGAAATGCCGATCGAAATGGCAAGAAGAATGGCCGAAAGCATGATAAATGGGACAACAACAGGAGACCGTCTAGGCTTCTTACCAGGTAAAAACGAAATAAACGCCGCGATCGACGAATTCAACAGAACCATGCAAGAGAAAGGACTTGCTGACAAATATATATGCGCAGGTCTTACAGGAGGGGGAGGACCTGAAAATAAAAAACTTACCGATTTGCTAGCAAACGATGATCCAAATCGCGAACCCGTAGCCGTCTTTTCAACTGACGTTGCTGAGGCGGGTGCAACATTCGCAAGATTAACAGAAGTCTATGACTCAGGACTTAAAAGAGATAACGTCTATGATCACGCCTCAGGGATCGAAACCATACAAACACTGCCGCATTCGATGGAAAATTACATCCAACGCCGAGGAAGACTCGGTCGCGTAATGGAGGGAATAATGACATATATGGGTCGAGAAGAAGAACTCAACGACAGAACAAAACATCCTGAAAAAGCAACCCCAGCGATAATCAAAGATGATTTAACATCGTTTTTACTTTCACTTAAGAGTATGAATATCAAAGACCCATACAAAACCAAGTATATGGATGATCCTGGCAAGCACAAGTTAGATATGGCCGTTGGAACACTTAACTTACTTGGCGCAACTAATCCTGATGGATCACTAACTCGCGATGGACAGGAAATGGTAGAAATCCGAATGGACCCCCACTCGGCTCGCATGCTAGTTGAAGCAAAAAAATTAGGAGTCGAAGAACCTGCTGCGATACTTGCAGGATTCATGAACAACGAAAAGTCTGTTTTCATGCTCGAGCGAGGCGAAACATTACAGGAAAAATATGGAGAATTTATAGTACATGGGTCTGACTTTCTGACACTTCTAAGGGTATGGAATGCGTATGTTGATCAAGGCGCAAATCGTGGAAGAGCGCGCGCGTGGGCAAGACAAAAAGGATTAAATATTCGCGTACTCGAGAGTGTTGCCTCAGATAAAAAGGACCTGGCAAGTAGCGCGTTATTTAAAGATACTGAAGTAAAACAAGAAAACAGAAAAATTGATATCGAGAAACATAAAGACGCGATACGAAAATCAGTCTTAGCCGGACTATCAGATAGAATATTTTACAGACATAAAGAAGGCTATAGACTCAGGAACGGTACTAATACTAACGGCAGAATTGACTTCTCATCCGTTCTCTATCTTTCAGAGAAGAAGCCGGGTAGATTTATTTCTGCAAATATTCACGGCACAAGAAATGGTCTATCAGCAACACTGAACCAGGAAGTAACAACAGATGAATACATGACGCTTCTTCCAAAACTTACGCAAATCGACAAGCTCAATGAAGATATTACGGGAATTAAAAATGAAAACGCTGAGGATGAGGCAATGACTGACACAGCCAAAGCAGAGTCTACTCCTAAAAAGGCTGATACAAATGAGCAACAACCAACTATTAAGGCGCCTGACAAAAAACCCGAAGAGAAAAAAGAAGAAGTTAAAAAAGAAAAACTAATTATAAAAATTAGAACTCAAATTCAAAATACTTGGAATAAAATCTTGGAATTCCTACACCTGAAAGCTAAGAAATAGCTTTACTAAGTTACATAACCGCTTTCGCTCTGGCGGACTTTGTCTCGCCGTAGACGAGCTTCAGCGAGTCGAAGGCGGAGAGGGCGAGATTCGAACTCGCGGTGACATTGCTGCCACAAAGGTTTTCAAGACCTTCTCCATAGACCACTCGGACACCTCTCCAAACAGACTATAATTCTAACAAATTACTTGAAAAAATACTACGACTTGAAATATAATAATGCATAGTGGCCTAGTTCACGAATCATGATAGGAATATGTAAAAATTGCAAGAAAAAATTTAAAAAACGGGAAAAAAAATACATATTTTGTTCTATCTCATGTTCGAATATCTTTCACAGGAATGGATTAATATCGATAAGAAAACCTCAAAAGAATTCTACCCTTGCTGAATTTTTAGGAATTTGCCTTGGCGATGGGTCAACACACAAATATCAAATAACCATCTCGCTGAATTCAATAGCCGATGCTGAATACATAAACTATGTCGTATCATTAGCGAAAAGGCTCTTTCCCAAAATAACCATTTCTATTGTTAAAAGAAAAGCAAATGTTATTGATATAAAAATCAACTCAAGTTTAGCGGCAACTTTCATGAAAGATATGGGAATCATACCAAATAATAAAACTGTACCAGCTTGGGTTTACAAGAGAAAAATATACAAGAAGCGTTGCGTCAGAGGGCTCGTAGACACCGAAGGTAGTATTTCGACAAAGAAATATTTAAACAAGAATGGCGAACAAGTTGAGTATAAACAACTTAATTTTAGAAATTATAATCCCGTCCTTATGAAATTCGTAAAAGACGTGCTTTCGGATCTAGATCTCAAACCTTCTGTTTCTCCAGTAAAGTCGCTTTATCTGAGTAACCCGAAAAGTATTAAGAATTATTTAAAACACATTGGCTTTGGAAACCCTAAGCTGTTAAAAAAAGCCCTGGCCTAGCTGGGGTCGAACATGGATGGTGGGAGGTTTTCGCCGTTTATAATCTTTGATATTTTCTCACCGCCTACAATTGATGTTAAGAATCCTACTCCATTGCACCCTAGGTTATAAAGAATGGTTGGGAAATCAGGATCTCGACCTACCCATCGTGTCCCCGACGGCGTATAACCCATAAGTCCATGCCACAGATAATCAAACCCTTTTATTTCTTTTCCAAATGCTCTTAACAAAAAATCTCGATAGATACTTGGAATACCTTCAGGAATTTGCTGGTTCTCGTCATATACTTCTTCTTTTGACAAAGTTTTTTCAGGACCTCCGAGCACAGCCAGCGATCCCTTATTTTCAAAACCGGGGACGTGATGATAGTAAAAATACGGTGTATCTTTGTAAGTTCCTCGATCATCAAACAATGCAGATGTTTGAGCTGACACATCCATATCTAAAAATCCACCAGCATATCCTAGAATTCTTTCAATATCATCTTTAATCTTTGTCAATTTCTTATTCTTTTTCTTGTCGATAATTTCCGGCCCCAGATATCCATTCGTGCAAAGAACTATTTCATCAGCAATAACTTTTCCGGAATCTGAAATGAGAATATTTTTCGAATCTTCTATTTCAACTTTTGTTATTTCCGAATTTTCAAAAACAGAGAAGCGATTTGCATATTTTTCTAAAAGATACTTTATCAAATCGATACATAGGCGAGCAGAATTTATTCTTGTTTTTTTTGTCGATCTGCCAGTTGGAATTGCTGCTGCAATATATCCTTCATCTTTTAATCCAAATCTACCAAGAAGTTCTTCGCGCGGAACAATCTTTACAAACTTTTTAATGCTATCAGGAATTTCGATGTTAAGGTTCTCTTTTGAAACTAAATATTCCCACCCACCACGACCAAGACTTTCGTTAGCTGATTCTTCTTCGGCTGAATTGAAAAAATGCTGCAACGATGTAAATACTTCTCCGCCCCCTTCAATAAAATTTACTGGCCCGGCTCCAACCGCATTCGACATTTCGTCAATCAGGTCCCATCCGCTGTCTATTTCTCGATAACCATTCTTTGTCTTTTCGAATCCTTGCTCAGCTATTAAGTCTTGCGAAACTTTCTCAAGCCAATTTATCGCAAAACCCGCGTTGTGCCCCGTTGCGCCTGATGCAATTTTACCTTTTTCAAGAAGTACAACTTTTTTGTCGGTATTTTTTAGAAGAAAATAAAGAGTCGAAACACCCGCGATACCACCACCAATAATTGCCACATCGAAATTCTGCTCGCCTGAAAGACTCGAGAAAGAAGGCCTATCAAAATCAAGCCAAGGAGAATGATTGTTCATGGATATTATTATATCCGTCCCGCCTTCGTTAAAACTTCGGCGAGGCAAGGGCGGAGGAGACAGGATTCGAACCTGCGCGAGTCTTTCGACTCAGGAATTTAGCAAACTCCCTCAGTGGGCCACTGTGACACTCCTCCAAATATCGGTTACTATTATACCAGAGGCACGAGACTATTTGAATCTGTAGAGATTGCGAATTTAAGAATCCGCTTACCCTCACCCCAACCCTCTCCCGACGGGAGAGGGAGACCAAGGTTTTAGGTTATTACCAAACACATAGGTGAGGCTAATTTGGTTGATGATAGCTATGGGGTGTGGTATTATTTAAGCATGTCAGAGGGCAATCAAGATCTACAGCACAAGATTACAAGTATTGGTAATATCGGAGAAAGAATCGCCAAGAAGCTTCCCATTGTAGATTCGGCCGAGCAGGCCGAAGAGAAAAGAGTCGCAGCCCTCGAAAATTCAATCTCAAACAGCACACAGTCAGCAACTGTAACTGGGCAGGCACAATCTGAAGCCGTTCCAAAACCCATTGACTCAGCGACACCTGCAACTCAGCAAGAATCAGAACCTTCGTCGCGCGACACTCATGACTCTAAGTATTTAGGGGGTGTGTTTAAACGACGCCTAGAAGAACGAGAAGAACATCAGCAAAAATTTCCTAACCATGCAGCACCAAATCAACCAAAACCAACCGAGCCAGAGGAGGTAGACCGTGCCGCTTGATAATTTCACACAAAATTTACTAAATATCATTTTTGTTTTCTTGACCGCGTTCATTTTAGCTTCCATTGTTATTGCTTGCGTAGTTGGAATCGCTCTTGCAATAGCTTTTTGGAAGAAAAATAAAACGCGTCACGAAAGGTCGCTTGACTCATCGCTTCTTGAGGTCTCGCTTCCCCGCGAAAACGAAATAAAAATTGACGCGGCAGAACAGCTCTTCTCAAGCCTTACATCGATAAAAGACGTTAAAGGGATGTTTTCTTTTTTGAAATTCCCCGACAGCATTTCATTTGAAATTGTTGCGAAGCCACAAGATATAAGATTTTATGTCGGCGTACCAAACAAGCTCCGAGACATGGTCGAAAAACAAATTCACGGCGCATACCCAGATGCACAAATTCTTGAAGTTGAAGACTACAATCTATTTGAGTCTCCAGGAAAGGTGGCTTATGCCTCACTTAAAATGGAGAAATCACACTATCTTCCTCTAAAGACTTACCGAGAACTTCCAATTGACCCACTTTCGTCAATCACAAGTACGATGGGGAAAATGACAGAAGGCGAGGCAGCGGCTATTCAAATACTTATAACGCCAGTCGGAAGCAAATGGAAAAAGGCGGGTCGAGAATATATAACAACAACCAAAAAGCGTGAAGCAAATCCTGAAACTGCAAAATATTCAGTTGATCAAAAAGAACTTGAGGCAATAGAGCAAAAAATAACAAAACCTGGTTTTAACGCCTATATCAGACTTCTTGTTGCCTCATCAACAAAAGAATCGGCTGAGTCGCATCTCACAAATCTAGAAGGAGCATTCAACCAATTCTCATCATACAATTCTCTTGAGAAAGAAAAAAATCATTTCTTTCAGGGGATGGCAATCGTCGATTTTATTTATCGACAGGTCCCGCTTATTCCAAAAACTCTCGGAGTATTTACAACTGAGGAGCTTGCGACGATTTTTCATTTTCCAAATAAAACAGTTGAGACGCCAAGTGTACATTGGCTCGCAGCGCGTGTCGCGCCAGCCCCAGCAAATCTTCCAACATCTGGTCTTTATATAGGAAAAAGTGTTTATCGAGGTCAGGCGCGCCCGGTATACATCGAAGAAGATGACCGACGTCGACATATGTATATAATAGGTAAGACAGGTGTGGGAAAATCCGAATTCCTAAAGGACATGATTCTTCAGGATATACGCGCTGGTCGCGGACTCTGCTTCATAGATCCTCATGACACAATAGACATGATACTTCCGCTCATTCCGCCTGAGCGCGCCGAAGACGTAATACTTTTTGATCCATCGGATACCGAACGTCCTCTTGGTGTTAACTTTTTGGATGCAGATACTGAGGAGCAGAAAGATCTTATCTGCTCATCCATCATAGGACTCATGTATAAGCTTTATGATCCTAACAAAACAGGTATTATCGGACCGCGTTTTGAACACGCGATTCGAAATGCAATGTTGACTGTTATGACTGAGAAAGGAAATACTTTCGTCGAAGTTGTCCGCGTACTCACAGACTCTTCCTTTGTTCAAGAACTGTTGCCGAAAATTCAGGATCCGATGGTAAGGCGTTACTGGACTGATCAGATTGCACAGACATCAGACTTTCACAAGTCAGAAGTCTTGGACTACATCGTTTCAAAATTTGGACGATTCGTTACAAATCGCATGGTAAGAAATATCATTGGACAGAGTCAGTCAGCATTTAACTTCCGTGGTGCGATGGATGAAGGGAAGATTGTCTTTATTTCACTTGCCAAAGGAAAAATCGGAGAAGATAACGCCTCTTTCTTGGGTCTTATTTTGGTCCCAAGAATTCTTGCTGCCGCTATGAGTCGACAGGATATACCACAAGATCAAAGACGAGACTTCTATCTGTATGTTGATGAGTTCCAAAATTTCGCAACACCTGACTTTGGACAAATTCTTTCAGAGGCAAGAAAATATAGACTTAATCTTATCGTCGCAAATCAATTCATCGGACAGATAGAGGAGGATGTTAAGAATGCAATTTTTGGAAACGCTGGAACTATCATGTCGTTCAGGGTCGGTGTATCTGACGCGAACTACTTGCAGCACGAGTTCCAACCTGTATTTAATGAGGCGGATCTTATCAACGTCGAACGCTTCCACTGCTATATCAAAACTCTTATCGGAGGAGAACCCACCAATCCATTTTCACTCGATATGACGCGAGATCTCGCAGAGGAGAAAAAGCGCGAAAATCCGCGAGCTGCAGAGCTCATCCGTGAATTGTCGCGTCTCAAATATGGTCGTCCGAGAGATCTAGTCGAAGCAGAAATCGCAAAACGCTCACGACTTTTTGAAGTCCTCGGCGACCTACAAAGCAACCCAGAAATCGGCGGTTCCGAAGGACGACTCGGCCCTGGCGGCAGTATCTAAAAGGGTATCAAGAGTATCAAACAAATCACCTTACCTCACCCCTCCCTCTCCTAACAGGAGAGGGAGATCAAGGTTTTAGGTTATTACCAAAAACTAGGGGTATCACGAGCTGATGCGAACAACTACTACAATTTCGGCGCTTCAAGTTTAGCCTCCTTATTGATATAATAGACGAACTTTCAAGAAGCGGCTTGCCCTAAGGAGGGTTTAAGCCCGACGAAGGGGCGTGTAGCTCAGTTGGTAGAGCGGGTGTCTTATACACACCTGGTCATAGGTTCGAGTCCTATCGCGCCCACTCCTACGCCTCTGACTCTCGGATGTTATTTGCTATAATTTAAATACTCTGATGAGAAAGTTCTTCCTGTTGTTTGTATTGGGTTTGTTAGTAATCATTAAGCTGCTAATCGCACCTCAAGTTTTCTCAGATGAGTTAGATGACATCAACAAACAATTATCAGATCTTCAATCGCAATTAACCGCTTCTCAAAAAGCAACCGCCCCACTTGAATCACAACTCAACAATCTCCAGTCACAGCTCAAGGGAATTGAAGACAGAGTTGCAAGTATTGAGGTCGATCTTGCACAAAAGAAAAAATATATAGATAGCGGCTACAAAGATCTTGAAAAAAACAAAGAAATTTTTAACAGATCTGTTAGAAATTATTATATAAAAAGCTATCTAATCTCTCCTCTTATCGTTTTTATATCAAGCGCTGATGCTGGATATATAACACGAGCTATTGTGTATCAACAAAAAGGATCAGATCAGGACCGAGATACAATAACAAATCTTGCTTTAAAGATTGTTGACCTTGAGACACAGCAAAAAGAACTTATCGCAGAACAGGAGAAATTGGCATCTGCAAAAGTCACTTTGTCTAGCGAGAAAGATCAAATAGACAAAGTTGTTCGGGGCGCAAAACAATATCAGGCAAGCTTAACCTCCCAAATAGCTGAACTGTCAGCTAAGCAACAACAAATTCTGTCCCAAAGACTCGCATCGTTAAATATTCCTCTATCCGCCTATGCCGGTCTTGGTGGTGGGTGCTCAAGCGATCTGACGAATGGTAAGAATCCAGGTTTTTCGCCTAGGATCGGGTTCTTTTCGTACGGCGTCCCCAATAGAGTTGGTCTCAATCAGTATGGCGCAAAAGGTCGTGCCGATGCTGGACAAAATTATACACAAATACTAAATGCTTATTACAGCGCCGATATCTCATCGGGTCAATCTACTTCAACAAATATTCATGTTGTCGGAACAAATGAATATGGGCAGAGCTTTGATACAAACTGGAATATCGAAGATTATGTAAAGCATGTTTATGAAATGCCCACCACCTGGAATCCAGAAGCACTAAAAGCGCAGGCTATTGCAGCCAGATCGTACGCTCTTGCTTATACCAATAATGGGTCGGGGAATATTTGCCCCAGCCAGTCATGTCAGGTTGTAAAGCAAGAACAAAACTCACAAGCGTGGGTAGACGCAGTAAACGCGACAGCAGGTCAAGTCTTAACATCAGGCGGACAACCTATCAAGGCCTGGTTCTCATCAACACACGGCGGGTACGTTCACTCATCTTCCGATATTGGATGGTCTGCAACATCCTACACTAAAAATGCGCAGGACACGACGAGTAATGTTGGAAGTTTTTCCGATCTTCAGAACAATGCCTATGATAAAAGCTCACCTTGGTTCTACTGCGATTGGGGATCTAGAGGAAATTATGGCGGAACGGCATGGCTTCAATCTGGTGAAGTTGCCGATATTGTTAACATTATTCTTCTTGCTAAAGCCGACTCGTCAACCAGCGAACATCTCTACCAGACCGACAAACCAAACCCTGCAGGAACTGACACTTGGGATGCAAATCGTGTGCGACAAGAGCTCCAAAGCCGAGGAATAACTGGCTACAATAGCGTTTCAGACATAACGGTTTCAGTTGATTTTGGAAGCGGAAAAACAAACTCCGTGAACGTAAATGGCGATGCCGGATCACACAGTTTTGATGCTGGAGAATTTAAAAATTGGTTTAATCTGAGAGCACCAGCTAATATTCAGATCGTCGGCCCTCTATTCAACATCGAGAAACAGTAGAAATAAAGAGTATCAAAGGTATCAGGGCGTCGTTTGTTTTCGGACTCAGGTCTAGGGTATAATTAAGGCTAAATGCCGGACAATGACTTACAGGGCGAATTCGTAATCAACAATAACAAGCTTGAAGAAGAAGCAGAAACGCCTGTTGCTGAAAAAGTGGCAGCAGACGCTCCGCCTCACGCAGGCGGAAAACTTCATTTCTTTTCAAATTTTTGTATAAATCCTCAAAACCTGATTTTCGAAGAGCAGGTTGCCGACGAACAAATAGTTCTACTCATAAGACGAGACCTAATAACAAACTTCCCTTGGATATTTGCAACGGCGGTTCTCATTATCATTCCTATCCTGATCAGAATGTTTTCATTTTTATTTACTCCCTTTTTCGTTATTTCAGATGGCACACTTCAAATCGCAGTGCTTTTTTACTACTTAATTGTAATTGGATTTGTACTCGTACAATTTACTCTCTGGTATTTTAATGTGGGACTTGTTACAACAAGGAGAATAATAGATTTTAATATCGCAGGAATACTTTACAAACAAATAAGCGAGACCAAAATCAACCTAGTAGAAGATGTTTCCTATTCTCAAAACGGTGCAGTAAGATCTGTTTTTGATTATGGCGATGTCCTCATACAAACCGCCGCGACGCTTGAGAATTTTGAATTCGACAGAGTTCCATCACCTGTAAAAATAGTCAAGATAATCGCTGATATGATCGGAGAGAAATAGTATGGATCTTTCATTTTTTATGAATCTGCTCGCAAGTCAAGATTTTCTTGTAAGAATCGGCCTCATAATCGGTATTTCTTTTTATGGCCTTTTTGCACTAATCGTTGCAATTCAAATAAATAATTTAAATCGTGCCCTTAATCAAGTGGGATTTTCTTTTATCTTTAATGTAATTGCAGTTGTCCACATGCTGGCTACTATTGCGCTCTTGATCTTGGCCGTGTTATCCTTATAATATGGAGGCAAACATTCTGCTCTCAAAAGTTGTCTCAAATCCGACCGACACTGCATGGGCTCAGGCCTATTCAACACTCAATTTATATATCGTTCTCAGCGTAAAATCCGACGCGACAGAAGAAATTGCCGCGTCGGGTAAAGAACTACTTGAAAAAATTCAAAGAGAATATTTCTCTCAAGACGAAAAAAATCTTGAAAATATACGCGAGAGCGTTGAGAATGCAATCGCCGAAATTGAAAATCTTGAGAATATCTCAATCGCTCTCGTAACCATCAAAGGAGAAGTCCTTTATATTATCACTGTATCCGCAGCGCAAGTAGTTTTGAAGAGAGATGGAAAACTTGGTGTAATCGCCGAGGGAGAAGTAGGAAAAATTGAAGCATTTTCAGGAAAAATAAAATCAGACGATATAGTGATTGTTGAAACCGGAGACTTCTCTCAAAAACTTCCAGTTGCCAAACTGTCGCCAATTGTTGACGACCTTGAGATAACTGAGCTTTCGGAGAATTTAGCGCCAATCATTCATAACGAAGCGCTTGGTAGCGAAGCAGCGATTATCCTGCAATACAAGAAGCTCGGACAGCAGGAAGAACCATCAGCAGAAACTGATCCAGCTGAAGAAGCAAAAGAGGATGAAAAAGATGACACCGAGGAAACAAAGATCACCGAAAAAGAAAATAAGAAAGATAAGGAAGATGAACTCTTTGATGAACCAAAAGATAAAAAGATGAAAATAAATATGCCAACTATTGGAGCGCCAAAATTTGGCTCCAAAAAGATAATTTTTGTTGTCATTTTGATATTGGTAATTATTCTTATTGGAAGCATAATGTATGAGAAAAAGAATCAAGAAACAGCAAAGGAGAACCTAATCCTAACCGACATACTAGATCCTGCACAGAAAAAATTTGACGAAGCAAACGCGCTTGCGTCGCTTAACAAGGGGCTTGCGCTAGATGAGTTTACAGACCTTAAAAAAGACGTATCTGACTCAGAAAGCAAACTTCCGGCCGGAAGCGCCGCCCGACAAAAACTTGACGAATTTATAGGAAAAATTGAAAGCAAAATAGGCGATCTTGGTGCCGGAGCAACACTCGCAAATCAGAAAGTTATCTATGATAAAGGTGCTGATCTTGTTTGGTTTGACAAAGACATATTTGTTGCGAAGTCAGACGGAACGATAAACACGCTATCAGAAGACGGAACTTCTCAATCTGATGCGTCATCAAAAAACAATAACGTAAAATCTGAAACGTCTGATGATGACTCAATATATCTTCTAGGTGACAGTGGTGTTACAAAAACAGATAAAAAATCGGGCAAGACAACAGTTGCCATAAAAGATATTTCTGATACAAGCGTTATAAATACCTTTGGTCCAAATCTATACGGCCTTAATACGAAAACTAAAACCATCGATAAGTATGCCGGTGTCGCATCTCCAAGAAGTGACTATTTCAAGCAAAGCGTTACCCTTACCGATCCCTCGGGCATGGCAATCGATGGATCAATTTGGATAGTTGATGCCGGAAAAATCAGAAAATTTACGAAAGGGACTGAGGATACATTTACCGTCACCGGCATCACAAAAGATATCGGATCAAATGCTCAAATATTTACATCTTCAGATGACACTAATATTTATGTTCTCGACCCGACAAGCACGAGAATACTTTCAATCGCAAAAAGCGGTGAAGTAAAAAATCAATATGTCTCAAAAGATCTTGCAAATGCAACCTCATTTACTGTAGACGAGGGGAATAAGAAGATATTCGTAGTTATCTCCGGTAAACTGTATTCCTTTGACATGTAACAGGTTGACGTGTTTGCGAGTTAACGTGTTAACGAGTTGATGCGCTATAATATCCTCATGAGAATAACAAACCGCCATGCGAATACTTATAAGGTTGAGGAAAAAATTGAAGCTGGTATTGCTCTTTTGGGGTCTGAAGTAAAAGCCCTAAGACTAGGACATGCTGATATATCTTCTTCTTATGTGCGAATAACTGGATCTGAGGCATATCTAATAAACACAAAAATTTTTCCATATAAATTTTCTAGAGCAGAGGGGTATCAAGAGACAAGAAGTCGAAAGCTGCTTTTGCACAGAAAGGAAATTCTGGCACTCAAATCAAAAATGGATCAAGGAAAATATACCATGATCCCCCTGTCTATCTACCTAAAGGATGATAATTTTAAAGTTGAGATTGCCCTAGCCCTCTCAAAAAACAAAAAAGAAAGACATCAAGACGAACGAAAAAAAGCCATCGACCGCGACCAAGAGCGTGAGATAAAGAATATTGTTTAACATTATGCCAGAATCCGTTGACTCAACACCAAATATAAACATCCCGGATACTACCCTGACTCAACCAGAAACAAAAGAGCACGATGGTTTAAAAGTTAACTTTTCGATAAATAACAGACAACTCATCTCCAACACTCTCCGACAAACAACCAATATAGCAGCACCCTATATTGAAGATGTTGTAGCCCTGCAAAACTTTGCATGGTCATTATCTAAATCTGCGTATAATTTTGTTTCAGGTCGGGCTCCTGGTGAGTTTTTTGCTCTTGGGGGAACACTCGATGAGGCGACAAACTTCATGCAACAAGTTGAAGAAAGTGATGAATTCCAGAAAATAAGACAGCAAACTGAAGATTATATGGCAAAGATTAAATCTCAATGGGAACAAAACTATCCGCAAGCGAGCGACTTTGTTAAGAAATTAACAGGCTTGGATTTAAATAAACAAGTTAATATATACGTAACTCATCCGGGACTAAATAATGGGAAATATTTAGGAAGCGATAACATAACATTTGGACACAATGAGGATTGGAATAACTATTCAACTGTATATTTATGGCACGAGGTACTACATTCTTATCTCGACAACACAGCCCTAAACCATGCACTTATTCAATTCGTAACCGATAACGAACTCAGAAAAAAACTCAATAACGAATCAGACTCTTCACCGCTTATTGGACACGAAGAACTACTTCTGTTGATGGAGAAAATGACACCACGCTGGCAATCATACATGGCTGGCATTCCCGAGGGTGGTCATGGAGATATAAAAGCACTAGGTGAAGAATTTGCGAAAATTGATAATATCCAGCAGGAATTAGACACTATTTCTACTTCTCAACCTCAGCATTAGCCTTGAAAATCATCCTATAATCTGCTATAATAGCTTCAATTGGGGATGCATTGCATCGACAGAATTGCTCATTAAAAACCGCAAGCCGATAATGATACTAATCGTTAAAGCGTATCAAAAATAAATGCTGAAGGACAATCCATTCAGCGCAACTACAATTTTGCATTCGCTTAATTGAGTAGCTGTCCGTACTAAAATTTTTCCAGACGATTTGGTGCGGGCAAAAACAAAGTTTGGATATAGCAAAACTTTTGGTTTGGAGTTTTGTTGAAAAATAAAACCTTACTCGTATTTAATCTTGTTGGTTAGAGTTCGTGCGAGAAAATTAAAGAATCAACTAAGCTTGTAGATGTTTTTATTAAGATAATTTTGGACGAGGTTTCAAAACCTCCATCTCCACACTTCGCTCTTTACCGGTTGGGTAAAGAGCTACGTAGTGGCAAGCCACTTTTACCCTTTTTGCTTTTCAGTTAATATAAATTTGTGTACTATTCATATATTCTTAAACTGAAAGACAATACTTATTATCATGGCTTCTCGGAAAATTTGAAAACCAGAATTAGAGCACATGAACGAGGAAATGTACGATCAACAAAGAACCTTAGACCTGTTGTACTTGTTTTCTACGCAGTGTTTGCATCAAAACAGAAAGCTCTGGATTTTGAAACCTATTTAAAAACGCCATCCGGATATGCTTTTCGAAACAAACGACTAATCGAATAGCGTTCGTAGCCTTGGGGATGTTGGGGAAAACTATAAATTCACTTGGCCTTCATTGAAGGAGGCGGCTTCGATGTATTCTTTGTGTTGTGCCTCGACCTTATTTCTCGCCAGATAGAGGATCAATCCCGCAATAAATACGACAACCATACCTATCCTTATGGCATTCTGAGGCCCAAAATGCTCTGAAACAGCTCCAATTTCAAAATTTCCTATTGGGAAAAACCCAACAAACATAACTACATAAATACTCAGAACTCGACCCCGGATCTTGTCCTCCACCATATGCTGCAATGTTGTGTTGATAGTTGGAAAAGTTAGAAGAAGCCCAAATCCAGACAAAAATAGAAGAATGTAGGCAGGAATAATTTTATCGACAAATGTAAATGCAAAAAGCGAAATCGTGAAGAGAGTATTACCAAAAATTATAAATTTCAAATGATCGATCTTCTTACCATAATATGAAAGTATTACCATCGCACAAACTGCTCCGACTCCTACAGCCGCGAATATATACCCAAGCCCTGTCGCATCTGCATGAAAAGTGGTCTGAGCAATAAGTGGTAGAAGCGTGGTATACGACCACCCAAAGATAGCAACGACTGATGTGAAAAGAAGAAGTGACCGAATTTTGGGATTTGAGAATGAATAATCAAGGCCTTCCTTGATTGATTTAATCGGATTATCAAATGCTTTTGGCGCAGGCTCCTCAACTTTTATGCTTAACAAAGCAATTATAGCCGCAATATACGAAAGTCCATTCACAATAAATGCCCCGCCAGTCCCCAGAATTCCTATCAGAATTCCAGCTATGCTAGGTCCCACAACTCGCGCACCATTGAATGTACCAGCGTTCACGGCAATCGCAGATGACAAATCTTTTTTCTCGACCATCTCGTTTGTAAAAGCCTGACGACCAGGAAGGTCAAGCGCATTTACAACCCCGAGCAAAAAAGCAAGTATCCCAATTTCTGTTAAGTTAATAATTTTTAAAACTGTCATCGCCCCGTAAATGAGCGCGAGAATCATGGATGCTGATTGCGTAAAAAGTAAAATTTTTCTTTTTGAAAAATGGTCAACTATTACTCCGCCGAATAAACTGAAAAACAGCGTTGGCAGAGTTGCAAGTGCGGCAATAAAACCGATGATGAATGGGGACTTGGTAAAAGTAAGCACAAGCCAACCCTCAGCAACAACCTGAAGCCAAGTGCCAATAAGCGATATGCTTTGGCCCAAAAAATATAACCTAAAATTCCGGCTTCTAAACGCCGGAAACACACGAATAACAGTATCTTTCATCTCTTTTTTTGAAAAAACGCTCGAAGAGGAGAAGGCTATCCCTCAAACAAATTCTGTAATAATTTTAGCAGGAACCATATAAGAGTATCAAGGGTATCATGGGTAACTTCTAATTATTAATTACTAATTTCTAAAAAAAGAATTTTAAAATTTGTTAACTTTTAAAAACTTGATTAGTAATCAGTTATTAGGAATTATAAATACTGAATACCCTATACTAACCTCCTGGAGCTTCGTGGGCAAATGCGACACCGAGAACATGCCGTACGCCTGCTCTTTTTAGGACTTTTGCTGCCTCACGAAAGGTTGCAAAAGACGTTGCAATATCATCAACCAACACGACCGAGGAGGGTAGATGAACATTTTTATTTGAATCTAAATATTTTTTTGAAATTGCGAACGCGTCTTTTAGATTTTTTAATCGTTCTTCTCTCGATAGCTTGAACTGAGGTCTCGTGTCTTTCACGCGGACCAGAAGCTGACTATTATTATTTAACGCAAAATATTGTGCGACATAAGATCCTAACAATTCTGCGTGGTTATATCCCCGTTTTTTAAATCTACCGCGCGACAGAGGGATAGCTACAACCGTAGGTCTTCGCTTGATAAACTTATAAAAAATTTCGTTTTGGGACAAACCATCGACAAAAATTTCACCAATTACAGCATCGAGCCTTCTCAAATTCGGCTCATATTTGAACTTATAAATAAGCTTTTTGACGAGCTTATTGTAGGAAACAGCCGATACAACGCCATCAATTGACCGTGAAGTAAGACACCCAGGATGAGTCGTACCGTCAATGCTATGTTTATTACATACCGCACAAAAGGAATAGCTGTTATATGAAATCTTCGAAAAGCAGTTAGGGCATATAAAGTCACCAAAGCGCCCGCAATTTATGCATTTTTTAGGAAATATTAAATCTAGGAAATTCATAAATGTCATTCTGAATTTAATTCAGAATCTCAAATAAGAGATTCCGGGTCAAGCCGGAATAACTCAAGCAGGCTTGTGAAAAGTGGGTTTTCCACATGATTATTATAGGTTTCGTATTTTTTGTTATCCCCGAGTTATCCACATTTTGCATGTTTTACTACGGGATGATATAGTACGATACAGTATAGTTTGATATAGTTATTGAGGCTAGCACCCCTCTGCTCTGTGCCTGTGTGGATATTTTTTAGGGAGAGAATTCGAATAATAAATTTAGAAACTAATTACGAGATCCCGAATCAAGTTCGGGTGACATTCTAAAGAATGTCAGTTTGTTAGTTTTTCAGGCTTGTCAGGGGTTTTTAGCCTTATTACGCGTAATTTGGTTGTGCCAATTTTTTCTCGACCCAAAAAGATAGAAAAGTCATACTCCCCTTCTTCGCCAAACTTTACACCAACCAGTTCTATCACTAAATTACTCTTACCATTTATTCCTGTGTTAATTTTCATTTCCATCTGCGGCAAAACTTGTTGTTCATCTTGAGTTGAGGCTGCGATAATTCTCAAGTCGTATGAGGTTGCCGATTTTCCAGAAACTGCAGCTACCAAGAATCCGCGATTAAGAACCGCCTCATTGTTTAAGGTACGTAGCTCCTCAAAGATACCCATTGCCGAGAGCTTTCCTTCTTGTGAGATTGATGCATAGTCACACAAAAGCATGAAGTCAATTTTTAGATCAGATTTTTTCATGTTACTTAATAAGTTTTCTTAATTCTTTTTCAAAATCCTCAAGATCAACAAACCTTTTAAAAACGCTCGAGAATCTAATATATGCAATTTTATCAACTTTCTTAAGACGAGCCGCAACAAGTTGTCCAATTTTTTTTGCGTCTATCTCGACTGACTCTCCTCCTATAAGCTCGCGCTCAATCTCATCGACTATCGTATTTATCTGCGCGGCTGTAACGGTTGTCTTCTCGCAAGCTCGCGTAATACCCGATCTCAATTTTTCTCGGGAAAATTGCTCACGCTTCCCATCTTTTTTTGTAACTATCAAGGTGACATTTTCTATTCTTTCATACGTAGTGTATCTTTTGCCACAGCCAACGCAAGTTCTTCTTCGCCTTATGTTTGTGCCGTCTTCAGATACTCTTGTTTCAACGACTTCGGAATTCGAGCTTTTACAATATGGACATTGCATAAAAATTATTTGGGTGACTTATACCCATATTTAGTGTTTTTTAGATGATAAAGCACTATATTACTTGCGTCAATCGTCAATTTGTTATCAAGCTATAATAGCTGCCTCTTATTTTTGGAGTAACTTTGCAACGGTTTTATTAAAACCGCTCAAGCGCTGCTCCTCTATCTTGAGCGCGCTTTCATACTTTGAGCTAACCTTTTTTCTGACTGCTCCAAGTATCTCCAGATGCTTGCCGACTGCATCCTGCATGGAGTGCAAGATTGGATTAATATTTTTACCTGAGTCGTGGGCCATTTTGGCCGACGTTACGGCTTCTTCAAAGTAGTTGTTGCTTTTTGAAAGCGTTGAGATAGCTAGATCACTCTCGCCTCGAGTTGACAGAATTTGCGCCGCACTTATGCGCTTGTCAGACGTCAAGAGATTGAATTCTGTCTTTTTGCCATAATCACTTATAAGAAAAGAGACAAGCCTGTCGCGGGCTGCTTTCAAAAAATACAACGGATTATCAGGAAGTATTCCGGGATAAGGAAGATTGTAGTCGCTTTTCTGCACAGCTGGACTTGATGCCTGTTGAGGCATATCAATCGTCGTCACAGAAGGCTCGATAGAAACAGTGGGCGCGGGGTCACCCTGCTCATCTGCATCGGCGGCAAAAACCACAACAGATGGACTTTTAAGGAGCAGGAAAAGTAAAAGAATAAGCACGAAAAAAAGCTTTTTCATTTTAATTCATGCTAATGATAACCTGCCCACTCACTCATGTCAACTTAGCGGCATACGCAGCGGACTACACTACACGAATTAACCCGAATGTAGACGAATTAACACAAATGATCTTGCGGCGGCTTACAGCAACTGCCGAGGGGCGCATTTATCGGAGCATTTCTGCGCAACGACGTTGACTTTCAGATACGTTTTGGCCATACTAAAAAAGGTCTCATCTGCCTATGGATTTTGGAAAAATCGCCCTGAGAATACAGGGGCTTATAAAGCCTGTTGTTTTTTTATTGCTTCTTCTCGTTTTTGCAGCGCACGCAGCACCCTCTTTTGCACAAACTCAAAGTTCAAATCAATCAATTAAATCCTTTACAAACACTGATCCCGATGTTCCTCAAAACCTCCACACCTACACGCAAAGCGTTTTTATTGAAATCGCGGCGGCGATATCATGCCAAATAACGGGAATTGACCCAACCAATCCTAGCGCTAAATGCCTAGGAATCGATCCCAACACTCATAAAATAGGTTACGTTGAAAACGGCGGTGGCCTCATAACACTCACGGGCAGTATGATCGCCCAAACTTTTGACATACCAGTCTCAACCTCTGACTACGTGAGATACATGGCAGGAAATTTTGGGATTGCCAAAAATACGTACGCCGACAATTCAACGTCCAGCTCCCCTACTGAGTTTAATACTGACTCTGGGTCTGACAACGGCGTCGGATTTACAGGTCTTAAAAAAATGCTGCCGCTTTGGGTAGTCTTCAGAAATCTGATCTATATGATATTTGTTTTCATATTTGTTGTCATTGGAATCGGCATCATGTTCCGCGTCAAGATTGATCCAAGGACTGTTATGACTATTCAAAACCAAATTCCAAAGATCATCATTGCCCTTATCCTGGTTACTTTTTCCTATGCCATCGCAGGCTTCTTGATAGACCTCATGTACGTATTCATGTACATCGTCTACAACACTTTTGCGGCTGCTCACCTTATAGATGTTGCCGGACTAAGTCCTGCCAAAATGCAAGGGCAGACTCCGCTTCAGGCAATAAATTTTTTTGGAGGTATTGGGATCGCATGGAAAGCATCGACAGGAATAGGCTCTATTCTCGCAAGCCTCTTCGATGGAACCACTGGAAAACTGATAGTTGGAATTGTATCTGGAATAATTCTTGCAATAGTTGGAGGAGGTGCAACTCTTAACCCAATCGCCCTGGTTGGCGGACTGGCGCTAGGATTTGCAGGAGGACTGCTTGCTGGCAATCAAATAGTTGGCGTTATAGGAGAAATTATAGCCTTCGTTGTTATATCGGCAGCCATCCTAACCGCTCTCTTCAGACTCTGGTTCCAACTTATAAAAACGTATATCTCCATCTTGATAAATGTTGTCCTTGCGCCATTTTGGATAGCTGGAGGACTAATTCCGACTTCGCCTCTCAGCTTTACAGGCTGGCTTAGGGACATGCTAGCCAACCTCATGTCTTATCCCGTCGTCCTTTTTATGCTTCTCATAGGACGCGTCTTTGTTGAGACTTTTGGGAATGGAAATTCTGCTAACAACTTCACTCCACCATTTATTGGAAATCCGGGCAACACGAAGAGCTTTGGGGCACTCATCGGCCTTGGAATAATTCTTCTTACGCCAAATGTCGTGAACCTCATAAGACAAGCGGTTAAAGCACCGTCTGGCAAGATTGCCGCGGGTATTGGCCAATCTATTTCAATTGGTGCCGGAGTTGTTAGTTCACCTATCTCAAGCTTTGGTAAAAAGATGTGGGGAGTTGATCAATATACAAGAGAGGCGAAACCCCTTTATCACTGGGCCCTTAAAGGCCTGCATGGCATAACCACCAAAGAAGGAGCCCTTGGTAAACTCGGAAAACCACTGGGACCCGTTTATAACGTCTTAAAACACGGCGTTAGCTCAGAATCCCTTGCGGATTTTGACAAAGACGAAGCTAAAAGACTTAAAGCGAAGGAAGATGCAAGAAAGGGCGGAGGATCAGAAGGCGCTAGCGGCTCTACAACACCTCAAACTTCACCCAATGGACCAACAACCGGCCCAACACCAAACACTGGAGGCGAAATAGACACAGACGGCGATGAGGATAGCAGCTCAGACTCACCAAGTGACCCCAATAACCCAGATGAGCCATCAAGCGGTGAAAACAGAAACATTCCTCATGGGGGAAATGACGAAGAAAGCAAAAAAGCCCACGAGTCCACAGAAGGCAAGAGCAACGAAGAACTTGCAAAACTACACGAAGAGTTATTTAAAGAGTTTTTGAAGCTCGAACAAAAAGGAGATCAGCGAACAGTTGTAGAGAATCAACGCCACGCAGAGCTCATGACAAAAACAAGGCAAATCAAAGATCTATTAGATAAAGGCGGACACAAAAGTTAAGAGGTTTTATCGAGACTAGTGAAGAATACTTTTAGCGCTTTTAGTCCTCCGTCCCAAATTCCACCCTCGATAAGCCCACCGAGCAACTCGCCAACAAACATACGCAGACGACCTGTCCCTGAGGCTTGTCTAATCCATTCGATGTCCTCTTTTGAGAAAAAGTGGCCAGTCCTTTTTGCTTGACTCATATCCCATTCGCTTACTTCGAGATCACCAGCAAAATGTCCTAAAAATTCATAAATCTCCTCGACCTGCGTGGTGCTCCAATTTTTATATCCACTCTCAAACATGCGATGCGCGCGAATCTCGGCAGCCATCGCATACATAAGAGGCCTTTTGAAAAACTCTGCTCTATTTTGACGAGTTCTGTCGTATGCGTCATTTTCCTGCATTACCTCGCCAATTGTTTGCTCGCGCTCTGTTTTTTCACCTGTAACAGGATCTATCTCCTCAATCTTGCGCCTTTTTTTGTTGACATAATCCATCCACACCTGCTTACCCCACATCGCCTCACCAAGCGAGACTTTCCTGAACTCCCATCCGGGTGGATTCCTCAACTCGTTATATATCCTCACTCTAACAATTTTTGAGTAATCAATGCCATCCCACGTTGAGTATGCGTATCTAAAAGACTTAACCTGATCATCCATAAACGAATTGGCTTTCTCGTGGTCTATCAGAAGTCTCCCGCGATTGTCGAGTGTCAAAAATTTATCAAATGCAAACTCATGAGACTCGACAATCTGATGGAAAAGCGTAAAAGTCTTTGCTATGTGGTTCTCGGCAAATTGCCCCATGGTTACATCTCCAAAATGAACAGGGTCGACATCTTTATCAAGACCTATATCCTCTCCTTGCCCTCCTTGAATTATCTCAAGAATAGACTTACCCGACTTGTCCGTTGCCCCTACCAAGAAGTCTACTCCGATTTGCTTGAACCCCGGGAATGAATAAGGATTGCCATGAACTCCTCCGCGATTGTTGGCTGTCTGGCGCTTGCGATAAGCCTCCGTGGCCATAACCTTGGTCCAGGAGTCAAACCCAACAGCAGTCGTATCATTTTTAGCTGCAGCCCCTGACCAACGAGTTATCGAATAGGCAAACGACTCTGCATAACGAGCTTCATCATAAGAGATACCTTTACCTTTAATTTTTTCGTTGTCGGTTTTCTTGCTCTCTTCCATTATAAAAAGTCTCATTCGCTCTTTTGTCTCGTTCTTTGCCTCGAGATCTTTTCTGGCTAAATTGAAGGGATTGAACCACGACAGATAATCGCTCTTCATTTTACCCTCTGGGTTTTTCTCGTGCGAAAGCACATCTTCCTGATAGTCTTTATGAGATTTTTCAATTTCAGCAATCAGCCTTGCATATTTTGGGTTGTGATCGGGGTCACTATTTAGTTTGTCTATATACTCCTGCGAAAGACCTCTTTTGTCGGCCGACAAATATCGCTCAGAATACTGAATTAGCTTAAGACCCTCATAGATAACCTTGCGCTCTTCCTTTGCAAAATCAGCGTCACTTTCTCCAGCTTTTTGGTCTCTTAGCTTTGCCTTGATATATTGCTCAAGAAAAATCTTGTTGTTAAAAAGCACTGACTTATCCCTGCTCTCTCCTTCTATTTTGTGCAACATTTCTTCGTCTGAGATGTAGTAGTACGACAACAGCGCGCGGCGCAACGCTTTTCCTGTCTCTTGATTTTTGCTGAGCGCCTCATCGTCTTTAAAGTCATCATTTTCAAGCGAGTCAACATTGGCAAGTGACAAAATCGTGTCGAATGTCTGCTCTTTTGTAAAAGTATTTCTTGCGTAGATCTCGCGAAGCTTTTTCGGGAGCTCTTCGTCGCTTCCCATAATCTGCCTATAAATGGCGTCAAGATCACGAGACGTTCCAAATAGCCAAAGCTCATAATAGACTTTGTCTCGAAGAGGCTTGAGATATTCACCCGTGTGCTTATCCGTAAACATTGATTCGTTGAATATCATCTCCGAGATACTTACCTGACGTGAGCCTCCAACAATATAAATGCGCTCAAACATATTGACGGGGTTATCAACGTCTGAGTCATGGAACTCCCACATTCTTTTGCGAAGCCACCTGAGGAAATTGGCCTGGTGGATAACCTCTTCTCCCGTTTCCTTGTTGAGCGACATAAGCTCATACTTACCACCTCGGGCATAGTCTCCTCCTGTCATGGTCATAATATCCGAAAGAACCTCTTGAAAATTCTCATGCGGCCTGAGACTTCTCTCTGAACGAATTGCCTTGTCTCGATCAACGTTAAGAAAACGAAGGACATTTTCATTTACAGCCTGCCTGAGTATTTCTATAGAGTTTGTCCCAGTCTTTGCTATCTTGTCAATCCGCTCTTCATATTCTGCGAGCTTTGCCTCAACGTTTGGGTCGCCACGACCACTCTGCACCCAGCTTCTCGCATAACCCATAAGCTCCTCGCGAATCGATCCACCCTCCGCAAGTTCGGACTTTAGCAATTCGCCGTCAGTAATCTTTGTTAGTCTTTCGCGAAAAATCTCTATTGGGTTTATATTCTCAGCGAGTGGAATTTCCCCTGCCTCAACGAGTGCATCAGCTTCCACCTGTGACTTGTCTCGCTTCAGCCACAGTTGAGTCACGTACTCTTTTTCGCTTTCCGTAAAACTCCTATTAACCTTTTCTGAATCCCGCCCCCTTCTCATCTGTTCTCTATGTGCTTCGGCAACGTGTCTTTCTGCCTCGGCAATCCTTTCTCTTTTCTCCTGCTCGAGGTTATCAATCTCTTGAATAATTCTTTTTCCCTCAGCAGACGGAATTTTCTCATCATCTATTAGTCGATTAACTCTCGCCCTTTCCTCAGACCATCTACTTATATCAACAGCTCCC
Organism: Patescibacteria group bacterium; assembly: GCA_035549295.1. Taxonomy (GTDB): domain Bacteria; phylum Patescibacteriota; class Microgenomatia; order Levybacterales; family GWA1-39-11; genus GWA1-39-11. The sequence continues at coordinate 59,368 of DASZRG010000051.1, forward strand.
CCGCTTAACTGCCTATTGTTAAGACTTATTATGTCGTCCATCGCGTTCTTAGCAAGAGGATTTATTATTCCATTTTGAACATCTACGAGATGCGCGGCGTCCGCACCTATGCTTCCTTTTGATAACCCAGCTGCGGCGCGTGCCGTAGCAACTTTTAGGAATTCGTCACGCACCCACGGGGTCTCGCCCTCCCCTCGTCTATAGAGCTCAGTCGCGACCGCCTGAAGTGGAATCTGAAAATATTCAGGCTTGAAAGTTTTATCGGCTCGCAGCTCGTAGGCGCGTCCCAGAAAATCTTTTAGCTCTACAACGCTCCAGTCTTCTATTTTTTTCTGAGCAACAGCGGCATCAAAATCTTTTTGATATTGATCTGCCTGATTTTTAATATACGTCTCTTCTTCTGTAGGGGGTTTCTCGTTGAGCCTAGGAACATATCCGAATTCAATCGCTTCCTTAAGAGCCTCACCGTCTTCCTTGTCTAATTTTTCTCCTCTTTTCCATTTTTCGTATGCCTTTTTACCTCTATCTATTCTTTCTGCAACTAGAGCAGCCGCCATCTGTTTTTGGACTTCTGCAGCTCGCGCATCAAACTCTGCGGCCATAGCTTTGGCTTGCATTTCCGAGATTTTTCCCTCCTCGGCCCACTTATAGATGAGCTCTTCGTTGTTTTTTACATCATCATGAGTAATTCTTCCGGCAAGTATTTGATCTTCTATTTCAACTTTTGTCTTGTGAAATTCCTCAGGAGATACAAGCTTGGTCTCAAAAAATTTGACTAGTTCTTTTGGAGTGATACCCTGTCGCGCAAGCCTCTCCTGCTCTTGCCTCTGAGCCTCAGGTACATCTCGGCCTGCTTTTTTGCGCATTTCTGAAAATTCAGCCCACTTTTGTCGAGCATCTCTTATCACCTCATCCGATGCGGCCTTTTCTTCAGGGTGATTTTTTTTATCGTTTTTTTCCTCAGGAGTTACATCAGCCATACGCCTCATTCTAGGATACGTGAAATTCACATTGGGTGTCAATTCATATACGCTCATGAGGGTAGTTTAAGCCCTGATGAGACGCGCCAGCTTGACAGTGAGGTATCGGGAACCTCACAAGAGGATAACGGAAAGGCTGCGAGACTAGAATCATGAATCAAGAATCAGGAATCAGGAATCAGAGAATATGACAATGTGGAAACAAAAGGACAATTCACGATATAATTACGACCTACATGGAAACGCAGACAAAAAAATACACCTCCGGAATACTCGGCGGTACGTTTGATCATTTGCATGCTGGACACAGGCACTTTTTAAATACGGCGCTTGCCCAATCAGAACATTTAACCATTGGGCTTACAGCTAATGAATTTTCGAGAGGCAAGCAATTTTCAATTTCTATTGAAGATTATGAAAAAAGACACTCTACCCTGCGCAACTTTTTAGACAGCTCAGGGCACATAGATCGCTATGAAATAATCGAAATCAACGACCCTTTCGGAACGAGCATTACCAATCCAAATATAGATGCCATTTTCGTCACGGAACATGGCGCATCAAATGCAAAATTAATAAATGAAAAAAGGCACGAAAACGGACTAAACACACTCCCAATTGAGCACGTGGATTTTCTAACAGGGCCCGATGAAAAGACCATATCCTCAACCAGAATTCGCGCAGGCGAAATAGACAGAATCGGCAATCCATATATTACGATTTTTGACGCTGACCTTGCCTTGCCCACCGACCTGAGAGACAAGACGTCAAAAATTCCGGCCGGGGATTTAGTTCGCGACAATAACCAACTTAAAGAAATAGCAAAAAGCGCATTCTATCTTGTTGCTGTCGGCGATGTATCTTCTGAAAAACTAACAGAACTTGGTCGCCAAGCAGATGTAAGTATTGTTGACGGCCAAACAAAAAGAGGTGCCCATGAAAGTCGCTATTTTTCTTTAGAAAATGGCGAGGGCATTAAAAATACTGCAGGAACAGTAAGCCGAGAAGCAGCATTAAAATACCAAGAAGTCCAAGCTGAATTTTTTGAAAATAAACAACCAGAGATTTTTGTAATTGACGGCGAGGAAGACCTCATGCCACTTCCAATAACGCTTCTTGCGCCGCTTAGAACAACACTCGTTTATGGCATGCCGGACCAAGGGGCGGTTGTTGTAAAAATTGACGAAACAACTAAAAAATCAGTTGTCGATTTACTTGCCAAGTTTCAAAAACAAAACTGACACGACCCATACGCATCGCGTACGCAATCCCCTATCTATAATATATAATCTATATCTATGGAGCCATTACATTTTGAGGAGCTATATCCAGAAACAACACGAAACGAGGAAATCAACAAGATAGTTGAGATCCTGAGGACGGGAAGATCTTGTCAGGTCATTGGCATTCCGGGATCTGGAAAAAGCAATGTTTTAAGGCTTCTTGCTTACAACAAAAAAATAAGACTTAAGCATCTTGGTGACGACCAGGAAATTTTCCACTTCATCTACATGGATTTTTCGGAGATGCGCGGCAGGTCGCTTTTTGACATTATCAAATTCATCTTTATATCACTATCCTACTCTCTTGGCGAGCGCGGATTTACAAAGGAACAGGAAGCAGTTAACGCTGCGCTACGCGAATCGCTTGAGTTTTCAGACGAGCTAATTTTGTTTCAAGGCCTTAAGAAAAGCGTTGACTTTTTGGCAATTGAGCACAAGCTCTATCTTGTGTTTTTGTTCGACCGGTTTGAGGACTATGTGCCAAATATTGACGAGCGCTTTTTCCCAGATCTCAAAATCCTGAGAAACCGCGTCAAATACAACTTCCTAGCAGTTTTTGCTGTCACTCGACCAATTGAAGACACAATCGAAGCTCCTCTTTTTGGTGATTTTTACGAATTTATAGTTGGAAATACGATATTTCTACCCATAAAAGATCCGGTCGGGCTCGATTTTCGCTTTTCATACATCGAGCAAATAACAAAAAGCAAAGGCTCACCCGAGGCGCGTGCTGAAATAGAAAAGCTAACAGGAGGACACGGAAAACTCGCCAAGCTATCCTACGAAACGTATTTGGCCGAGGAAAAGATCAAAAACCTTGAAGAATTTTTACTTTCAAAAAAACAAATAAGAGCGGCTCTTTTTGAAATCTGGGAATATTTGACCGCTGAGGAAAAGGCAGATATTGCTGGCGGCGCCCCAAATGATTTTTTGGAAAAAGTTGGGCTTACCAATTCAAATAAGCTTTCAGTTCCCCTTCTTGCATCGTACGTAAAAACCAGACCATCTACGGTTGCGAGTCAAAAAATTACATACGATTCCGAACGAAACGAGATCAACAAAGGAGACGAAAATATAAGCGATAAATTGACTCCGTCTGAATTCAGACTACTCCGATACCTGATCATAAATGTCGACCGCGTCGCAGAGAAAGACGAGATCATCCAGAATGTTTGGCAAGATACAAAAACACAACAAGGAGTAACCGACCAAGCTCTGGATCAAATAATATACAGGCTTAGAAAGAAGATTGAAGAAGACCCCAACAAGCCGGTCCACATTCAGACAGTGAAAGGGAGAGGGTATAAGTTCAGTAGCTAGACCGAAAAGTATCGGCGGCATCAAAAGCATCAAGGGAACGAAAACAACAAATTAACCACTTAACAAATTGACATCAGCCGCGAGATTATCTGTAGATATTCGCAGTAATTATATTTGTTTACCCTGCAACTTGTTGAAGGGTAGAATATTCGCATAGCGTATGCTGCTGCGCAAGGCCGGCAACCTTGACTTGGGGTGGATACTTGCCTAACATGAATTAAGGTGAGATTTTTCAAAATCGGTCGCTTTTTTCTTTGTGTTGCCTTAGCGTTGACTTTCGTCGCTCTACTCGCCCGCAATTCAGGCGCGGACGACACGCCAACTCCCGCTCCAAACGCAAATGGAGGACAAGGGGCAATTGGGTATACACTTAACGGCCAGGACCCGAACACCTTCTATGTTGATGGGAATAGTCCGACTGTTGACATAACATACTCGGGACTTGCACCAAACGACAACGTATACGTCTACCCTAAAACCAATCAAGCGAATATTGCGTTTGACAGAAAAGCATACGCCGCAGGAACGGCTGATGCAAACGGCTCTGTAACCGTTACCACATGCGGCGATGGAGACAGCGCACTCAAAGGCTCTTTCATATCATCAAAAAAGACGTGCAAGACAGATGGTCACGACTATTTCCACGAAGGAAACATATATAGTCTAGGTCTTTATGATGATGCCGAAGGACAAGCCCAGATAGAGGTCGCGTCTTTTTATGCTTATCATTCCTACCCTACTGTAAAAATTGAGGCGCAGCCACAGGGGACGCTATCAACAGTTAAAGTTACAGTCGCGGGTCACAGACTTGGGGACAGCAATGAAAACAACTATCAACTAGTCTTGCAGGACGCAGGAAGCGCACCAGCGCTTGAAGACTCCGGTGGAGAAAAGTATCTAGCAGAACAGTGCCTTACGATAAAATCAGGTCCCCCAACCGTCAAGAGCGGTTCTCAAGCCGACTTTCAAAATGCCGATACCACAGGCGGCGTAAGTAAAACCTTCAACGCAGGCAGCAATTCGCCAGACAAATCGGCTGGATCAAGCACTGCCGGTATTTCAGACGGAGAATATCTCCTAAAAGTCAATGCACAAATACACGAGGGCGGAATTCTTGCTGGACGTTCTGACACATGTCAAGGAGGATTCACCTACCTATTTATACCTTTTACTCTACGCCAGGGTAAAATTACGCTCGGAAAGGCAGAGTACGATCCGCACGGATCCGACTCCACGGATGTAGAAAAGCTTGGGGATTCATACGCAGCACCCTGCGCAAAGGTAACTAGCATTCCCGGCACCTCCGGTGATCTTCAAACGTGTGCAGCAGTAAGAACCGCGATAGGCAATATGAGCGTAACACCCGAGGGGTTCGTCAAAAGTCTTTTTGAATTTATGCTGATGCTTGCCACTTTTGGGGGACTCATAATCATTATTTATTCAGGCTATATCATCATGATGTCGCGCGGCGACAAGGAAAAAATCGCAGCAGCTCGTGAGACATTGACGTCCGCCATAGTCGGGTTGTTGTTTATAGTTTTGTCGATTGTTATACTTGAAATTATAGGGGTCGATATACTTCGACTTCCAGGATTTAGCCGATAACATGAAGGAGTTATTATCTCTCTCTATTCCCCAGGGAGCCGACAGCACCCCGGTCCAGATACAAACCCCCGCAGACATTCCGTCCGGAGTGTCACTCGGCGCACTTGTCACAACGCTTTTACAAGCCGCGATGGTTTTTGGAATACTTATGTCTCTTGGCTTTTTTGTATACGGCGGTCTTCATTGGGTACAGTCTCGCGGCGACAAAGAGTCACTTAACAAATCGAGGAGGATTTTGATATATGCAGTCTTTGGACTCATTGTGATGTCTCTTGCACTCGTTATTGTAAACGTTATAACAAGCGCCCTAGGAGTACAGAATCTAATCTCAGGAAATTAAAATTACTTTATAAAGACAACATCTGAGTTGTCATGATAAACAATTCGCCACCCGTCTTTCGTAAGAGTTTTTGCTAAATCAAAGCTTTTTTGATTTTTTATGAATAATGAGGCTATCAAGCCTGTGAGGTCCTGCGATTTTTTCTTGGGCTTAGGCAGCAAAACAAGGCGGACATTGAATTTATCAAAGATTTTTTTATAATTACTTTTTTCGGACATAAGCGCTTGATAATCATAGAAGGCAGAATTGCTCTGCCCGCTTGGCGCGACAAATCTCCACGACGGCATTCGGCCATCAACAAAAACTTTTTTTTCTGGAACTTTCCAGTCCAAATATCCACCCCAGTTGTAAATCGAAAATAAGTTGCCGGAAACCTTCTCTTGCTTTAAAAAATCGATTACCTGATCCGTAGGATAATAGTTTTTGTTAACTACGCCCTCACCGACAGAATAATAATAGATGCGGAAAATAAAACTCGCGAGAGAAATCGTCAATAAGGCGGAGAGCGCAAAATTAAGCCTACTCTTCTGCGCGGTTTTTCTAAGGCTTGAGTAAAAATTTTCGAAAAGCGCAGGAGCTACAAAAAGATTTATCAAAATAAAATATGGAACGTTTCTTACAGACGATACCGCGAGAAAAAAAAGGAAGACGAAAAAGACTTGTTCTAGCGCTAAGATCTTGCCTCGATACTTGTACATCAGGGGTGTTTCCACCGCGGCTAGCAGAATTAGTGGAAAATTTATGAAGAATACGGCCGGAAGCCACTCTGAGATACTGAACCTAAGAGAGGCATCTGTTGCTTGGGAGAGGATTTCGCTCCAGAGCCTTATTCCGTAGGGGTTTGTAAGCGTCGCAAGAACACTGGCAAAGAAAATTGCAACATCAGACAACAATATTTTTCTTTGAAAAATCCTAACACACAAAAATACCCCCAACAGGACAATCGGCAACCCGACGCTTCCATGAAGATTTGCCCAGAATAAAATTAGAATTGGTATAAGAAAACGCGTTTTTAAATAAACTACATCATCCAGAAGAGCTTTTAAAAACAGCGCAAGAAGAAACCATGAAACCACCTGCGTCCTAACCCCAGCAAATGTAAGCAGCGCGGCCGTTGACAACACAAGCAGAACAATATTGAATTTGCTTTTTGTCGGCGAAAAACAAACAAAAAGACTCGCCGTCGCAAGCGCAGCAAACAACGCTTCGAGAAGAATGGCTCCCTGCGAGAATAAAGCCGCCAGCAACAAGTTCAACCCCCATTCGTGATCGATAAACGGGAAAGACGGCATTGTGTATGAAAAAGGGTCAGTCGCGGGAATTCCACTCTTGAGAATAAGTTCGCCCATTCGCAGATGCCAACCAAAATCCGGATCAATATTTGTTGCAGATTTTGCGAAGAAGGCGAGAAAGACTATTGCAATCAAGGCGAGCCCTAGCTTTCGATTCATCACCTTGATATTGTAGCGCACGGAAGATTTAGACGCCACGAACATGGACTACACACTACCCTAATTTACCCGAATTATCCGAATGGGTTCCGAATGATCATTATGATTAACACGCCTCGTGGGCTTATCTAAGGGTTATTAATCAAATCAAGCATTCGAGCATATTCGTTAACATTCGGGCGTATTCGCGTAGCGTATTGCCTCTGGGTAAACCGCCCCTCATCTGCCCTGCTTCGCAGGACACCCCTCTCCCAACAAGAGAGGGGATCAAGGTTTTAGGCTATTACCAGGAACTAGGCTTGACAATCTTTTTAAAACATGCTGTAATTGTCTCATGAGGAAGTTTTTATCACCGGCACTAGCCTCCGCCGCACTTCTCGCAACTGCCATTCCTGCTCTTGCTGATGACAGCGTGCTTAACGCCTCCGTTGGACAAGCTAACGGAACGATTCCAGCCAACACCTCGCTCGGCTCTATCATTACTTTTATCGTTGCGTTTATCATCATCTTTGCGATTCTTGCAGCTCTTATGTTCATCGTCATCGGAGCACTTCAATGGATCACGTCAGGAGGAGACAAACAGAGAGTCTCTGATGCTCGAAATCACATTATCGCAGCCGTTATCGGTCTTATCGTTATCGCGCTCTCGTTTGTCATAATTAACGTTGTTATCACGGCTCTCGGTCTCGGATCGCTAACCAATCTTCATATCCAAACTCTTAACCAGATTAAAGGCGGCCAGTAGGCGGCCTGTACAGCAGTATTATTGCTCTACCCGAATTTAAAATTGGTTTATCGTTTTAGGCTACGATGCCAGTTTCGTCCTTTGGTTACGTTAAACGTGAGACCTAACCAATACGGGCTTCGTTACCCTATAGCTTAAACCGATCGGAACAACTGCTTGCGATACCCTTGATACTCTTGATGCCCTTGATACCCCTGACGGCTCTCGTGTATAACTAAACTATGGCTACAATTCAAACAACAAGCCTTCAGGGCTGCTACAAGGATGGGGTCGCAACGCTCGCCTGTATACCGGTAGTTATTCAAAACGTAATAAATTTTTTAGTCATGTTCGCCGGAATTGTTTGCGTTTTTCTCATAGTCTATGCCGGAATTAGACTGGTTATGTCAGAGGGTGATCCGGAGAAAATCTCAACTGCCCGCAAAACTCTCATCTACGCTATCTTCGGGCTTGTGATCGTCATCATGTCCTTCTTCATCCTAGGACTCGTGTCGGGTCTCACGGGGGTGAGCCGTATCGCCCCCAAATAGCCTGTTTTCTTGACAACAAGCTCCACATTCCTATATTCTTTTGTTATGGATCAAAATGCCGATTTTGCGGCTCGTCGCGAAGCACTACTTGAGGAATTCACCAAAATCATGGCTGAGGCCTTAAAAAGTGGGCATATATCACCTGAGGAATCTCGAGAAGCATCGAGATTTATTGTTTTAAATTTTAATGACACCAAAGATAAATACGAGCTAAAGGTCTGGACAGAAGAGCTTGCGCTAAGATACCCCATCTTCAAACAAGCCCTAGTCTCTTTTGAAGAAAATGACGCCGAAGAAGCAGATCAGCAACAAATCGCGGCAACCGAGGAAAAACTAAACGAACTTATTCACCAAACACAAAACTAATATGGCTGATATTAAAAATCCGGAAAATGTTGCTCTCGGAATGGGGCCTGAGAAATCGACTCTTCCGACAGGCATAGATCCCAAATTTGACGAAGCCCACAGAATGGCAAACGAGCTCATCGATGTACGAAATGGACAAAAAAGTGTTGCCGAAAGAATTTCACACAATGCCTCCTACAGAGACTTTGACGACCGAAGCGAAGAAGCCTTTCTGGTGGGTTTTACAGGGGGAGAAGGAAGACTGGATAAAACAACCGGAAAAGTTGACCTCACAGGCGTTGGCGCTCTGGGCCGAGAAAACTACAACCATGCTCGTGATATCTATAAAAAAAACGAACAAGCGCTTACCTATACTCAAATCAGAAAAGAAGCAGCCAGAGACGGAAAACCAATCGATGAGGCTCGCAGACAGCATGGAATCAGATCTGCCGACTTTATAAAACTGAGAGAAAACGCGCTCGATACGCTTTGCGCTGAAGGTGGTCTCAACACTATATTTCCTGAACTTAAAACAATTGGCGCCACAGAAAGAAGGGACTATATTGATCAGGTCCTCGCAAGTGACCCAAGACTGAATGAACTAATCCTGGACAACATGGAGGCGTTTCAGAAACGCATCTCAGAGCTCAAGCCTCTTGCAAAAACAGAAGAAAGACGACTTGCAGAAGAAGCTCAAACAAAGGCAGAAAAGGGCGTGAACGATACGCTTGACAATCTAGTAAGAAGCGCGGGAATTCCTATCACAGAAATTGCGGCGGTAAAAAACAGAGTGAAGACCGAGCTTGAGAGCGGCGCAACGTCTAGCAGAATGCAAGACCAATTATACCAAGAGAGGCTCAAACTGATTGGCATCACCTCTCCCCAAAATTATGCAGACTACCAAACTGCGCGAGTTGCATTCGACACAGCGAACACAGTAAAAGGCAATATAGAAGCTGAAATTGCAAAACTGGAAAGCGACGCGGGGACCGCAACCAATCCTGCCCTTAAGGACAGCATTAGAAACAAAATAGCATTAAGAAGAGCCGATGCAACCGCGGCACTTAACAGCCTGGCGACTGCAACTGCGAATCTTAACGATGTTAAATCTAAAATCGGCCTGAACGACGACAATTTGATTAAAGACAGAGCAAGACAAGTTGACGAAATAAAATATGCAATTTATGGGGAAAAACAGCCAGACGGAAACTATAGGGGTGGAGTCGCAGAGATTGGCGGTAGACTAGTTGACAGGCAACTTGATCTACACAACGCCCGAATAGAGCTTAAAAAAACTGACACTGCCGAAACTGACGCTGAGCGAGCCACGAGACTTCGCGAAGAAAGAGCAATCGCGGAAGACATGAAAGGACTACTGTCGACCTCAATCAATGAACTACTCTCCGAAAGGGCTGGAAAACTAGACGGCCTACACAAAGCGAAGCTTGAGAAGATGCAGGAGGAGGCACGGAAAAAAGGAGACAAAGAGAGCGAGGCATGGGCCAAAAAGTATAAAGATGAACTTGACAAGCTTAATCCTTTTAATGACAAAAAGAAGAAGCGCGAACCCAACAGAAACGAAATCAGGCTCCATGCCGATAGTCTTATTCAGAAAGGAGAAGACGGAGCCATGGAACGCGTCGCGGGCATGGCCGGATACGATCTCTTAGGTCTTGAGGAAGGCCCAGCAAGAGATAAGGTCGCGGGGCAGCTCTTTGCTGGCGTAGACTATGCCTCCCTCAATGATGACCAAAAGCAAGAAGTTGATGACAACATCAAGATTAAGAAAGAAAAATTTGATGCTTTCTACAAAAAGGTCGGCGATGACTACAAAGACACAGTTCTTAAGGACCTTTTCCTAGCCCGTGGGCTCCGAGACAAAACAATATTGGGGAGGACAACAGGAGAGTTATCATTCTCAAACGACGAATGGCGAATGTTGCACGAAAAGTTCGGAGATCGCTTTGATAAAGCCCTTGCGGCATCGGGCGAAAACAAGCAAATCGATGAAAAACTCAAAGCAGCTGGAATCACCGACGCCCTGTCGATGTTCAAATGGAAATATCTATGGTGGGCACTGGGAGCAGCTGCCGCGGCTAGCGTTGTTGGAGGCAGCATTGCAACAGGAGGAGCGTTTGCCCCCGTGGCAGGCCTTGCGTTCAGCGGAGCAAAGACCGGAGCCAATTTCCTATTCGGCGGAGGTGGAAGCGCAGACTACGCCACGTCAGCGGCCGCCTAGGTACACCCGCTTTTCACATCTACGCATAAAGGCCCATAATTTTGACCCACTTTGATAATCTTGCATTGAAAATTTTCACGTTATACGCTAATCTACATGGAAAACCACCCTATTCCGCAGGACGTCACAGGCTTCAAGTTTAAGCTAATCGGAAGTGTTACGGTCAAACAATTCCTATATCTTCTAGGATTTGGCATACTCACAACGGTTATGTTTGTTCTTCATATAAATCTTTTTATAAAGGTACCATTCATGCTTATTTTCGCGAGTATTGGCGCTGCGCTCGCCTTTATACCGATTGAGGGAAGACCCATGGATGTTATGATTGCAAATTTTGCAAAAACTATTCCTGCAGAAAATAGATTTATTTATAAAAAGCGCGGCGTAAACCTTGCTTCATACGAATTTTTTAAGCCTCCTGTTGCAAAACCAACAGCGACAGCTACCACCACGCAGCAAAAACCAACGAACAACGAAGGCGCAGACGACAAACGAGCCGCGCTGATAAGCAGACTTAGAAATTCCTCTTTTAGGCCCGATGCTGATGAGGTCAAAAATCTCAATAACATACATGCTCTTTTTGAGGGTAAAAATGTACCCGTCCAAAAGCTTCCAGATCTTGCGCCCAGCGCAACTACTGCACAAGGCGTCATGCCAAGCATTGCGACTATTGCGCCTGCTCCGACCGCCACACCTGCAGCGGGCGACCTAATGGATACCGCCAAAAAAGAAGAACAGCTTACCGCACTTGACAAACAACTCGCGGAAGAGAAAAAGGCACAAGAGGAAGCGCGAGCCGAAGAACTAAAAGTTATAGCGACTCCACCGCCTCAACCCAAAAAGGAAGAGCCAACAATTCGCACGGGGGACGAAAACGTCGGCAGGACAACTGTTCCTGTCGCGCCAAAAATAGAAGCGCCTACCGAACAGGCAAACCCCACTCTTTCGGCTGGCTTTCCAACACTCCCTGACGTTCCAAATGTAATTCTTGGAATTGTTCGCGATGCCCGAGGACGAACATTACCAAACATTCTCGTTGAAGTAGTTGACGCCAACAATATACCCGTCCGAGCATTTAAAACAAACGCTCTCGGACAGTTTGCGTCGGCTACCCCACTTTCAAACGGCACATACCACATCTCGCTTGAGGACGCGAGCAAAACTCATGAGTTTAAAATGATCGAAGTGAACCTAGCAGGCGATATTTTCCAGCCACTTGAGATCGTCTCAACCGATGCTCGAGAGAAATTAAGACAAGAGCTTTTCGGAGGAAATATGGCAGCGGCCTAGCTGAGATTTACGTGGATTTTATAGCTGATTCCCGCAGATAAATCTCTTTCGTTGTTAATAAGTTTAATAATCAGCGATAATCTTTTTGTATGCCCAAACAAAAAATTCATTCAACAACTCAAGATTTTACTGAAATCGTCGACATTTCAGACGATTGTGTTTTTTTCAAAGGGGGCGCGACCTGTATGGTTGCCGAAGTTTCGTCTGTTAATTTTTTTCTCTTATCAACCGATGAACAAAACGCAAGAATTTATGGATACATGTCGATGCTTAATTCTCTGTCGTCATATATACAAATTTTTATAGTTTCTCGACATATAGATCTTGGGGCGTATATAAAACTTCTTGAGGATAAAATTTCAGGAATAAAAAATCCAAAAATCGCAGAGCAACTAACGCTCTACAGAGACTTTATCAAGGAAATCATAAAAGGAGAAGGGCTTCTTGATAAAAAAATTTATATCGTTATCCCCTTCTCACAGCTGGAGCTTGGTCCAACAGCGCTCGCTCAGGGAAATGCCTCGGGCGCAAGCCAGAAGAAAATCAGCACCGCAGATCGAATAAAAGCCGGGCTCATAAGCAAGCGAGACAACGTACTTGGGCAGGTCGAACGAATGGGACTTACTACACGCGCGCTTGGAACAGATGAGCTTATAAAGCTCTACTATGAACTCTTTAATCAAGAGTTTGTGACGCTCGATTTCAACTCTAATGACGTAAAGAATGTGATTTTATAATTATGTTGGGATTCGGAGAGAAGAAACAAACGACTGAAACAAATACTGCTCAACAGCCGATGGCTACTCCTGTGCAAAACGGGCCCACTGCTGCTGAAAGTGCACAGCCTCAAACTGCACAAACACAGACTACTACGCCAAAGGGTGTTCCGACAGCACAGGCCAAACCTGGACCAAGTCATGCCGCGACCGCGCTAAAAGACGGCTCTGTCTCGGTCATAGATCTTATTTCGCCTTCCTCAGTTGAGGTTGATTTCAAAAACATTCGAGTTGGAGATAAATTTTTTAAAACTTTTTTTGTAGTTGACTATCCTCGCCAAGTCTCACCAAACTGGCTCTCCATTCTTATTGACTACAAAGAGACCATGAACATATCAATGTTCTGCTATCCCGTCGAGAGCAAGGATGTCCTGAGCAACCTAAGGCGCAAAATTTCAGAGATGGAGGCAACTCTCCAGTCGGACGCCGAACAAGGAGTAGAAAGTGACCCAAAGATAACCTCTTCACTCGAAGATGCCATCTCTCTTCGCGAAGAGCTAGCCCGTGGCCTTGAGCGCTTTTTCCAGTTTGGACTATACATAACTCTAGCCGCTGATACGCTCGAGAAATTAGAGCTTAAAACCAAGGAGCTTCAGTCTCTTCTCGCGTCAAACCTGCTTCTTATAAAACCGTCTACCCTTCAGATGGAAGACGGGTTCAAGACAACTCTTCCGACAGGTATCGACAAGCTTTTTATTACTCGCAACATGGACACAACCTCTCTCGCATCAACTTTTCCATTTACGTCTTATGAGATTTCCCACCCAAACGGAATACTTTATGGCGTAAATACCATCAACAATAGCCTTGCTATCGTTGACCGCTTCTCATTTGAGAACGCTAACGAAGTTGTATTTGGAAAATCTGGTGCAGGAAAATCTTTTTTGGTTAAGCTTGAGCTTCTGCGCCAAATGATGTTTGACGCGGAAATTCTAATAATAGATCCTGAAGATGAATACAAAAGTCTTTGCCATGCGCTTGATGGCGAATACATCAATTTCTCAAAATCATCCGAAGTTAAAATAAATCCTTTTGCACTCGTCGCAGAAGACATGACAGACGCGCAACTCGGAATAAAAATTCTTTCACTTCATGGGCTTTTAAAAACGATGCTCGGCGAAATGTCGCCAACTCAGGAGGCGATCTTGGACCGATCACTCGTGCTTTGCTACAAACAGAAAGGCATCACGCCAGACCCAGCGACCTACAAAAATGAGCCTCCCATTCTTGAAGATCTTTATAAAACACTCCTCAACATGGAGGAGGCCGAAGCAAAAGATCTATCATTCCGCCTTGAGAAATACGTAAAGGGAGGTTTCTCAGGACTCTTCAACCAACAAACCAACTATGACATCAAAAATCAGATGACGGTCTTCTCTCTCCGCCAACTCGAAGACGCTCTTCGGCCCATCGCCATGCATGTGGTTCTTGATTTTATCTGGAACCGTGTCAGAACAAAACTCAAAAAAAGAATACTTGTCGTTGATGAGGCGTGGTATCTTATCCAACACCCTGACTCAGCGGCTTTTCTGCAAGGAATAGCAAAGCGTGCCAGAAAATATTTCCTAGGCGTAACTACTCTCACCCAAGACATTGAAGACTTTTTGTCAAACGACTATGGAAAATCGATTCTTTCAAACTCCTCGATACAAATATTGCTAAAACAAAACTCGTCGGAAGTTGAGGCTCTTGCAAAGGCGCTATTTCTGTCAGAAGGTGAAAAACAATTTCTAGTCACGGCGCAGGTTGGAGAGGGATTACTTTTTGCTGGACAAAATCATATAACGGCGCAGTTTGTCGCATCCCAAAGCGAATACGAACTCATCACTTCAAAACCTCAAGACTTGATTCAAAAAGAAGACGATCCCACACCTAGCATCCAGCAGCCGGAAAGTGTTTCCGCTCAAACAGAAGTTGCGCCCCCTTCGGTCGCGTCTACACCGACACCAACCAGTCAACCGCAATCCCCGGTCCCACCAATTCCGGACGCTGTTCCCCAAACGACACCAACTGCGCCCATCGCCCCACCTCCAACTCCAGCTATGGATTCACCCGACATAACGGTTGTGTCTCCTCCATCTCCTCCGGTTGCGCCTGTTGCCGCGACCATTGCCCAACCAGCGACGACTCCGCCCACAGCATCACCACCTACGGCAACTGCGCCGGCTAGCACGCAAGACTCGCCTGCCCCAACAGTCCCGGGCGTACCAAATGGCTAATACGTACGTTGATGATATTGATAGCGACGAATTTCAACAGGGAGATCACTACCCTGCTTTTCCGCAGTCTCCGAAAAACCTATCACCCGATGAAGACGAAAAGAAAAAGGGAATAAAGGATTACGCGCAACAAGGCCGTGACCTAATAAATAAGGGGCAAAATGTTCGCGATTTTTTTTCGGCGGCTCATGCTCCTGCCGGCGCTGGAAATGCTGCTGCAGCAGGAGCCTCAACGGGTAGCGAAGTGACGGCCGGAGCAACTGGGGCTACCAGTGGCGTCGGCGCGACAGGGGCTGGTGGAGCACTAGCTGGAGAAACAGCCGCGGTAGGGACAGAGGCGGCGGCTTCCGCCGCAGCTCCAGTCGTAGCAGGAGCGATCGAAACCGGTGTTGGAGGAGTGGTCGCAAGTGCCGGAGGGTCTGCTGCCGCAACCGCACCAGTTACAATTACAGTCACCGGAGCGAGCACGCCTCTCTGGCCAATCGCAGCAGCTTTCATTTTTCTTTTTATAGTCTTTGTAGTCGTGATCCTTCATGGGTCCTCTGTCGCTGGACTTCTTAGTAGTAGCAATAATTCGACAAGCGCTCCCACTGCGGGCTCCGCTGCCGGCAACACGGCCGCGTGCGTTGCGGCTGGTGGAAGCCTCGATTATTCTGTGTCTATTCACGACACAAACGCCCTACCTCAAAATCCAGACAGTGTGAAAGCAGATGTTCTTAAAAGGTGGCCTGATGCAAAAATTAACAACTGGGATACAATAGTTAATCAATCGGTTGCAAACGGCTGGAACCCATCGCTTATTCTATCCATATGGATTGAAGAGTCAGGAGCACAGGCAGGCGTCGGATATGCAGATGGCAACCCAGATGGATACACGGACGCTCTTGGCTGCGACCCGACCCACAACCAAACAACTGACATAAATAAAAGTCTTGCTTGTGTATTTAATAGTTTTAAAGACTATAACGGCTTCGAAGATCTAATGTGTGTCTATGGTGGCGACGGATTTCACCGCGCCCCATGTACATTCAAAGACCCACCACCCAAAGGAAACCCTGACTTTCCAATAAATATCAAGAAGTGGTATTCGGAAATCTCACCAGACACAATAAATTCAAATCCACAAGTTTGTGGACCAACAACATCCGGCGATTGGCCCACCACGGGACCCATCACACAAGGCCCAGAAGGATCAACTGACCATGCTGGTCTACTCGCAAAATATCAGTGGGAAGCGATCGATATAGGCGGCGGCACGAACACCAACATACCAGTGTATTCTTCGCACGACGGTACAGTTTCTGCGGTGCACGACTGCATACGCGATGGTGACTGCACGGCAGGCTACGAAGGGTTCGGTAATTCGGTTGAAGTCACAACCAATACAGACAGTGGGAGCTTCACAACCCTCTATGGACACCTAGCCGAAATTGACACCACTAACGGAGCGACTGTCAAGGTCGGCGACAGGATCGGAATCATGGGGCAAACAGGACATGCACCTGGCGGAATCCATCTACATTTTCAGTTCACGGGAGCTCGAATGGAACCACCATACATACCAAAAGCTGTAACACCGAGAAATTGCGATACGCCCACCGTTCCATGTGACCCAGTAAACATTGCGCCGTCAAAGCCTGGCGTATAGAATGTTTTTATGGAAAATAACCCAAACAATAAAAAAATAAACCCAAAAGCACTATTGCTGATTGCTGTCTTTTTCATTATCATAGTTCTCATCGCTTTTGTCTCTCTTCTAATCCCGCAGAGAAACACAAGCCCAAATCAGCAAGCGTTATCTCCCACCCCCGCTCAACTCCCCGAAACAGTCGTTGTTCCAACCCCAGCAATACAAACCCCAGCTAGCGTCGTTGTGAACAGACTAGGAGACGTAACCCTTCCAAAACAATTACCAAGCCTTCCAACCAAAATTAAGATTTACACTCTTTCACAAACACAAATCTCACCCCTGAAAGCTTCCGACATTGCGCGCTCCCTGGGTTTTACAGGCGAGGGACAAACGAGCTCGACAACAAATGGGGATGCACTCATCTTCCAACAGAGTGACGGGAATCTCGTCTTCTATCTAACCGGCGGAAGCATCCAGTATTATCCCGAGACTAACACTGCCTCCGCTGTCACCACAGAACAACAAGCGCTTAAGATAGGAATTGAAGCGATAAAAAAATTCTCACCATACGTTGACACGCTCATACCCAACTATTCGTCTAAAACCTATTACGTAGGCAACGAGGACTTGAGGCAAGTAGATAGTTTTGCGTCGTCAAATTTTATCGACCTGCCCTTCTCCGACTCGGTTGATAGTCGAATCATTTATTCTCAGTTCGGGGACAGCGCGTCGGCACACGTGTGGATCAGTAAATCAGGAGGCATTAATCGAATAACGGTGGCTGTTCCTCCACAACTGACAGGAACCGTCGACAAAGAAACCCTTTCAGTAGGTGATGCAGAAAAACAGGTAGCGGCGGGTCGGGGAATAATCTCAAAATACGGTGATTCCGACAGCGGACCGCTTCCCACACCAGAAAAAACCTCTCTCAACGAAGTTGAGTTGGCCTATTTTCGAGACTCGAACAATAAGACCCTCTACCCTATCTTTGTTTTTTCGGGAACGTCGACAGCGGGCGGATCCAACTACCCTATCACAGTATATCTACCCGCTCTAAAACCCTAGTCCTGAATCCTAACTGGCATAATCACATGGATGTAGTCCCCCATACCCTCAACCTTAAATAGGGCCGGCTCAACAGATGAAGACACCTGCATTGAGATGTTTTTCGCAGTAACACTTTTCAAAAAATCCTGAACAAACTTTATATTAAATGCGATCTCATTATTCGGCCCTTCCTGCTCAACCTGAACAATCACGTCCCCCTCACCAACGCTTGCTGATTTTGACAACATTTTTATCTTACCATCGTCTATCTGGAGCCTAACGATGTTCGCGGAATCCCTAGCGAATATCGACACTACCTTTAGTTTCTGAGCAAGCTCTTGGGAGTCGACGGTTATGGTCGTTTTCCCGCCCTTGGGTATAACTTTTGCGTAGTTTGGAAACTGACCGATAATCAACCTCCCAACCAAAGTTATATCTTCACTCTCAAAAATTACCTGGTTCGCCTTCTTGTGCATATACATAAAAATTGATCCACTATGAAAAGCTGAAACCTCAGATAGGAGTCTCGCCGGCAAAATAACAGACTCCTCCTGCAGCACTTTCTTGTTTCTGATTGTCTTCATTGATAATCTAAACCCGTCCGTTGTCACAAGGTCAATTCCCTCCTCTTTCTGAGAAAACAATACCCCGGAAAGCTCAGGCCTGTAGTCGTCTTGCGCTGCCGAAAAGAGAAGCCCTGAAAACATCTGCTCGACCTCCCCCTCACCAAATTCGTAGATTTTCTCTCCCTTATCCTCGTATATACTAGGAAATTCGTCTTTGGCGATTGTTCTGAAGGTTATCTCATCATCGCGACAGCTAACGGAAAGGTTTTCTCCTTTAAGAGAAATTTTAACCTTGTCCTTTGGAAAGGAGGATATTGCCTCAATAAACTGTTTTCCAGGAACGGTCACGGCTCCCTCTTCTTCCACCTTTCCTGCAACTTTAACTCTTATTCCTATTTCGAGATTTGTTGAGTAAACGAATATGCCATCTTTTGTTGTTTCTATAAGCAGGTTAGAGAGAACTGGAATTTGAGAATGGATAGGTAAACTTTTTGATAAAAGAGGTAGATATTTTTCTAGATTTTCTATAAGGAATTCTGCTTTCATAAATTATTCTAAATAGTAATAGTAGTAGTATAGGTTGATAAGTGGAAAAAAGCAAAAGAATGAGCGTAAAAAAATGTGGATAAGTTGTTGACTACGGTGTTGACTTTTTGTGTATTTTTAAAATCCATTTAAGTTTTTAGTGCACAAAATCCTCTCTGATCTTACGTTTTATGAGCGAGATTTCCTCACGTGTTGCTTGAGAGTTTTCAACACTTTTCCTCATCTTTTCCACAGCGTGCATAACGGTTGAGTGGTCGCGGCCTCCCAGTAGATTCCCTATCTCAACATAAGTAAGTCTCGTCTCCTCTTTTAGGAGAAACATGCAGATGTGTCTTGGGGTGATAAGAAAGGAGTCACGGCGCTCGCCTTTAAGTTGAGTCGACTTAACGTTGAAGTAGTCACATATGGCGTCAACGATTGTGTCCGGTCTGAATACGATCTGCGTGGCCTTGTTTTTATCAAGAAGCGCCGAAATATCGGCAGGACCGATCTCTGCTCCACTGTTTACTCCGACGGAGGCGATTCTCAAGAGAAAACCTTCGAGCGCACGGGCGTCTTCTATTTTTTCACTAATTGCCTTGACTGCATCGATGGAGAGGTTTATTCCATACTTTCTGCTTTTTATAAGGAGAATTGCGCATCGAAGCTCAAAGTCTGGGGCCTCGATGTCAACAGAAAGCCCACCCTCAAAACGAGAGGCTAGTCTTGCTTCGAGTTTTTTTATTTCAGCCGGAGGTCTATCAGATGACATCACGATCTGTTTTCCTTGATCGATTAGCGTATTGAAGGTGTGGAAAAGTTCTTCTTGAACCTTGTCTTTTCCTGAGAGAAATTGAATGTCATCAAGAAGCAGTAGGTCTACTCCGCGAAAGCGACGCCTGAGGTCTGTCGTTGTTTTTTTCATGATTGCCTCGACCACTTCGTTTGTGAACTCCTCGGTTGTCATGTAAATGATTTTCTTATTGTCTCCATCATCAAACACTCGATTGGCAATCGCATTCATAAGGTGGGTTTTTCCGACCCCAACTGTGCCGTACAGAAAAAGGGGATTATATTTCCCGCCAGGGTCTTGGGCCACGGTAAGAGCTGCGGTGTAGGCGAGCTGATTACTGTCAGATACCGCGACTGTGTCGAAGGTGTAGTCTGGTCTAATTCGCGCAGGGCGAATCTTTGCCGTGTTTTCTCTGGCAAGCTCGGCAAAAAGAGGCCCCTCGCTTTTTTTTGGTTTTCCGCGAAGGCTGTTGCCTGAGGTAAACACCAGGCTAACATTTTCCCCTGTTTTTTTATCAAGAACTCGCTTGAGAAGTGAATAATACCTTTTCTCGACATACTCTGCAATTATGTGCGTTGGTGAGTCAATGGTTGCCACAGAATCTATAAGAGAGGTAAGAGTTGTTGGTTTAAAAAAACCTAAAAAAATAGGCGGTGAAACCTCGACTTGAACTTCGGCTAAAACTTGTTTCCAGAGATCTTCCATTTAAGACGTGAGGCAGGAGTAAGCCAGAGAAGTATACGAATGTGGATAACTTTTTGTCAAGGGTTAGGCGGTCTTGTTTAGGTTATTTTGGGTAATGACTGTATAATATAGGTGAAATTATTTTTATGAATATCGGGTTTTTTACAGACGGCTATCTGCCTCAGCAAGACGGTGTTGTTACGAGTGTTCTTGAAAGCGTGCGCGAGCTCGAGCGCCGCGGTCATACGGTAACAATCGTTGCTCCGAAATTCCCCGGATATACAGATCGCAACAAAAATGTCATCAGGCTCACTTCGTTTAAAATTAACACTCTTCCCGAAATCCGCCTTGCGCTAAATCTTCCAGATCGCGGTATGAGAAAAATCATGTCGATGGACTTTGATATTATTCATGGACACGCAGGAGGACCCGTAACGCTAATTGGATGGGAGCTTGCTCGAGTAAAAAAGATCCCTATGATTATGACGTACCATACTATGTGGAGTCGCTATACTCACTACTTCATGAGGGGTAAGGTTATCAAGCCTAAAATGATGGAGCAGGTGACGAAGATATTTAGTAATAGAATTGATCACATTGTTGCTCCCACCAGGCGAGTCGAACGAGACCTCAAGTCATATGGGGTTAAGCGGCCAATAAGTGTAATTCCCTCGGGAATCGATGTGGAAAGCTTTAGGAGTGCGCCTCATGGTTTTTTGAGAAAGCTCATAAAAAACGATAAAGATCCAATCGTACTTTTTGTTGGAAGACTTGGCAGAGAAAAGTCTGTTGACCACTTAATAAGCAGCTTCAGGCATGTCATATTGGAGATTCCATCAGCAAGGCTCGTTATAGTTGGTGATGGAGTTGACAGAAAGAAGCTCGAGCAAATGGCAAAGAAACTTAAAGTCGATAAAAGCGTTATTTTTGCGGGAAAAATTAACAACTTCAAAATGCATCTTGTATATAAAGATGCGTCTGTCTTTGCTTTTGCTTCGAGAACCGAAACCCAAGGGTTGGTTGTTTGGGAGGCTTTGGCGTCTGGGGTACCCGTTGTTGCCGTTGATGACCCGGCTTACGAATGCGTGAAGGATGGCGTAAATGGGTATCTGGTGAAGGGAGGCGTAAGTGATTTTGCAAACAAAATAACGAGTATTCTTAAGGACTCTGAGCTACACGAAAAAATGTCTATTGCAGCTTCGGAATCAGTCGAAAAATATTCGGTTACGGAAACCGTAAACTCGCTTGAGAACATATATTTTGATCTTCTCGAGGAGCACAACAAAGAAAGCGTAAGGCAAATAAGCGTAACTAACGAACGAGCAGAGAATGCATTTATTATCAATTCGGCATTTTGGGCAACGATCCTTCTTGTTCGCACGGCAACTCTACTCTTCCATCAGGGATATATGTATCCTACGATAAATATCTTGGGACAGTCATTTTTCCACTCAGAGATCGGAATCTTTTTGTTGCTTCTTGCGATGTCCCAGGTTGTAAATAGGCGTAAGCCCGGATTTTTTACCTTAATTCTTTTTGGCGCAGCCACCGCACTGATCATAGATGAGGTTTGGGCAGTTCTACTGGGGCATGCAACGATTAGAGACTATTGGAGCGCATTCAATTTGATGCCCATAATTACCGCTGGAGTTGTGAGTGGTCTATTCACGACAACAAATCTTGACGAAAGGCCTCAATTCTATATCAATACTCGAGAGCAAAAGCACGAGAATCCCGAAAAGCCAAAGGTTAGCGTGGTTATACCAGCATATAATGAGGGCCAGTTTATTGCGCCAACTCTAAAAAGCCTACTCAACCAAAGCTACAAGAATTTTGAGATCATTGTTGTTGATAACAATTCAACAGATGACACGCGACAAGTCGCCGCGCACTTTGGGGCACGCGTTGTGCTTGAGCGAAAAAAAGGAGTCGCGGCAGCTCGTCAGGCGGGGTTTTTGTCTGCTCGGGGTGAAATAATTGCCTCAACCGATGCCGACTCTGTGGTTCCGGAAAACTGGCTGAGTAAAATCGTTGACAAATATGACCACGAGGATATTGTTGGCCTCGCGGGGGTTAACAATCTCTATTCGGGAGCGGTTGCCGCTCGCGCTTTTGGGCGCTTTTTGTTTATGGCGTTTTGGAGCATAGATCGACTTGTGTCGGGTGGATGGAACATGGCCGGTTTTAATATGTCTGTTAGAAAAGATGCTTTTTTGAAAATTGGCGGCTTTGACCCAGATCTTAAAATGGGTGAAGACATAGACCTTTCAAAAAAACTAAGAACCGTGGGAAAAATTGGAATCGACCCAAGCCTTGTTGTTTATTCGTCCGGCAGACGTTTTTCGAAGGGTTTTATAGCTGGTGTTTCGTCATACGCTCCCTGGTGGATTTCAAAAGTGCTTCTTAAGCGCGACAAGCCCTTTGAATTTAAAGACGTCCGAAATGAAAAACCAGGACAGGATGACTCGTCATATTTTACCGCTGCAATTATGATAGTGGCGCTTGCCGCAATCTTTTATTTCGCGAGCTTAATATAGTCTGGCTATAGATTTTTATTGACCACAACAATAAGTGAGATAAACGGTACAGCAAGAAGCGCTCCAACTGGTCCAAGCAGTTTTCCTCCAGCAATTATTCCGAGAATTATTACAATCGGGTTTAACCCAACCGCACGCTGCATAATGCGGGGAACAAGTACGTGACTTTCAATAAATTGCATCAGTACGTAAAGAAGCGCCACAAGTATTGCGAGCGGAAACGAAATGGTAAGCGCAACCATAATGCTGGGAATTGCGGCTACGGTGGGACCGATCGTTGGGACGATCTCAAGAAGTCCCGCAACCGTTGCCAGGGGAAGTGCAAATTCAATTCCAAGAGCCGACAAGAAAATCCACGTCGTAACACCTATGAAGCCAGAAAGAAGTATTTGGCCGCGAAGCCAGCTTCCGAGTTTGTCCTCAACCTTTTCAAGCGTTGCTTTGACTTTCCCCTGCTCTTTTTTGGGAAAAAGGGTCGTGAAACTTTCTTCAACCTGCTCTTTGTAGACCAACAAGTAAAAAGAAATGACAAAAATACTTACCAAGGCAAAAAATCCCCCAAAGAGCTTGCTTGTAATAGACACTATTCCCGTGCTGAAGCTGCCAAACTCAGCTGTCACAAGCGGCGCGATACTGCCTCCGTCGAGCGGAATGCCAAGCGTATTGGCTGAGGAAATTGCGTAGCCTGGAAGATGCATGAGCAGCAGGCCTACCTGTTGAACAAAAAAAGGCAGGAGAGAAACTATGATAAGGATGATAAAAACAATCGTAATAAGATACGGAATGAGAATTGCGATTGGCTTGGGCACCCTGCTTCTTCTTAAAGAATCAACATAGGGCGTGACGGCGGCCATCAATATATAGGACACGAATAGTGCGATAAGCATCTCGCGAATTTCAAGCGCTAGCCATGCAACCGCAATCACTAAAATTGCCGACAAGACCTGATTTTGGAGAATGTAGTTTACGACACGATCCCGCATGGGCTTATTATATTAGATTATAGGATACGCTTCAAGCTGGCGGATCACACATAGGACTACGCTACTCGAATTTACCCAAATTTCTCGAATGAGTCCCGAATATTAAATTATCATTCTAGGGAGCGAAGCGACACCAGAATCAGACAATTTTGTCCGATCCTGGTCAAGCAAGGATGACAAAATTCAAACCAAGCGTTCGGATGCGTGATGCCACCCTCGCCCTAGTCCTCTTCCTTCCGGGGAGAGGAGAATTTATTCCAAACAGATGCGTGAATCTGGCGATGATATAATTTGGTAGTGGGGTTACTCTTATTCGATATCGATGGAACCATGTTTGATCCACAGGTGTTTGGTCGCCTGCTTCGGGCTGAATTTGCAAAAATTCTTGGGACTTCCGAAAAAGACCTTTGGAGAGTAAATTCAGAATATTACGCTCAGCTTGAAAAATCTACCGACCTCGACCCAAGAGAGCTGGTCGCTCATGTTGCCTCGTCATATGGCGCTGAGCGTGCGCCGCTCGATCAAGTGTTTTGGGAGAATGATGAAATTTACAAAAAATCATTT